>NZ_CP022372.1:2952500-3620000 GCF_002220095.1 Bosea sp. AS-1
AGTGCAGAAGTCGCTTATTGAGGTCATCAAGGCGCGCAAGGACAAGACCCAGCTCTTGAAATCGCTTTGTTATATTCAAGAGTATGACGAGGCGAAATTGATAAAGATGTACGAAGAGGACGGTCAATTTCTTCGGTTCAGTATCATCCACGGCGCGCTTGTATTTCTGGTCGTGGCCTACCACGGCGCGCTGAAGGAAGCCTGATTGACTAGACACTCCGAGCAATGCCAAAAAACAGGGGAGGCCCCGGTTGCCCGAAGTCTCCCCCTGAGGTTCACCTAAGAACGCCCGCTCGGGCACCTCTCGGCGTGGTCGCTTATCGTACTCAGGCAGCTCTCGCGCCATCGTGTTCATCAGGTGGATGAACGACACCCAGTTGCCCCACGGGACCGCCCGCGCGAGATTCGTGACGTCCCGCTGTGAAAGCGAGTTGTCCCGCGACAGGGCGGCCGCTTCAAGCCGCCCGGCGCAACTGGTAGCTATGCCCATCCCGAGACGAGGCGAAGCCCATGCGCACCAGAGAGGTGAGCGTCGCGCGGACGTGCGGCTCGATGCGCTTGCCCTGCCGGAACCCGGCCGCCACGGCGCTCGCTTCCACCGTGCCCTGGGTGCTCGCGAGGGCGGCCATCACCGCCGCGGTCCGGGCGACTTCGTCGCTCGGGAAGCTGGGCTTCTGCTCCGCTCCGGCGTCCGCCACCAGCAGCATCTCGCCCTGCGCCTCCGCAAGCTGCGGCGCGGCTTCCTCGGCGATGCCAGCGCGAGCTTTCTGGTAAGCCGGACGGAGCCAGCGGACGATGCCGCGTCCCTCCTCCGCCGCCCGCGCCTTGTTGAGCGTGACGAGGCGGCCAATCACGTCCTCATCCGACAGATCGGCAGGCCAGCCATAGGCCCCGAAGACGAGAGTATCGAGCCGGTCATGCGTCTCCTTCAGTATCAGCACGAGCCCTTCGGCGTTGACGCGCTCGTCATCGGCATCGAGCGATGTGCCTACCCGCATCTTTTCGAGGACGTTGTACATCTGGGTCAGCGTCAGATGCGGGTGCTCCGCCTGCCTAGTCTTGCGATGGGCGTCCAGCTCCTCCGCCACGGCGCGGATGTCCTCCTGTAGCGCAGCGGGGGCGTCCGGGAAGGGAAAGGGATCGAAAACACGCGACTTCGAATAACGCGGATCGTTGCCGACACCGAGCCAACCACCGGCACGCAAGGCCCAGACAACATGAACCCGCGACGACAGGACGCCGAGGTGCCAAGCGTCATCGAACCCCATGCAGACGAGCATGTTGTCGGGAAGGATGGAGGCGTCGAGGAACTGGAAAACCCGGTGCTTAGCCGTCTCGACGGTGGCAACGTAGCGACCGAGAGGCGCAAGGCATCGGCGGAACTGCGGGTTGTTTTCGCCAAATAGCCACCACTGCTCTTTCCTGTAAGCGCGGTTGTTCTTGTCGCGTTCCGGTTTCACTTTCGCGAGAACATGCTGGTAGACCTCCGGGAAGCGGGCACGGGCCTCTTCTGCCGACAAGCCGAAAAGGTCAATGACCATCACACCACGAGGCCGGCTGGTGAGGTCGCGGCCGTTGCGATAGTGCCGGATGTGCTGCTCCAGCCCCGACCGCTTGCCGAGCCCCAGAGCAGCAGCCTCTTGCGGCGTGACGATGAAGCCCGAGCCGTGTAGCTTCACTCCAGGCGAGCAGACATAGTCATTCGCCCGGAGCGGGCTCGCGTCCGTCACATCCGCGCCGACCGTCAGGTCGGGATTGATGGTCCCCCCCTGTTCAGCGAACTCGACAACCGGCGTGTCACTGCCAAGGTCGGCCTCGCGCGTGACCTCCCGTAAGACGCCATCATGCTTCCCGGCCGCAGCCACAGTCATGGCGATGCGGACCGCAGCGGCGTCCTTGGTCGCCTTGGTCCACGGATGGTCCGAGATGGCCATGAGGAGTGAGACGGGTTTCTTCGCCTTCAGCCGTGCCGCCATGACACGACGAGAGAACTCCTGCGTGATTGAATTGGTGGTGACGAAGCCGCAGCGCCTGAGCCGTGAACCCTTGCGGGTCAGCAGCTCCGCTGCCCGGTCCCACCAGTACATGACGAAGTCGGCGCTTTCGTTGATGTGCGGATGCGCGTCCCACAGCGCGCGGGCATAGCCTTCGCCCATCCGTCCACGGATGTCCTTGCCGCCGACGAAGGGCGGGTTCCCGACGATGTAGTCCGCCTCCGGCCAAGCCGGGCGGCGCGGGTTCCGGTAGCTGTAAACCTCAACGCGATTGCCCTCCGCGTCGGTGCGTGTCTCAGGCTTGCCGCTGGCATCGACTACCAGTTCCTTGCCGTCATGGGCCACCACGGCGTCCATCGCCTTGATGGTGCGGAAGTCCTTCAGGATGGGCTCAGCCGGCGCTGCGCCCTTGGTGCGGAAGTGCCATTGCAAGAAGCCGATCCAGACCACCAACTCGGCGATGGCCGCTGCCCTCGGGTTCACCTCCATGCCGAGGAACTGGTGCGGGTCGATGGTGTGACCTTCGAGCATCAAGGTCTCTTGCCCGCCGAGGTCCGCCACGGCCTCGAGCACCTCGCCTTCGAGCCGCTTCATCATCTCCATGGCGACGTACAGGAAGTTGCCAGTGCCGCAGGCCGGGTCCATCACGCGCGTCTCGCAGAGCCGGCCGTGGAACTTCTGCACCTCGGCGAGCGCCCCCTTGGCGTTGCCGGCCGCGTTCAGGCGCTCGGCCGTGGCACGGACGTGGTCCCATTCCTCCCGCAGTGGCTCCATAAGCGTCGCCACCACCAGCCGCTCGACATAGACGCGCGGGGTGTAGTGCGCCCCGAGCTTGCGGCGCTCGGCTGGATCCAGTGCCTGCTCCAGCAAGGCGCCGAAGATGGCCGGTTCGACCTCGCGCCAGTTCGCCTTCGCCGCCTCCAGCAACTCGCCGATTTCCTCCTTGGGCAGGGGCAGCACCGTCCGGTCCTTGAAAAGGTAGCCGTTGAACCGTTTCACGGTGGCCTCGATAGCAAACGCGAAGCCGCCCGTGTCCATGGCTTCCCAGAGCTGCCCGACCAAGCGGGGGAAGAGGTCGGGATTGTCCCGGCACCGCGTCAGGATGGTCTTGAAGCTATCCTTCGGGATCAGCTCTACGTCTTCGGCGAACATCGTGAACAGGCAGCGCATGAGGAAGAGCGCAATCTGTTCCGGGGCATGAACGGCGCGGCCATCGGCAACCCGGCGCTCTTCGAGGAACTTCGAGACTGCGGCGAGACGGACCGCGATGTCGCGCGTGACCTTGGCTGAGCGTTTGGTCGGATCGAGGCTGTGAGGGGCGGTCCAGATCAGCTTCAGTCGTTCGCGGATGGCAGGGTTGCGCAAATCCTCCATGGTGACGCGGAAGCCCTGCCGGTCCGGGAATTGCGCATAGTTCTTCCCCTGCCCGGAGAAGTCCGCGTAGCATTCGAGGCTATTCCCGACATCACAGACGATCAGGAAGGGCGGCCAACCTTCCGCTGGTGGCAGGGCCTTGGCATAGTTCTCCGCCTGGCGCCGGGCGTTCTGCATCATGATGTCCCATGAGCGGCCGGTCCCCCGGCGTCCGCGCGGGCTGGGAGAGGCAGGAGCTTCTGGCAGGAGGTCGCCCTGCGCAGGCATCAACTCCTTGGCACCGCCCTCCAGCCGGCTCTGCTTGGCCTCCAGCACGAAGCAGCCGCGCTTGTACAGGTCGATGCGCCCCCGCGCCGTGGAGCCGTCCGGCTCGCGGAAGGTCACGGCCCGCTCGAAGACATAGGCGTTGAGTTCGGTTGCATGTCCGGCCGGGTCGGGAGACGGGACGCCGATGACGCTGCACAACTCGGTCAGGAAGAGGGCATAGTTCGCCCGCTCCTGCCCACCCGCACCGGCGGTCCAGCGGGCAATGAAATGCTCAATGTCCATGATCGCGATGCGATGCCCCAATCCCCGGCGGAACCGTAGCTATCCCGTCGTGGCGGAGCAACCAGAGGAGCACAGGTCGAGGCGTTGCCGAATAGTAGGCCGCAATACTAGGCGCTATATCCGACAAGGACAGGGCCGCGAATGCGAGGCGCCAGCTGCGCTTAGCGTTCCGCACGGTGCCGTTAGTGGTCCCCGAGACCAGCCGCAGGTTCTCCCGAAACAGGTTGAGCGGGTCGCCGTCCGCCAGCTCGATCATCTCACCGTCGCCAAGCCGCTTCAGCAGCAGCACAACAGGGAAGTGCTCCCCGGTAAATGGGCAGGTGATGTTGACCCGCCCGGTCGCGTTGCCGATGCGCCAGTGCGTGGCGTCGGGGTAGCCTAAGGCCAGCAGGGCGTCATAGTCGGCGGACGTGATGCTGACCGTGCGCAGCTCTCCGGTGGGATGCACGGCGATATGAAGTTGCATGATCTGGGTCCATCAAATGAGAAAGGCCCCCGAGAGGTGTCTCCCGAGGGCCTGCTGAAGGTGATGCGGAGGGGGCCGTATCGGATACAGACCCTTGATGGGTCAGCCGCGCGAGAGCCGAACGACGCCCTGCCGAACTGCCGCCGCATAGGACATCGTGCCGATGCCGGGCAGATCGAGGACGACCTGACCGTCCACCTTGCGGACGCGGACGCCCGAGCTGGAGGTCGCTTCCATGATGTCGTCAGGTATCGAGCCGTCACCGCTGGCGAGATACTTGCCGACCAGCTTGGCATAGGCCTTCGGGTTCCGGTCCATCACATGCTGGCTCATAGCGTCCCTGAACTCGCCGCGATGGTGCTGCTCTGCCCATGCCACGAAGGCGTCGGCGTCGGTCACGCCACCCGCACGGAGGGCCTTAACAGCCTGTCCCGCAAAAGCGTCCTGAACCTGCGCGAGGTCTGCCTGAAGCTGCTGTGGGCTGACCCCGGTGGTGTCCGCCATGGCCCGGATGGTGTCAGCCGAGACCTCGCCCTTGCCAATGACATCGACCATGGCCCTGATCTGGGCGCCGGCATGGGTGCCACCCACGATGCTGCCCAGCAGGTTCTCCGCACGGTGATCATCGAAGGCCGTCTCGTTGCCAGTATAATCCGGCTTCGCCTCGGCCTTCGGCGCCTCCTGAGCCCCGCTCCTGCCCGCCTCCTTCGCGGCCAGTCCCGTGTCCCGGTAGTTGCCCGGCCCGCCGTCCAAGTAGCCGAGCCGAAGAGCCGACCGAACTTCCAGCGGGGTGCCGTTGATGGTGACGAGGTCCGTGGGCGTCAGCTCCGACATATGGCGAGGGTTGCCGGTCTGGCTGCGACCAGTGGCGAGGACATCGGGGTTGTCCCGGTCGAGATAGGCGTCGATTGCCGGGCCGGGGTCAACGGGGGCGGTGAAGGCAGAGGTGTCCGGTCCTACGCTGACGCGAGGGGACCACCCGAGGGCGTTGCGCTGGGGGGCCGGTTCGCGGACTACCTCGGTGGAAGCGCGAACGGCAGCCTCGCGGGCCTCGAATACGGCAACGCCGTCAATGAAGTCGGTCATGGTCTGGGGTTCCTTGAGTGATGTCGTTGCCGGGTCAGCGGGCGAGATAGTCGAAAGCGGAGCTACCAACGGCGGCGGCTGCGGCCTTGGCATAGATCAGCTCGGCCACGGCCTTCTCGAAGGCAGCCTCGGCTTGAGCCTCGACGGCGCGGATGTGGGACGACATGGCGGGCCGCTTGGGGTCGTCCTGGCCGATGCTGGACAGGGCCTCATTCTCGGTCGCAACGGCGCGCATCGCCTCGGCATAAGCCGCGTTGGCGGTGGCAAGGTCGGTGGGCGTCAGGGACGCGCGGATGTGTTCGAGTGACATGGTGTCGGGTCTTTCGTGATGGGCAAAAGGAAAGCCCCGCCCGGAGGTGATCCGAACGGGGCCGTAAAGGGGACTGGAGCTGCACGCAGCCGGGGGCGTCAGCTAGGGGTGCTGCGGTGCCGCAAAAATCGGGTTCACCTCGGCGTCCTCCGGCAATTCCAAGGCTTCCGAGGCTTCCATGCTCTGGATCAGCGCAGCCCTCACCTGCGGCGCGTGGCGAGCCTTGGACAGTGCTGCCAGAATGAGAACTTGGTTCGGGTTCAGCCGGAAGAAGGTCGCCGGCTCCCGTCCACCCCGTCCCCGCGGCGCCGCTACCTGCTCAAGAAGACCGTAGTCCTCCAGCTCGTCGCGGTTCCTCTCGATGGTCTTCCGAATATCGGCGGCCCGAGACATGCCCAGCCAGCGGGCAACGATAGCGTCAGCAACGCGGTAATCAGAGTCGAATTGCAGGATCATTTTGAGTTGTTCCGTGATGAAGGCCCGACTGGGACGTGGTGAGATTTAGAGCGGCACGCAGCCGGGATTGGCGGGGGTCGGCTAGAGGCGGGTGCTGGGACGGCTCGGAAGCCGTGAGGTTCACGTCTGCGCTGTAGCCAGAGCCTTCGGCCCGTCTGCCTTCCACCCGAACATGGGCGTCCAGACGACTTGAGCGAGCCCCCGACAGCCGGCGATGAAGCCGCCTGCGTCGTAGGCGATGAAGATGCGACCGAATTTCAGGTTGAAGTCCATGGCGGCGGTAGTCCTAGGCAAGGCTGAAGCAGCACGGCGGTTGCCGCCTGCGGGGCTCGGAGTAGCTGCGGCGTGAGTCCGCGCCAATGCGGCCAAACGACTCCTTGTCGGGTTCAAATTCCTCAGCTAACCTTCTGAAATAGCAATACATCAGTGGGATCATCCCACCCGTGGAATGCACCTTGGCTTTCCGCGCTGGTCGATCCAGACGCCGGACCATCGGCGGAGCGGCGGCAAGGTCGGCTTGGCGGATGACGGGTTGATGGGCACGAACTGAAGGCCTCGCAGCCTCTCCTCGCGCCGCCGTCTGGCCAGCTCGCGCTTGGATTGGGGCACGGGAAGGCGCCCCTCTCGGAGGAGTGCAGCGGTCTGGTCGAGCGCGAATGGCTGGCTCTGGATGCCGGTGTCGGCGTTGAAGACCACCAGCGTGGCATCCTTCGGCAGTCCTCCCAGCCGCAGTAGGCCGAGCGACGAGCTGAGGGAGCGACGGCCCCAAGATAGGACTTGGCCATCACGAGCGACGGAATACTCGCCTTGGCCGACTGACCGGACGACGAGGACGACGTGTTGAGCGGATGTGCTGGCGACGGCGCACGGCATGGTGTCCTCCTGACGATGTGGGATGCGGATTGCTGGAGTCTGGAGTCGGGTACAGCCGGGTTCGTGGGGCTGTCCGCTGCATGGGTACCTGAAGGCGCACTGAGCGGCTGTGGCCCACGTCTACGATGAGAGAAGACCAAATCCGGCTTCGCCGGGTACGACCATGCATTGAATTGGTCGTTGAAAATAATTCTCAGGCCGCCGCTTGAAACGCGGAAGTTCGTGCTTATGAGTATGTTAATCTAAGGCTTACGTTCAGCTTCAGTAAGGCGTTAGGTAGGTTGTGAGTTAGAGTGATAGTGAAGGTAACCACCTAGGTGTAAGCCTGAAGGTTCTCCTGAACGATCTGCGTTAAGGCTCTCGTTCAGTGGTCGCGAGGCGGGCGCTAGGCTGCCGCCACCACCAGCCCCTTCCTCCCGGTCTTCCCGCCAGCCTTGCTCCGGGGTGTCTCGATCCAATCCGGCAACGCGGTCAGGAGCTGGCGCACAGCCGGGGGTATGTCGAGGCCTTCGCGTCGGGCCAGTTCGTCAACGTGCAGCAGCAGCCCGACGAGTGAGCGGCAGTGCAGCTCGCCTTCCCAGCGGACCCCGTCCTTCTTGCGATGGCTCTTTTGGATGATCCACTGAATGCCGTGTTGACATTCGATCACCCGCCAGCGGTCGGAGAGCCGCGCCACGGTCCACGCGTAGTCCGGGCTGCCTTCCCGGTGGTCGGTTCCGCCTGATGGCGGTGGCAGGGTCTTGTTCGTCATTGCGATGTCGTTCTTTCGAGTCTGGAGCTGGGTACAGCCGGGTTCGTGGGGCTGTCCGCTGATGGGTACCGGGACGGGCTCTCCCGGCCTCGGGCGCAGGTTCAAATGGTTCGGTGTCTCTTCGGGCGGACGAGGTTGCCCCGACGCAGGTTGAGCGGGTCGCCATCCTGATGCCGGATGTTGCCGCTCTCGACGCCAAGGACGATCCGGGCGACCATCACGTTGCGACGAAGGACCGGGTGCCAAGCGCGGACGTAGGTCTTGCCTCGGCCGTTCGAGTCGAGGAACCAAGAGGCGGTGCCGATGGTGGTCAGCACGCGGGCATAGTCGGTGAGATGAAGGACGGCGGAAGACCCCGTCTTGGCGAGCTGCACGCGCACCAACGGGTTCCCGCAGGCGTCCCCTGCGAGTTCGATATGGTTCATGTCTGAGGTCGTTTGTTTCGCCGCTGAAGCGGACGGTTGAGGGAGGCGCAACTCCATGTGCGCCAGAAGAAAGATACCCGCTCGGAAACGGGCGCTACTTTATCGAAGGTGAGGGGTAATCGACGGCGTCTTGGTGAGGGGAAATCGATCCGACGCCCCCGACAGGGGCCAGATGGCTGCGGAGGCGCAACTCCACATGCGGCAGAACAAAGATACCCGGCCGGAGCCGCGTGCCTGTTTCCTAGGGTGGGGGGCAATCGATCCGCGCCCCCTTTTGCTAGGGTGGGCCTTAATCGATCCGATGCCCTACAGCCGCGCCAGCAGCCCCTTCACGGCCTCCTGTCCGCGCGCCGTCAGCGTCAGGATTTTGGTCCTGCGGTCCTCGAAGTCCTCGCGCGAGTTGATCAGCCCCAGCCCGCCGCGATCCGAAAGCCGGTCCACGATCCGGGTTGTTGTGGACTGGGGCACGGGGACGAACTGGAGCAGCTCTCGCTGGTAGATGCTGGGCTTGCTGGCAACCCGCAGGAGGACGAGCGCGTCCTTGAGCTGCATGTCCTCGTCGATGTCCCGCAGCGCTTCAAGGAACTGGATGGCTCGGTGCAGCGCGGGGGTAGGCAAGGCGTCGTCCTGAAGGCAGAGGCGGGTCAAATCCAGTTGTGGGAAAGATGCGGGCCTGCCGTCCAATGACTTTTGTGACTCGATCCGGCCTGATGGATTCGTGGTGCTGATGGCTCGACCGGCCTACGCCGATACCTGGGCCACCTCTTTCGCAATCTTCGCCACCTGCCCCCGACTGCACCCCGTGATGGCCTGCACCCTGGCCCACGACATGCCAGCCCTGAGCAAGGAGGCGATGTTGTCGTTGCGCTCTACATTCACCGGACGGCCCTTATACCTCCCCTCGGCCTTCGCCTTGGCCTGCCCTTGAGCCTGCCTGCGGCGGCGGTCCTCGTAGTCCTTGCGGGCGATGGCGGCGAGCATGTCCAGCATCATCGCGTTGATGGCATCGAACATCCGCACGGTGAACTCGTCGGCCTTCGGGTCGGCCATGGCCCAGCTCGTGGGCAGGTCTAGCGCCACGACACGAACGTGACGGGCTGCCAGCTCTGCCTTGAGCTTGGACCAGTCCTCGGCGTTCAGGCGCGACAAGCGGTCCACCTGCTCGATGAGGAGCACGTCTCCGGGCCTGCTATCGGCTAGCAGACGGAACAGCTCCGGGCGCTTGAGGGAAGCCCCGCTCTCGTTCTCGACATAGGTGGCGGCGATGGCGAGGCCCCGCTCTGCGGCGAATGCCTCAACCTGCTGGCGCGCTCGCGTAGCGTCCTGCTCTGCGGTGGATGCCCTGAGATAAGCGCGGATGAACATGGTCGCCGTCCTTAGTTCTTTTTGGATAGGTCGTTATCTATCGGTCTTCCAAGGATAGGTCAATAAGTCTTTTTCAGGCTCCTCCGGGCTGGTCCTGTACGGGCGTACAAAAATGACCGGCAACTAGGCACAGCACGCCAGACCCCGCCAGCGTGGCGGATGAAAGGAACCATCATGACCGACAAGCCGACCACCTCGACCTTCAACTTCAATGCCCTGATCGAGGGCGTTCAGTGCAGCCACAGCGTCCGCGCCGTGACCCTTGAGGGGAGCCCGTGGTTCGTGGCGCAGGACGCCTGCCGGGTGCTCGGGGCGCACATGCGGATGAAGGACGGCTACGAGGAACTGCACACGGGCCAGCTTAAGAAGCTGATCGGGGCTGACCAGTTCACCCTATATCGGGCAGAGGGGGACAGCCGGCAGCACCTGCTGATTAGCGAGAAGGGTCTCTACAAACTCATCGGACGCTCCGATAAGCCGCACGCCAAGCCGTTCCAAGACTGGCTCTTCGGCGAGGTGGTTCCGTCCATCCGCAAGACGGGCGGCTACCAGCTCGGGGCCGGCGAGACGATGCCCCTTCCGACCAGCTTCACGGACGCCCTGCGGCAGCACGCCAGCGGCACCCGAGCGCCGGGCGAAAGGTGGCCCCCAAACGTTTCACGGAAGGGGCGGCACGGGGGGAAATCGCGCCGGCTCTTTTATCGATCGTCTCTCGGATTTTTTCGGCAAAACCAAGCGATACCTGTGGCTGGCGCCGCTCACCCCCTACCGCGCCAGCTGACCCTAAGGCATATCTGAGGCGGGGGGCGCCAGCATGGCCAAAAACGACCAACAGGAAGCGTTCGAACGGGTTCTGACGTCAACGCTGGTGCGCGTTACCGAATTTCTGAAGTTCGCGGAGGCGAAGAATGCGGCGCTCCTGACCTTCGCCTCAGCCTGGATACTCGCATCGATAAATCTGTTGAACGGCACGAACTTGCTACCTAGCAATTGGAAGTGGGCCATAGCCGCTGCTCTCCCCTTGTTCGTGTCCGGCGCATTGGTTGGCATCGTCTCCTTTCTTCCAAAGACGCTTTTGTCGGGTTTTCACCACGACCCTGAGCAGGACAAATCGCTGCTATATTTCGGAGACGCAGCGACATTCGCACCCGCCGCGTACAAAGAGCGGATTAGGACACGGTATTTTCCGCCCGACGACCAGTCGGCCACACAAAGTTACCTTGACGATTTGTCAGTTCAAATTGCGGTCAACAGCAAGATCACTCGTCGCAAATTGAGGTTCTTCAATGCGGGTGCAGGCTTGGTCCTCGCCGCGCTGGCCATACTGGCCATCCCATCAGCAAATACGCTGTGGTCGTTGGTGACCGCTTGCGGAGCAAGATGATGTCGATTGCCAACTTGCGTGATGGTGTCGTTGACGAGGTTTCGGCTATCCTCGCGGCCGACTTCGAAATTGACGTGGTCAACACTACCACGGTGCCGCGTTCGTCGGATGCCAGCATCACCTTCCCGAACTTGGACACCAAAAGGCAGGGTGCCAAGCTCATCAATACCTGCGTATTATATATCGATATCCGCAGGTCTACGGAATTAAACCTGCGCCATAAACCAAAGACCGTTGCCAAGCTGTACTCGGCCTTTGTTCGGGCCATGACCCGGTGCGCGCGGCATCACAAGGGCCACGTCAGGGGCATTATCGGTGACCGAGTGATGGTCATCTTCGACCAGCAAGACGCCTTCGTGAATGCGGTCGAGTGCGCCATTTCAATGAATTCTGTGTCGCAGTTCGTCATCAACGAGCACTTCAAGCACAACGAGGTCGAGTGCGGCATAGGGATCGACGCAGGCAACATGCTCGCGACCAAGACGGGGCTGCGCCGGAAAGGGGAAGAGCTCCACGCCTATCGCAATCTGGTGTGGCTCGGGCGTCCCGCGAATGTCGCAAGCAAGCTCACCGATCTTGCTAATAAACCAGAGAGTGCAGTCACCTATCCGATGGTAAGGGCTGCGTTTGCGCCAGCCGCCAATTCGCTTGGCGCTGCGTTCCAGCTTGGTCTCGGGCCTTCGCAAAATTGGGTGTGGCGGGACATCAACCCGTTCAATTTCCTCGACCTGCTGACGACCGACCACGTCAGCAGGCAGTTGGTCTACCCGGACCCCAATTTCCGCGCAATGCACACCGTACCGTTCAAATCGGTTAGCGTGCCCAAGACCGCTCCTATCCTTATGACCGAGATCGTGTGGGATGGGTTCAGGGCTGCAAAACCCACTTCCGCTGTGGTCACTGGCCCTATGTTCCGCGAAGTGAAGCTGTCGGTGCCGGGGTACAAGGGGAGGGTCTACTCCGGCGACGTCCATTTTACCGACTTCAAAGCCTGAACACGCCCGTTTCGATTGGCGGTCAACCCGGCAGCTTCACGGCCCGCACACAGGCCCTTTTGGCATCCTCCGAAGCAGCACCCGCATAGGTGCTCATGGTAAGCCCCAGCGGCAGCTTGATGCCCTCTAGGCTCGCATTCTCGACCGCGTGCCCGACCACCTCCGCAATCGTCCAGACGCTGTAGCCCTGCACACCTTTGACAAGCGCATCGGCGGCCTTGCGGACGAACCATCGCCGGAACGAATGGAAGTCGGTGTTGCTCTGCCTCTGGCCCGGCAACGGCCTCTCGTCCACCTTCAAGCGGCGGCGTTCGCGGGTGAAAACCTGAGACACGGGAGCGCCCCGGCCCCGCTTAGAGTCGGCCTTCTGCTCGGGCAACTCATGGAACAGATACTCGCCCGGCTTCTTGTCCTTGATGCGCGTCGCGATGATGCCCGCAAGATCGGGATGGACGGGCACGGTGCGAAGGAAGCCGGCTGTGGTTTTCGATTTGGAAATGGCGAAACCGCTGTCGCCCACGTCCCGCACCCGTAGGCCGGCTATCTCGTCCACCCGCATACCCGTCAGTGCGGCCATCTGGCAGAAGTCAGGCAGCACGGTCGCCACGGAACCCTTGAGGACAACAGGACCACGCCCCACGCCAGCCAACAGGGTCTTCACTTCGTCGTCCGTGAAGGGTCGCTTAGCTGCGCTCTGCGGTCCCTCTTGTAGATCAGCCTCAGACCGCGCGGCGCGCCTCTCGATGCTCTGCCCGGTCCAAGGATTATCGGCCTGGCCCCAGCGCTTGCCGAGATAGGTCCAGTACGAAGTCAGGCAGGAGATGGCCCGGTTGGCGCTCTTGGGGTGCATGTTGGTGACGATCATCCGCTCATGGATGAACTCGCCAGCTATCCGCCGCGTCACGGCCTCTACCGTCACGGTCTGGCCCTTCGCCTCCAGCCAGTCCGCCAGCCATCCCACCGAGCGGGTGATGTCGTCGGAGTAGCCCTTGGCGAACCGCTTCTCGCGAAAGAACGGCGCTAGGGCGAGCTTGAGCGGCGTCTGCTGTCCTGCTGCCACGGCGGCGAAGGACTGGGCTGCGTGCAGGCCTGAGGCCCGCCTAATGGTGTCCAAACGGGCGTCGAGGGCATAGAGCGCATCGCCGTTGTCATCGTTGGCGACAGCCTCGCGCCAGTCCATGGCTTCCTGCGTGAAGTCCTGAAAGATGATCGGGAGCTTGCCCTTCGGGTTCTTGATGCGGTCCCGAAGGCGCTTGATGACGTCCACCTTCTCTCGCTCCGCCTCCAGCGGGTCGGTGGTCGTCAGGACTTCGCGGAGCTTCGAGGCTCCCACAGCGGCCTTCCGGCTGGGCGGCACAGTGACAGATACGCGGATGCTACTGCCGTGCCATTCGAGGTTCCTACCGAGTTTCTTGAGACGAGGTTTGCGAGCCATGGATTGACGCTTCCCGGAGCATTGTGGACCCACGAATGAGTCAAAAATGCCCCCATGGCAAGCCTTGCCGACTCAACGAGTTAGGCCTTATCAAGGCGTTGGCGGCAGGGTGGAATATCGTCCCACCCCTTCCGCCAAAGAAATCACGCAAGCAGCTGGCTTTTTAAGTGCCGTTTCTATGCGGCGCAGCCCTCCCTCCGGCCCCTATTCCCAGCCGATCGAGCCCTCTTCTGCCCTTCGCCGTCACGACTCAGGGTCGCCGACGCGCATCTGCGTCTACGTTTGACCGAACCTGTTGCGGTCATTCAGCCGCAGCAGGTCGAGTTGACGCGCACGCCGGACCGCCCGGCGCCAGTCCGCGTCAGAGCTCGAACGCGGGATCGATCGGCACGCGATAGCCGTTGACCAGACGGTTCGTCTCGTTGGCCATGCCGACGACGGCGAGAAGCTCGTTGTACTGTTCTGGCGTCATTCCTGCCTTGGCTGCCGCCGCACCATGGCTGGCGATGCAATAGCCGCAATTGTTGGTGACGCTGACGGCGACATAGATCAGCTCCTTGACCAGGGGATCCAGCGCACCCGGCGCCATCACCTCGCGGATGCTGTCCCATGTCCGGCGCAAGGTCTTCTCGTCGTTGGCGAGGTACTTCCAGAAATTGTTGACGTCATCGAGGTTTCTGGCGGACTTGATCTCGTCATAGACGGCTTTCACGGCGTCGCTGGCTTGGTTGTACTCGATCGCTTTCGGGCGAGGCATCGTCTGTCTCCCAGGTTCATCCGACAAGAGCGGCTTCAGTGTTGGTCACGCGGCGGCGACGACCATGATCTCGACGAGGATATCGGGGTAGGCCATGTCGCCCGTGACGCAGGCGCGTGCGGGTGCGTGATCGGGATCGACCCAGCCGTCCCAGACCTCATTCATGGCCTTGTAGTCGTCCATCGACTTCAGCCAGATGATGCTCGAGAGCACTTTCGTGCGGTCGCTGCCGCAGCGCGCAAGCATGTCGTCGACCTTTGCCAGCGCCTGCGCCGTCTGCTCTCCGACCGAGACCGAGCGGTCATCCGCCACCTGCCCCGCCAGATAGACCGTCCCGTTATGGACCACGGCACGGCTGCGGCGCCCGTTCGAATCGGCTCTCGTGATCAGCATGGATAATCTCCGCGCAGGTTGCGTCGTTAGGAGCGGTTTACGATCGAAGGAGGATCGAAGGCGGTCACGGGCGGCAATTCCCCGGTGTAGCGCTCGATCTCGACGAGACAGGATTGCGCGCTCGGCCCCTGGCCCAGGCGCGACGTCCCCAGGTCATGTGTCAAGACGTTGGGGTTGCCGTGCTTTTCGAGGCTGGCCGTGCCGGGAGCTGTGGGGTCGTACCAAGCCCCCGTCGCCAGTTGCAGGACCCCCGGACGAACTGCGTCGGAGAGGACCGCAGCGGCAAGGCAGGCACCGCGATCATTGAACAGACGAACGATGTCGCCGTCGCCGATCCGGCGCACGGCGGCGTCGGTGGGGTTGATCCGGACAGGCTCACGACCCCGAATCTTGGCGGCACGCGAATGCGAGCCCTGATCGTACTGACTGTGGAGCTTGGTCTTGGGCTGGTTCGAGATCAGATGCAGCGGGAACTGCGCCGCCTTGCCGGCTCCGAGCCACTCCCGAGGTTCGAGCCAGGCAGGATGGCCGCGACAGTCGTCATAGCCGAATGATGCGATTCTGTCGGACCAGATCTCGATCTTGCCGGACGGGGTCGGCAGAGCATTCCCAATGGGATCCTGCCGGAAGGCATCGAGCAGGGGCCGCTGCTGCTCCGGCTCCGGCTCCGAAAAGAGCAAGACCCCCTCCTCCCAGAAGGTTTCGAAATCCGGTGGGTTGAAGCCCAATGCCGAGAGACGCACCTGTGCCTTCTCGTAGAGCGACCGGAGCCAGTCTTCCTCGCCCCGCCCCTCCGTGAAGGCCGCTCCCGCGTCGAGCGCATCCGCGAGAGCGCTGAAAATATCGTAGTCGTTCCGTGCCTGCCCAAAGGGCGCGCTGACCCGATGCGAGGCCGCGAGGATGCGGTCGCGGCTTGAGCAGACGATGTCGTTGCGCTCCAGCTGGGTAGTTACCGGCAGGACGATATCGGCATGACGGGCCAGCGGATTCCACCAACTCTCATGGACAATCGTCACTTCAGGCCGCTTCCAGGCTTCGAGGAAGCGATTGAGGTTCTGCTGATGGTGAAAAGGATTGCCGCCAGCCCAGTAGACGATGCGGGTATCGGGGTAGCGTCGATCCTGCCCATTGAACTGATAGGGCTCGCCCGGCTTCAACAGCAGGTCCGAGATCCGCGCCACTGGAATGAATTCGTCGACGGGATTGGTGCCCTGCCCGAGGGACGGCCAGGACAGGTCGAGGGTCGGGACGCCGATGCCGTTGACGGAACCGTAGCCGATTCCAAAGCCCCCGCCGGGCAAGCCGATCTGGCCGAGCATCGCCGCCAGGGTGATCGCCATCCAGCAGGGCTGTTCGCCATGGTCCGCCCGCTGCACCGCCCAGGCCACCATGATCATCGTCCGCTGATGGGCCATCTTGCGGGCCAGGACCCTGATCGCCTCGGCGTCGACCCCGCAGATGGCCGCCGCCCATTCCGCCGTTTTTGGAGTGCTGTCGCTCTCGCCGGAGAGATAGCGGAGGAATCTATCGAAGCCGGTAGTGCAGCGTGTGAGGAACGCCTCGTCGTGCAGCCCTTCGCTCCACAGCGTGTGTGCCAGACCCAGCATCAGCGCGGTATCGGTGTTCGGTACGATCGGAAGCCAACCTGCGCGAAAGCCCGGGTCGACATCGTCGCGGATTGGCGTGATCGCGACGATTTCACCGCCGCTCGCCGTGAATGCCTCGAGGCTCTCCGCCAGGATGTGGCGGCCGATGCCGCCGGAACTCACCTGCGAATTCTTCAGCGGCAAGCCGCCGAACAGCACCAGCATCCGCGCGTGGCGGGCAATGACCGGCCAGGAGGTGTGATCGGTCACGAGCCCGCGGCGATCGCCGACGACATGCGGCACGATCGCATCGGCCGCGGCATAGCTGTAATTGCCGACGGAGCGTGTATAGCCGCCTATGGCGTTGAGGAATCGATGGATCTGGCTTTGCGCGTGGTGAAAGCGACCGGCGCTTGCCCAGCCATAGGAGCCACCGAAGATTGCGGTGTTGCCGTGTTCCTTGCGGACCCTGTCGAGTTCTCCGGCCGCAATGGTGATCGCCTCGGGCCAATCCACGGCGACGAAGGGCTCGGCACCGCGGCCGGCGCCGGTCGCCCGATATCCTTTTTCGAAGAAGGAGGCACGGATCATGGGGCGTTCGATCCGCGTCGGGTCATCGAGCGCGCTTATCATCGACCGCGCGATGGGGGACGGCGCCGGATCCTGCTCGAAGCCTTCGAGCTCGGCGGGACGTCCCTCGGACATCCGAACACGATAGGTTCCCCAATGCGTGGCGACGGTCGGTCGTGCGGGTGTCTTCAGCATCGTCGTCGCTCAGGCCTTGGGCATCGGCGGATGATCAGGCGGTCCTCGCCAGCTCGGCCGGTTTCGCTCCCGCGTCCCCGGACTCGTCGGACGAAACCATGCGCCAAGCGAACCCCAGGTGTTCCGAGACCAGGCGGGCCAGGAGCTGCGCATTCCGGCTGAGAAACGCTTCGGCGATGGGCTCGTGCTCGTTGACGGCCTTCGCCCAGTTCTCCGCCTGCAGGACCCCGAGATAGCGCGTGCGATAGAGGCGAAGATTGAGCTGCGCGTGCATCTCGATCAGCACGGGATTGTGGGACGCGGCGGCGATCCCGAGGTGGAAAGCCTGGTTGGCGTCGAAATAGGCGTAGCGGTCACCGACGCGATAGGCTTCCGCCATGGTGTCCAGGTGGTGCCGGATCGCCTCGTCATCCACAGAGGTCGCGTGCACGCAGGCCAGTTCGGCTGCGAACACGTCGAGGCGGACATAGACCTGAAGCAGGTGGCGGATCTCGTCATCCGAGAGCGCCACGACGACCGCGCCGCGATTCGGGATGATCTCGATCAGCCTTTGCGTCGCGAGGATCTGAAGGGCCTCGCGCAAGGGGGTTCGTGAGATCCCGAACTGGTCGGTGAGCGCCTTCTCCCGGATCCACTCGCCCGGCTTGATGTTGTCATGGATGATCTCGGACCGGATGTGATCCGAGATCTGCTGGGTCAGCGATTTGGGCGCCACGACTATCGCAGCCCGCCGGGCCCCGACCGCCGTCACAGCGCCACCCGGCATTGCCGGCTTATTCATGCCTGTCTCCTCATTGAGCCGCTCCACTGCGTGAAATCGGGTGCGGCGCAAATTTGATGTTGTAAACCTACACGCCTTGCGTATTGTCGACAACATGAAATCGACAATGGAGACGTGATGGAGTCGATTGCCGCATCCTCGCTCGTCAGCCGAAGGGCGAAGACCGCGCCGGTCTCGTTCGCCTCGGCCGCTGGCCGGCGCGACATGCGGATCGACCGCTGTTCCTTTGCCTTGCACGAGCACCGCATGCGGTGCGGTGATCGCTGCCCTTCAGAGGCTGGCCCCGAAATTCAGGATGCCGGCGTCAGCCTGCCGTCCTACATCCCGCTAATCTTTGCCTTCCGCGCCCTTTATAGCAGCTCTACCTCGCAGGAATCCTCAACACGCAGCAGTCCGTAGAATATTTCACTCGAATAGACACGGAGAACAGTCATTCCGTACTCTCGCGAAAACAAGGAATCGGCGTAAATTTGCTCGTCCGCTTCGAAAAACAAAATCGACCTGTTTTAAGAACGTTCGTCGATTTCGACGCGAGCATGAGCAAGCATCGAAGACCGCTTTTCACCTGATCGGAAGAAAAAAGGGGAATGTCATGCCGGATCACATTTTCACCCGTAGCGGGATCTCGCGTCGCGGCCTGATCGGCGGCGGTGCAGGTCTCATCGCTGCGCCGTTCATCATCCGCCCTGCCCTCGCGGCGGAACGGATCACCGTCGCGGATCCGGGCGGCGTCTATGTAACCGGCTTCACGCCCGCCTTCTACGCGCCGTTCCGGAAGTCGGGCGCCGAGCTCGTCAACGTCTCGCGCGATGCCGAGCCGACCAGCCAGGTGAAGGCGCAGGTCGACGCCAAGTCCTATATCTGGGACGTCGTCTCCATCACTTTGTCGTCGCGCAAGCTCTTGTCGGATGCCGGGCTGCTCGAGCCGCTGCAACTCTCGGGCGCGGACTACGATCAGCTCCTTCCGCTTGCGAAGCAGGCGGACTGGATGGGCACGAATGTCTACGGCAGCGTCCTGGGCTACCGGACCGACAACATGAAGACCCGCCCCTCGAACTGGGCCGACTTCTACGACGTCGCGAAGTTCCCGGGGCGCCGTGCGCTGCCGAAGAGCCCGATCCACACTCTTGAAGGCGCATTGCTGGCGGACGGCGTCGATCCGAAGCAACTCTACCCGCTCGATGTCGACCGGGCCTTCAAGAAGCTCGATACGATCAAGCCGCATATCGCAGTCTGGTGGACAAGCTTCACCCAGACGACACAGCTCCTGCAGAGCGGCGAAGTTGACTTCCTGGCCTCCAGCAACGCGCGCATCCAGGCGGCGATCGACAATGGCGCGCCGGTCGAGATCATCTGGGACGGCGGCCTCTACGGCATGGAAGGTTGGGCCATCCCGAAGGGATGCCCGCGCGCCGAACTCGCCAAGAAGTTCATCGCCTCCTGCGCCAATGGCGAGCGGCAGGCTCTTTATACCAAGGCACTGGCCTACGGACCGACCAACCAGGCCGCGTTCAAGTTCATCGACCCTGCCCGCGCCAAGCAGCTCCCGACGGAACCTGCCAATTTCTCGAAGCTGATCCCCAGCAACGACGAGTGGTGGGGCGCGAACAAGGACAAGATGTTCGAGCGCTTCAACACCTGGCTTCTGCGCAGCTGAGACCAAGGGCGATGACGGAGAAGCTGCGAGCCGAGCAGATCACCAAGCGCTACCACAACGTGGTGGCGCTCCAACCCACGACGCTCTCGATGCGCGACGGGGAGTTCCTGACGCTGCTCGGGCCCTCCGGCTCGGGAAAGACCACGCTCTTATCCCTGATCGCCGGCCTGACCGAGCCGACGGGCGGGGATATCTGGATCGATGGCCGGCGCGTCACCGACGAGTCCTCGGCCAAGCGCGGCTTGGGCATGGTTTTTCAGAACTATGCCCTCTTTCCGCATCTCTCGATCTACGAGAACATTGCCTTTCCGCTGCGCATGCGTCGGATGGGAGCGCCTCAGATCGACGCCGCGGTGCGCCGGGTGCTCGAACTCGTCCATCTTCCCCACGTCGCCGAACGCCTGCCGCGCGAGTTATCCGGAGGCCAGCAGCAACGGATCGCACTAGCACGCTGCATCGTCTACGAGCCCTCGATCATCCTGATGGACGAGCCGCTCGGCGCCCTCGACAAGAACTTGCGCGAGCACATGCAGACCGAGATCAAGCGCCTGCATGTTGAGCTCGGCATCACCATCCTCTACGTCACGCATGATCAAGAGGAGGCGCTGTCGATGTCTGACAGGATCTGCCTCATGAACAATGCGCGGGTCGAGCAGATCGGCACGCCGGCGGATCTCTACTTCAAGCCGGCCTCGGTCTTCGCGGCCGGTTTCCTCGGCGAATCCAATATCGCTCCGGCGAAAGTGCTCTCGACCGGAACGGAGACCCTGCTCGGCTCGCCAGACGGATCGACGATCAGGGTGGCGACCGGTGCCGGCCGGCGCGCCGAGGAAGAGGTCAACTGGATGGTGCGGCCTGAGCGGCTGAAGCTCATCCGTGACGGCGAAACGCATGAGAACATCCGCCGCGGCCAGCTGCTCGGCGTCGTCTTTGCCGGAGGCTTCACCAAGATCAATGTCCGTCTGGACGACGGCACCATCCTTCTGGCGAAGGAACTGACCTCCGCAGGTCCGTTGCCGGAACGAGGACAGACGGTCACGCTCGGGTGGTCCGCCGCCGACGCCATCGTCCTGCCGCCGGGCACGTGACATGACGGCCATGTCTTCGCGAGAATACGATTCCTCTCCGCTTGCCGAGCCTGCAATGCCTGCGGTCAGGTCGCGCTTGCGTCGTGCGAGGCCGCTTTTGCCTTTGGCGCCGTTGTTCGCCTTCCTGACGATCTTCTTTTTCTTTCCCGTCGGGCAAATCCTGTCGCTGTCGGTGTTCGGCGCAGACGGCGCCTTCACGTCCGCCAACTTCACCAAAGCCTTCTCGGACCCACTCTACTTCGACGTCCTGCTGATCACCTTCAAGATCGCCGGATGGACCACGGCGATCTCGGTGGTCGGCGGGTTTCCGGTCGCCTATTATCTGGCGAATGCAGCTCCCAAAAGCCGGAACGCGCTGCTGATCTGGGTTCTCCTGCCGTTCTGGACCAGCTTCCTGGTGCGGACCTTCGCCTGGATGATCCTTCTGGGCCGAAACGGAGCGGTCAATCAGCTTCTGCTGGCACTCGGCATCGTCGACGCGCCCGCCTCGCTGATCTTCAACCTCACCGGCACGCTCATCGGCATGTCGCATGCGATGCTGCCGCTCGCCGTCATGACGATGCTGCCGGTCATGCAGACGATCGACCGCAACCTGTCGCGCGCAGCGGAGACGCTCGGCGCCGGGCGGGCCCAGATCTTCTGGCGCATCTATATCCCGCAATGCATGCCGGGCATCAGCGCTGCCGCGATGATGGTCTTCATCAGCTCGCTCGGCTTCTTCATCACGCCGGCCCTGCTCGGTGGCGCGCGCGAGACCATGCTGACGCAGGTGATCATCACCCAGATCCAGGAATTGCTGAACTGGCCGGCGGCGAGCACGCTCTCGGTCCTCCTGCTCGCGGCCTCGATCGTGGTCTTCGTCGCCTATGACCGCGTCGTTGGGCTTTCGAGCCTCGCCGGCGGCTCAACGGACCGTTCGGCGCGCTCGATCTCGGCATGGTCCCGTGCCCTCGACCTGCTCGGCCGGGCTGTCGTAAACGGCCTCGGTAGCCTCTGCGCCAGCTTCGGTACTCTGCTTGCCAGACTTCTTCCGGAACGAGCGTTCCGGCGCCTTGGCGGGGGGAGCAGCCTGACGCTGTTCCTGCTCGTCGTCGCCTTCCTGCTGATTCCGACTCTGTTCGTGATCCCGGCCTCCTTCACGCCGGGCAATGCGGTCCAGGCCAATCCGAACGGCTTCTCGCTGCGCTGGTACGAGGCCGTCTTTGCCTCCACCGACTGGACCAGCGCGGCCTGGAATTCGCTGACCGTCGGGCTCGCGTCGGGTGCCTTGGCCCTCGTCCTCGGTACGATGGCGGCCTTCGCGATGGCCTGGAATCGCTTCCCTGGCAAAACCGCCGCGCTCGCGGTGATCCTGTCGCCGCTGATCGTGCCGCGCATCGTCATCGCGGTCGCGCTCTTCTTCCTCTACTCGAAGATCGAGCTGGTCGGGACAGTGACGGGGCTGGTCATCGCCCACGCGGTGCTCGCCGTCCCTTATGTCGTCATCACCGTGATGGCGGTGCTGGCGACCTATGACCGGAGGCTCGACCAGGCTGCAGCCGTCATGGGCGCCAGCCGGTGGCAGACGCTGCGCCGGGTCACCTTGCCGATCATCAAGCCGGGGCTGCTTTCCGCCTTCCTGTTCGCCTTCGTCACCTCGTTCGACGAACTGACGGTGGCGCTGTTCCTGACGGGCGGTTCATTCAACACGCTGCCGCGCCAGATGTGGTCTGACCTGCTGCTGCAGATCAATCCGACCCTGGCGGCCGTCGCGACCCTGCTGCTGGTGCTGATGACCGGCCTCCTGTTTCTCAACGAGCGGCTCCGGCGTGCGGCCGGCCGCGGCTGACGCCCATCGGGGCGCAATCTGGAAGGGTTCCATGCGCAATAACCTTCGCAAGAAGACCTATTACGGCGTCACCGTCGGCATCCTCATGGTCAACAGCCGATTCCGGCGCTGGCCCGGCGATATCGGCCATGCCGGCACCTGGGACTTTCCGGTGCAGTACAAGATCGTCCACGACGCCGTGCCCTCGCGGATGACGGAGCTGCACCAGTCGAGCCTGCTCGAACCGTTCAAGCGGGCAGCGCAGGAGCTGATCGATGCCGGTGTCGACGGCATCACGACCACCTGCGGCTTCCTCTCGATCTACCAGCGTGAGCTGGCGGATTTCTGCTCCGTGCCGGTTGCGACCAGCGCGCTGCTGCAAGTGCCCATGGTCGAGCGCATGCTGCCGACAGGCAAGAAGGTCGGCATCCTCACCTACAATGCCGAGGTGCTGAATGGCCCCTATCTGCGCGCCGTCGGCATCGCCGAGGACACTCCGGTCGTCGGCCTGCCGCAGACCTCCGAATTCGTCCGCAGCATCCGGGCGGGAGACGACACCGTGCCCTATGATGTGTTGCGTGAGGAGGTTCTTGCCGCCGCCGGCGAGCTTCTCAACCGGCATCCGGACGTCGGCGCCATCGTCGGGGAGTGCACCAACCTGACTCCGTTCAGCGCTGATATCTCCGAACGCTATGGCCTCCCGGTGTTCGACGCGGTCACGATGGTGAATACCTTCCATGCCGCGCTGAAGCCGCGGCGCTTCGGCACGGACTGAGCATCGCCGCGATCATGGAGCGAGCTCGGACACCTGCGCCCGGCGGCGAAACGGGCAGGCCCGCATGAGCGGTCCGAACAAGACGGGAATCGCCGTCATCGGCGGCGGGATCGTCGGCGCGAGCATTGCCTATGGGCTCACTGCCTGTGGCGAAGCCGTGACGCTGTTCGACGAGGGCGATATCGCCTTCCGTGCGGCGCGCGGCAACCTCGGCAATGTCTGGGTGCAGGGCAAGGGCGCCGGCGGCCCCGCCTATGCCGACCTGACGCGCCGGGCGGCTAGAGGCTGGGATGCCTTTGCACAGCAACTCGGGGCCGAAAGCGGCATCGACCTGCATTTCCGCCGGCCCGGAGCATTCTTCTTCTGCTTTTCCGATGCGGAACTGGAGCGCCGCAGCAGAATGCTTGCGGACCTCGAAGAGCAGGCGTCAGAGCCCAGCAACTTCGAGATCATGGACAATGACGGCATCCGCAAGCTGCTGCCTGAGGTGGGCCCCGCGGTCACCGGAGCAACTTTCTGCAACGACGATGGCACCACCAATCCTTTCCATCTGCTGCGTGCGCTCATCGCGGTGTTCGAGCAGCGCGGCGACTATCGGCCCAGCCACCCCGTCACGCATGTCTCGCCGGACGGCTCGGGCTTTCGGGTGGCTACGCCGCAGGGCGATTGGCTTGCCGACCGGGTGATCCTGACCGCCGGCCTCGGCAACAAGGAGCTTGCACCGAAGTTGGGCCTGTCCGCTCCCGTCCGCCCGGTCCGGGGGCAGATTCTCGTCACGGAAAAGCTGAAACCGTTCCTGCGTTACGGAATCAGCTTCATCCGCCAAACCGTGGAGGGTGGCATCATCTTCGGAGAATCCTCCGAGGAAGCCGGGCTGGACGATCGAACTACGCCCGGCATCATCAGGACAACGGCCCAGCGCGCCGTCGCGGCCCTGCCGCTGCTCGCTGACGCGCAGGTCGTGCGCAGCTGGGCGGCGCTGCGCGTGATGTCGCCGGACGGCATGCCTGTCTATGCCGAGTCTATGCCCCACCCAGGCGCCTTTCTGGTGACAGTCCATAGTGGGGTCACGCTTGCCCCGTTTCACGCGGGTCCGCTCGCCGCCGCCCTCTCCGCCGGCAGGCTGGACCCGACCTGGCACCCTTTCTCATCGGATCGCTTCAGTGTTCCAGCGTCTTGATCCCATCGAATTCGACACCGCGTTCAGCTTCGGAGGAACAACCGTTCCCGCCCGCGAGGGCGAGAATCTCGCTGCGGCGATCCTGCGTGCCGGCATCAAAACCTTCCGCAGCACGCCGCGGTCCGGTGCCTCGCGCGGCCCTTACTGCATGATGGGCGTTTGCTTCGAATGTCTCGTCACGGTGGACGGCCGCCCTAATCGGCAGGCCTGTCTTGAGACCGTCCGTGAGGGCATGATCGTCGAGCCGCAGACCGGCGCCCCGGAGCTCGGCCGATGAGCGGCCCGTTCGATGTCGCGATCATCGGCGCAGGACCGGCCGGCATGGCCGCCGCCGTCACGGCTCGTGAACACGGGTTGAGCTGCGTCGTGTTCGACGAGGCCGGTGGGCCGGGCGGCCAGATCTATAGAGGAATCAAGGAGCGGCCGGAACAGGACCGCCGATCCATCCTGGGGCCGGACTACTATGCCGGCCTCACACTCGCCGAAGCGTTCGGGCGCTCCGGCGCCGACCACCGCCCCGGGACGATGGTCTGGTCCGTGGCCGAGGGCGAGATCCATTGGCGCTCCCGCGGCGGTTCCGGCGTCACCCCGGCACGCCGGATCATCGCCGCGGCCGGAGCGATGGAACGCCCCTTCCCCCTCCGCGGCTGGACGCTGCCCGGCGTGATGACCGCGGGCGCAGCCCAGATCCTGCTGAAATCTGCCGGGCTCGTGGAGGACGATATCGTCTTCGTCGGCTGCGGCCCGCTGCTCTATCTCGTCGCCGCGCAATATTGTCGTGCCGGGCATCCGCCACGGTTGATCATCGAGACGACGCCGCGAAAGAATCTCGCTGCGGCGCTTCCTCATCTCCCACGCGCTCTTCTGGCAGCCTCGTATCTGTCGAAAGGCCTTGGCCTGATCCGAGAACTGCGTGCCGCAGGCGTACGCATCGAGCGCGGCGTGGAACAGGTCGAGATCGAGGGCGAGGATGCCGTTCGCGGCGTGAAATGGCGCATCGGCAAGAGCTGGCATCACGCCGAGGCAAGCCGCATCGCACTTCATCAAGGGGTCATTCCCAATGTGAATCTCGCCATGGCGTTGCGGTGCCAGCATGTCTGGGACGATCGGCAACGCTGTTGGCGCCCCGAACTCGATGACTGGGGGCGCTCCAGTCAGCCCTGGCTCTGGATCGGAGGCGACGAGGCTGGCGTCGCCGGTGCCATTTCTGCCCGCCTGAACGGCGCGCTCATCGCGCTCGACGTCGCCCGCGATCTCGCGGCAATCGATGAACGGGAGCGTGACAGGGCAAGCACCCCTCTCCGCGCGGCCCTGAAGCGCGACCGCGCGATCAGGCCCTTTCTCGAGGCGCTCTATCGGCCGGCCGATGCCTTCGTCGCACCTCAGGCCGACGATATCGTCGTCTGTCGCTGCGAAGAGGTGACGCGCGGCGAGATCGCGCAGGTGGTCAAGGAAGGCGCCGCCGGCCCCAACCAGGCAAAAGGTTTCCTGCGTTGCGGCATGGGCCCCTGCCAGGGCCGAATGTGCGGGCATACGATCACGGAGACGATGTCCTTGCTGAGCGGGCGAAGCCAGCAGGAGATCGGCTATTTCCGGCAGCGCATGCCGATCAAGCCGATCACGGCGGGCGAGATCGCCGCGGCTGCCGAGCCCGATGGCGGGTCGATGTGAGCCCGGCCACAGATTGAATCGACGACAGCGTCTGAATGCCTCTCCCCGACCTCGATATCAATCTGCTGCGCGCCTTCGTCGCGGTCGTCGACAGCGGCAGCTTCACCGCTGCTGCTTCGACCGTCGGGCGAACGCAGTCGGCGGTCAGCCAGAAGATGACACGTCTGGAGTCTCTGGTCGGCAGCCGGATCTTCGAGCGCAGCTCGCGCTCCCTGACGCTGACGCAGACCGGTGAGCGGCTGCTTGCCGCCGCGCGCAGCATGATCGAAGCCAATGACGACCTGCTGAGGAGCCTGCGTACGCCCTCGGCCGCATTACGGCTCGGCATTGCGGAGGACTTCCTGCCGGGGCTGCTTTCAGCCACGCTTGCGCGCTTCGTTCAGGCCCACCCCGACACCCGGATCGAGCTGACCACGGGATTGAGCTGCGACATTGTCGCGAGCTATCAGGCCAAACGTCTCGACGCCGCCATCATCCGGCAAAATGCCGGTGCCGGAGCTGGCCGCCTGATCTGGCGGGAGCCGGTCTGCTGGATGGCCGCCCGGTCTCATAAGCCCACCGGGGCGCCGGCACAGCTCGTCATGCTGCCCAAGCCGTGCTTCTACCGAACCGCGATGATCGATGCGCTTGGCAAGATCAATCGCGACTGGATCGCGAGTTGTACGTCCAGCAGCCTGACGGGCGTGCAGGCGGCCGTGGCTGGGGGCCTCGGCGTGACGGCGCTGGGACGATCCTTCCTGACCGACGAAATGCAAGAGTTGACCGACAGTGCGAGGTGGCCGGCGCTTCCTGCGGCCGAGATCGCGCTCCTCTCCGAAGGTGGCCATTGCAGCCACCTCGTCGAGGCCTTTATGACGTTCCTGACGGAGAAGCTCAGCCTCGCCAACCCGACGAGAGACGCCGGGGCCACCTCATTCGATCGAGATCACGACCTTCCCACGCACCTTGCCGGCGCCCAGAAGGGCATGAGCCTCACCCGCTGTTTCCAGGGTGAAGCGGTCGGGATCGACCAGCGGCCTGAGCTTGCCGCCATCCACCAGTGACGCCAACCTGCGCAAAATCTCGCCGTGCCGCTCCCGCCCGGGGCCGCGCAGCATCGGAAGCAGCATGAAGACCGCATGCAACGTCAGCGCCTTGGCATGCATGTCCGAAAGATCGGCGGTGGTTCGCGCGCTGGTGGTCGCGATCCGGCCACCAACAGCGGCTGCCTTGAATGAGTTGGCGAGATTGGGGCCGCCGACGGTATCGAAGATGACGTCGAAGCCCTGCCCGCCTGTCAGGCGTCCGACATAATCCGCCACCTCTTCCGAACGGTGGTCTATCGTCTCGTCGGCACCCAGCTCTCGCGCGATCGATGCCGCTTCTTCGGAACTGACCGTCGCGACGACCCTGGCGCCGAGCTGCTTGGCGAGCTGGATCGCGACATGGCCGACGCCGCCCGTACCGCCATGGATCAGGATATGGTCGCCGGCCTTCACACCCGCCCGTTCCATGGCATCCCAGGCCGTGATCGATACCAGCGGCAGTGCCGCTGCCTCCCGGAACGACAGGGAAACCGGCTTGGGCGCGACCAGCCGGGCGTCCGCCGCGATATATTCGGCAAGGCTGCCACCATGGCCTTTGACACCGCCGGCACAACCATAGACCTCCTCGCCAATCCGAAAGCCCGTCACTCCCGAGCCGATCGCCGCGATCGTGCCAGCAAAGTCGCAACCGAGAATAGCTGGCATCGCGGGCCCGATCGGCAAGCCTTCGCGGATCTTGAGATCGATCGGGTTGACCGACGCTGCGGCGATCTTCACGAGAAGCTGCCCTGCGGCAGGCTCCGGGCGATCGACATCTGCGAGGCTCAGCTTTTCAGGACCGCCATATTCCTTCAACAACAGCGCACGCATGACCACCTCCAACCGCAGCGAGGACTGTTTGGTCACACGGGGAGCCGCGAGCCGCAAACGCATAGTTCTAATCCGAACCAAGCGGTTTTCTTATCGTCCGGATTGGGCTGCTGACGTTTGGAGAGCCTTCCGAGCCGGAATTCGGACTTTCGCGTCAACCTTGTGCAGGCCGGCGTTCATGCTCCTAGCCTCTACGGCCGGTGCCCGTTGCTGAACGCGGGATGCTCGGGCTTGGTCGCGGTGACGGCCGGATCTGGCCTGCTCTCGCGGCTGGCTGGCCGGGCGGACGTGAAGAAGAACGCGCTCAAGATCAGCAAGAAGACAAAGGTCGAGTATCGCGCAAACATAACCCCCTCGCCGAAAACCGGTCGCGAGGTGACGATGCGGCATATCCAGTCAAATTGAATTCAATCCAAACCGTAAAATTGCTCGGGTCTGTCAAAAAAGCGCCCAAGACAGGCTTAGCGGCCGGTTAAATCGTTCCGGCCTAGCGCGAGCTGAACCCGCCTTACGGCTCTTTTGGAGTCTGGACCTGTCGTTTGCGATTGCGGCCACCGGAAGGCGCGAGTGGCCCTGGCGCAAGGACCTCCCGCCCCTACTCGGCAGGTTTGCATTCCATCCTGACGCGTTCGCCCGGCTGACTCGTGGTCTGGCAGGACATTCTGGCGGGCAACAGCGGCGCGCCCTCCGGCACAGCCTCAGCGCGCGCTGGCGTGGTCGGGATCGGTACCCTTCTCGCCGTCGCCAATCTCGCGGTCTCTCCCGATCGCTGCTTTCCCAAGGAGCGATGGATCGCCCGAGGTTTTGCCGCCGGCTCGACAGACGCAATATCCGGTGCCGCCACCTCCGAGGGAGGCGGTGTTTCGACGATTACGAGAGGAGGCGCCTGTTCGGACGTCGGCTTCCAGGGTGTCCAGCTACTCAGCCGCGCAAATGCCTCGACGGTCGGCCTTGTGAGGCTCTCAGCCGTCGGCATGGATTGCATGCAACCGGAAACGACCAACCCTGTCAGGCACAGGGCCGTCTGGTTCGAGATCGACAGCATGATCGCCCCATCCTGCTGTTTGCCCCCACCTGACTATCGACCGATATGTCGGACGAGGTCAAATACCGGCGCCCGGAAGGCAGTCCGAGGGTGCGGCAGCGCCAACTCCTTCGCGTCAGGCTGCCTTCTTGCGTTCGGCGATCCGCGCGAGATCGGTCAGCAGCCGCCGTGTTGCCTTGAGCCGCTGCTCGACCGTGTCGAAATCGTCGATGAAGACGACGCGCATGTCGGGGCGCACCTTCGCCAACGTGCCCTGCTTGGCGACGAAGCTCACCAGCCCCTCGGGATTGGCGAACTCGTTGCCACGGAAGGCGACAATGATGCCCTTCGGCCCCGCCTCGACCTTCTCGACATTGGCGCGTTTGCAGAGCGCCTTGATCGCGACGATCTCCAGAAGCTGGTTGACCTCTTCCGGCAGCGGGCCGAAGCGGTCGACCAATTCGGCACCGAAGGATTGCAACTCCGCATCGTCGTCCATGGTCGAGAGGCGCTTGTAGAGCGTCAGCCTCAATGTCAGGTCGGCAACGTAGTGCTCGGGGATCATGACCGGCGCGCCGACCTGGATCGCCGGTGACCATTGCGTCTCGGTCTCGAACTCGATGCCGGCCTTGAGCGCCGCGACAGCCTCCTCCAGCATCTGCTGGTAGAGCTCGTAGCCGACTTCCTTGATATGGCCGGACTGCTCGTCGCCGAGCAGGTTGCCGGCGCCTCTGATATCGAGGTCATGGCTGGCGAGCTGGAAGCCGGCGCCGAGCGTATCCAGCGATTGCAGGACCTTCAGCCGCTTGTCGGCCTGATCGGTCAGCTTGCGGTTGGCCGGCACGGTGAAGAGCGCGTAGGCGCGCGTCTTCGAGCGGCCGACGCGGCCGCGCAGCTGATAGAGCTGGGCGAGGCCGAACATATCGGCGCGGTGGACGATCAGCGTGTTGGCGGTCGGGATATCGAGGCCGGATTCGACGATCGTTGTCGAGAGCAGGATGTCGTACTGGCCCTCATAGAAGGCCGTCATCACGTCTTCCAGAGTGCCAGCTGCCATCTGGCCATGGGCGATGCCGACCTTGCACTCGGGCACCTGCTTGTCGAGGAAGTCCTTGACGTCGGCGATGTCCTCGATGCGCGGCACGACATAGAAGCTGCGCCCGCCGCGATAACGCTCGCGCAGCAGCGCCTCACGCACGATCAGCGGATCGAAAGGCGTGACGAAGGTGCGCACGGCAAGGCGGTCGACCGGCGGCGTCGCGATGATCGAGAGTTCGCGCACGCCGGTCATGGCCAGTTGCAGCGTGCGCGGGATCGGCGTTGCCGACAGCGTCAGCATATGCACCTCGGCCCGCAATTCCTTCAGCTTCTCCTTGTGGGCGACGCCGAAATGCTGCTCCTCGTCGACGATGACGAGGCCGAGGTCCTTGAAGTCGACACCCTTGCCGAGCAGCGCATGCGTGCCGACGACGATATCCATCGTGCCGTCACGAGCGCCCTGCTTCACCGCCTTGAGATCGGCCGAGCCGACGAAGCGCGAGGCCTGCCCGACCCTGATCGGCAAGCCGGCAAAGCGATCCGCGAAGTTGCGATAATGTTGGCGGGCGAGCAGCGTTGTCGGCACCACGACCGCGACCTGCTTGCCGTTGAGCGCAGCGGCGAAGGCGGCACGCAGCGCGACCTCGGTCTTGCCGAAGCCGACATCGCCGCAGACGAGCCGGTCCATCGGGCGGCCGGCCGCGAGATCGTCGAGCACGGCGTCGATCGTGTTCTGCTGGTCCTCGGTCTCTTCATAGGGGAAGCGGGCGCAGAATTCGTCGTAGACCCCGGAGGGCGGCACGAGGCGCGGCGCGTCCCGAAGCGCGCGCGCTGCCGCGACCTGGATGAGCTTGCTCGCCATCTCGCGGATGCGCTGCTTGAGCTTGGCCTTTCGTGCTTGCCAGCCACCACCGCCTAGCCGGTCGAGCTGGACTTCCGTATCCTCCGAGCCATACCGGGAAAGCAGCTCGATGTTTTCAACCGGCAGGAACAGCTTGGAATCGCCGGCGTAGTGGATCTCCAGGCAGTCATGCGGTGCGCCGGCAGCCGTGATCGACTGCAGGCCGACGAAGCGACCGATGCCGTGGTCGACATGGACGACGATGTCTCCCGGCGCGAGCGAAGAGAGCTCGGCAATGAAATCCTGTGGACGCTTCGTCTTGCGGCGCGGCCGAACCAGGCGGTCGCCGAGAATGTCCTGCTCGCCGATGACAGCGAGGCGACCGGCCTCGAAGCCGCTCTCGAAGCCCCAGACCGCCAGCGCGACGGTGCCGGGCTTGAGATCGAAGGCCGCGCGCAGCGAACCGGTCATCTGCACGCTTTTCAGCCCGTGGTCCTCGAGCACATGGGCGAGGCGCTCGCGGGAACCTTCGGACCATGCCGCGAGGATGACGCGTTTGCCGTCAGCCTCCAGTGCCCGAACATGCGAGACGGCGGCCTCGAAAACACTGCCGGACTCACCGGCGCGCTCGGCCGCAAAGCTCCGCCCCTGCTTGCCGCCGAGATCGAGGACGAGCTTGCCTTCGCTCTCGGGCAACTGAAATGGGGTGAGGCTCGCGACGCCAGAGGCGTCGACGACGCCGCGCCAATCGGCCGGCGACAGGTAGAGCGCATCCGGCGGCAGCGGCTTGTAGGGGATGCCCCCTGCTCCACCCGGCTGGTCGAGCGCGGCCTTGCGGGCGTCGTAATAGTCCTTGACCAGGCTGATGCGCTCGCCGACGGCATCCTCGGCCTGATGGTCGAGCACCAGCGGCACGTCGGGCAGATAGGTGAAGAGCGTGTCGAGCTTTTCGGCAAGCAGCGGCAGCCAGTGCTCCAGCCCGGCCGGGCGGCGGCCTTCGCTGACGGCTTCATAGAGCGTGTCGTCGCGGCCGGGCGTACCGAAGGTCGAGATATAGGACTGGCGGAAGCGGCGGATGCTCTCGCTCGTCATCTGCGCTTCGGACATCGGCACGAGATCGAGCCCGCGCAATTGCCCGGTGGTGCGCTGCGTCTCGGGATCGAAGGTGCGGATCGACTCCAGCGTGTCGCCGAAGAAGTCGAGCCGGATCGGCGCCGGCATGCCCGGCGGGAACAGGTCGACGATGCCGCCACGCACGGCGAATTCGCCGGTCTCACGCACGGTCGAGGTGCGCAGATAGCCGTTGATGTCGAGCCAGCGCGCCAGCTCCTCGATGTCGACCATGTTGCCCGGCGCGGCCGAGAAGCTCTCGGACGCGACCTTGCCGAAGGCCGGCACGCGCTGGAGCGCGGCGTTGACGGTGGTCAGCAGCAGACGCGGCCGGTCGCCGGACTTCGTCTTGGCCAGGCGCGAGAGCGTCGTCATCCGGTGCGCCACAATGGCGGGCGCGGGAGAGACACGGTCATAAGGTTGGCAATCCCAGGCCGGGAAAGTCATCACCTCCAGATCCGGTGCAACGAACTGCAGGGCGTTCTCCAGGACCTGCAGGCGCTGGCCGTCACGGGCGACGAAGACGAGCAGTGCCGGCCCTTCAGCCTTCTTGGCGCGGGCGCGGGTCAGGTCGGCCAGGACGACAGCGTCGAAGCCATCCGGTACGCCGGCCAGCGTCGGCTTGTCACCGCGGTTCAGCGCATCGAGAAGGCGGTCGAGCTGCGCCTTGGCGATCTGGGACGGAGGAGGAATGCTCATACGATCTTCGTCAGTTCAATCAAGGGAGCCCTCATCCTGAGGAGCCGTGCAGCGGTGCCTCGATGTTCCAGAGCGCTCTGAACCATCTTCGAGACGCGGCCTTCGGTCGCTCCTCAGGATGAGGGTTGAGGTTCGAACCCGGTGGTCTCACACATGAATCGGCTTGTCGTGCCGGTGAAATGCTTTGAGCCGCTGGAACAGCTCCGTATCGTAGTTTTCCGGCAAGGCGATCTCGCCGGTGATCCAGCCGAGGAGATCGCGATCCGGCACTTCGATCAAGCGCTCGAACTCGTCGAGTTCGGCTTCGCTGAACCCGCCGATCGCCTCGTCGGCAAATCGGCCCATGATCAGGTCCATCTCGCGCATGCCGCGATGCCAGGCGCGGAACAGGATCTTGCGGCGGCGCGGGTTGAGATCGGCACTGGAGCGGGTCGAGCCGGACATGAAAACCTCGGGGATGGCGCAATGGCAAAAGAGCCGGCCCCGTCGCGGAGCCTGCCTCGCCGGGTTATATAGCGACGGAACCCGGCGAAGTCAGCGGCAGAACCGCCGTCCATTTCGCGCTCCTGACAATTCCGCGAGACGATTTGCGCCCCTCGATCCTCGATTCGCTCTTCGCTTCCGCCACGACGCTCCCGGGCGTCGGCCCGAAGCTCGGCAAGGTTCTGGACCGTTTCCTCGGCACTGAGACGCAAGGTGCGCGCGTCGTCGACCTGATGTTCCACCTGCCGACCGGCGCAGTGGACCGCAGGCCTAGTCCCTCGATCGAGGAAGCACCGATCGGCGACATTGCGACCTTTGCAGCCCGCGTCGCAGAACATCGCCCCTCGCCCGCCGGCAAGAAGGCGCCTTACCGCATCATCGTCGAGGACGAGACGGGTGACGTCACGCTCGTCTTCTTCCATGCCGATTCCCGCCATCTGGCGCAAAGCCTGCCCGTCGGCGCCTACCGCATCGTCTCGGGCAAGCTCGAGCTCTGGGAAGGCATGCGCCAGATGGTGCATCCCGAGCGCATCCTCGATCCAAAGCTCGCGGCAACGCTGCCGGCCTTCGAACCAGTCTATCCACTCACCGAGGGCATCGGACCCCGCGTGATGATGCGGATCGCGCAGGCAGCGGCCGAGCGCTGCCCGGACATGCCGGAATGGCAGGACCCCGCCTTTCACTCAAAGAGCGACTTTCCCTCGTTCCGGGCGGCGGTAGAGGCCCTGCATCACCCGGTCGACCGAAAAGCGGCCGAGGGGGATACCGTAGCGCGCCGCCGGATCGGCTATGACGAATTGCTGGCAAGCCAGATCGCGCTCGCGCTCGTCCGACGCCAGCAGAAGAAAATCGCCGGACGCGCAACCACGGGCGATGGAGGACTGCGCTTCCGTATCCAGTCCGCCCTGCCCTTCGAGCTGACCGAAGGCCAGCGCAAGGCGATCGCCGACATTCACGCCGACATGGCCAAGCCTGAGCGGATGCTGCGCCTCCTCCAGGGTGATGTCGGCTCCGGCAAGACTGTGGTGGCCCTCATGGCCATGGCCGCTGCCGCCGAAGCTGGCCGGCAATCGGTGCTGATGGCGCCAACCGAAATCCTCGCCCGCCAGCACGCCGAGCGGCTGGCGCCGTTGGCGGAAAAGGCAGGTTTGAGGCTCGCCTTGCTGACGGGGCGCGAGAAGGGTGCCGGCCGCAAGCAGGTGCTTGCCGGGCTGAGCGATGGCTCGATCGACATTGCCGTCGGCACCCATGCGCTGTTCCAGGAGGGCGTCGCCTTCCATGATCTGGCGCTCGCGGTGGTCGACGAGCAGCACCGCTTCGGCGTGCACCAACGCCTCCTGCTCGGCTCAAAGGGTGAGGCCGTCGACGTTCTGGTCATGACTGCGACGCCGATCCCGCGCACGCTCTCACTGACCTGGTTCGGCGACATGGATATCTCGATCCTCTCGGAGAAGCCGGCGGGTCGGAAGCCGATTGTTACCCGCGCGATCTCCTCCGAGCGCTATGACGAAGTTGTTGGCGCCATCGGCCGAGCGGTCGAGAACGGTCAGCAGGTCTATTGGGTCTGCCCGCTTGTGCAGGAATCCGACACGCTCGATGTCGCAGCCGCGCAGGAGCGCTATGAGGCCCTGCGCGACATCTTCGGCGACAAGGTCGGGCTGTTGCACGGCCAGATGCCCGGCCGCGACAAGGATGCCGCCATGGCCGCCTTCGTCGCCGGCGAAACCCGCATCCTCGTCTCGACGACGGTGATCGAGGTCGGCGTCGACGTGCCCAATGCTAGCGTCATGGTGATCGAGCACGCCGAGCGCTTCGGCCTCGCTCAATTGCACCAGCTGCGCGGGCGTATCGGGCGCGGCTCGGCCGCCTCGACCTGCCTCCTGCTTTACAAAGGACCGCTCGGGCCGATCGCCGAGGCGCGGCTCACCATCATGCGCGAGACCGAGGACGGTTTCCGCATCGCCGAGGAGGATCTGCGCCTGCGTGGCGAGGGTGAGGTGCTGGGAACCAAGCAGTCCGGCTCGCCGGACTGGCGCATCGCCCGGCCGGAAATCGATGGCGACCTGCTGGTGGCGGCGCGCGACGATGCGCGGCTCCTGATCGAGCGGGATCCGCACCTGGAAACCCCGCGCGGCAAGGCGATCCAGGTGTTGCTTTATCTGTTCGAGCGCGATGTGGCGATCAGGTTGCTGCGGGCAGGCTAGGTTTCACCGCAATCCCGATCAAGCGCGGCCGTCTTGCCTCCGCCATGGTGCCGACGCTTCATGGAGAGAGCATGGACCCCGTCAAGACAGCCATCTGGTGTATCGAAAGCCGCTTCACCGCCGAGCTCACGCTCGACGAGATCGCGCAGGTCAGCGGCGTCTCGCGCTTCCACCTCAGTCGCGCCTTCGGCGTGGCGACTGGCCGCTCGGTGATGCGCTATGTACGCGAGCGCCGACTGTCGGAGGCGGCGCGCCAGCTTGCTGACGGTGCGCCCGACATCCTCACGGTCGCACTCGACTGGGGTTATGGCTCCCACGAAGCCTTCACCCGCGCCTTTCGCGAGCAGTTCGGCGTCACGCCGGAAGAGCTGCGCGCCCGGCGCGACCTGTCCTCGCTTGCCCTCGTGGAGCCCCTGCCCATGCATGACATCACCCCCGCCCCCATCGCCGAGCCACGGATCGTCACAGGCAAGCCACTGCTGATCGCCGGCTTCAGCGGCCATTTCTCGATGGACAAGACCCAAGGCATCCCGCTGCTCTGGCAGAAGATCGCCCCGCATTTCGGCCATATCCCAGGCCAGCGCCGCTATGTTGCCTATGGCGCGAGCTACAATTGCGACGAGAACGGCGCCTTCGACTATATCGCAGGAACCGAGGTTTCGTTTTTCGGCGACCTGACCGACGAATTCGCGCGGCTGAGCGTGCCGGAGCAGCTCTATGCCGTGTTCGAGCATCGCGGCCATATCACCGGAATCGCGCAGACCTACCAGGCGATCTGGCAGGACTGGTTCCCGAAATCCGGTCGTGAGCCCGAGATGGGCGTGACGCTGGAGCGCATGGACGAGCGTTTCGATGGCGCCACCGGCAATGGAATTGTCGAGATCTGGGTGCCGCTCAAGCGTTGACGGGCGGTTTCGTCTCGATCTTCGGCTTGCCATTCGGCTCGCCGGGCTGGATCAGCCCGGCTGACATGATGAGCTTGGCGCCGTCCTCGACCGAAATCGACAGCTCGACCACCTCGCGCCGCGGCAAATAGAAAAAGAAACCCGTGGTCGGGTTGGGCGTGCAAGGCAGGAAGACGCCGACCTGCTCGTTGCCATCCGGCAGGCTTTCGGCGATGTCGGACGCCGCCTCCTGCGCAATGAAGACGATCGACCACATGCCCGGCTGCGGGAACTGGACCATGCCCACCTTGCGGAACGAGGTGCCGGACTGGGAGAAGATCGTTTCGAAGACCTGCTTTACGCCCTTATAGAGGCTGCGGATCACCGGCATCCGGTCGAGAATCGCCTCGCCAGCGCCGATGAGCGAGCGCCCGACGAGATTGGCGGTGAGGAAGCCGAGTAGCGTCAGCCCGACGAAGCCGATGATCAGCCCGAAGCCGGGCACCGGATAAGGCAGATAGGAATCGGGCAGGTACGAGTTCGGGATGAGCGGCTTCACCAGACCGTCGATGAAGTTGATGAACCACCAGGTCACCGAAGCCGTAATGGCAAGCGGGGCGGCGATAACCAGCCCCGTCAAAAAATATCGTCGCAACCGCGCGCCCCAGGTCGGACGCAGGATTTCCGTCGGCAGGACGAGGCGCGGATCGGGCAGCCCGCCAGTCATTCGTTTCCCCAGCTCACCGGCGCGACCTTTCGCTCGCTTGAAGGCGCAGTATCGCGCCGCGATATGACAAGATAAGCGAGGCCATGGCATCTGCCAGCCCCGATATCGACACAAGCAAGGACGAGGCCGTGGACAATGTCGACCCGCCGCGGGGCCGCTGGTCGCGGCCGCTGCTGTTCGCGCTGGGCTGGGTCTTCACGGCGCTCGGCGTAGCCGGGCTCGTCCTGCCCCTGATGCCGGGAACGGTATTCCTGATTCTTGCGGCCTGGTGCTTCTCGCGATCCTCGCCGCGCTTCGAGGCTTGGCTGGTCGGCCACCCGAAACTCGGGCCGCATGTCCTGCGCTGGCGCGAGACGGGCGCCATCGCACGGCGGGCGAAATACCTCGCCTGCGGCTCGATGGCGCTGAGCTTCATCCTGCTGACGCAGACCTCGGCGCCACCGATCGCGCTGGCCGTGACCGCGATCTGCCTGATCGGCGCGGGAGCCTACGTCTCATCCCGGCCTGAAAGCTGATGCTCGACACCGCCGATGACGACGGGTGTCGATCGCTTTCGGTCACTCCACCGTGACGGATTTCGCCAGATTGCGCGGCTGATCGACGTCCTTGCCCATGAAAACGGCCGTTTGATAGGCAATCATCTGGATCGGCAGAGCGTAGACGATCGGCGCGAAGACCGGATCCATGTCCGGCATGACGATCGTCGCCTCGGGCTCGATGCCACACTCGGCGGCACCCTTCGCGTCGGTGATCAGGATAATGCGGCCACCGCGCGCCGCGACCTCCTGCATGTTGGAGGCGGTTTTCTCGAAGAGCGCGTCGTGCGGCGCGACCACGATGACCGGCATATCCTCGTCGATCAGCGCGATCGGGCCATGCTTAAGCTCACCCGCCGCATAACCTTCCGCGTGGATGTAGCTGATTTCCTTAAGTTTTAGCGCGCCTTCCAACGCCAGCGGGAAGCTCGTGCCCCGGCCGAGATAGAGCACGTCCTTGGCCTTGGAGAGCTCGCGCGAGAGCATCTCCACCTGCGGCTCGATCTCGAGGACCTTGGTCATCAGGCCCGGCAGCGCGATCAGATCCCGGACATACCCCGCCTCTTCTTCCGCTGAAATCGTGCCACGCGCCCGCGCCGCCGACAGGGCGAGACAGGCGAGCGCCGTCAGCTGGCAGGTAAAGGCCTTGGTCGAAGCGACGCCGATCTCCGGACCGGCGAGCGTCGGAGCGACAACGTCGCTCTCACGCGCGATGGTCGATGTCTGCATATTGACCACCGAGAGGATGGCCTGTGCCTGCTTGCGGGCATATTGCAGGCAGGCGAGCGTGTCGGCGGTCTCGCCGGACTGCGAGATGAACAGCGATAGCCCCCCCTCTGGAAGCGGCGGCTCGCGGTAGCGAAATTCCGAGGCGACGTCGATCTCGACCGGCAGCCGGGCCAGTCGTTCGAACCAGTATTTGGCGGTCAGCCCGGCATAATACGCCGTACCACAAGCCGACATCGAGACACGCGAGAGCTTTGCCCAGTCGACCCCGTCGACCGACCGCAAGGCCCCGGCCGCCATGTCGAGATAGTGCGTCAGCGTATGGCCGACCACCTCCGGCTGCTCGTGAATTTCCTTCGACATGAAGTGCCGGTGGTTGCCCTTGTCCACCAGCAATGCGCCGGCGGCCACCTGACGGGCGCGGCGCTCGACCTGCTGGTTGCTCCGGTCATAGAAGGTGGCGCCACGGCGGTTGAGGACAACCCAATCGCCTTCCTCGAGATAGGCGATCAGATTGGTGAAGGGGGCGAGCGCCACGGCGTCGGAGCCCAGATACATCTCACCGTCACCGAGGCCGACCGCCAGCGGCGGCCCATTGCGCGCGCCGATCAGCAGGTCCTCCTCGCCCTGGAAGAGGAAAGCGAGCGCGAAGGCGCCGCGCAGGCGTGGGAGACAATGCGCGACCGCCTCGACCGGGCCGAGGCCCCGATCCATGGCGCGTGTGACGAGCTGAGCGACGACCTCGGTATCGGTCTGGGTCTCGAAGCCATAGCCATCGGCTTCGAGCTCCGTCTTCAGCTCGCGGAAATTCTCGATGATTCCGTTATGGACGACCGCGAGCTTTGCGGTCGCATGCGGGTGGGCATTGGTCTCGTTGGGCCTGCCGTGGGTCGCCCAGCGCGTATGGCCGATGCCGATCAGCCCTTCGAGCGGCTCGTTTGACAGCCGGACCTGGAGATTCTGGAGCTTGCCTTCGGCACGACGCCGGGAGAGCTGGCCAGCTTCCAGCGTTGCAACGCCGGCGGAATCATAGCCGCGATATTCCAGTCGCCGCAGCGCCTCGAATATCTGCGTCGCCACCGCTTCCTTGCCCAGAATCCCGACGATGCCGCACATGAGCGACCCCTCCAGCCGTTGCTATCGGCCAAGCGCATAGCTGCGAAACGAGCGTGTGCCCAATCACTATGCGTGACGAACTGTGAATGGAAACCTGCGAACTCTGCGCGCTTTCGCGCCTATTCCGCCGCTTTCTTGGCTGCCTTGCGCGCCATCGCCGCGGTGCGGAAGGCCTTGGCCCACCCCTCCTTCTCGGCCTGGCGGGCGCGGCCAAGGGCGAGAGCGTCCGGCTTGACGTCTCCGGTGATGACGGAGCCGGAGCCGATATAGGCTCCCGCTCCGACCGTGACGGGGGCGACGAGCGAGGAATTCGAGCCGATGAAGGCGCCCTCTCCGATCGTCGTCCGCGCTTTGAAGAAGCCGTCATAGTTACATGTAATGGTGCCCGCGCCGATATTTGCCGCAGCGCCGACCGATGCGTCGCCGATATAGGTCAGGTGATTGACCTTGGCGCCGACACCAATCTCGGAGTTCTTGATCTCCACGAAATTGCCGGCCTTGGCCCGTTCCGCGAGCTTCGCTCCGGGGCGCAGGCGGGCAAAGGGGCCAACGATGGCTCCAGGCCCGATCTCGGCGCCCTCGAAATGCGAAAAGGCGTGGATCACGGCGCCATCGGCAATGCTGACGCCGAGGCCGAACACACAGTTCGGTTCGATCAGGACATCGCTGCCGACTTGCGTATCGAAGCTGAAGAAGACGGTTTCGGGCGCCATCAGCGTCGCCCCTCCCTTCATCACCGCGAGCCGCTTGCGCTGCTGAAACTCGGCCTCGGCCGTGGCAAGCTGCACCCGGTCGTTGACACCGTGGACCTCGCTTTCGGGAGCACGCAGCACCTTGGCATGGAGCCCGCGCGCCCGTGCGATCGCGACGGCGTCGGTCAGATAGAACTCGCGCTGGGCATTGTGGTCGCCGATCGCTTCGAGAATCTCCAGCGCGTGCTCGCCGGAGAGCGCCATCAGCCCCGCATTACAGAGCTTGATCGCGCGCTGCGCTCCGGTTGCGTCCTTGTGCTCGACGATCTCTTCCAGTTCGCCATCGCGCTCGACGAGCCGGCCATACCCGGTCGGGTCTACGGCCTCGAAGCCGAGCACCACAACCGCGGCTCCGGTTGCGAGCCCGGCGCGCAGCGCAGCGAAGGTCTCCGGCCGCACCAAGGGCGTGTCGGCAAAGGCCACGATCACGTCATCATAACCGCGACGCAGGCTCTCCCGCGCCGCCAGCACCGCATGAGCTGTCCCGCGCCGCTCCCGCTGGATCGCGAGTTCCGCCGCGGGGAAACGGGTGGCCGCTTCACGAGCAACCTCCGGCCGATCCGGCCCGATCACCACCGTCGCAGCTTCGGCGCCCGCAGCGGCAACGGCCGATAACGCATGGCCGAGCAACGAAAGCCCGCCGACCTCGTGGAGCACCTTGGGGCGCTGGGATTTCATGCGTGTGCCCTCGCCCGCCGCCAGAACGATGGCGAGGCACGACCGGGCAGGCTGCATTTCGGTCATGTTTTTCGGTTCCTTTGCGGATCGGCCGCACAAGCTGCGGTCGATCCGGCGCATGATGGCGTTGCAGGGCGCGTGGATAGCCGATCCGCGCGACATTTGCCAAAGTCTATCGCATGACCGAAGGGGCGAGATTATGAAAACCGACACGACGCCGGTCGGCTGACCGGCAACCGCATCATCCGAAAGCATATCTGGCGAGATTTCCGCTCGTCGGCGCTTTTCACCCGCATTGGAAATGCTCTAGAAGCGCGGAGGACGAGGGCGTCGTCCGCGTAGTTTGGACCACATGGCGAAGTCTTTGAATCGCAGACAATTTCTGGAAGCCGCAGCGGGCGGAGCGGCGCTGGCGTCGCTGTCGGCTTCTGCATCGGCCCAAACGCCGACTGGCGCGGCCGCCTTCAACATCCCGACACTGAATGACGGGCAGCGTTTCGACCCCGCGCTGGTCGTCGAGGCAGCTCGGATGCTGGCGCAAAAACCCTTGCTCCCCCTGGCGGCGACGGATCTGCCGGAGGGCTATGCCACCCTGCCGTTCGATCAGTACTCCAGCATCCGGATGCAGCCCGGGGCCACGATCTGGGCGGGCGAGAATCGCGGCTTCACCGTCGAGCCGCTGCATCGGGGCTACGTCTTCTCCAATCCGGTCAGCCTGTTCACGGTCGAGGACGATGTGATTCGCCGCGTTCCGTTCGATCGCAGCAAATTCGACTACGGCCGGGTCGCACCGCCACCGGACGGCGCCGACCTGCAGTTTTCCGGCATGCGCATCTCGACCGGGCTGGAGCGGCCTTTCGAAGTGGCGAGCTTTCAGGGCGCCACCTTCTTCCGCGCCATCGCCCGCGGCCAGAATTTCGGCGCCATGGCCCGCGCCCTGATCCTGCGCCCAGGCGAGCAACGCGGCGAGGAGATTCCGTTTTTCCGGGCCTTCTGGATCGAGCGGCCTAATCCGGCGACGGCTGCCCTGGTCATCCACGGACTGCTCGATTCGGAAAGTGTGAGCGGCGCGGTGCGAATGACGCTCAGGCCTGGCGACGTCACCTATATCGATGTCGAGACCACTCTGTTTCCGCGGCAGGCGCTCGACCATGTCGGCTTCGGTTGCGCGACCGGTACCTTCCTCTTCGGTCCGCAAAGCCGGCGCACCTTCGATGATGTCCGCCCCTCCGTCTACGAGGTCTCGGGCGTGCAGATGCAATCGGGCGGCGGCGAGTGGATCTACCGCCCTGTCAACAACCCCGCCGCGCTACAGGTCTCGTCTTTCGTCGACCAGAATCCGAAGGGCTTCGGGCTGGTGCAGCGCGAGCGCGACGCGGCTGCGTTCCAGGACGACGACCAGCGTTTCGAGCTGAGGCCCAGCGTCTGGATGCAACCGCTCGGCGACTGGGGCGCCGGTTCGGTCCAGCTGATCGAGATCCCGAGCGATTCGGAGCCGAACCGGAACATCATCATGTACTGGCGGCCAAAGCAGCCGCTCGCCGCCGGCGCCGAGGCGACCATGAGCTATCGCCAGGCCTGGTGCTGGCAGCCGCCCGACCGGCCGGAACTCGCCATCGCGACCCGCATGCGGCAGGGCAAGGGTTCGCAGGGCCGCCGGCGTCGCTTCCTCGTCGAGTTCACCGGCGACAAGCTGGCAGATGCCGGGGTGGTTGCCGCGACCCGCGCAGCGATCTCGACCCAGCCGGGCACGATCCAGAACGTCCGCCTGTGGCCGTACCCGGAGCGCAAGCTGATGCGCGTCGGCTTCGAGGTCGATCCGGGCAATGAAAATCTCTGCGAGCTCCGGCTCGTCCTGCAAGCCGGCGGTCAGGCCGTCTCGGAAACCTGGTTGAACCGATGGACGTGGTAACTGCGCCCCGCCCGAGCGCTGCGGCCTCAGAGATGCGCTCGATCGTCTCCCGCGAGCCCGCGACCCCGCCCGAGAGCCGGCTCGTCATGCCCGTGCAATCCTTCCGGCGCTGGAACGCGTCGGATCGCCGCAAGCCGGCTCAGCCGCGCAACTGGAAGACGCCCTGGCTACAGAGGCTCTTCGTCTTCGGTGGAGGATTGGCTCTCACCGCCTATGGCGCGTGGGAAATGTATCATGTCGTGTCGGTCAGCCGCACGACCTCGCTGCAGTACGTGTTGCTCGTGCTGTTCACGATCAACTTTTCCTGGATCGCGCTCGCCTTCACCAGTGCGGTGCTCGGCTTCTTCGGCGTGCTGTTCGGGGTCGGTCGCGCGGAACGGGCCGAGAGCCTGCAGCACCGCACCGTGGTGGTGATGCCGATCTACAACGAGTCCTCGGCGCGAACCTTCGCAGCGGTTGCCGCTATCCGCGAATCCGTGGAGGCGACGGGGCTCGGTGACCATTTCGACTATTTCATCGTCTCCGACACGACCAACCCCGATATCTGGGTCTCGGAGGAGCGTGCCTTCCTCGCCTTGCGCGAGCGACTGGGCCCCAATTCGCGGGTCTATTATCGCCACCGGCCAAAGAACCACCATCGCAAGGCCGGCAACATCGCGGATTTCGTAGCCCGCTGGGGCGGGCACTACGAAAACATGATCGTGCTGGACGCCGACAGCCTGATGACCGGAAGCTGCATCGTGCGCCTCGCCGCCGCGATGGAAGCCGATCCTGACGCCGGTATCATCCAGTCGCTGCCGCTGATCATCAATCGCAACACCTTCTTCGCGCGGCTCCAGCAATTCGCAGCGCGGGTCTATGGTCCCGTGATCGCGACAGGCCTCGCCATGTGGTCGGGCCGTGACGGCAACTATTGGGGCCACAACGCCATCATCCGGACGCGAGCCTTCGCCGAGCATTGCGGCCTTCCCGACCTGAAGGGCAAGCCGCCCTTCGGCGGCCACGTGCTCAGCCACGACTTCGTCGAGGCGGCGCTGATCCGCCGCGCCGGCTGGTCGGTCTACATGCTGCCCGATCTCACGGGATCCTATGAGGAGAGCCCGCCTTCGCTGATCGACATCTCGGTGCGCGACCGGCGCTGGTGCCAGGGCAATCTCCAGCATTCGCGCATCATCGGCGCGAAGGGCTTCGTCCTGCCGACGCGGCAGCATTTCGCCACCGGTATCATGGGCTATCTGGCTTCGCCCTTCTGGCTGATGCAGCTCGTCGTCGGTATCCTGATCGTGCTGCAGGTCAACTACGCGCGACCTGAGTACTTCACGCAGGAATTCACGCTCTTCCCGGTCTGGCCGCGGTTCGACCCCGAGCGCGCCTTGCGGTTGTTCGCGATCACCATGGCGATTCTGCTGGCGCCGAAGCTGTTCGGCCTGCTGCTGACTCTGTTCAACAACAAGCTGCGCCGTGCCGGAGGCGGCGCGATCCGGCTCATTCTGTCCTCGCTGATCGAGGTGCTGTTCTCCGCCTTCTTCGCGCCGATCATGATGCTGATCCAGTCGGGCTCGGTCTTCCAGATCCTGCTCGGGCGCGACACCGGCTGGAATCCGCAGCGGCGCGACGACGGCTCGATCCCATTCAACGACATCGTCCGCCGGCACCGCACTCATACGGTGCTGGGCGTGGTGACAGGCCTCTCGGCTTTCATGATCGCGACGTCGCTTTTCGCCTGGATGTCGCCGACGATCGTCGGCCTCGTGCTGGCGATTCCGCTGTCATGGGCTTCGGGGCAGCTCGCCATCGGTCTATGGCTCAAGCGCCGCGGCCTGTTGCTCACCCCGGAGGAAGGCGACCCACCATCGGTCGCACTGAGGGCGAACGAGTTGCAGACCGAATTCGCCAAGGCCGGCTTCGACGATGCCGACGGGCTGAAGGCGATCCATGCCGATGCCGAGCTCCGGCACGCCCACGAGCTGATGTTGCCCGACGCACAGCTTCGGCGTCGCGGCGAGATCGACCCGGAGCGCGCCGTGGCCCAGGCCAAGCTCGTCGACGCCGAGACCATCGAGGATGCCGCAATCTGGCTGAAGCCGAAGGAGCGCATGGTCGTGCTGCACGACCGCGCCTTGATCGGGCTTCTGTCGACCCTGCCGGCTGAGAGGGCCGAGAGCGCGGCCTGATCCGCGCCTCGCCTTTCACAGCCGCTTTGCGGTCAGGCCGATTCGAAAGCCACCATGCAGCCCAGCGCGTCCTCGGCCTGGACGAAGACCCTCTCCTCGTTCTGGATGAAGGGGATTCCGGCGGCCGTCAGCCGCTCGGCCACGGCCTCAAGATCGGGTACCGAGACACAGAAGCCCAGGAAGCGGGCCGGCGTCGTATCGGGCTCGACCTGATAGGCACCGAGTGCCGTTTCGGGATCGAGCACGTCGAGGCGGCCGCGCGGCAGGGCAAGGACGTAATCCTCGTTGCCTTCCAGCACTTCGGCGCCACCGCTGAAAGTGGTCAGAAAAGCGCGATGGGCGGCCGGATCATCGGCCAACATCACGGCAGACGCGAGCGCCGTCGCGCCATTCGTATGTTGCTGGAACTCCGTATTCCAGAAATTCTGCGGCTCGAACTGCTGGCAGACAAAGAAGCCGCATTCCGGCGCCTTGGGGTCTGTCGCGAAAGCGAGTTCGAAGGCGACCCGCACCGTCGAGCCGTCCGGCCGCTTGCCTTGCCGCTCGAAGAAGAAGGGCTCGTAATCCCCGATGCCGGCGGCCTTGAACGCAGCGGCATCGGCCTTGGCATCCTGGCTTTCAAGCACCAGCATCGAAAGCCCTTCCCCCTGCTCCGCCAACGCGTCGCGGACGAAGGCGCCAAAGGAGAAGGTCCTCTCGCCGGCCGGCGGAATGGCACCGGCATCTCCCACCGTCACCAGTTCGAGGAACGATCCAGGAAACTGGACGATCCGGTTTTCGGTGCCCCATGGATGACGATTGCGCGCACCGACCTTGAAGCCGAGCTTCTCATAGAGGGTTCCCGCCGCGTCGAGATCGCGGACGCCGATGACGAGATGGTCGAGGCCGCGAGGCGTGGAGACTGATGCAGGCATGGCAGACTCTTTCGGCAGGCTTGTCGGACCGGAAGGCTAGAGCATTTTCCGACGGCTTTGAAATGCCATTGCGACGCTCGCGTCGTCCTCCCTCACGGCTCGATGAAATGCGGCAGGAAGCGCGAGGTGTTCTTCGTGATCGGCGAGGCATCCTCGCGCATGCAGAGCCCGCAGGGCTGCGAGGCGACAAGCCAGGAGCCGAGCACCGCGTAATGGCCATCGTCTGAAAAAAGATTCGTCGCAGCATCCTGCAGGATATGGCCTTCGGCGCCATAGGGGCCGTCGTCGCTGTCGATGACCTGGCCGCGCTCCATCAGCGTGACATTGGCGCCCTCTCGCGAATAGAGTGGCTTGCGGACGTGGCGAGCCGAAAGCGTCGCACAGCGCGGGTCACCTTCGAAGAAGGCCGGCAGCAGGTTGGGATGGCCCGGCTCCATCTCCCAGAGGCAGGCGAGCAGTCCCTTGTTCGAGAGCAGCGCTTTCCAGGGCGGCTCGATGAACTGGCAGTGCGAACGGCTAAGCGCATCGCCATAGCGCTCACGAAACATCCATTCCCAGGGGTAGAGCTTGAACAGGGTCTCGATCGGCTGGTTTGCACCGTCGCAGAAGCGCCCATCCGTGAGCAAACCGATCTCCTCAATATAGGTGAAGCGGGCATCAAGCCCCGCCTGGACGGCGCAGTCCAACAGATAATCGACCGTGCCCTTGTCCTCGGCGCTACCCTGGACGCAGGTGAGATGCAGGCGGTAGGGCGACGGCGTGCGCAAGCCGCCGAAGGCAGCGATCAGCCGCTCATGCAGCGAGTTGAATTGGTCGCTGCCGGCGGGAATCGCCCCACGCGCCATCGCCTGCTCAAGCCAGTCCCATTGCACCACGCTCGATTCGAACAGGGCAGTCGGCGTATCGGCATTGTATTCGAGCAGCTTCGCGGGGCCATGCCCGTCATAGGCGAGGTCAAGGCGGCCATAGAGATTGCGCTCGCCGCGCTGCCAGCTTTCGCGGATATAGTCCCAATGCGCGGCCGGAATGGCGAGCTTGTTCAGGATTTCCTCGCTGCCGAGCGCCTTCTCGATGAAGACGAAGCAGAGTTCCTCGATCGCCTCTGTCGGCGCCTCGATGTCGCTCTCGATCTCAGCGAGGGTAAAGGCGAAGGCAGCGCTCTCGTCCCAATAGGTTTCGCCGTCGATGGTATGGAAAGCAAAGCCGAGACGCTCGACCTGTTCGATCCAGTCCGGGCGCGGTGGAACGGTGACCCGACGCATGTCACGATGATGAGTGCGAGGAAAAGGAGCGGGCGAAAGAGCCGAAGCCGCCCCGCGACGCGACGCTGGTCGTCGAGCTCACGCCCCGCATACTGGTCGGCGTGACGGTGAAGCCGCGGCCGGTCGTGGTCGAATAGGCGCGCGAGCGGCTTCCCCCCGAGGAACCGCTGCCATAGGAGCCACCACTGCCCGATGACGACGAGGAGGTGGCGGCCCGCGCCTGCTGACATTCCGGCTGAGGAGACCCCGGCGGGCAGGTTGCGGCGGTCGGCGGCAGGAGCGGCTGCGCCTGAGCACCGGCCAGCCCCCGCGCCAGCATGAAGCCGGCCAGAGCAGGGATGAAATATTGCGCGCCGCCGATGCTCGCCGTCGAGCAGCCGTTGGTGCCGTATTGCACCTCGCATTCGTTCTGCGTGCTGTATTTCGGCGCATCCTTGAGGCGTGCCGCGGCCGCTTCGGAGAAAGCCGTCTCGCATTGCTGCGCACTGAGCTGTCCGCCGGCACGGCAATCGCTCAGGCTGTTGTAGACGAGGCTTTCCTGCGTTTCCTCGCTGGAGCGCGACCAGATCGAGGCGACGAGTACGACACCGACGGCGGCCAATCCGATCTGCGTTGAGCGCTTCATGGCGTCACCTCAGATCGTCATGCTGGCGCCCGCCAGCGTGCCCGAAATGACGGCGATCACGGCCAACATGGCGGCCGACGGCAATCGATCCTCCGCGATCTTCCGGGAAAGGTCCGGGATCACGATCCGCGCGAGGCCATAGGCCGCGAACTGGACGAGCATCGCCGCGACGGCCCAGAGCACGCAGTCGGGAATGCTGCTCGCTTGTGCGATCGCCTTTTCAAGCGGAACGGCGAAGCCGACGAGATTACCACCGAGAGCGATGGCGGCCGAGAGGTTGCCGCTGCGGATCAGGGCGATCTCGTCATGTGCCGTCATACGAAGATAGATCACCGCGAAGGCCGCAATGAGCGCCGTGCCGACGACGAAGTAGAGCAAAAATGCGGGCAAACCCGCCATTGAGATCGTCATGCCCCGCCCCCAGCCAGGTCGCGCCCTGCCTCACTATAGGCGAGTGACTGTCGAGCGCTATCGGGAGCTAGTCGAAAAAGCTGCGCCTGCCATCATCTAAAGCTAGGATGCGCGACATGACGACCCGAGAAGCCTGCTGCAGCTGCGGCCAGCTGCGTGTCATTTGCCAGGGAGAGCCGGTCACCGTCGCGCTCTGCCATTGCCGCGAGTGTCAGAGACGAACCGGGAGCGCCTACGGCATCGCCGCTTTCTTCGCGCGGGCGGACGTCCTCGTTTCGGGAACCTACCTCGACTACGACCGGCCTGCCGACAGCGGCTTCCGTGTCCTGCATCATTTCTGCCCGAGCTGCGGCAGCACGGTCTTCTGGGAACCGTCCCGCAAGCCGGAGACGGTCGCCGTGGCGGTCGGGGCCTTTGCCGCCCCCGATTTCCCCGCCCCCCGGAAAGCCGTTTTCGAGCAGCACCGCCACCCCTGGGCGGCGGTTGTCCTCGATCGATAGGCCAAAGATCAGACCAGGCGGCTCTGGACGACCGCGGCCTCGATGAAGCTCGCGAAGAGCGGATGCGGCTCGAAGGGACGCGACTTCAGCTCGGGGTGATATTGCACGCCGATGAACCAGGGGTGGTCGGGGTACTCGACCGTCTCCGGCAGCAGCCCGTCCGGCGAGACGCCACTGAAACGCATGCCCTGCGCCTCGAGCCGCTGGCGATAGTTCATGTTGACCTCGTAACGGTGGCGATGGCGCTCCGAGATTTCGGTCGAACCGTAGATCTTCGCGATCTTGGTGTCGGGCAGGAGCTGCGAGGCATAAGCGCCGAGCCGCATCGTGCCGCCGAGATCTCCACCGGCGGCGCGCTGCTCCAGCTCGTTGCCCTTCAGCCATTCGGTCATCAGGCCGACGACCGGCTCCTTGGTCTCGCCGAATTCGGTCGAGCTGGCTTCCTCGATGCCGGCGAGCGAACGAGCCGCCTCGATGACCGCCATCTGCATGCCGAAGCAGATGCCGAAATAAGGTACCTTGCGCTGGCGGGCGAAGGTCGCCGCCTTGATCTTGCCCTCGGCACCGCGATAGCCGAAGCCGCCCGGAACGAGGATGCCGTGGACATGCTCTAGGAAGGGCGCCGGGTCCTCCTTCTCGAAGACCTCGGATTCGATCCAGTCGAGATTGACCTTGACGTTGTTGGCGATGCCGCCATGGGTCAACGCCTCGATGAGGGACTTATAGGCGTCCTTCATGCCGGTGTATTTGCCGACGACGGCGATGGTGACCTCGCCTTCGGGATTCTTCACCCGGTCGGAGATGCGCTTCCAGTTCGAGACGTCAGGCTCTGTCGTGGCGTCGAGGCCGAAGGCGGCGAGCACCTCGGTGTCGAGCCCTTCCGCGTGATAAGACAGCGGCACGTCATAGATCGAGGCGACGTCGCGGGCCTCGATGACCGCGGTCTCCCTGACATTGCAGAACAGCGCGAGCTTGCGGCGCTCCTCGCGCGGAATCTCGCGGTCGGTGCGGCAGAGCAGGATGTCCGGCTGGATGCCGATCGAGCGCAATTCGGCGACCGAATGCTGGGTCGGCTTGGTCTTCAGCTCGCCGGCGGTCGGGATGTAGGGCAGCAGCGTCAAGTGGACGAAGATGCACTGGCCACGTGGCAGTTGCTGGTTGGTCTGGCGGATAGCTTCGAGGAAGGGCAGGCTCTCGATGTCGCCGACCGTGCCGCCGATCTCGACCAGGGTGAAGTCGTAATCCTCGTTGCCATCGAGGATGAACTCCTTGATCGCGTTGGTGACGTGCGGGACGACCTGGATGGTGGCGCCGAGATAGTCGCCACGGCGCTCCTTGGTCAGGATGTCCATGTAGATGCGGCCGGTGGTGATGTTGTCGCCCTTGTTGCAGGGCCGGCCGGTGAAACGCTCGTAATGGCCGAGATCGAGATCGGTCTCGGCGCCATCATCGGTGACGAAGACCTCGCCATGCTGATACGGACTCATCGTGCCCGGATCGACATTGAGGTAGGGGTCGAGCTTGCGCAGGCGGACCTTGTAGCCACGCGCCTGCAGAAGGGCTGCGAGAGCCGCCGCCGCCAGGCCTTTGCCAAGCGAGGACACCACGCCGCCGGTGATGAAAACATACCGCGTCATGGGAATTCACCTCTATCGCCACGGGTTCGATTCGCTAAGCGCAAGCATTGCAGTCCCGACCTGCTCTGCGCGCTTGTCCACAAAAGAGAGGGCCGGTCGCCCGGCCCGTCTCCACACAAAAGAGAAGGGCCGGTTTCCCGGCCCTGCCCTGGTTATTGCTGCGGTGCCGCTGGCGGCGCCGGGGTCGGCGGCTGTGCGCCGCCTTGCGTCTGGTTCTGGAGCTGGCGGAGCTGATCGAGCACGCCGCCGGCATTGGGCGCGCTCGGCGCCGCAGGCTGGCCCGGATTGGCCGGAGCGGTCGTCGCCGGGGCGCCGTCGATGATCGAGCGCTGCACACGGCCGCGATTGGCCATGACGGCCAGCACGATCGAAGTCAGGAAGAACAGGCCCGCGAGGATCGCAGTCGCCCGCGTCAGCGCATTCGCCTGGCCGCGGCCAGTCATGAAACCGCCGACGCCACCGCCGCCGGAGCCCATGCCAAGCCCGCCGCCTTCGGAGCGTTGCAGCAGCACAACGCCGACGAGCGCGACGACGATGATCAGATGGATAACGATGAGAACGTTCTGCATGATCTCACGAAATGGGCATGGCGCGGGCCACCGCCAAGGGCCACCCGCTCCTCCTCGAAAGGTCGAGGCGAATTCGGCGGCGCACATAGCACGGGGTTTCCGGCTGCGCCACCCCTCGACGACAGGCGAATTGTCTCGCCCTTCAGCCGGCGCAGGCCCGCGCGATCGCCAAAAACTCCTCGGCCTTGAGGCTGGCACCGCCCACAAGCGCCCCGTCGACATTGGCAACGCTCATCAATTCGGCCGCGTTCGAGGGCTTGACCGAGCCGCCATAGAGGAGCCGGACGCCGGCTGCGGCAGCCTTGCCGACGATCCGCGCCAGATCCGCGCGGATCGAGGCGTGCATCTCCGCAACGTCGGCGGCGGTCGGCGTCAGCCCGGTGCCGATCGCCCAGACCGGCTCATAGGCGACGACAAGGCTCGCGGCATCGAGCCCTTCCGGCACCGAGCCCTTGAGCTGCTTGCGTATCACGGCCAGCGCCTTGCCGGCCTCGCGCTCGGCCCGCGTCTCGCCGACGCAGACGATCGGCACCAGAAGCGCCTTGCGCGCCGCCTCGGCCTTGGCACGAACCGTCGCATTGTCCTCGCCATGGAGCGTGCGCCGCTCGGAATGGCCGACGATGCAGAAGCTCGCGCCGGCATCCGCCAGCATCGCCGCCGAAACCTCGCCGGTGAAGGCGCCGGCAGGCTGGAGGCTGCAATCCTGCCCGCCGCTCGCGATGCGCGAGCCGATCAACGCGGCCGTAGCGGTGAAAAGCAGGGTCGAAGGCGGGCAGATCGCCAGGTCGACGGCGGCCTTGAGCGAGGCGTCGTAGCCGCGGGCGACTTCGGTCGCGATGGCGAGGTCGGCCTTCAGCCCGTTCATCTTCCAGTTGCCGGCCACCAGCGGCCTGATGCTGCGCGTCACGTCTGCTTTCCTCCGGATTTGCTCGGACCGGCTCTACCAATGCCCGGCTGGCGCCGCAATCTCATGAGAAGCGGCCAGGGATTCCACGGCGACGATTGCGGCTTTCGCCGCCGGTTCCTATAAGCAGCGCCGACAAAACGCGCGCGGTTCCGGTTTCGCGCCACGAACGGGTTCAGGGAAAGACAGTTTCCATGATGATGCAGGGCATCCGCAAGGCGGGACAGGGTTTCCTCGGAAAGCTCGTCATCGCCATCATGTTCGGCTTCCTCATCATCTCCTTCGCGATCTGGGGCGTGGGCGACATCTTCCGCGGCTATGGCCGCAACGAAGTCGCGAAGATCGGCAAGACCGAGATCAGCGTCGAGCAGGTGCGCAACGCCTACCAGACCGAGATCCAGAACCTGATCCGTCAGCAGCGCCGGCAGATCTCACCCGAAATGGCGCGTGCACTCGGCCTCGACCGGCAGGTCCTCTCCCGCCTCGTCAGCGAAGCGACGCTCGACCAGACCGCGCAGAACATGGGGCTCGCGGTCTCCGACGAAACGATTCGCAACCTGATCTTCGACGATCCGGTCTTCCGCGACGCCTCCGGTCAGTTCTCGGCCGCACGCTTCAACGAGTTGCTGCGCTCCAACGGCTATAGCGAGCAGAGCTATGTCTCGCTGCAGCGCGCCACGATCCTGCGCCAGCAGGTCGCCGAGCTGGTCTCAGGCGGCCTGACTGTGCCGACGGCCCTGCAGGAAATTGGCAACCGCCTGCGCAACGAGAAGCGCGCGGTCACCTTCGCCCGCCTGCCGGCAAGCGCCGCCGGCGAGATCGCCGCGCCGACGGAAGACCAGCTCAAGACCTTCTACAACGACCGCAAGATCGCCTTCCGCGCGCCGGAGTACCGGACCGCGGCGATCCTCGCGATCACCGCTGATGCAGTCGCCGATCCGACCAAGGTCACCGACGACGAGGCAAAGGCCCGCTATGAAGCCCTGAAGGCGCAGCGCTTCACCACGGCCGAGACCCGCACGGTCGAGCAGATCCCCTTCCCCAACGCCGAGGAGGCGCAGGCCGCCAAGGCCAAGATCGACGGCGGCGAGACCTTCGACGAGATCGCGACCGAGCGGAACGTCGCCTTCAAAGACCTGACGCTCGGCACTTTCACACGCGACCAGATCTTCGACGCCGCCGTGCGCGAAGCCGCCTTCGCCCTCGCGCAGGGCGCCGTCAGCGCCCCCGTGCAAAGCGCCTTCGGCACTGTGCTGCTGCGCGTCAGCAAGATCGACCCTCAGCATGTGCGCCCCTATGAAGAGGTTGCCGAGGAGGTGAAGAAGGAGATCGCGACGGGCCGGGCCTCGAGCCGCATCACCGAGCTCCACGACAAGATCGAGGACGAACGCGCCTCCGCGAAGCCGCTGGCCGAGATCGCGAAGCAGTTCAACCTGCAGCTGCGTAACGCCGGCCCGATGAGCCAGGGCATGACCAAGCCGGACGGCTCGCAGGAGCAGGCTCTCCCCGGTGCCGATGCCACGCTGCGCGCGATTTTCGCCTCCGATATCGGTGTCGACAACGAGGCGATCCGCCTTCCCCAGAACGCCGGCTACGTCTGGTTCGACGTCACCAAGATCGACCCGTCGCGCGATCGTGGATTCGACGAGGTCAAGGGCGAAGTCGAGACACAATGGCGTGCTGACGAGACGGCGACCAAGCTTTCGACCAAGGCACGCGAGCTGGTCCAGCGGCTCGACAAGGGCGAGGCCTTCGCCACGGTCGCAGCCTCCGCCGGGTTGACGGTCCAAACCGCCGCCGACGTCGCGCGGCAGGATCAGCGGCCCGAACTGCCGGCCAATGTCGTCACCCAGGTTTTCGGCACCGCTGCCGGCAAGGCCAATTCGGCTGCCGGCGCCGATGGTGGGCGCATCCTGTTCAAGGTCGATTCGGCCACGGTGCCGCCTTACGTCCGCACGACGCAGGAAGCGGACAACTTCGTGCGCCTGCTCTCGGCCAATCTGAGCGAAGGTCTTCTGCTGCAATACGTCGCGGAGCGGCAGGCCAAGCTCGGGGTCAGCATCAACGAGGCGGCCTTCCGCAACGCCACAGGCGGAGCTCAGAATTGACGATGCAGCCCATCGACGAGTTCGAGCGCTTCGCGCAGACCTACGAGACGGGCGCTCCCCAGCTTCTGCGCAGGGTCCTGGTCGGCGATTGCGAGACGCCGGTCGCCGCCTTCCTGAAGCTCCGGCACGCCACGGCTGGCCCGGCCTTCCTGCTGGAATCGGTCGAGGGTGGTGCGGTCCGCGGCCGCTACTCGATGATCGGGCTGGAGCCTGACCTGATCTGGCGCTGCCACCACGGGCAGGCTGCGATGTGCCGGCCGGCGCTGGGCGAGGCTTTTCTCGACGATCCCCGCCCCGCTTTCGAGAGCCTGCGCGCCTTGCTGGCCGAGAGTGCCATCCCCGAAGCCGAGGGTCTGCCGCCCATGGCCGCCGGAGTGTTCGGCTATCTCGGCTATGACATGGTGCGTCTGATGGAACGCCTGCCGGAGCCGAAGGAGACCGGAACCGGTGTCCCGGACGCGATCCTGACCCGGCCGACGCTGATGGTGGTTTTCGACGCAGTGCGCGACGAGATCCATATCGTCACGCCGGTTCGGCAGCAGCCCGGCATCGCTGCACGCCACGCCTATGAGCGGGCGCAGGAGCGGATCGAAGCGATCGCACAAGCGCTGGAAGGCGCCCTGCCCGCCGAGGCAGACATCGACATCGCCAACCTGCCTGAGCCGGTCACCACCTCGAACACGAGCGAGGCTGAATATCTCGAGATGGTGGCCAAGGCGAAGGAGTACATCCGCGCCGGCGACATCTTCCAGGTCGTGCTGTCGCAGCGCTTCGAGGCTCCTTTCGCACTGCCGCCGTTTACGCTCTACCGGGCCCTGCGCCGCGTCAATCCGGCACCCTTCCTCTGCTATCTCGACTTCGTGGACTTCCAGATCGTCTGCTCGAGCCCCGAGATCCTCGTGCGGCGGCGGGATGACACGGTGACGATCCGCCCGATCGCCGGCACGCGCCGACGCGGCGCAACCCCGGCCGAGGACGAAGCGCTGGCGGAGGAGCTGCTGGCCGATCCGAAGGAGCGTGCCGAGCATCTCATGCTGCTCGATCTCGGCCGCAACGATGTCGGCCGCGTGGCTGAAATCGGGACCGTCAAGGTCACCGATTCCTTCTTCATCGAGCGCTACAGCCAGGTGATGCACATCGTCTCGAACGTGGAAGGGACAATCGACCCGCGCCACGATTCGCTCGCGGCGCTGATCGCAGGCTTCCCGGCCGGGACCGTCTCGGGTGCCCCCAAAGTCCGGGCGATGGAGATCATCGACGAACTCGAGCGGGATGCACGTGGCGCCTATGCCGGATGCATCGGCTACTTCGGCGCCAATGGCGAGATGGACACCTGCATCGTCCTGCGCACCGCCGTGGTGAAGGATAGCAAGATGCACGTCCAGGCCGGTGCGGGCATCGTCTACGATTCCAACCCTGCTTCCGAGCAGGAGGAGTGCATAAACAAGGCCAAGGCGCTCTTTCGAGCAGCCGAAGAGGCGATCCGCTTCGCGGCCCGAAGCGGACGTGGGCAGTAGCCCTCCCTGAAATGCGAACCGCCCGGCTGGAGATGCAGCCGGGCAGTTTTCTTTTGCGCCTCGTATCCTACTCAGTGGCCCTTGCCGGGCGCTGCCGTCATCCGATCGACCCAGGCGATGCCGATGGCCGACAGGATAAAGACCACATGGATCAGCGTCTGCAGCAGTACGCCTGATTCGGTGTAATTGGTCGTCCGGCCGAGCCCGCCGATATTGCCGGCCTCGATGAAGGTCCTGAGCAGATGGATCGACGAGATGCCGATGATCGCCATGGCAAGCTTGATCTTCAGGATGCTCGCATTGACGTGGCTCAGCCATTCCGGCTGATCGGGATGGCCTTCGAGACGCAGACGCGAGACGAAGGTCTCGTAACCGCCGACGATCACCATGATCAGCAGATTCGAGATCATCACCACGTCGATCAACCCCAGCACGACCAGCATGATCTGCTGCTCGCTGAAGTCGAAGGCGTGGGTCACCAGATGCCAGAGTTCCTTGAGAAACAGAAAGACATAGACGCACTGCGCAATGATCAAGCCGAGATAAAGCGGCAATTGCAGCCAGCGCGAGCTGAAGATGAGGAACGGCAACGGTTTCATCGGATTATAGGCCGCAGGGTCGCGGGAATGGCCGCCAGGTTGCGCCATGGTCGTTTCTTCGTCCTTCATAGGCAGGATGCGGATTATGTGCAGTGCAGCGCTAGATGGCGAGAGAATCGTCGATGCGCAACCCGTTTGCCCATGAGAAACGACAGCGAAGCCACAATCACGTGACGACTAAATTATGCCGAGATCGCACGCTAGTCTTCCATCAGGGCCGACAGATCGGTAAGTTGAGATCCAGCCGGGGGAGCAGGCGGAGTTCCACTCCCGTTGGAGAACAAAGGAGTTTCGTCATGATCAAGTCTCTCGTCGTGGCAGCAGCGCTGGCCGGCGGAGCCCTCTTGGCAATGCCGGCTTCGGCCGCCCCGCTTGCGGCGGCCGGCTCGGCGCCGGCCGTCACGGAGAGCGCCAGTGCGCTGGTGCAGAACGTCCAATGGCGCCGCTACGGCTACGGTCCGCGCTATTACGGCTACCGTCGCGGCCCAGCGGTCGGTGCCGGCATCGCTGCCGGCATCATCGGTGGCGCGCTCGCCGCAGGAGCGCTGGCCGCTCCGCCGCCGCCGCCGGTCTACTACGAGCCGGCGCCGGTCTATGTCGCGCCGCCGGTGGTCTATGCTCCGCCCGTGCCGCGCGCCTATGGCTACAGCGCTGCAGACACCGATGCGGTGGCGTATTGTTCGCGCCGGTTCCGCAGCTACAACCCCGAAACCGGGACCTATATCGCGTCCGGCGGCGTGGTTCGCGCCTGCCCCTGACAGCGCCCGACAATTCGGTCGGAAATCATTGGCTCCCCGCAGCAATGCGGGGAGTTTTCGTTTGCGGTGGAAAGCGGCTTGCCATGCCGACGGCGATCCCGCTTATCCTGCGGCCTGCCTCAGATCGGAGCCTCTCGTGCGTATTGCCACCTGGAACGTGAATTCGGTCCGCCAGCGGCTCGGCCATTTGCTGGACTTCCTGAAGGAGGCGGAGCCGGATGCGCTCTGCCTGCAGGAGATCAAATGCCTCGATGCCGACTTCCCGCGCGCCGAGATCGAGGCGGCCGGCTGGCAGGTCGAGACGCATGGGCAGAAGACCTTCAACGGCGTCGCGATCCTGAGTCGAAGCAAGCTCGAGGACGTACGCAGGGGTCTGCCCGGCGACGATGGCGACGAGCAGGCGCGCTACCTTGAAGGCGTATTGCCATTCGGGTCAGGCGTGGTGCGGCTGGCCTCGATCTATCTGCCCAACGGCAACCCTCCCAATACCGAGAAATACCCCTACAAGCTCGGCTGGATGAAGCGGCTCGCAGCCCATGCCCAGATGCTGCTGCAGCTCGAGGAGCCGCTGGTTCTAGCCGGCGACTACAACGTCATTCCCGAGCCGCGCGACGCGCGCGACCCTGGGGCCTGGGTCAGCGATGCGCTGTTCCTGCCACAGACCCGCGCCGCCTTCCGGGACCTTCTGGATCTCGGGCTCACCGACGCCTTGCGCGCCACGACCGACGCTGGCGGGCTCTATACCTTCTGGGATTATCAGGCCGGCGCCTGGCAGCGGAACAACGGCATCCGCATCGACCATCTGCTGCTGTCGCCGCAAGCGACCGACCACCTCGCCGGCGTGCAGATCGCCAAATATGTCCGCGGCTGGGAAAAGCCATCGGACCATGTTCCGGTCATGATCGAGCTGAACTAGCGTCGGTCGCCATACCCTCGTGAGGTATGGCGATTCAAGGCAGCCAATCAGTGCTGTGAATCGGGGCGAGCCGTCCCGGCCGTGGCAAGCTGCTGGCGCTCGACAAGTGCCATGGCCGCTGAACGATCGGCCGCAGAGGCCGCGGCAAAGGCCGCATCGTGCCGCTCGATGATCCAGGCCTCCCTAACCGGGTCGGCGCCTTCACGGGCCATGGCGAGCCACATCAGGCCGAGAACGGGGTGACGAGGCACGCCCTCGCCGCCGCGCAACAGCATCTCGCCGAAGGCCGCACGAGCCGGCGCATGCCCCTTCTCGGCCGCGAGCTTCATCCAGCGCGCAGCCTGGCGGGCATCGCGCGTCGTGCCCTGCCCCTTCATGTAGAGCCGCGCCAAATTGTACTGCCCATCCGGATCGCCGAAATAGGAGGCGGCATAATGGAACATGTCGAAGGCGCGATCCGGGTTGGGCTTCACATAGCTGCCCTTGATCCCGTCGGCGAAATAGCTCCCGAGCGCCACGAAGGCGCTGCCGACCATACGGCCGGCCGCCGTGCCGGGAGCGGCGTCGGCGTTCTCATCCGCGATCTTCGAGAAATACTCGAAAGCCTTGAGATCATTGGTTGGGACGCCATCACCACCGGCATACATCCGGCCGAGCTTGTACTGCGCAGTCAGATGCCCCTGCGAGGCGGCGTATTCGAGCGCACGAACGGCGCCAACCTGATCGCCAGCGGAGGAGTCCCGCATCCAGGCTCGCAGCGCATCGCGCGCACTGCTGAACGGCACGAGAGGCAACGCGCTATGAGCAGTCGGCGTTTTCGGCGTCGGAGCGACAATGGCGTCGTCAGGCCCGGCGGCATGCGGCGAATCCGGCTCCGGCAGGGCGATTCCGGGAATCGGCCTTGGCGGCAGCGGTGGCTGCCCGTTGGCAAAGTCCTGTGCCCGAAGAGCCTGCGGCGCGCCGAGCAACAGCAACATGCATGCTATGGTTACGTCAGATATCCGCATAGCAATGGGTTTCGCCCGCCCTTCCTGGGTGAGTCAGGGCACCGCCTCCGGCAGGGCCGAGCTTGCGCGCGTCCTTCAGCCGCGCTTCGGTATGATCGTCAGCCTTCCTCAGCGTCCGACCATCACGACGCTCTCCAAGTTCGGCATCAGAAAGGCGGACTGTGAGCTTTCCTGTGGTGGCGTCATATTCAGACGACAGGACGGCGCGAAGCAGGGAAACGCCAGCCGAACCCGCGTCGATCGCAAGGCCCGGCTCCCCCCACTCGTCGAACACACGCGTATTCATCGCCACTCGTCCTGTCCCCCCAGACTGGCACGGCCGGAACCTGCCATGTCGACCGGGGCCGCTGCAACGCCGACCCTGAAACCCCGTCCCGCCCCGCTGGATGGCGCCGGCAACGGCACGACGTTTCAATTTGTCTATATCTCAAAGACTTAATGTGCCCTTTTGCTGGGCGTCCTTTGTGGCGGCTTCGCGGCGAGCGCGTGCATCCACCGGCCCGCCAGAGCGTTCCCGTCACAGTGTTGCAGCGATGTCACGAAAACTTCGGCGCCGAAAACCGGCGTGCGTCAGAGCACCATCGGCAAGACGAAGAATCCACCGACCACGATCGCGAGCAGGGTCAGCGCGGCCATGGGCAGGTGCTTCTCGATGAAGATGCGGATGTCGTCGCCGTAGAAGCGTAGCGCCAGCGCGATCATCAGGAAGAAGCTCGCCCGCGAAACCACCATGCCGACCGTGAACTTCCACAGGTCGAAATGCAGGAAGCCCGACATGATCGTGACGATCTTGAACGGGATCGGCGTCAGCCCCTTGGTGACCAGCACCCAGAACCAATAGTCCTGCGAAGTCGCGATGAGATGGGCTGCCTTTTCCTGCAGGCCGTAGATGCCGATCAGCCAGGCGCCGAGCGAGTCATAGAGCAGGAAGCCAATGCCGTAGCCGACATAGCCGCCGAGCACGGCACCGAGCGAGCAGATACCGGCATAGAACAGGGCGCGATCCGGCCGGGCGATGCACATCGGCAGCAGCAGCGGAATCGGAGGCAGCGGGCTGATCGAACTCTCGACGAAGGTCAGCGCAAACAGCAGCCAGGGCGCAGCCGGGTGCGAGGCGTAGGAAACACACCAATCATAAGCTCGTTTGAGCATGATTCTTGCTCTGCCGATCCTGTCTGCCGCCACTGTGTGCATGGCGGAACTGCGCCGTGCGCATCTAAACGATGTCCGGGGGAGAAGGCGAGTCTTCTCTCCCGGAAGGGTCAATTTGACGACAAGCTCGTGGCCGCAATGCGGTGGCGGCTCAGGCCAGCCGCGTCAGCGCCTCCGCAATCTTCAGCTTGCGCGCTTCTGCCGCAGCCTTGCGATCACGGTTCTCCTCGACGATCTCCTCCGGCGCGCGCGCCATGAAATCGGGATTGCCGAGCTTCTTCTCGACGACCGCGATATCCTGGTCGAGCTTGGCCAGTTCCTTGGTCAGGCGCGAACGCTCGGCATCGAGATCGATCAGCCCGGCAAGCGGCAGAGCGGCCACTTCGCCACGCACGATGATCTGCGCCGACTGCGCCGGAGCCGCGGCCTCGAAAGCGATATCGGAGACGCGCGCGAGGCGCTCGATCATCGGCCGCCAGCCCTCGATCGTCGCTCGCGTCGCCGCCGAGGCGTTGACGAGGACGAGCGGCGCCTGGGTGCCGGCCGGGACGTTGACCTCGGAGCGCACCGAACGGATGTCCGAGATAAGGTCGATGACGAAGCCGATCTCGGCTTCCGCCGTGGCGTCCTTGAGCGCCGACAAGTCGGGCCAGCGGGTCAGGCAGACCAGCGCGGCGTCGCCCTCCGCCAGCTTGCGTGGGGCACCTGCCTCGGCCTTCTGCGCCCAGAGCTCCTCGGTCAGGAACGGCATGAACGGATGCAGCAGCTGGCAGATCAGGTCGATGACATAAGCCACCGTCGCCTGCGTCTCGGCCCTGGTGGCAGCATCGACGCCCTCCCCCTGCAGCACGGGTTTTGCGAGTTCCAGATACCAGTCGCAGAACTGGTTCCAGACGAAGCGATAGGCTGCACCGGCCGCCTCGTTGAACCTGAAGGTGGGGATTCCGGCGGCGACCTCCTCGGCCGCCTGGGCGGCCTCGCTGAGGATCCAGCGGTTGAGCGGCTGCCTGACCGCGGCCGGGTCGAAACCTTCCGCGCGCACGCATCCGTTGATCTCGGCGAAGCGCGCCGCATTCCAGATCTTGGTCGCGAAGTTGCGATAGCCCTCGACGCGGGAGGTCGCGAGTTTGATGTCGCGTCCCTGCGCCGCCATGGCGGCGAGCGTGAAGCGGAGCGCATCGGCGCCGTACTGGTCGACGAGCGTCAGCGGGTCGATGACGTTGCCCTTCGACTTCGACATCTTCGCGCCCTTCTCGTCACGGACGATGGCGTGGATGTAGACGTCGTGGAACGGCACCTCGTCCATGAAGTTGAGGCCCATCATCATCATCCGGGCGACCCAGAAGAAGATGATGTCGAAGGCGGTGACCAGCGTCGCCGTGGGGTAGTAGCGCTTCAGCTCGGGAGTCTCCTCCGGCCAGCCTAGCGTCGAGAACGGCCAGAGCGCCGAGGAGAACCAGGTGTCGAGCACATCCTCGTCACGCCGGAGCTCGACCGTGTCGCCGTAATGACCGACGGCCAGCGCCTGCGCACCAGCCTCCGACTCGGCGACGAAGACCTCGCCGTCCGGCCCATACCAGGCCGGGATCTGGTGCCCCCACCAGAGCTGGCGCGAGACGCACCAGGGCTCGATGTTCTCCAGCCAGTCGTAATAGACCTTCGTCCAGTTCTCAGGCGTGAACTTGGTGCGTCCATCCTGCACGGCCTTGAGCGCGCGCTGCGCCAGCGGCTTGACGTCGACATACCACTGGTCGGTGAGCCAGGGCTCGATGACGACGTCTGAGCGGTCGCCATGCGGGACGGTGTGCCCATGCGGCTCGATCTTGGCGAGGAAGCCGCGCTCGGCCATCAGCGCAACGACGCGGCGGCGTGCCACGAAACGGTCGAGCCCATCGAGCGCCAGCGTCTCGGCCTCGGGCATCGCCCCGGCGAGGAAGTCCTCGTTGCCGGCGAGCGTGATGCGCGCTTCGCCGTCGAGGATGTTGACGACGTCGAGCTGATGGCGCTTGCCGACCTCGAAGTCGTTGAAATCATGCGCCGGCGTGATCTTGACCGCGCCTGTTCCCTTCTCAGGGTCGGCATAGTCGTCGGGCACGATCGGGATGACGCGGCCGACCAGCGGCAGAACGGCCTTGCGGCCGATGAGATGGCCGATCGTCGCATTGTCGGGATGCACCGCGATGCCGGTGTCGCCCAGCATCGTTTCCGGACGCGTGGTCGCGACCGTGATGAAGGTCGAGGCATCGTCCGAGTTATAGGCCGCGCCCTCGAGCGGGTAATTGAAATAGTAGAGATGGCCGTTCGGATCGCGGCTCAGCGCCTTGTCGAGCTTGGCTGCGTCGAAGGGTTCCTCGCCGCCGCGCTGCCATTTGAAGCTACCGGTCTTCTCGATCTGCAGAACCTCGAGGTCCGAGATCGCGGTCTGAAACTTCGGATCCCAGTTCACCAGACGCTTGGCGCGGTAAATCAGCCCCTGCTTGTGGAGGCCGACGAAAACCTTGAGGACGGCGGCGCTGAGCCCTTCGTCCATGGTGAAGCGCTCGCGCGACCAGTCACAGGAGGCACCGAGACGGCGGAGCTGGTTGACGATGGTACCGCCGGACTCCTCTTTCCACTTCCAGACCTCGGCGAGGAAGGCTTCGCGGCCCATGGAACGGCGATCGGTCTTGTTCTCGGTGGCAAGCTTGCGCTCGACGACCATCTGGGTCGCGATACCGGCATGATCGGTGCCGGGCTGCCAGAGCACATCCTTGCCCCGCATGCGCTCGAAGCGGCAGAGCACATCCTGCAGGGTGTTGTTGAGGGCGTGCCCCATATGCAGCGAACCGGTGACGTTCGGCGGTGGGATCACGATGCAATAAGGCTCGGCCCCGGGCGCGGCGCCCCTGCCCGCTTTGAAGGCTTGCGCCTCATCCCAGGCCTTGCTGATCCGGGCCTCGACGGCTGCCGGCTCGAAAGTCTTGTCCATCATCGCATCGCTCGAACGCAGAAAGGCCGGGGAACCTGCCCCGGCCGGAAAATCACTGGCCAAAAGGTCTCGCCGTCTTAAGAGCGCATGCGAAGGGCACGCGTCAACGTTTTCGATGACATCCCACTCACGGCGACCGTCAAACCGTACTCGGGCGAGGCTCGATCACTGAGCAGAGAGACTGATCCAGAATGCGGAAACCGGCGTCGGGGCGCCGGCAGAATCGGCATCACTCGAACGCCACAGGGAACCTCGAGCGTCGCGAATGGTTGCAACGGCAGGTCAGCGAAGGGAGAACGGCATGCCGCGCAATGATCGGGATCGCGCACGGGCGCAACGGGACGCCTTGAGGGCGGCGACATGAAACTGCTGGTGCACGCCCTCGGCGCCTGGGTCACGGTCGAAGCCGCGTCGGGTCGCTATCCGCGCCCGCTGGCAATTGGCTTGACGATGCTGGTCTCCCGCCTCGGCGCGCCAACCGCTGCGCTCGCTCTGGCGGGCTTCGCCCTCAAGAGACTCGATGAGGCCGGCGCTTTCGAGGGGTTGCGGAAGCCGGTACGCCGGACAAGCACCCGCACGCGCCGCCTTGTGAAATCCAGTTAGTTGCGGCCGCCGCGCGCGACCCGCTCGATCTCAGCCCGCACGAGGCGCTCGACCATGGACGGCAGATTGTCGTCGAGCCACGTCTTGAGCATCGGCTTGAGCATATCCTTGACCAGATCCTCCAGCGTGCGGGCATTGTTGCTGAGCACGGTGTTGGCAAGCTGCCCGAAAGCACTGGTGACGGCAGAGCTCGCCTGATCCGACAGGAGGCTGGCCATGTCGACAGTCTGCAAGGCCGGTTCCGGCCGGGCGGCTACGGCAGGCGTCGGTTCGGCTGGAGCGACTGCCGCGGGCGCAGCCGGCTCCTCGGGTTCCTCGGCCTCGCGGAAGTCGACGTCAGACTCGGTCTCAGCTTCAACTGGAACGGCGGGAGCGGGAACCGGTTCGACGGCCGGGGCCGCAACGAAGGCCGCTTCCGTCCCGAGATCCAGAACGTCATCGTCGAGAGAAGCCGCCTCCGGCTCGGGCGCGGGGGTCTCTGCCTCGGCTTCTGCCGGCTTGGCTTCATCGTCGGAAATGATCCGACGGATGGAGGCCAAGATCTCCTCCATCGACGGTTCATTGGGCTTGGCTTGCGCGTTCATGGCAGTCCGGACCGTTGGGCACCGCGCGCGCCGATGGAATCAACGCCGCTCCACAGCGCAGTATTCCATGAGACTCCGGCCAGACAAGGCGGCAAAGCCTTCCCCCACAGGAGAAACCGGCGCTGTTGCCCTTGAGTCCCAGATGCGCCAGCGCTCTACCGCGCCGGCGCCCGACCAGTGCGGCTCAGCGACCGTCCGGGGTCTGCGTGCCCCAGAGCTTGTCCTTGACCTGATCGTAGTGCTGCCGCGCGTCGTAAGTCGCGGTCTTCAGCCTCAGCGTCTGCGCCGAGAGCTTGCCGACTGCCGAGAGCACGGCATAAGAGGCGACAACGCGGTCGCGCTGCGCCGTGACCAGCGTAGAACGGGCGCTCACCAGTTCCTGCTGGGCGTTGAGGACGTCAAGCGTGGTCCGCTGGCCGACCTTGGCCTCCTCGCGCACACCGGCCAGTGCGGTCGATGCTGCCTCGACCTGCGCCTGGGCCGCAACGATCTGCGCCTTCGCCGCCTCGAGACCGCCCCAGGCCGAAATGACCGCGGCGCGTACCGTGTCGCGCTGTGTGTCGACCTCGATCCGGCGCTGTCCGGCCGTTTCCTTGGCCTGGCGCGTCCGAGCGTAAATCTGCCCGCCTTCATAGATCGGGATGGTCAGCGCGCCGACGATGCTCGCCGACAGGCGATTGTCACCATAATACTGGCTGTCGTAACGCCGCTGCACCGAACCGGTGATGCCGAAGGTCGGGCCGAGATCGGCTTCCGTGACCTTCACCTGCAGCTCGGCCACGTCCACGCCGTGGAGCGCGGCAACGATCGCCGGGTGGTTGGAAAGCGCCTGGTTGAGCGCCGTCGGCAGCGATTTCGGCAACAGGCTCTCGACCGGGCGGCCGGGGGCCAGAGAACGCGGCTCGATGCCGACGTTCTGGCGATAGCGCGCCACCGACGTCTTCAGATTCGATTCGGCGAGAATCGCCTGCGACTGGGCCGAGGACAGGCGCGCTTCGGCCTGCGCGACGTCGGTGCGGGTGACTTCACCGACTTGAAATCGATCGCGCGTCTGGCGCAGCTGCTCCTCGAGAACCTCGACGTTGTTGCGATTGAGATTGAGGATAGCCGTGTCGCGCAGCACGTTCATATAGGAGGTCGCGGCGTCGAGCAGCACATTCTGCTCGGTATTGCGCAACGTCTCGCGCGCGCCCAGCACCTGCGATTCGGACTGGCTGATCGCGCTGCGGGTCTTGCCGGAATCGAAGATGTTCTGGGTGACCTGGACGCCGGCACCGCGCGGCGCAAGGCGCGAGTTGATGCTGGCGTGGTAGGGCGACGTGCTCGCGAAAGCCGGAACTTCCGACTGGGTGATGCTGGCACCGATATCCGCCGAGGCGGTGATCTTGGGCCGATAGCCGGCGCGCGCCTGCGGAACATTTTCATCGGTGGCGCGTACTGAAGCACGCTGGGCATTCAGAGTCGGATTGCCGGAATAGGCCCGTGCCAGCGCAGCGTCCATCGTCTGCGCGGCCGCGGACCCGCTACCGGCCAGCAGTACTGCCAGGACGGTGCCGACCCCGTATCCGAAAGCCTTCTTGTCGATTCGTCTTTCCACAGGACGCCTCTCGTGCGCACTACAAGTCGCGCCCAGGCATCGCCCCAGCCTCGGCAGAAGTGATCATTTGTACCTGTCCCGGAGCCATCCGCCAACAGCAGTAGGGGCTCCCGAACAGGTTTCCGTGAGCAGGTGCCGCAAAAATGCGACACTGCGACATCAGAAAACGAAGGCCGGAGGGCGCCGGAATTCGGCGAGTTCAGGCGCCGCGGCATCGAAAACGGTCCGTCCGGCGACTACCTCGCCCGACTTCTGGTAGAGTTTCACGCGGGCGGAACGTCCGATCCCCTCCACCACGATCAGGCGCCCTTCCTGCCGCAGCAGCGAAAACAGATTCTTCGGCTCGACCTCGCAGGCGCCGCTCACCAGAATCGCATCGAAGGATCCTTTCGCGGGCTCCTTCTCGGCGATCGCAACCCGGCTCCCGGCTGCGGTCAACGCGGCGACAGCCAGCCCGCGCGCCGCGTCATCGGGCTCCCACAGCGTCGCCTTCATGCCCATCCGGTCCATCAGCGCGGCGCCGTAGCCAGTGCCGCCGCCATATTCGAGTGCATCCTCGCCCGGCTGAAGATCGAGCACCTGGATCATGCGCGCGATCACCATCGGGGTCATCAGCGCCCGCCCGGTGCCGGGCAACTCGATCGACTGGTCGAGATAAGCCAGATAAGCCAGATTCTCCGGCACGAAGACCTCGCGCGGAACCTCGTCCGCCGCCGTCAGCACGGCCCGGTCCGTGACGTCATAGGTCCGCAACTGGCAGTCGACCATGTTGCGGCGAAGCCCGGTGAAACCTTGCATGCCTTGAACTCTCCGTCTGCACCGCCGCCCGGCCGCAGCTTCGAGGCCATCTCGCCAGAAGCCCGGCACGGCAGCGCCGCTCATGGCAGCTTTCTGTTCGAGCGCGGCGCAAAAGGCAAGCGGCCTCGCTTGCGCCCAACGCATCCCGCGCCCTTCCGCACAGGCGGCACCGTGCGACAAGGCCCGGCAGCAGCCAGAAAACGAAAGGGCCCGGCGGATGTCGCGCCGAGCCCTCGAATTCGCTGGCTCCCGGAGCAGGATTCGAACCTGCGACCAATCGATTAACAGTCGATTGCTCTACCGCTGAGCTATCCGGGAACGGTGGCCGGGGTAATAGCGGCGTGATCCGGACTGCGCAAGCCCCTTGTGACGGCAAAACACATCTTCATGCTGCGGGAGCGAAACATGCTCTGGCGGGTTGCGGCGCGGTCGGCTTGTGGGTATAGGCGCTGTCGCGAGAGCGGCTCTGCCGCCTTCGCCGGAAGGCCTCGTGGCGGAGTGGTTACGCAGAGGACTGCAAATCCTTGCACCCCGGTTCGATTCCGGGCGAGGCCTCCAAATTCTCCCTAGAACCGATCGCTGTGCTCCGGAGTTTGTGACCGGAGAAAGGGCATGCGTGTCGCGTCGCACGGCACGATTCCGTTTCGCCTGTCGTGCGCACTGACGAGCTCCCATGACGAAACGCAGCCTGCACTGGTTCCGGGACGATTTGCGGCTCGCAGACAACCCCGCGCTCTGTTGGGCGGCGGAATCGGAAACCGTTTACTGCGTTTACATTTTGGATGAAGGCAGCAGCCGCAGGCCGCTCGGCGGCGCATCGCGTTGGTGGTTGTCACGCTCGCTCGATTCCCTGTCTGCCGCTCTGGCGCGCAAGGGTGGCCGGCTTGATGTGTTGCGTGGAGATCCGGCAATACTCCTGCCGACCTTTGCAGAAGCCACGGCCGTCGAGCGCGTTACCTGGAATCGCCGCTATGATGCCGCTTCCATCGCGCTGGACATGCAACTCAAGGAGCGGCTCTCGGAGACCGGCATCGAGGTCAGGAGCTTCAATGGCAGCCTGCTGAACGACCCCTGGCAGATCACAAGCCGGGTCGGCCAGCCGATGAAGCTCTTCACGCCCTATTGGCGCGCGGCGCGCGAGCGCGGCGAACCCGCACCAGCCTTACCGGCACCCGCCCGCATTCCCGCCGCCGTGCGACCTGTTTCCCTCGAGAACGAGATACTTGGGCTGGAAGAACTCGCCCTTGAACCGACCAAGCCAGATTGGGCTGGCAGTCTGCGGCAAAGCTGGACGCCCGGCGAAGACGGTGCGCGCAAAAGGCTCGACAATTTTCTCGGCGAATCTCTTGGCGGCTACGCCGAAGGGCGGGACAGGCCAGATCGCCTCTCGACCTCGCGGCTGTCACCGCATCTGCGCTTCGGCGAGATCAGCCCTCGTCAGATCTGGCATGCTCTGGGAATCGCGCGCGAAACCGGGGAGGCTGCAGGCACCGCCGCCGATGCCGACAAGTTTCTGTCGGAACTCGGCTGGCGCGAATTTTCCTACCACCTGCTTTTCCACAATCCCGCGCTCGCCACCCGCAATTACGACGAGCGCTATGATTCCTTTCCGTGGCGACCGGATGCGGTGGCCTTGCGGCGCTGGCAGGCCGGTCAGACTGGGTTTCCGCTGGTCGATGCCGGCATGCGCGAGCTCTGGACGACCGGTTGGATGCACAACCGCGTGCGAATGGTCGTGGCTTCTTTCCTGATCAAGCACCTCTTGCAGGATTGGCGTGCCGGCGAAGCCTGGTTCTGGGACACGCTGGTCGATGCCGATCCGGCCAACAATGCCGCGAGCTGGCAGTGGGTGGCAGGTTCCGGGGTCGATGCCGCGCCTTATTTTCGAATCTTCAATCCCGTAACGCAGGGCGAAACGCACGATCCGGATGGAAGCTACATCCGGCGATGGGTGCCGGAACTGGCAAAGCTCTCCAGCAAGGATATCCATCAACCTTGGAGAGCCTCGCCCGAGGCGCAGAGAGAAGCGGGCGTCCGAATCGGCGAGACCTACCCTGCCCCGCTGATCGACCTCGCTTTCGGGCGCCAGCGCGCGCTTGCCGCCTTTTCGACGATTCGCAATCGCTGATTCCGATTCAGCTCTGGCGCCGCGCTAAGTGGCCAATCAGCGCGAAATACACCGGATAGGGCAATATCCGAGCCACCTTCAGCATCCAGGCGAGGCGGCGCGGGAACGTGATCTCGAAGCCCCCGCGCTCAAAACCGTCGACGATTCGTCTGGCGCCGTCCTCTACGCTCATCAGGAAAGGCATGGCAAAGCGGTTGCGCCGCGTCATCGGCGTATCGACGAAGCCCGGATTAACCAGCTGTAGCCGAATCCCCATGCGTCGAGAATCCAGATACAGGGCCTCGCAAAGATGGATCGCTGCCGCCTTAGAGGCTCCATAAGCAGCCGCGCTGATCACGCCGCGATAGCCGGCGAGCGAGGCATTGACGGCGATCTGCCCCCGCCCTCGCGTCATCATGCGCCCCAGCGCCGCCGACAACCCTTTGGCGACACCGAACAGATTGATCCTCATTGCCAGCTCGACACCCTCCAGATCGACCGGGCTACCCTTCGTACCGGGGGCGATTCCGGCATTGAGAAAAGCCAATGCGATCGGGCCATGGATGCTTTCGATGGCCTCGGCGAGGCCCTCCATTCCTTGTGCGTCGGTCACGTCGCCGACATGGGCGACGATTCGTCCAGATAACCCTTCCGCTTCGCGCGCGACGGCTTCAAGCGCCTCCACCCTGCGGGCGGTGATCGCGACCGTCCAACCGCGCCGCGCGAGCTCGATCGCGACAGCCGCCCCGATTCCGGAGCTTGCGCCTGTGATCCAGGCGACGCCGTCCTGCGGTTTCATGCGTGGCAAGGACATCGCGGCGCCCCGGTTCATCGTCCCTCCCCTCTAGAGGCTAGCAGGCAGGGTCAAAAGCGGCGGGCCGCCCCCATCCCCGCTATCCTTGTTCTGCTCCCCCACCCGCGCCTGCCTGCTACTCGCCAGAGGAGTGGCACGGCGCCGAGGATCGGTGCAGTCTGGGCGGCGAAAGATTATCGCAACGAGATGACGAGCCGATGCCGACCGAACTGCTGTTCCGCCAGGATGCCTATCTGAAGGAGACGCCCGCAACGGTCGAGGCCATCAACGAGCGTGGCGGCATCATCCTCGACCGGACCATCTTCTATGCGACCGGCGGCGGCCAGCCTGGCGATGCCGGCACACTGCGCCGCGCCGACGGCAGCGAGATCGCAATCGGCACGACGATCTATGACCCGGAGGACAAGAGCCGCGTCATCCACGTCCCGCTCGAAGGGCAGTCGGCGCCCGAGCCGGGCGAAGCGGTAACGGCAGTCCTGGACTGGGAGAAGCGCTTCAAGCGGATGCGCATCCACACCGCGCTCCACCTGCTCAGCGTCGTGTTGTCCTATCCCGTGACCGGCGGCTCGATCGGCGACGGCGACGGACGGCTCGACTTCGACATCCCCGAGGGCGGTCTCGACAAGGCCGAGGTGGCGGAGAAGCTCAACGCACTCGTCGCCCGCAACGCCGATGTTAGCGAGCGCTGGATCACCGACGAGGAGCTCGACGCCAATCCGGGCCTCGTCAAGACGATGTCGGTGAAGCCGCCGCGTGGTTCCGGGCGGGTCAGGTTGGTCGCCATCGGCGACATCGACCTGCAGCCCTGCGGCGGAACCCATGTGCGCAATACCGCCGAGATCGGCCTTGTCGCCGTCACCGACATCGAGAAGAAGGGCAAGCAGAACCGGCGCGTACGGATCGCGCTGGCCTGAGCCTCAGAACGAGACCCGGATACTCCAAGGACATCCCATGGCCCGCGAAGACGTTTTCGTTTCCACCGAATGGCTCGCCGAGCGCCTCGACGCGCCGGATATCGTCGTGGTCGACGGTTCCTGGTATCTGCCGGCGCAAGGGCGCGACGGGGCGGCGGAGTATGCCGCGCGGCGCATCCCGGGCGCCGTGCATTTCGACCTCGACGCCATCAAGGATACGCGCTCGCCCCTACCCCACATGCTGCCGCCGCCGAACGAGTTCGCAGCGGCCGTTGGCGCGCTCGGCATCGGAGACGGCATGCGCATCGTCGTCTATGACGGGCTCGGCTTCTTCTCGGCACCGCGCGTGCGCTGGACCTTCAAGGTGTTCGGTGCAGGCGACGTCGTCATCCTGGACGGCGGCTTGCCGAAATGGCTGGCCGAAGGGCGGCCGGTCGAGGAGGACGCGCCGCGGCCGCGCAAGCCGCGCAGCTTCACCGCCCGTCTCGACAACGGCGCGGTCGCCGACGCCGACGATGTCGCCCGCGCTACGGCCTCCAAGACCATCCAGGTCGTTGATGCGCGAGCCGCCGACCGCTTCCGCGGCGAGGCGCCGGAACCCCGCGCCGGACTGAAGTCGGGTCATATCCCAGGCTCGCTCAACCTGCCTTCCTCGCAGCTCGTTTCCGACGGAAGGCTGAAGGAGCCGCAAGAGATCACCAGACTGTTCCAGGAGGCCGGCGTCGACCTCGACAAGCCATCGATCATGAGCTGCGGTTCGGGCGTCTCGGCGGTGATCCTCTCGACCGCGCTCGAGATTGTCGGCAAGCCGGCCAAGGCCATCTATGACGGCTCCTGGTCGGAATGGGGCGCAGGCGAGCGGCCCGTCGCCACCGGCCCGGCAAAGCTGGACTGATCGAAATTGATCCTGAGTCCTTCCTGGAAAGGGCTCAGGATGCTCCAGCAAGGAGACCGCCATGAGCCACGATCACTCCCATGATCATCAGCATGAGCATTCTCATGAAGAACCGCGCTGGAAACATGACGGCGTACGGGTGATCACTGGCGACAAGCTCGACCCCAACACGGCACAAACTCCCGGCATGTTCCGGCAGGCGGCGATCAACCATGCCCGCGTCGGCGCGCAGAAGATCTGGGCTGGGACGGTCGCGATCGAGCCCAACGCCAAGACCGGTGTGCACCATCACGGCGAGCTCGAAAGCGTGATCTATGTGGTGAGCGGCAAGGCCCGCATGCGCTGGGGCGAGCGCCTGGAATTTGTCGCCGAGGCCGGCCCGGGCGACTTCATCTACGTTCCGCCCTTCGTGCCGCACCAGGAGATCAACGCCGATCCCGAGAACCCGCTGCAATGCGTGCTGGTGCGCTCCGACAACGAGGCGGTGGTGGTCAACATCACCGATGTCGATCCGGTCGAGAAACCCGAAGAGGTTTACTGGGTCGACCCGATCCACAAGCACCCGCACGGGTGAGCGGGGCTCGCGGCAAGCCCTTAGCCTTTCTCGAAATCGCCCGGCTGTGGCGGGGCGATCGGAGTGAAGAGCGTTCGGTCCGGCTTGATGTCGAGGAGCGGCGTCTCGTCGAGGCAATCGAGCCCGCGCACCAGCAACACGGACCCCTCGCGCGCCACGAGCGCCGCGATCGATGTGCCGATCGGATTGGGCCTGACCGGCGTCCGCAAGGCGAAGGTGCCGTAAGTCTCGCCGTTATTGGCCGGGCTCTGGCGGACGAGATCGCGACGCGACTGATGCAGCCAGTACAGCACCTCCAGCCGCTCGAAACGCTCGATGCCGTCGAGCGCATGGTCCCAGGGCGCGAACAGCTCGATGCGGCAGATCGGCCCGTCCGCCCTGCCCTGGCGCGGGCAGGTCAACCGCGAGGTCCAGGGCGTGCGGATGGCGCCGATGAAGACGAGGCCGGCATCGGTCGCCTGCGGCGGTGCGACGGCTACCTCCCTGTCGCGGATTTCGTTCTCCCGGACCATGGCGATCAGTCGATCGCGATCATCACGTCGGAGGCCTTGACCACGGCATAGGCCTCCTTGCCGACAGCCAGGCCGAGATCGTCCACTGCTGCATTGGTGATCGAGGCGGTGACGACCGCGCCGCCGATGTCGATGCGGACATGGGCCGTGGTGGCGCCCTTGGTGATCTCGACGATCTTGCCCTTGAGCTGGTTGCGCGCGCTGATCTTCATCGTGGTCCTCGCGTTTTCGATACATCGTTCATGCGGTCGCCGGCTGTCCTTGACTTACCGGCACCCGCGCGGCAACCATCGCTATATCCATCGATATACAACGACAAGCACAGTGAGGAACAGCATGATGAAGCGCCGGACGCTGCTGGGGATGGGCCTGGCGCTTGCCATGGGTCTGCCCCCGACTTTCAACGCTGCCCAGGCGCAGACGAAGGAGCTGGTGATCTTCGCCGCGGCAAGCATGAAGAATGCGCTCGACGAGGCCGCCGCCAACTGGGTCAAGGAAAGCGGCAAGCCTGCGCCAAAAATCTCCTATGCCGCCAGCAACACGCTCGCGAAGCAGCTCGAGAACGGTGCGCCCGCCGATCTCTTCGTCTCGGCCGATCTCGACTGGATGGACTATGCGGCGAGCAAGAACCTGATCAAGCCGGACACGCGCGTCAGCTTGCTCGGCAACAAGATCGTGCTCGTCGCCCCCAAGGATTCGACCGCCGCGATCGAGCTGAAGCCGGGTGTCGACCTCGCCACCGCGCTGGGCTCCAATCGCCTCGCCATGGGCAATGTCGATTCCGTCCCGGCCGGCAAATACGGCAAGGCCGCGCTGGAGAAGCTTGGCGCGTGGGACAAGGTGAAGGACAAGATCGCGCAGGCCGACAACGTCCGCGCGGCGCTGCTGCTCGTCTCGCGCGGCGAGGCGCCGCTCGGCATCGTCTATGCGACCGATGCCGCCGCCGACCCGCAGGTCAAGGTGGTCGCGGCCTTCCCGGAAGGGTCGCATCCGCCGATCGTTTATCCCGTCGCCGTCACCAAGGATTCGAGCAATCCCGACGCGCAGGCCTTCCTGACCTATCTGCGCAGCCCCACCGCCAAGCCGGTCTTCGAGAAGCAGGGCTTCACCGTCCTCAACAAGCCCGCCACCTCGTCGTGAGCTGGCCGGCTTGAGTCACTGGCTGACGCCCGAAGAGTGGACGGCGGTCAGGCTGAGCCTGATCGTCGCCACCACCGCCATGCTGGCGAGCCTGCCTCTCGGGCTCGCCGTCGCGCTTCTGTTGGCGCGGGGGCGCTTCTGGGGCAAGTCGCTGCTCGACGCGGCGGTGCATCTGCCATTGATCCTGCCGCCGGTCGTGACCGGCTATCTGCTGCTCGTCGGCTTCGGCCGGCGCGGGCCGATCGGCCAGTTCCTCTATGACTGGTTCGGCATCGTCTTCTCCTTCCGCTGGACCGGCGCCGCGCTGGCCTGTGCAGTGATGGGCTTTCCGCTGATGGTGCGGGCGATCCGGCTCTCGATCGAGGCCGTCGACCGTAAGCTGGAGGCTGCCGCCGGAACGCTCGGCGCCAGCCCGGTCTGGGTCTTCCTCGTCGTGACGCTACCGCTCTGCCTGCCGGGGATCATCGCCGGCATGATCCTGTGCTTCGCCAAGGCGATGGGCGAATTCGGCGCGACGATCACCTTCGTCTCGAACATTCCCGGCGAGACGCAGACCCTGCCCTCGGCGATCTACACCTTCACCCAGGTTCCCGGCGGCGAGACGGGCGCCATGCGGCTGACGCTCATCTCCATCGTAATCTCCGTCGCCGCTCTGTTTCTGTCCGAATGGATGGCGCGGCTGGTCGGGCGGCGGATCGCGATCGAATGACGGCGCCCGTCCTCGACATCGCCGTCCGACGCCGGCTCGGCGATTTCCTGCTGGATACCACCTTTCAATCGCAAGGTCGGCTGACGGCGCTGTTCGGCGCGTCGGGCTCGGGCAAGACTTCGCTGGTCAATGTCATCGGCGGGCTGGTCCGTCCCGAATCCGGCCATGTCCGCGTCGAGGGCGAGACGCTGGTCGATACCGGGAGAGGCATCGTGCTGCCGCCGCATCGGCGCCGGCTGGGCTATGTCTTCCAGGAAGCGCGGCTGTTTCCACACCTGACCGTGCGGCAGAACCTGCTCTTCGGCCATTGGTTCGTGCCCCGTGCCGTCCGCAAACCGGCCGATCTCGACATGGTGCTGGACCTGCTCGGCATCGGCCATCTGCTGAAGCGCAGGCCCGGCGCGCTGTCCGGCGGCGAGAAGCAGCGCGTCGCCATCGGCCGGGCGCTGCTGGCGCAGCCGCGCCTGCTGCTGATGGACGAACCGCTTGCGGCACTCGACGAGGCGCGCAAGGCTGAGATCCTGCCGCATATCGAACGGCTGCGTGACGAAGTCGGCATCCCGATCGTCTATGTCTCGCATTCGCTCGCCGAAGTGGCGCGGCTTGCAACCACCGTCGTCGTCGTCGAGGCCGGGCGGATCGCCGCTTGCGGGCCAACGGCCGAAATCCTCTCGCGCATCGACCTCGCCTCCCGCCCCGGCGCACCGGAGGCGAGTTCGGTTCTGTCCGCCGAGGTCAGCGGCTTCGACGAGGCGTTCGGCCTGGCAAGGCTGGCGACACAAGCGGGAAAGCTCGTCATCGCGCGCGGCACATTGAAAGCCGGACAGCATTTGCGCGTCCGGATCATGGCGAGCGATGTCATGCTCAGCCTCGCGCCGCCCGAAGGCACCAGCGCCCTCAACGTCCTGTCGGGTACGATCACCGAGATCGGCCAGCGGACCGGGGAAGGCGGCAGCACCGTGCATCTGCGACTCGACTGCCGCGGCGAGACATTGATCGTGCGGCTGACCGCAAAATCAGTGGCGAGCCTGGGGCTCGCTGTCGGCAAACCGGTCTTCGGCATCATCAAGAGCGTTTCGGTCGAGACGCCGTAAGGCGCACGCACGGCTCCTTGCAAAAAACACATGACCACAACCTTGACCTTCCCATAATGGGAAGCCCCATATGAATCGTCATCACAGTGAATGGAGACGGCGATGACGGTCATCGACAGGGCGAAGAACGAGCTGGCAACGCTCGACATGGGCGTGGAAGGCATGTCCTGCGCGAGCTGCGTCGGCCGCGTCGAGCGCGCCATCGCGGCCGTGCCGGGCGTCGAGGCCGTTTCGGTCAATCTCGCGACGGAGCGGGCGCATGTGACCTTCGCCAAGGGCAGCGATGTCGTGAAGCGGATCGAGGATGCAGTCCGTCAGACCGGTTATCAGCCCCTCGAGCAAACGGTCGATCTGTCCGTCACGGGCATGACCTGCGCCTCCTGCGTCGGCCATGTCGAGAAGGCCTTGCGCGGTGTGCCAGGCGTCGTCGAGGCCACGGTGAACCTCGCTACCGAGCGCGCCAGCATCAAGGCCGTAGCTGGCGGCGATCTCGTTCCCGAGATGGTGAAGGCTGTCGAGAAGGCGGGTTACGAGGCAAGCCCGGTGAAACCCGATGACGGGCATGCGGCAGGCCAGCACGACCACATGGCGATGGTGAAGGAGGAAGAGCAGGCAAGATTGCTGCGCTCGGTCATTCTCGCCGGCGTGCTGACGATCCCGTTGCTGGTGATCGAGATGGGCAGCCACATGGTTCCTGCCCTGCATCACTGGCTTGCTGGCACTTTCGGCGAATGGAATCTCCGCCTCTTCTCCTTCGTGCTCGCCACCATCGTGATGTTCGGGCCGGGGCTCGTATTCCTGCGCAAGGGCTTCCCGGCCTTGGTGCGGGGTGCTCCCGACATGAACACGCTGGTCATGCTCGGCGCTGGCGCGGCCTGGCTCTATTCGAGCGTCGCGACCTTCCTGCCCGGCCTGCTGCCGGAAGGAACGGCGCTGACCTATTTCGAATCGGGCGCCGTCATCGTCACGCTGATCTTGCTCGGCCGCTGGTTCGAGGCGCGTGCCAAGGGCCGCACCGGAGCCGCGATCCGCAGCCTGATCGCGCTGCAGCCGAAGACCGCGCGCGTCCTGCGCCATGGCAGCGAGGCCGATATCCCGGTCGACGAGGTGAAGCTCGGCGATACCGTCATCCTGCGGCCAGGCGAACGCGTCCCGGTCGATGGCGAGGTCACGGAAGGTACCTCCTTCGTCGATGAATCGATGATCACCGGCGAGCCCGCCCCGGTCCGCAAGGAAGCCGGCAGCCTCGTCACCGGCGGCACCGTCAACGGATCGGGCGCACTCAGTTTCACCGCCCGCAAGGTCGGCAGCGATACGCTACTCGCGCAGATCGTGCGGACCGTTCAGGCCGCGCAGGGCGCCAAGCTGCCGATCCAGGCCGCGGTCGACCGCATCACGCTCTGGTTCGTGCCCGCGGTGATGGGCGTCGCGCTCCTGACCTTCCTGGCCTGGCTCGCTTTCGGCCCAAGCCCGGCGCTATCCTATGCGCTGGTCAATGCGGTCGCGGTCCTGATCATCGCCTGCCCGTGTGCGATGGGCCTTGCCACGCCGACCTCGATCATGGTCGGCACGGGTCGCGGCGCCGAACTCGGCATCCTATTCCGGCAGGGCGATGCGCTGCAGGCGCTGCGGGATGTGCAGGTCGTCGCACTCGACAAGACCGGCACACTGACCAAGGGCAAGCCAGAGCTGACCGATATCGAGCCGGCCGAGGGCTTCGACGTGAACGAGGTGCTGCGCCTGATCGCCTCGGCAGAGAATCGTTCCGAGCACCCGCTGGCGCTCGCCATCGTCACAGCGGCGAAAGACAGAGCCCTCGCGCTCGCCGAGCCGGCTGATTTCGCCAGCGATGCAGGTCGCGGAGTCACCGCCACCGTTGCGGGCCGACGCGTTGCCATCGGCGGCCATAGGCTGCTGGAGCAGCTCGGCATCGACGTTTCAACCTTCGCTGGCCGCGCTCAGGCGCTGGCCGAGGCCGGCAAGACACCGCTCTATGCCGCTGTCGATGGCAGGCTGGCAGCCGTCATCGCCGTCGCCGACGCCATCAAGGAGACCACGCCGGCTGCGATCGCAGCACTGCACCAGCTCGGCCTCAAGGTCGTGATGGTCACGGGCGACGACAAGCGCACCGCCGCCGCCGTGGCCCGCCAGCTCGGCATCGACGAGGTCCGGGCGGAAGTGCTGCCGACCGACAAGGCCGACGTCGTGAAGGCCCTCCAGAAGGGCAGTGCGAAGGTCGCCTTCGTCGGAGACGGCATCAACGACGCACCTGCCCTCGCCCAGGCTGATGTCGGCATTGCCATCGGTACCGGCACCGACATTGCCATCGAGAGCGCCGATGTCGTGCTGATGTCCGGCGACGTGATGGGCGTACCGCGCGCGATTGCGCTGTCCAAGGCGACGATCGCCAATATCCGCCAGAATCTCGCCTGGGCGTTCGGTTACAACGCAATCCTGATCCCGGTCGCAGCCGGCCTGCTCTATCCGCTCTGGGGGGTGCTGCTCTCGCCGGTTTTCGCCGGGCTCGCCATGGCGCTGTCGAGCGTGAGTGTGCTGACCAACGCACTGCGACTGCGGCGCTTCAAGGTGGAGGCCTGAGATGAATATCGGTGAAGCCTCGTCCCGCTCGGGCGTCAGCGCCAAGATGATCCGCTATTACGAGAGTATCGGGCTGATCACACCGCCCGCGCGGACCGCCGCCCAATACCGGGTCTATGCCGATGACGACGTGCACACGCTGCGTTTCGTCCGGCGAGCGCGCGATCTCGGCTTCTCGTTGGAGGAGACGCGCGAGTTGCTGGCGCTCTGGCGCGACCGCAGCCGCGCCAGCGCCGATGTGAAGCAGCTTGCCATGGCCCATATCCGCGACCTCGAGGCAAAGGCGGCTGAACTCAAGGCGATGGCCGACACGCTCCGGCATCTGGCGGCGCATTGCCATGGCGACCATCGGCCCGATTGCCCGATCCTCAGCGATTTCGCCACCCAGCCCCTCCTTGCCGAAAAGGCTTGAGACGCCGCTCCGCCATGCGCCCGGCGTCTGGACGCGGGGCGGGAGGCTTGCTCATATGCGGCCGCGTGGCGTCGAGTCAGAGGTAACCACCGTTTCCGATGGGTCGATGCCTCCCAAGGGGATAGATCGCCATGACGCGCCGCAGCGGCGCGCCGCGATCCGACAAGGCATTAGATCATGGACAATCGAAACGATCTCTGGCGGCACGTCGATGCGAACAAGGAGCGTCTGATCGCTCTGAGCGACCGGGTCTGGGGCATGCCCGAGGTCTGCTACACCGAGAAGCGCTCGGTTGCTGAGCATGTCGCAGAGCTGAAGCACCAGGGCTTCCGTATCACCGAGAACGTCGCCGATATCCCCACCGCCGTGATCGGCGAGGCGGGCGAAGGCGGCCCGGTCATCGCCTTCCTCGGTGAATACGACGCCCTGCCCGGCCTGTCGCAGGAGGCCGGCGTCGCGGAGCACAAGGAGATCGAGACCGGCGGCCACGGCCATGGCTGCGGCCACAATCTGCTCGGCTCCGCCGCCATGCTCGCCGCGGTCGCGATGAAGGACTGGCTGGCCGAGAACAAGATTCCCGGCCGCGTGCGCTATTACGGCTGCCCAGCCGAGGAAGGTGGCGCTGCCAAGGCCTTCATGGTGCGCGCGGGCGCCTTCGACGACGCGGATGTCGCGATCTCCTGGCACCCGTCGAGCTTCTGGGAGGTGGCGCCCGCGCTTGCGCTCGCCAACACCCGCGCCGACTTCGTCTTCACCGGCCGCGCCTCGCACGCTGCCGCCGCGCCCCATCTCGGTCGCTCGGCGCTCGACGCCGTCGAGTTGATGAATGTCGGCGTCAACTACATGCGTGAGCATATGCCGAGCGATGCGCGCGTGCATTACGCCCTGCTCGACACCGGCGGCATCGCCCCCAACGTCGTGCAGGCCCATGCCCGGGTCCGCTACTCGATCCGTGCCCGCGACCTGCGTGGCATGCTCGAGCTCGTCCAGCGCGTGAAGAAGATTGCCGAAGGCGCTGCGTTGATGACGGAAACCAAGATGGAGATGCGTATCGTCAGCGCCGTTTCGGACCTCCTCGCCAACACGCCGCTCGAAGAGGCGATGCACAAGGTGATGGACGATCTCGGCCCGCCGCATTTCGACGACGCCGACAAGGCCTTTGCCGAGGACATCCGCAAGACCCTGTCGCCGCAGGACATCGCCGCGATCTGGCGCACCGTCGGCATGCAGGATACCGGCACGCCGCTGGCCGACTTCCTGGTGCCGCGCGATGCCAAGCGCAATCCGGCCATCGGCTCGACCGATATCGGCGATGTGAGCTGGGCCGTGCCGACCGTGCAGGCCCATGCGCCGACCGTCGCGCTCGGCACGCCGTTCCACACCTGGCAGGTCGTGGCGCAGGGTAAACAGCCCGCGGCGCACAAGGCGATGGTCCATGTCGCCAAGGCGATGGCTGCAACCGGCGCCGCCGTGCTGAGCGACCCCGCCCTGATGGCGGCCGCCAAGGCCGACCACAAGGCGCGCCTCGGCAAGGAAGGCTACACCTCTCCGCTGCCACCCGAAGTCAAGCCGCCGCTGACGATGTCGCTGGGCTGAGCTCCGACGGACAGAAGCTGCGGTCCGGTTTCGCGACCGGGCTGCGGCCTCGTGATCCGGATTCCGGGAGGTCGCGAATACCGGCGGCGTGCTGGTCTCGTCCGCAGGATGGGCGCCCCGGCGAGGCAAAAGGAAGGCTCGAGGAACAGCCGCCATTTCGAGCGAGAAGGTCGCTAAGTTATTGACCTTTCCGGGAAAGCCTTTCGCTCAAAAATAAGTCAGTAATGCTACCCTTTTCCCCTTGCGGGAGACACGGGCCGCCCCTATCTAGAGTGCAGCGCAGCAGAGATGTTGCGCCGCCCTCCTTGGGCGTTTCCTCCCTAGACTTGGGCTGCGCTCCGCGCGGCCCTTTTTTCTTTCCGGCTCCTGATCACGTCGAATCGGCTTCCGTCCCGGGAGGTTGCCGCGGGCAAATGCTCGAAGGGATCATTCGACCTCTGCTGCTTCCTCTTCGTCGAGCACGGTCCGCGCCACCGCGAAACTGAAGCCAAGGCGCGCCAGCACTGCGAGATCGCGCTGACGCGAGGCAGGATCGTTTTGCGCCTCATCCCGACGGCGCCAACGTCCGAGGCGCTTGCGGCGTGCCGCGATCCGCGCAGCAGCCAGTTCCGTGTCCGTACCGGTATCCGACATCTCGGCAGCCAGCTCGCGCTCCACCCCCTTCGCGGCGAGCTTGCCGGCCACAGCCCGGCCAGAGAGGCCCTTGCGCCGCAGGGTTGCGGCCCGCGCTTCCGCGAAACGGCGATCGTCGACGAGTTGGAGGGCGACGCATTGTGCCACGACCTCGTCGAGCAAGGCGGTATGGAGCGATGGCTCTTCGCCATGGTGGCGGCAGCTCACCGCGATCTTGCGGGCCAGAACCTTGCGCAACTGGGCGGCAGGCACGGAATAGCGCTCGAGATAGTGCAACGCCGCGCGACGCAGATACGCGGCCGTTATCCGGCGCGGTGCGCGGGCGGTCCGGGGGCCCGGCTCTCGCGAAGCCGATTGATCCGCCATGCTAGTCCGCCACCGGCTTCGAGCGACCGGCCTTGATGCCGGATCGGCGCTCCTTCGAGGCGAGCCTTCGCTCCTTCGAGGCCTTGGTCGGCTTGGTCGCGCGGCGCATCTGCGGGCGCACGGCCGCGGCCCGAATCAGCTCCAGCAGGCGTTCCACGGCCTCCTCCCGGTTGCGCTTCTGGCTGCGCTGCGCCTGCGCCACGATGACGATCACCCCATCCTGCGTCAGCCGACTGCCCGCAAGCTTCATCAACCGGATCGCGACCTCGTTCGGCAGCGACGGCGAGCGGCGCGCATCGAAGCGGATCTGCACTGCGCTGGAGACCTTGTTGACGTTCTGGCCGCCGGGACCAGAGGCGCGCACGAAGCTTTCCTCGATCTCGCTCTCGTCGATCGCAATGGAGGGGGTGACTTGAATCATAGGAGGAGGCTACTTCAGTTCTGGACAAGTTGCAGCGGAGACGTGCCAGCCTTGAAGCCTTCTCGCGACATCGCCCGGCTGATCGAGATCATGGCCGCGCTCCGTACACCTGGAACCGGCTGCCCCTGGGATCTGGAGCAGGATTTCGCCTCGGTCGCGCCCTACACGGTGGAGGAGGCCTATGAGGTCGCCGATGCCATCGCGCGCGGCGACAAGCTGGATCTCAGGGACGAGCTCGGCGATCTGCTGCTGCAGGTCGTCTTTCACGCTCGCATGGCGGAGGAGGAAGGCTCCTTCGCCTTCCCCGACGTCGTCGAGGCGATCACCTCGAAGCTGATCCGTCGCCACCCTCATGTCTTCGGCGATACGCGCGATCTGTCGCCGGCCGAGGTCAAGGCACTCTGGCACCGGATCAAGGCGCAGGAAAAAGCCGACAAGGCCACAGCGCGAGAGGCCGCTGGCCTGCCGCTGCGGGAAGAGGAAAGCGGTGTCCTTGCCGGCGTACCGCACAGCCTGCCCGCCCTCACCCGCGCCTGGAAATTGCAGGCGCGCGCCTCGACCGTCGGCTTCGACTGGAACAATGCGCGTCTCGTCCTCGACAAGATCCGCGAGGAAACGCAGGAGATCGACGAGGCCCTCGCCAGCGGCGACAAGGCCGCGATCCAGGAAGAGATCGGCGACCTGCTCTTCGTCGTCGCCAATCTCGCCCGCCATGTCGATGCTGACCCCGAAGGCTGCCTCGCGGCGGCAAACGCCAAGTTCGAGCGTCGCTTCAAAGGTATCGAGGCGGCGCTGGAGGCGAATGGGCGCAATCCCAAGGATGCGACGCTCGACGAACTCGAAGCACTTTGGCAGAGCGTGAAGCGCGCCGAGAAGAAGCCGGCCGTGGAACCGGGTAGCGACGTGTCATGAAGCCGCTGCAAAACTTGCCGCGCTTCAGCCGCAGCCTTCGTCTTGCTTTCCCGCTCGGTGTGAGCTTGCTCGTCTGCGCCGGGGCATTGGCAGGAGACGCGATCCATTCACCGGCCGACTGGCAAGGCATATGGCGCGGCCAATATGTCTGCGCGCAGGGCGTGACCGCTCTCACGCTCACGATCAGGCTCGAACAGCCCGATAAATTGACCGCGACATTTTCCTTTCATGCCCACCCCGACAATCCGGGAGTTCCTGCGGGCGAATACCGCATGGCGGGCGAGCTCGGCTCGACCGCCGGGCACCTTACGTTGAACGCGCGTTCCTGGATCAAACAACCGCGCAACTATGTGACGGTCGGCCTTGATGGCGATTACGATCCGGGCACAGGGCGCTATCACGGAACCGTCGACGGGCCGGGGTGCGGCACCTTCTATGTTCAACGCGATTTGGTCAGCTAAGACAGGAGGGGATGGCGCTCGCGCTCACTGCCTTGAAGCAGCCGGAAACCGCGCGCCAAAGGCCCCTTCCCGTTCCGGCGGCAGGCGCACGATGAGCTTCAGCCCCCCTTCCGCGCTGTCCTCGCGCTGCAGGATCTCGCCATTGGCATGGAGCCATGCCAGCGACTTGCCGTCACCCGGCGCCAGTTCCAACGCGTAGACAGGCCGGCTCCGGGCGATGCGGGTCTCTATGGCGGCCGTCAGGCGATCCATGCCCTCGCCAGTCAAGGCCGAAACCAGGACGGGGCGGTTCCCCTCCGGCCGATGGGCGGCCACTTCGAGCTGACGGGCGCGTTCTTCGGCATCGAGCAGGTCGGCCTTGTTCCAGACCTCGATCACGCGCTGGCCGTCGTCCGGGTTGATGCCGAGATCGCGCAGGATCGCCTGCACGTCGGCGGCCTGCGCTTGCGTGTCCTCATGCGAGACATCGCGGACATGCAACAGCACATCGGCCTCGATCGCGTCTTCCAGCGTGGCGCGGAACGCGGCAACGAGCTGCGTCGGCAGGTCGGAGATGAAGCCGACAGTGTCGGAGAGCATGATCCTGGCGCCATGCGGCAGCTTGATCGCACGCGCTGTCGGATCGAGCGTGGCGAACAGCATGTCCTGTGCCAGCACCTCGGCGGATGTCAGCCGATTGAACAGCGTCGATTTTCCGGCATTGGTGTAACCGACCAACGCAACGATCGGATAAGGCACGCGTTTCCGGCTCGCGCGATGCAGCGAGCGGGTCCGCTTCACCTGCTCCAGATCGCGCTCGATCTTGCTCATCCGCTCCTGGATGATGCGCCGGTCCGCCTCGATCTGGGTCTCACCGGGGCCGCCGAGGAAGCCGAAGCCGCCGCGCTGGCGCTCGAGGTGGGTCCAGGAGCGCACGAGCCGGCTCTTCTGGTAATTCAGGTGGGCGAGCTCGACCTGGAGTGCACCTTCCTTGGTGCGCGCGCGCCGGCCGAAGATTTCGAGGATCAGGCCGGTGCGATCGATGACCTTGCAGCCGAAAGCCTTTTCGAGGTTGCGCTGCTGTACCGGCGAAAGCGCGCAATCCATCACGACGAGGCCGATCTCGTCGATCTTGATCCGCTCCGCCAGCTCTTCGACCTTGCCCTTGCCGAGATAGGTGGCCGGCCGCAGGGCCGTCAGCATGACCTGCACGGCCTCGACCACCGTGAGATCGATCGCGGCAGCCAGACCAACCGCCTCGTCCAGGCGCGCGGCGAAGGAGCGCTGGTTGCTGTCGAGTGCGGCGCCCCGCTTCTGGAGATACGGGCCCACGACATAGGCGCGCGTACTCGCCGCGATCTCGCGTTCGATCTCGTCGAGCGGCTTGGGGCCCGAAACCCGCACAGCCGCCCGCTCTTTGCTGTCTACGCGGCTAACCGCCAAATCAGTTCTTGTCCGTGTCCTCGGGCTCGAACAGCTGCACGGGATGCCCCGGCATGATGGTCGAGATCGCGTGCTTGTAGACGAGCTGCGAGTGGCCGTCACGCCGCAGCAGCACGCAGAAATTGTCGAACCAGGTCACAACGCCCTGCAGCTTGACGCCGTTGACGAGAAAGATCGTCAGCGGAATCTTCTGCTTGCGAACGTGGTTGAGGAACGTGTCCTGGAGATTTTGAGCCCGCTCTGCGGCCATGGGTAGTCCCTATTGTTGGGATCGCCGATCGGATTGTATCCGCGATCCAGTTCGTCCCGTTCTGGCCAGCGAGCCACCTCGCCGACCCCGAGACACCGACATCACATTAGATCGTTGACTTCGCACGCAACGCAAGTGCAGCAAAGCCGTGTTTTTGAGCATCGAACCTGCGTTTCGCGCAAATGCGCATGCGTTCGGCGCCTGACAAGGGCCTTCAGCCAACCCCAAGCGACTTGAGCTTGCGGTGCAGCGCCGAGCGTTCCATGCCGATGAACTCCGCCGTCCGCGAGATATTGCCCGAGAAGCGCGCGATCTGTGCGATCAGGTATTCGCGCTCGAAGATCTCGCGCGCGTCCCGCAGCGGCAGGCTCATCAGCCGCTCGCCGCCCGAGCCCGAGGGGGTCGTCGGAACCATCGCGCCGACTTCGGCCGGGAGCATCTCGACCGTGATCTCGGACGTCGGATCGCCCTTCGTCAGGATCATCAGCCGCTCGACGTTGTTGCGCAGCTCGCGGATATTGCCCGGCCATTCATGCGATTGCAGCACGGCCATCGCGTCGGAGCCGATCTGGCGCTTGGGCAGCCCGGTCGCGGTCGAGATCTGGTCCATGAAGAACTCGATCAGCTCCGGCACGTCCTCACGCCGCTCCGACAGTGGCGGCACCTTGATCGGTACGACGCTCAGGCGATGGTAGAGGTCCTCGCGGAAGCGCCCGTCGCTGATGAGCTGCGCCAGGTCGCGGCTCGACGAGGAGATAATGCGCACGTCGACATGGACGCGCGTCGCCCCACCGACACGTTGGAAGTTCTGGTCGACCAGTACGCGCAAGATGCGATTCTGCGTCTCGCGCGGCATGTCGCCAATCTCGTCGATATAGAGCGATCCGCCATGCGCCTCCTCCAGCGCGCCGACGCGGCGCGAGCGCCCGTCGCCGCCCTCGATGCCGAAGAGCTCCTCCTCCATCGTCTCGGGCGTGATCGTTGCCGCGTTGATGACGATGAAGGGTGCCGTCGAGCGGCTCGAAGCCTCGTGGAGAGTGCGGGCGGCGAGCTCCTTGCCGCAGCCCGGCTCGCCGGTGATGAGGACGCGCGCATTGGTCGGCGCAACGCGCTCGATCGTCTGGCGCAGCTGGTTCACCACGGTCGAGCGGCCAACGATGCGGTTGGCCTGCACCGAGCGTGTCTTGAGCTCACGGACCTCCCGGCGCAGCCGCGAGGCTTCCAGCGCCCGTTCGGCGACGAGCACCAGCCGGTCGGCCTTGAACGGCTTCTCGATGAAGTCGTAGGCGCCGCTCTTGATCGCAGAGACGGCCGTCTCGATGTTGCCGTGGCCCGAAATCATCACCACCGCGAGATCCGGGTGGCTCTCCTTGACGAGCTCCAGAACCTGCAGCCCATCGAGGCGGCTGCCCTGCAGCCAGATATCGAGGAAGACGAGATTGGGTCGGCGCGCGGCAATCGCGGCCAGCGCCTCGTCGGCCGAACCCGCCTTGCGGGTCCGGTAGCCCTCGTCTTCGAGAAGGCCGGCGACCAGATCGCGGATATCGACCTCGTCGTCCACCACCAGGATGTCAGCACTCATAGACGTGTCCCATTCTGAATCTCTTGATCGGGCGTGGCGGCACCCCGCAGGGCAGCCTCCTCGCCGTTGTCGGCTTCCTGCGCCGGGCCTGTTTCGGGGAACCAGAGTCTGATACGCGCGCCACGCATTCCGTCGGACCGGTCGAGCAGTTCGATGCCGCCGCCATGGTCCTCCAGGATCTTGCCGACGATGGCGAGGCCGAGCCCGGTCCCGCCCTCGCGGGTGGTCATATAGGGCTCAAGCAGCTTCTGGCGCTGGTCGCCGGGCAGGCCCTTGCCGTTGTCGGTGACGTCGATAACGATCCGACCGTCGTCCCAGCGCTCGAACTCGACCTGGATCAACCCCTGGCCCCGCTCCTCGGGCGGCACGGCGTCGATCGCCTCCGTCGCGTTCTTGATGACGTTGGTCAGGGCCTGCGAGATCAAGCGGCGGTCGAAGCGGGCCTGCAGCGCTTCCGCCGGCAGGTTCTCCTCGATCTTCGTCTCGGGGTTGCCGACCCGCCACAGGAACACGACTTGCCGGACGGTCTCGACGATGTCTTCGCGCAGCAGCGCGGGCTTCGGCATGCGAGCGAAGGATGAGAACTCGTCGACCATTCGCCGGATGTCCTCGACCTGCCGGACGATCGTTTCCGTGCACTGGTCGAAGACTTCCTTGCCTTCGGTGATGACCTTGCCGAAGCGGCGCTTGATACGCTCGGCCGAGAGCTGGATCGGCGTCAACGGGTTCTTGATCTCATGCGCGATGCGCCGGGCGACATCGGCCCAGGCGGCCGTGCGCTGCGCCGAGACGAGGTCGGTGATGTCGTCGAGCGTCACCACGAGGCCGGCATTGATCCCCTCCCCCTCGTGCACGGCACGGACATTGACCACACGATCCTGGCCAGCCCGCGAAATCATCACCTGGCCAGAACTCTGGCGGTGGCGGCCATGCAGCGCGTCGGAGACGAAGCTCGCTACCTCCGGCGCGATCTCCGCGATCGGCTTGCCGAGCAGGCGCCCCCCGGTACCGAGCAGGCTTTCGGCCGAGCGGTTGATGATGGTGATATGGCCTTCGCTATCGAGGCTGAGCACGCCCGACGAGACGCCCGCCAGCACGGTCTCGGTGAAGCGGCGGCGCCGATCGATCACTTCGCTTGCCGTCACCAGCCCGTCGCGTTGCCGGCGCAGCTCCGCCGTCATCTTGTTGAAGGTCTCGCCGAGATGGGCGAGGTCGCCCTCCGAGCGCTTGATCGGCACCTGCACATAGAAATTGCCGCTCGAAACCTGGTCCGTCGCGTGGATCATCCGCCTGATGGGCGCGACCAGCCGATTAGCGAAGCTCAGGCCGAGCCAGATCGCCGAGAGCAGGAGGATCAGAGCGATCAGGCCGTACATCGAAGCGAAAGCGATCTGGACGCCCTTCCGCCGCGCATCGATCGACAGATACTCGACAGCCGCTCCCCGGGCGACCGCCGGAAACTCGACCGCCAGCGGATCCACCTCGCGGGCGATATAGAGGAAATTGTTGTTGTAGATCGGCAGCTTCACCAGGGCGCCGAAAACCCTGCTCGTGCGCGGGATCACGCAGATCGGGTCCGGTGAGGACTGCGCATCGTCGAAAGCCGCCTGATCCGGCTTGGGCGGATCCTTGAGCACGTCGATATTGGCGCGGGCGATCGTCTTGTCCGGCGGCTGCATGATGGCCGCGACAGGCAGGCCTAGCGCCGTCGCGCGGGCGGTGATGAAGTTGTCGAACCACTTCCGGTCGACGTCGTAGGCCGGCTTCGCCCGGGTCAGGTCATCCGCAAGGATGCGGATCTCGCGGCCCAGGGATTTGCACTGGCTGGCGGCATAGGCGTCGGCCACCTCGACCGATTTGAAGATGGCGTCGCGCATCCGGTCCGAGAACCAGGGCTCGAGCCCACGCTCGATCGTGACCGTGGCGATGACCGCGACGAGAATCGCCGGCAGCGCTGCGATGAAGCTGAACAAGCCGACGATGCGAACGTGCAGCCCGGCCGCCGCTGCGCCGGCCTTGCGCGCCCGGATCAGCACTGCGGCCTCGAAGGCGACGATCACCATCAGCGCGAGGATCAGCAGCGCATTCAGCACGAAGACGCCGATGACGACCTCGTGCACCGGCGCGACCGGCGTCGCACCCGACAGGACGAGGAAGGTCAGCAGCGCCGAGACAAGGGCCAGGACGACGATGATTCCGCCGATCCACCCCGAGACGTGGCGCGACTTCTCCTCGGCGCGCGGCACGATTCTGGTGTCACTCACGGAAACCGACACGATATCTGACAACTCCAAGGGCGCGGCCAAACGACCAGCAAGCGGTCGCTGGCGTCACTGATGCGCCGACGCAACGGTGTTGTCAAAATATGACATAGGCAAGGCGAGCCCGATCGAGGCAAACCTCGACCAGGCTGGCTCAGCGCGGCGTGCGCACCACCTGCATATCGAGTTCGCGAATCTTCTTGCGCAATGTGTTGCGGTTGAGACCGAGTAGTTCGGCGGCGCGGATCTGGTTGCCCCGCGTCGCAGCGAGCGCGGCAGCGATCAGTGGCGGCTCGATTTCGCGTAGAATGCGGTGATAAAGGCCTGGAGGCGGGATGTTGTCGCCAAATCCGCCGAAATACTGGGAGAGATGCCGCTCGACCGACCCCGACAGCGTCTCAGCCCGTTCGGGTGCCGCGCTGGCGCCGACGAAGCCCGGAGCCGCCGCTGCCGGCTGCAGCTCCGCCTCGACGATCGGCGCGGTGATGGTTTCCTGTGGATAGAGCGCCGCCAGCCGCCGGACCAGATTCTCCAGCTCGCGGACGTTACCGGGCCAACGATAGCGCCGCATCGCGTCCATCGCCTCCGAATCGACCTGCTTGCGGGGCAGCCCCTCCTTCTCGACCAGCGAGAAGAAATGGCGGACCAGATCCGGGATATCCTCGACGCGCTCGCGCAGGGGCGGCAAGCGGATCGGGACGACGTTCAGCCGGAAGAACAGGTCCTCGCGGAACAGGCCCTGTGCGATCGAGATGCGCAGGTCCTTATTGGTCGCGGCGACGATGCGGACATTGGTCTTGATCGGGGTGCGCCCACCTACGGTCGTGTATTCGCCCTGCTGGAGCACCCGAAGCAGGCGGGTCTGTGCCTCCATCGGCATATCGCCGATCTCGTCGAGGAAGAGCGTACCGCCCTCCGCCTGCTCGAAGCGGCCGGAAGAGCGTGTCAGCGCGCCGGTGAACGCCCCTTTCTCATGGCCGAACAGCTCGGATTCGATCAGGTCCTTGGGGATCGCGGCCATGTTGATCGCGACGAACGGGCCGTTCTTGCGCTTGCCGTAGTCGTGCAGCGCCCGTGCCACCAGCTCCTTGCCAGTACCGGATTCGCCGTTGATCATCACCGTCAGGTCGATCGGCATCAGGCGCGCGAGCGCCCGGTAGACGTCCTGCATCGCCGGCGAGCGGCCGATCAGCGGAATGTCCTCGGCTTCCCCCATCTGGGTACGGGCCGCCTCGCCACGAGGCCGCGACATGGCGCGCCCGACGATGGCAACCAGTTCCTTCAGGTCGAACGGCTTCGGCAGGTATTCGTAGGCGCCGCGCTCGGAGGCCTTGATCGCGGTCATAAAGGTATTCTGCGCGCTCATGACGATGATCGGCAGCTCGGGCCGCACCCGCTTGATCCGCGGCAGCAGGTCGAAGGCGTTGCCGTCCGGCATGACGACGTCGGTGATGATGAGATCACCGAGACCCTGAGCCGCCCAGGTCCAGAGTGTCGCCGCCTGCCCGGTCGTGCGGACCTCATAGCCGGCTCTGGCGAGCGCCTGGTTGAGGACCGTGCGGATCGCGGCGTCGTCGTCGGCTACGAGGATGTTCCCGGTCGGCATGTGTTCGCGTCGGCCTTACGTTGCCTGCCCCGGGCGCTGATGCAGGGGCAGGAGGATCCTGAAACTGGTGCGGCGGGGCACGGACTCGCATTCGACAATGCCGCCGTGGTCTCCGATCACCTTGGCAACGAGTGCAAGTCCAAGGCCACTTCCCTGCGCCTTGGTGGTGACGAAGGGATCGAAGAGGTGCTGGAGCAGGTCCGGCGGCACGCCCGGACCATTGTCGCGGACGACGATTTCGAGGGGCAATGCGATGCGATCCTGCGAGCCTGGCACCTGCATGCGGATGCCGGGGCGATAGGCTGTCGATAAGGTGATCTCGCCGTCGACCGCTTGTTCGCCAATGGCTTCGGCCGCGTTCTTCACCAGATTGAGAAGAACCTGGACGAGCTGGTCGCGGTTGCCGGCGACCGGCGGCAGAGAGGGATCGTAGACCTCGCTGAAGCGAATATGGCGGCCGAAGCCGGATCGCGCGAGCCGCTTCACATGGTCGAGCACGTCATGGACGTTGACGGCGTCGCGCTCGCTCGGCCGCTCGTCGCCGAACAATTCGACGCGCTCGACCAGCTTCACGATCCGGTCCGTCTCGTCGCAGATGAGCTGCGTCAGCATCCGATCGGCATCCGAGATCGAGCCTTCCAGCAGCTGCGCCGCGCCCCGGATGCCAGAAAGCGGGTTCTTGATCTCGTGGGCCAGCATGGCGCCCAGCGCCGTGATCGAGCGGGCTGCCCCACGATGCGTCAATTGCCTGTCCATTTTTTCGGCAATTGTCCGTTCTTGCAGCATCAGCACAACGGCACTGCTCTGCCCGGACAGGGGCGAGGCGAAGACATCGACCACGCGCTCGGCTCCCAGCCGAGGCAAGCCGAGATCGAGCTTGTATTCGCTGACGCTGGCGCCGCGTCGCTGCACCTCCTCGACCAAACCCAACACCGGCGAGCCGAACGGGATCAGATCACCGAGCCGCTGCCGCTTCAGCAGCGCCACGCTCGATTGAAAAAAGTCCTCGGCTGCCATGTTCGCATAGACAATCGCGTGCTCCTCGCCGACGACGAGCACGGGCATCGGCAGGACGTTGAGCGCCTGCATCTCGATCGGATCGAACAGGCCGCCAATCCCGTCGCGCGTGCGCTTCCCGACAAAATTCACCGTCATCCCCTTTGGTGCCGGCTCAGGCCGCTTCGCGGCGTTCGGTGGAAAACAGCCCCGTCAGCGCCGCAAGGACCTGCCGCGGCTCCTCCGAGGTCAAAAGTATGCGCCGGCGCTCCGGATCGGCTTCGCAACCCTCCGCCAGGGCATCGTCGGCATAGGCAGCCAGATGCTTGCGGGCGTGGCGAACGCCATGGGAAACGCCCATGAGCCCCAGCAGCCCCTCATAATGCTCGCGCGCCATGGCGAGCTTGTCCGCCAGCGTCACCGACGGCATGGGCAAGCCGTCAAGCGCGGCACCGATCGCGCCGACCAGCCAGGGCCGCCCGAGCGCCGCGCGTCCGACCATGACGAAATCCGCGCCCGACTGGTCGAGGCAGGCGCGGGCGTCCTCGACATCATGGATGTCGCCATTCGCCACCAGCGGGAAAGTGCCGGCGGCCCTCACCGCCGCAATCGCCCGCCAGTCGGCCTTGCCCTTGTAGAATTGCTGCCGGGTGCGGCCATGGACCGTGATCAGCCGAGCTCCCGCATCGACGGCGCGGCGCGCGAGCTCGGGCGCATTGCGCGAAGCATCGTCCCAACCGAGCCGCATCTTGACGGTCACTGGAATCGTCACCGCCGCCACCGCCGCTTCGACGAGGCTCACCGCGTGGTCAAGATCGCGCATCAGCGCCGAGCCGGCCCAGCCACCCGTCACCTTTTTGGCCGGGCAGCCCATGTTGATATCGACGATCGCCGCACCGTTCGCCTCGGCGAGCCGCGCCGCCTCGCCCAGCCAATGCGGGTCGCAGCCCGCCAATTGCACGACATGCGGTGAGACGCCCTGCCCCTCGGCGCGGATACGAGCCTCCTCGCTGCCGCGCACGAACTCATCCGACGCCACCATCTCGGAGACGACGACGCCGGCACGGAAGCGGCCGGCGATGCGGCGCATGACGATGTCGGTCACGCCGGACATCGGCGCCAGGAAGGCACGGGACTGGATTGGTATTCCGGCGATTTGCAAGGGTTTCACAGCCTGCTTTTGAGGCAATCTCTAGGATGCATATTTATTGGACAATGCTGCGACTGCGCAAGCACCTCGAAGTTGATATTGCGATGCAGCACGACCACCCCCTGCCCCAGCACTCCGGAATTGGCTATGGCTGGCTCCGATTGCCGCCCCTCCAGACAGGACAAGGGATCGTGTCGAACCGGATTGAAGCCTCCCCACCCGTCGCCGCCCTGCTCGTCGCTGCCGGTCGCGGCTTGCGCGCGGGCGCGGGCGAACCGAAGCAATATCGGCAGGTGGACGGGCGTCCGGTTCTGGCCCATGCGCTGGCGCCCTTCCTGGCGCAGCCGGTCATCGACCGGGTCGTCGTCGTCATTGGCGAGGGAGACGAAGAGCGCTACGCTGGCGCCATCGCGGGCCTCGACCGCGCTCGCCTTGCAAAGCCGACATTGGGCGGGACGACCCGGCAAGATTCCGTCCGGCGCGGATTGCTGGCCTTGGCGCAGGATGGCTTCAACGGGATCGTCCTGGTCCACGACGCCGCGCGTCCTTTCGTATCCCCCGCCCAGATCGGCGCAGCCATCCGCGCGTTGGGTAACGATGCGCTCGCCGCCATTCCAGCTCTGCCGGTCACCGATACGATCAAAAGGACCGACGAGCGCGGGTATGTCGTCGAGACGCCGCCGCGCGACCGGCTCGTCTCCGTGCAGACCCCGCAGGCCTTCAGGCTCGGCCCGCTGCTCGCGGCCCATGACGCGGCTGAGGCCGCGTCGCTGCACGGCTTCACGGATGATGCCGCTCTGATGGAATGGGCTGGCCACGCCGTTGTGACCTTCCCCGGCGATCCGGCCAACATCAAGCTGACTCATCCTGAGGATTTCCTGCGAACCGGCGCCCTCGCCGGCAAGGCACTCGTGACTCGGGTCGGCACCGGCTACGACGTTCATGCCTTCGGACCCGGTGACCATGTCTGGCTCGGCGGGGTGCGGATCGACCACGATCGTGGCGTCACCGCCCATTCCGATGGCGATGTCGCGCTGCATGCCCTGACCGACGCTCTGCTCGGTGCGCTGGCGGATGGCGACATCGGCACGCATTTCCCGCCCAGCGATCCGCAATGGCGCGGCGCGCGCTCGGCGCAGTTCCTCGCCTTCGCGGCGGCGCGCGTGCGCGAGCGTGGCGGCCGCATCGACCATCTCGACCTCACCATCGTCTGCGAGGCGCCGAAGGTCGGCCCGCATCGCGAGGCCATGCGAGTCGCCATAGCCGCTGCCGCCGCGATCACTCCAGAGCGTGTGGCGATCAAGGCGACGACCTCCGAGCGCATGGGCTTCACCGGCCGGCGCGAAGGGCTCGCAGCGCTCGCGACTGCGACGATCCGGCTACCAGAGGAGGCGTGAGGCCATGTTCGATCTCGATACCCGCTCGCTTGCAGCCGAGTTGCTCAACATGAGCAAGGAGCGCGGCTTCACCGTCGCTACCGTCGAATCCTGCACGGGCGGGCTCGTCTGCGGCGCATTGACGGCGATCGCCGGCTCGTCCTCCATGGTGCAGGGCGGGCTGATCACCTACGCCAACGAGGCCAAGGCCGCGCTTGCGGGGGTGCCGGTGGAGATGATCGCGCGGCACGGCGCCGTGAGCGAGCCGGTTGCCCGGGCCATGGCCGAAGGCGGGCGCGAGCGCCTCGACGCGACCTTCGCGGTCTCGATCACCGGTGTCGCGGGCCCTGGTGGTGGCAGCGTCGAGAAGCCGGTTGGGCTCGTCCACTTCGCCTGCGCCGGTCCAGCGGGCACGCACCATCGCGAGCGCCGCTTCGGCGAGCAATCGCGTGATGAAATCCGCCGGTTGAGCGTGCTGGAAGCGCTGGACTTGCTGCGCGAGACCGTGCTGACCGGCCCCTGACCCCTCAGGCGCCCAGCGCCGGGGTCGCGCCGCGGCCATAGACGAGATCGGCCCGCCGCTCGAAGGCTTCCGCGAACTTCCGGAAGGCCTTGTCGAACATGGCGCCCATCAGCAGGCCGAGCATGCGGCTGGCGAACTCATAGGAAATGAAGAATCCGATCTCGCAACCGCCCTCGTGGGGCTTGAAGGTCCAGCGGTTTTCCAGATAGCGGAACGGCCCGTCGACATATTCGACGAGAATCTTGAGGTTCGCCGGGTCGAGCGTAACCCGGCTGGTGAAGGTCTCACGGATTGCCTTGTAACCGACGGTCATGTCGGCCAGCAGCACCTCGCCGCCACCGTCGCGTGGCGTGCGCCGGCGCACGACCAGCCCCTCGCAGAGCGGCAGGAACTGCGGATAAGTCTCGACATCGGCCACGAGAGCGAACATCTGCTCGGGTGAATGCTTCACCCGGCGCGTGACATTGAACATCGGCATGGGCGACGGAGCCGTCAGCTGCCGAGCTTCGCCGCCCGGTTCGCGCGCAGCCGGGCGAAATCCTCGCCGGCATGGTGCGAGGAGCGGGTCAGCGGCGTGGAGGAGACCATCAGGAAGCCCTTGGCATAGGCGATGGTCTCGAAACTCTTGAATTCGTCGGGGGTGACGAAGCGGATTACCGCGTGGTGCTTGCGCGAAGGCGCCAGGTACTGGCCGATGGTCATGAAGTCGACCTCCGCCGAGCGGAGGTCGTCCATGAGCTGAAGCACCTCGTTCCGCTCCTCGCCGAGACCGACCATGATGCCGGATTTAGTGAAGATTGTCGGGTCGAGCTCCTTCACTCGCTGCAGCAGCCGAAGAGAATGGAAATAGCGCGCGCCCGGTCGCACCGTCAGGTACTTGCCCGGCACGGTCTCGAGGTTGTGGTTGAACACATCGGGCTTGGCCGCGACGACCACTTCGAGCGCGCCCGGCTTGCGCAGGAAGTCCGGCGTCAGGATCTCGATGGTAGTGCTGGGCGAGGCCTTGCGAATGGCGTGGATGACATTGGCGAAATGCTCGGCACCGCCGTCCTTGAGATCATCGCGGTCCACCGAGGTGATGACGACGTGCTCAAGTCCGAGCTTGGCGACGGCATCCGCGACCTTACGCGGCTCCTCCAGATCGAGCGCCTGCGGCACCCCGGTCTTCACGTTGCAGAAGGCGCAGGCCCGCGTGCAGGTGTCGCCCATGATCATGAAGGTGGCGTGCTTCTTTTCCCAGCACTCGCCGATATTCGGGCAGCCCGCCTCCTCGCAGACCGTGACCAGCTTCTCGGCCTTCACGATCTTCTGCGTCTCGGCCCATTTCGGCGAGCCCGGTGCCTTGACGCGGATCCAGTCCGGCTTGCGCAGGACTGGGTTCTCCGGCCGCTTCTGCTTCTCGGGGTGGCGCAGTTCCGGCGCCGGCTGGGTCTCAGCCTTCGGATTGCCGGCATTGGGCCGCGGATCGCGGTTCAGCAGGTCGAGAACAAGCGCCATAATAGGGTCCGGGCTTCAACAGCAGGAGCCGGCTTCGCCGGCCCCCCTTAGCTAATCCCCAAAGCCCGCTCCCGCAACTGCCCGGCGGGCGAACATGGTTCACCTGCGCCCACGCGCCGCGTTCCAGATCACGATGATGACGACGGCGCCGGCGACTGCCGCCGTCAGCGTGCGCCAGAATCCGAAGACCGGGACCTCCAGCAATTCGGCGAGCTTGGCACCGACGAAGGAGCCGGCGACACCGACGAGCATATTGGTGAAGAGCCCATGGTCCGACGAGGTGAGGCGCTCGGCGATCCAGCCGGCGATGAGGCCGATCAGCAATGTCATGAAGAAGCCGTAGCCCGGCTGGGCCATGGTGGCGGCAAAGCTTTCCATCGAAGATCTCCTCCTGCAGCGCCATGCGTGCAAGGCCATGATAGCGGGATCGTCCGACGAGGGAACGACCGCGGGCAGCTTGGCTCACAGCCGTGACAGGCTGGCGTCAGCGACGCCCGGGCGGCTCGATCTCAGCCTGGAGCGCGGCGAGATGCTCGGCCGCAGCATCGGCGGCCGCCTTCTCCACCGCTCGAAAACGGCTCACCAGCGCCTCGCCGAGACGGGTCAGACTGGCACCGCCGCCATTCTTGCCGCCGACCTGGCGCTCCACCACCGGCTGGCCGAACAGCGTGTTGAGTTCCTCGACGAGGTCCCAGGCGCGCCGATAGGACATCTCCATGGAGCGCCCCGCAGCCGAGATCGACCCCAGCGCCGCGATCTTTTCGAGCAGCTCGATCTTGCCCGGACCGATACGGCCCTCGGGGTCGAGCTGGATGCGCAAGCTGAGCGAGGGCACGGCTCCTGGTCCTAGGAGGCCTTGGCAAGGGCCGGAGGCGCGACCTGATCGCAGGCGGCGAGATAGATCGCCGCAACGCGCTCGATGCCGGCCTGATCCGATGCATCGAAGCGGGCGACCGAGGGGCTATCGAGATCGATGACGCCGATCACGCCGTCGCGGCCGATCAAAGGCACGACCAGCTCGGAGCGCGACGCCGCATCGCAAGCGATATGCCCTGGAAACGCGTTGACGTCCTCGACCAGCACCGGACTGCGACGTGCCACCGCGGTACCGCAGACCCCTGCGCCGACGGCGATGCGTACGCAGGCAGGTCGCCCCTGGAACGGCCCGAGCACGAGTTCGCCATCGCGCATCAGGTAGAAGCCCGCCCAGTTCAGGTCTGGCATCGTCTGGTACAAGAGGGCCGAGGTGTTGGCAGCATTCGCGATCGGATCCGGTTCGCCATGCAGCAGGGCCTCGAGCTGCTGGGCCAGCTCGCGGTAGAATTCAGCCTTGTCGTCGGTCTTGATGTCGCGCGCCTCGAACATGATCATGCGTCCCTGATTGCCAGCCGATTCCTAGCACCATCGACTGGGCTTCGCCATGCGCTGCCCTCGCCGCCCGCTCTATCAACCCCAGCCACCCGATGCCCTGCCCCGACCGCCTCATCCGCATCGCCGCGGCCCTGCTCACCGATAGCCGTGGCCGTCTTCTCCTGGTGCGAAAGCACGGAACGGAGAGCTTCATGCAGCCGGGCGGCAAGATTGAGCCGAATGAGGAGCCCCGCGCGGCACTGCTGCGCGAGCTGCGGGAAGAGCTCGGGCTGACGGAAGAGCGCGACTCGCTGATCTACCTCGGAACGCTGGCAGCGCCGGCTGCCAACGAACCGGGCTTCACGGTGGAGGCGGAGCTGTATCGGCTGGTTTCGGACAGACCTCCGAAGCCTGCAGCGGAAATCGCCGAAATCGCATGGCTGTCTTCGGATGCGACGACGACTGTCACACTGGCGCCATTGACCCGCGACCATGTGCTGCCGCTTTGGCGCTCCCGCGAATGAGGTGACGAGGTGGATAGCGACGGTACCCCGGCGGCGCGACATGCGGATGGCAGCGCCGGCGATGCCGACTACGGCCGGATCGGGCGCGGCTATGCGTCCTATCGTCAGCCCGAGCCCGTGATCGCGGCACAGATCGAAGCCGCACTCGGAGCTGCCGGAACCATTCTCAATGTCGGCGCCGGCGCGGGCTCCTACGAGCCGCGTGGGCGCAATGTCACCGCCGTCGAGCCCTCAGCCTCGATGCGGGCGCAACGCCCGGCCGATCTCGCCGTCGCGATCGACGCCATGGCCGAGAGATTGCCCTTCCCGGACAAGTCCTTCGACGCCGCCATGGCGACCTTCACCGTGCATCAGTGGCAGGATCTCGCTGCCGGCCTTCGCGAGATGCGCAGGGTGACGCACGGGCCGATCGTCATCCTGTCCTGCGATCCGGCGTTGGTGGAGGCCTTCTGGCTCACCGACTATGCGCCGAAGGTGCTGGCCACCGAGGCGAGGCGCTATCCCGCGCTCGATGATATCGGCAACATGCTCGGCGGCCGCGCCGAGATCGTGGCGGTGCCGATCCCTCTCGCCTGCCAGGACGGGTTCAACGAGGCTTATTACGGCCGCCCCGAAGCCTTTCTCGATGAAGGCGCACGCTCGGCCTGCTCGGCCTGGAGCTTCGTCACCGCCCGGGAGAATGCCGCCTCTATCGCGCGGCTGCGCGACGATCTCGCCTCCGGTGCCTGGGACGACCGTTACGGGCACCTGCGGCACCAGCCGAGCTACGACGGCTCGCTGCGTCTGGTGGTCGCCAGAGGCTGAGCGAGCTGGCTGTAGCTGTCCCGAAAACAAGACAACCGCCCGAAGGCGGTTGTCTTGGTTACCTCGATGACACCGAAAGCGGAGCTCTCACCACATGTCGAGGGCAACGCGCGCCTCATCGGACATGCGCGACTGGTCCCAGGGCGGGTCGAAGGTCATGTTGACGGTGACGCTGGCCACGCCGTTGACGGTGCTGACAGCGTTCTCGACCCAGCCTGGCATCTCGCCGGCAACGGGGCAGCCCGGCGCAGTCAGGGTCATGTCGATGGTGACCTGACGGTCATCGGCGATGTCGACGCGATAGATCAGGCCCAGCTCGTAAATATCGGCTGGGATCTCCGGATCGTAGACCGTCTTCAGCGCCGCGACGATATCGTCCGTCAGCCGGTCGATCTCCTCCGGCGGCAGCGTCGAGCCGGCGCCGAGCTGGGGCTCGTTCGGCTTGAAGCCGTCTTCCTTCAGGGCGATGGGTTCGGACGTGGCCAAGGCTCAAAATCCTCGATTATTGGACCATCTCACGCTTCTTCGAAGCGCGGAATGGTCCAATTCGTTGTCTTGCCGCATTTTCTTCACGCGAACCGGCATCCACTTCGCTCGAAAATGCTCTATGCGAACAGGCTCTCGGCCTTCCGCAAGGCGTCGACCAGCTTGTCGACCTCCTCAAGCGTATTATAGAGCCCGAATGAGGCGCGGCAGGTCGATGTCACCCCATATCGTGCCAAAAGCGGCATTGCGCAATGGGTGCCGGCCCGCACCGCGACGCCAGCGCGGTCGATGACCGTCGCGACGTCATGGGCATGGGCGCCCTTCATCTCGAAGGCGACGATCGCCCCCTTCTCCTTCGCTTTGCCGAAGATACGGATGGAGTTCATCTCGCCGAGGCGCTCCATCGCATAGGCGCCGAGCTTCGCCTCATGCGCGGCAATATTCTCGCGGCCGAGCGCCATCATGTAGTCGAGCGCGACCCCCAGGCCCACCGCCTCGACGATCGCCGGTGTGCCGGCCTCGAAGCGATGCGGTGGGTCGTTATAGGTCACCGTATCCTCGGTGACGGTCACGATCATCTCGCCGCCGCCTTCATAGGGAGGCAGCTTGTCGAGCCATTCCTTGCGACCCCAGAGCACACCGGAGCCGGTCGGCCCATAGGTCTTGTGGCCGGTGAAGGCATAGAAATCGCAGCCAAGCGCCTGCACGTCGACCGGCAGGTGCACTGCGCCCTGGCTGCCGTCGACGACGAGCGGGATGCCATGTGCCCGGCAGATCCTCGCGACCTCGGCGATCGGCACGATGGTCCCGGTCGCATTCGACATATGCGTCAGCGAAACGACCTTGGTGCGGGGGGTAATCAGCTTCTCGAATTCCTCGATGAGGAAATTGCCATCCTCGTCGATCGGTGCCCATTTCAGCACGGCGCCATGGCGCTCGCGCCAGTAATGCCAGGGCACGATGTTGGAATGATGCTCGAGGATCGAGACGATGATCTCATCGCCCTCGCCGATGTTCAGGTGGCGACCGAGCGAGGAAGCCACCGTATTGAGCGCTCCGGTCGAGGAGCGTGTGAAGACGATCTCTTCCAGATGCCTGGCATTGAGGAAGCGCCGCGCGCTTTCGCGCGCCGCCTCATAGGCCTCGGTGGAGGCATTGGCGAGGTAATGAAGACCGCGATGGACGTTGGAATAGTCCTCGCGCATCAGCTTCGACATCGCGTCGATCACCGCGTTCGGCTTCTGAGCCGAGGCCGCATTGTCGAGATAGACCAGCGGCTTGCCATAGACTTCGCGCGACAGGATCGGAAAATCCCGCCGTACGGTCTCGACATCGTAGGGCTTCAGCACGGGCTGACCGGTGATCGCGTTCATCGCTACTTTGTCCCGGTTGCGGCGCGTCTGTCAGCGACAAGGCCGCCGGCATGCCCCCAATCCTCCGCCTCGATCTCCTGAATCACGATATGGGTGTTCTGCGGGTTCTTCCCCAGCACCCTGACCAGGGTCTCGGTGAAGTCCTTGACGATCTCGGCCTTCTGCTCGCGCGTCGCGCCCTTGGTGATCTGGACGTTGATATAAGGCATCAGACGGTGCTCCTCTCGGCGGCAGCTTCGCGCGCCTTCAGCCAGGCCTCGACCTCATGCATGACGAGATCGCGCACGGTCTCGTCGGCAATGAACTCGGCCGCCTCACCGGCGAAGGCCTGCAGCACCAGCGCTTCGGCCTGCGGTCGCGGCAGGCCGCGCGCCATCAGGTAGAAGAGCTGCTCGCCATCGATCTGCGCGACGGTCGCGCCATGGCCGCAGACGACATCGTCGGCGAAGATCTCGAGCTCGGGCTTGTTGTACATCGACGCGCCCTCGTTCAGCAGCAGCGCGTTGCTCTTCATGCCGCCATCGGTCTTCTGCGCATGCGGGCGCACAATGACCTTGCCCTGGAAGACGCCGGTCGACTCGCCGCCGGCAATCGTCTTGAACAGCTCGCGGCTGGTGCCGTGCGGCACTTCGTGATCGACGATCAGCGTCACATCGGAATGCTGGGCGCCACCGAGCAGGTTGACACCACGCAGACCGATCTCGCTGTGCTCGCCGGCAAAGCGGATAAAATGCTGCTGGCGGAGCGTGCCGGCGTTGCAGACCAGCGCGAAGGAATCGAACTTCGCCTGGGCGCCGACCGTCACGAGCAGGCTCTGCACCTCGACTGTCGCCGCTTGCTGGCGGGTGACGATGCGCACGTGCTGGATCTCACTCTCGTCGCCGGTCTCGAAGACGATGGCGCCGTTGATCTGCTGCGCCGCGGAGCCGGCAGCTTCGCTGACCTCGACGATGGTCGCGCGGCTGCCTTCGGCAGCCAGTACGACCGAACGATGGAACACCGCCAGCTCCTCCTCGCCGGAGGCGAGCGAGACAATGATGATCGGCTGCTCCAGATTCCGGCCTTCGGCGATCTCGATGAAGACGCCATCGCGCATCAGCGCGGTATTGAGTGCCAGACCCATATCGTCGGCGCCGACCGAGGGGCCGGAGAGGACGCGGGTCAGTCCTTCACGTGGCGAGACCAGCGCCTCCGACAGCGACTGTACCGAGACGCCCTCGGGAATGTCGTCGAGCGAGGACAGGTCGGGCGCGAAGATACCATCGACCAGCACAAGGCGCAGGCCTTCGAGCTTCAACGCATCGAGGCGAGCCTTGATGGCTGCGGTAGCAGCCGCGCCGCCAGCGAGCGGGCGCGCCTCGCGCAGCAGCGCGCGCAGGTCGGTATAGCGCCAGGATTCGAGCCGGCGATGCGGCAAGCCCTTGGCTTCGAAGCCAGCGAAGGCGTCCTCACGCAGCTTCCGCACGGCCGGGCCGCCAGGCAGCTCCGCCTTCACGTCCGCATATTGCTGGACCAGCGCCTGCTCGGCCGCCGTCTTCAGCGGGGTGACGATGGCCATTACGCGGCCTCCCCATAGGAAGCATAGCCGCTCTTCTCGAGCTCCAGCGCCAGCTCCTTGCCGCCGGTCTTCACGATCCTGCCCTTCGACATGACGTGGACGGTGTCCGGCACGATATGGTCGAGCAGGCGCTGGTAGTGGGTGATGACGAGGAAGCTGCGGTTCTTCGCACGGAGTGCATTGACGCCCTCCGCGACGATGCGCAGCGCGTCGATGTCGAGGCCGGAATCGGTCTCGTCGAGGATGCACATGGACGGCGAAAGCAGAGCCATCTGAAGGATTTCCATGCGCTTCTTCTCACCACCCGAGAAGCCGACGTTCAGCGGCCGGCGCAGCATGTCCTTGGCGATGCCGAGCTTGTCGGCAGCAGCGTTGACCTGCTTGATGAAGTCCGGCGTCAGCAACTCGTCCTCGCCGCGCGCCTTGCGCTGGGCGTTCATCGCCGCCTTGAGGAAGGTCATGGTGGCGACACCGGGGATTTCCAGCGGGTACTGGAAGGCAAGGAAGATGCCGGCGGCGGCACGCTGATCGGCCTCCATCTCCAGCACGTTCTCGCCATTCAGCAGGATCTCGCCGTCGAGGACCTCGTAGTCCTCCTTGCCGGCGATGACATAGGAGAGCGTCGACTTGCCGGAACCGTTCGGCCCCATGATGGCGGCGACCTCGCCGTCGTTCACGGTGAGGTTCAGGCCATTGAGGATCTGCTTGTCCTCGTCGGCGATCTTGACGACCAGATTGCGAATTTCGAGCATCGTTCGTGTCCAGTGTTCTTGCCGCCGCAGGCCTTGGCCATATGCCAGGCGCCTGCGACTCGGGCGATTGAAGGAAAGACGTATTGGCCGGGGCGAACCCGGCCGCAAAAGGTCAGCCGACCGAGCCTTCCAGCGAGATCGTGATCAGCTTCTGCGCCTCGACGGCGAATTCCATCGGGAGCTGCTGCAGCACCTCCTTGACGAAGCCGTTGACGATCAGCGCCACCGCCTCCTCCTCGGAGAGGCCGCGCTGCTGGCAATAGAAGAGCTGGTCCTCGCCGATCTTCGACGTGGTCGCCTCATGCTCGAAGATCGCGGTCGCGGTCTTGGCTTCGATGTACGGGATCGTATGCGCGCCGCACTGGTCGCCGATCAGGAGCGAGTCGCAGTTGGTGAAGTTGCGTGCGCCCGTCGCCTTGCGGTGGGCCGAGACCATGCCGCGATAGGTCGAGTCCGATTTGCCGGCCGCGATGCCCTTGGCGATGATCTTCGAGGTCGTGTTCTTGCCGAGATGCAACATCTTGGTGCCGCTATCGACCTGCTGCATGCCGTTCGACACCGCGATCGAGTAGAACTCGCCGCGCGAGCCGTCGCCGCGCAGGATACAGGACGGGTATTTCCAGGTGATCGCCGAACCGGTCTCGACCTGCGTCCACGAGATCTTCGAGCGCTTGCCGCGGCAATCGCCGCGCTTGGTCACGAAGTTGTAGATGCCGCCCTTGCCCTCGGCGTCGCCGGGGAACCAGTTCTGCACGGTCGAGTACTTGATCTCGGCATCGTCGAGCGCGATCAGCTCGACCACCGCCGCATGGAGCTGGTTCTCGTCGCGCTTCGGCGCCGTGCAGCCCTCGAGGTAGCTGACATAAGCGCCCTCGTCCGCGATGATCAGCGTGCGCTCGAACTGGCCGGTGTTCTGCTCGTTGATGCGGAAATAGGTCGAGAGCTCCATCGGGCAGCGCACGCCCTTCGGCACGTAGACGAAGGAGCCGTCGGTGAAGACCGCGCTGTTCAGCGTGGCGAAATAGTTGTCCGTCACCGGCACGACGCTGGCGAGGTACTTCTTCACCAGCTCGGGGTGCTCCTGGATCGCTTCGGAGATCGAGCAGAAGATCACGCCGGCCTTGGCGAGCTCCTCCTTGAAGGTCGTGACCACCGAGACCGAGTCGAACACCGCATCGACCGCGACGCGGTTCTCGGGAGCGACGCCGGCCAGGATTTCCTGCTCGCGCAGCGGGATGCCGAGCTTCTTGTAGGTTTCCAGAATCGCCGGATCGACCTCGTCGAGCGACTTCGGCGAAGCGCCTTTCTTCGGCGCGGCGTAGTAATAGATGTCCTGATAGTTGATTGGCGGATAATGAACGCGCGACCAGGTCGGCTCGGTCATGGTCTTCCAGCGGCGGAAGGCATCGAGCCGCCACTCCAGCATCCATTCCGGCTCGTTCTTGCGAGCCGAGATGTAGCGGACCGTGTCCTCGGTGAGGCCCTTGGCCGGCTTCTCGACCTCAAGCTCCGTCACGAAGCCGTATTTATACTCGGTCACGTCGATCGACTTGACCTGATCGATGGTCTCCTGGACCGCTGCCATGTCTACTCTCCAGTCGCGGGTTCAAGGGCCCGCCGGTTCAGTTTCTTGTGTTGCGAAGCGCTTCAGGCGGCAGCCCGGGCGCTCCGATCGGTTTGCGCGGCCACGAGCTTGGCGTAGGCCGCGAAGAAAAGATCGATATCTGCCTCGCAAGTGGTCCATCCGAGCGACGCCCGCAAGGCCCCTGCGCTCATGCCAGTATCGATTTTCATCGCATCGAGCACATGCGAACGCTTGACCTTGCCCGAGGAGCAGGCCGAGCCGGAGGAAAGCGCTGCGCCGAGCAGGTCGAGCTTGATCAGCGCCGTCTCGGCCTTGAGGCCGAGCGTGGCGAAGGCGGAGGTGTTGGGCAGGCGCGCCACGCGCCCACCGAAGATCGTGGTTTCCGGAGCGAGCGCCAGCACGCCTGCTTCAAGCTTGTCACGCAGGGCCGCAATGCGAGCCGCTTCCTCCGGCAAAGCCTTGAGCGCGGCTTCAGCAGCCGCACCGAAACCGATGATTCCCGGCAGGTTTTCGGTTCCAGCGCGCCAGCCACGCTCCTGCCCACCGCCGCGGAGCGGCTTATCCGCAAGTTCAAGCGCGCCCGTGCGGAAAACGATGGCGCCGACACCTTTCGGTCCACCGATCTTATGGGCTGAGAGCGTCAATACGTCGGCGCCAAGCGTCGCGATATCAATCGGGATCTTGCCGGCAGCCTGAACGGCGTCGCTATGTAGCAAGCCGCCATGACGGCGCGCGATCGCAGCGATCTCGGCGATCGGCTGGATCACGCCGGTCTCGTTATTGGCGAGATGGATCGAGACGAGCGCGCGGGCGCCAGGGTTGTCCGCGACGAACCGTGCTAGCCGCTCATCGAGCCCGCCGAGGTCGACGCGCCCGTCGCCATCGACCGGAATTTCTTCTGCCCCACCGGCGGGAAAGCGGTGACCGTCGCGCACGCAGGCATGCTCCGTCGCGCTGTAGAGCAGGAGCGAGGCTGGAATCCGCACGCAGTTGCTGCTGCCGTCGCAATCCATCAACCCCGGCGTGAGCACAGTGACGTTCGCCTCGGTACCGCCGCTGGTGAAGACCACGTTCGAGGCCTTGGCGCCGACCAGGGCCGCGACCTGCTCGCGTGCATGCTCCATGGCACCGCGCGCTGCGCGGCCTTCGCCATGGACCGAGGATGGATTGCCTGGAAGCGACAACGCATGCGCGACCGCCTGCATGACCTCCGGCCGGACCGGGGTCGTGGCGTTATGGTCGAGATAGGCGCGTCCCGCCGTCACGATCCTGCCTGCTCCATCCTCGTCACTGCCGGGCACCGATACGAAATGCTTGAAATCGCACCTGTGCGCCGTGCTATAGCCGCCCATCCGAACCGGCCGGAACGGTCGAGACGCGGTCCGCATCAGCGATCCACCGCTTTGTTCTCGACTTGTTCACGGCTGTTAGAACTATTCTAAGCGCTCTTCATCTAGGGCGCGCAAGGTGGCGCCGTCAAGGGCGGCCGGGTTCCGAGCGGGCATGCGCCCGCTTTCTGCCCGCTCGCGCCGGCGCTGCCGCAAGAAGCGGTGAGACGATGCCAGAGGTTATCTTCAACGGGCCGGCGGGCCGGATCGAGGGCCGCTATCAGCCCGCCAAGAAGCGGGGCGCGCCGCTGGCGATCATCCTGCATCCGCACCCGCAGTTCGGCGGGACGATGAACAACCAGATCGTCTACAACCTGTTTTACACCTTCGTGAACCGCGGCTTCTCGGCGCTGCGCTTCAACTTCCGCGGCGTTGGCCGCAGCCAGGGCCATTTCGACCACGGCGCGGGCGAGCTCTCGGACGCGGCCGCCGCGCTCGACTGGATGCAGGCGCTCAATCCCGAGGCGAAGAACTGCTGGATCGCCGGCGTTTCCTTCGGCGCCTGGATCGGCATGCAGCTCCTGATGCGCCGCCCGGAAATCGAAGGCTTCCTTTCGATCGCGGCCATGGCGAACCGCTACGACTTCTCCTTCCTGGCGCCCTGCCCGTCTTCCGGCCTGTTCGTGCACGGCTCCGAAGACCGCGTCGCGCCGGTCAAGGAGGTCATGGCGGTGATCGAGAAGGTGAAGACCCAGAAGGGCATCCAGATCGAGCATGCCGTGGTCGAAGGCGCCAACCACTTCTTCGACGGGCGCGTCGAACAGCTGATGGAGCAGGTCGGCGCCTATCTCGACGCCAAGGTCGGGCCCGAGATCCTCAAGTCGGAGCAGGAGCAGCCCTGAGCCGGGCTCACATCGAGGGGTGAATCAGCCCCTTGCTCCCAACCATCACGGGCAGCGACATCTCCGCTGCCCGCGCCTCCGCCAGCGCCCAGTCACGGAACCGGCGGATCTTATGTTCGCGCTGACGCGCCTGCGGGTAGACTACCCAATAGGCCCATTGGTCGCGGATGGCATGCTCGACGGCGAAGACGAGCCGCCCGGCCGCAATGTCGTAGGCGAAGAGCTCCGGCACGGCCATCGCCACGCCATGGCCGCGCATCGCCGCCTGGACGTTCATCGCCTGCATCTCCAGCGACAGCGTCCGGCCACCTTGCTGCGGCGCGTCGAGGCCGAGATCGGCGAACCAGACCTTCCATGACGATTCTTCCGGGCTGAGCAACGGGGCGCGCAGCAGATCCGCCGGTTCGCTTAGTTGCAGCCGCTCGCGCAGTTCGGGCGCGCAGAGCGGCGCGTAGTGGCAGGCGAACAGCTTCTCCGCCACGACGTCAGGCCACTCGCCCGGTCCGTAACGCAAGGCCAGATCGACCGCTTCGGTCGCGAAATCGACGAGATGCTGCGAGGTCCGGACGCGCACCGCGAATTGCGGGTTCTCGAACTGGAACTGGGCCAGACGCGGAGACAACCAGGTGATCGCCATCGTCTGCAGCGCGGAGATCGTCAGGGCCGTCTGGTTCTCCTCGCAGACCTCCCGAAACACGGTGCTGATGTCGTGCAACGCCTTACTGAGCGGGCCGGCCAGGCGCTGCCCGAGCGGCGTCAGCACCACCTGCCGCGGCTGGCGCAGGAACAGCGCGGCACCGACCCGATCCTCGAGCAGGCGGATCTGATAGCTCACCGCCGCCTGCGTCATGCCGAGCTCTTCGGCCGCGCGCGTGAAGTTCTGGTGCCGCGCTGCCGCCTCGAAGACACGCACAGCCGCCAGCGGCGGCAATTTCGGGGGTGGAAGCGGTTCAGCCATACGCCCGACCATAAGGCCTCCTTATGGCAGACGGCAATCTTCCGCGTTGCGACACAGGGCCGTCGGGCAGACACTCAATCTCACATCAGCGGGCGTCTCCGCCTGCCTCTGCGAGAACCGAACCATGACATGCGTCTCTCATGCGGCGCCGCCGGTCAAAGCCGGCGGGCCTTCCTTCCTGCGCGCCTGGTTGCAACTCTGGGCACGGCACCGCGATGCCAATCGGACATCCCGCCGTCTCGCTACGCTCGACGATCGCGCCTTGTGCGATCTCGGGCTGCCGCGCGACCTGGTGGATCCGCCGGCTCCGCGTGACCCGGCCGGCCTTTGGCTCAATCGTGTGTCGGGCTGAAAGCGCAAATCGACCCGTACGAGCGATGAAATCATAAAAGCGGTTTCCACTTTTCGGGCCGATGCATTAGACGGACGGCGGAACGACACCGATCAGATCGCAAAGCCGCCATGACCACCTACAAGTCCGATTTCCTGCGCGTGCTCGATGAGCGCGGCCTCATCCATCAGGTTTCCGATGCGGAAGGCCTCGATGCTTTGTGCCGGCAGGGAACCCAGACCGCCTATGTCGGCTATGACGCGACCGCGACCTCGATCCATATCGGCAACCTGATCTCGTTGACGATGCTCTACTGGTTCCAGGAGACCGGCCACCGCCCGATCACGCTGATGGGCGGCGGCACCTCCATGGTCGGCGACCCCTCCTTCCGCGATGACCAGCGCAAGCTGCTCACGGTCGAGGAGATCGCCACCAATATCGAGAGCATCAAGCGGGTCTTCGGCCGCATCCTGCGCTATGGCGACGGACCGACAGACGCGATGATGGCCAACAATGCCGACTGGCTGCTGAAGCTGAACTATGTCGAGTTCCTGCGCGATGTCGGCCGGCACTTCTCGGTCAACCGCATGCTCTCCTTCGATTCGGTGAAGCTCAGGCTCGACCGCGAGCAGTCGCTGTCCTTCCTCGAATTCAACTACATGATCATGCAGGGCTACGACTTCACGGAGCTCAACCGGCGCTATGGCTGCCGCCTGCAGATGGGCGGCTCCGACCAGTGGGGCAACATTATCAACGGCGTCGATCTCTCGCACCGGATGGGCGGTCCGCAGCTCTACTGCCTAACGACGCCGCTGCTGACGACCGCGTCCGGCGCCAAGATGGGCAAGACCGCCAATGGCGCGGTCTGGCTCAATGCCGACGTCTTCAGCCCCTATGATTTCTGGCAGTATTTCCGCAACACCGAGGACGCCGACGTCGGCCGCTTCCTGAAGGTGTTCACGCGGCTGCCGCTTGACGAGATCGCGCGGCTGGCGGCGCTCGGCGGCTCCGAGATCAACGAGGCCAAGAAGATCCTGGCCACGGAAATCACGGCGATCGTCCATGGCCGCGAGGCGGCCGAGGCCGCAGCTGAGACGGCGCGCAAAACCTTCGAGGAAGGGGCGCTTGCCACCGATCTGCCGAGCGTCGCGATCCCGCGCAGCGAGATCGAGCCGGGCCTCGGTGTGCTGAGTGCCTTCGTCAAGGCCGGCCTGGTGCCCTCGACCGGCGAAGCCCGGCGTCAGGTCAAGGCCGGCGGCCTGCGCGTCAACGACGCCGTCGTGACCGACGAGCGCGCGACGCTCGGCCTCGCCGACCTGACCTCGGACGGAGTGGTGAAGCTCTCCTTCGGCAAGAAGAAGCACGTCCTGCTGCGGCCGGAATAAGCCTGCTCTTAGTTGGCCACGCCGCCAGCGTCAGGGACGCGGCGGCGCCTGGCCGGGCTGGACCGGCTTCTGTTGCGGCGCCCCGCCCAGCGGATCGACGAAGCGCCGCAGGATGCCTGGCGCGATGGCCGAGAGCGGGTTGATCGACATGGTCGGAGCGCTTGCCGAACCCGTAATGCGGAAATTCACCGCAAAGAGGCCGCCATACTGGCTGCCGCCGCCGAGCAGAGCGCCGACCACCGGCACCTGCGCAAAGGCGTTGTTGAAGGCATAGCCCGGCACGAAGGTGCCGCCGATATCGACCCGATCGCGGCCGTAGTCGACATGGCCCTGCAAGGTGAAGCCAACCTGCTGGCCCCAGATCACCATATCGGAGACGTCGAGCCGGCTGGCTGAGCGGGTGAACTCGGCGCGCAGTTTGGTGAAGGCGACCTCGCTCACGTCGATACGCGCCTCGGCACCACCGCCTCCAGGGCGATCATCGGCAAAGGCGCTGGCCGACTGCGTGCCGACAACGCGCTTGAGCGCCGGCTCGTTGCGCACGAGGAAGTCGCGGAACAGCAGGTCGCCGCTCTGGCTCTCGCCGGCCCCCATCGTCAGCACGAGGTTGCCGCCATAGGCGCGGTTGTAGAGGTCGAGGAAGCGCAGCAGCGCGCCGCCATTGTCTGTCTGCACAACGAGCTTGCCGCCCTCGGCCTGCCTCTGCCGTGCCGTAACGTCCGCCTTGCCGATCCGCCCCTGGAAGCTGACCATCCGCAGGTCGCCGCCACGCTTCGAAGCCTTCAGCGTGCCGCTGGTGATCGCCTCGTTGTTGAATCCGGTCAGGATCGGCACATCGAGGTCGATATCGTAGTCGCCGCCTTTCTGCTGAGCCGAGCGGTCGCCGCGCGTGGACGATGCCGGGCTCTGGATATCCTTGATGAAGGGGCGCAGATCCGCGACGGCGCCGCGGATGGTGAGCTTGGTGACGTTGCCGTCGCGCTTGGCGTCGAGTTTCAGGTTGTCGCCGGGCGAAAGGCGGAACTGGGAGAAACTCGCGCTCTCCAGCGCATTCTGCTTGCTGAGCTCGATCCGGCCCCTGATCTGGGCGCTGCCGGCGTCGAAGCTGAAATCATCCAGATCGGGACCATCGAGGTCGACGACGTAGTTGAAGGTGACCTTGCCCGGCCGGCCCGCGGGCTTGCTGAGGCCGGGAACGGTTCCATCGAGCCCGACCTTGGTCAGATCGATCTCGACGCGTGGCGGCGTGTCCCCGCCCTTGCCGAAGCTCTTTGCGACCTTGACTGGTAGCGTGCCGGAAATCCCCGTATCCGGCCCGAAGCCGCGTCTCTGCCTCGCCGCGGCGTCGAGGGAAAGTGACAGTGTCGCGTCGCCCTGCCCCTTGGCATTCTGCTTGATCTCGACCTGGGCCTTGTCGCCGCCCACCTTCGCGTCGCCACGAAGCGACAAGCCATTGCGATCGAAGTTTACGGCGAGAGCGCCACTTTCAAGCTTCTCCGTACCAAGCAGGGTATCGGAGGCCAAACCGGAGAGGTTTCCGCTACCCGTGATCGCGATTTCTTCCGTCTTGATGTCGTTGGCGAGCGGCAAGGTGAGCGCGACCTTGAGGTCGCTCGTTCCCCTGATCGCCGTGGGGTCGATGCGGTCGGGCGAGAAATCCTTCAGCGCAGGAAAGGCGAGCAAGGCCACCAGCGCATCCGCAGAACCCGCGATCCGGAAGGCGATGTTCGCCGGAGCCCTGTGAAGCCAGAACTCCGGCATCGCGAAGCTCGCCTCGCTCAGCTTCATGCTACGGCCATTGCCGAGATCTGCTGTGGCCTGGCTGATGGCGAGCTGCACCGTCCGGCCCGTGACCTTGCCCGCGACCGTCGCATCCGTCAGAGGCGGTAGGCCCGGATCGGGCAGGTAACGAACCCGGTCTGCGTCGATACCCACGAACAGGGTATTGTCCGGCATCCCATGGCCCTGAACCAGCCTGGCATGGTCCTCCGCCGGCAAGTCGAGATCGACGGTCAGTTGCTTCATATGCCCGGCCGCGAGCTGTCGCTGCAGCGTGCCGTGCACTTCCGGCGAGGTGAAGCCAGGCCAGATCGCGAGGAGTGCCCGGACATCGGAATCGGTCGCCTTGATGTGGAACCTCTGCAGCGGAGAGCTGCCGACGCGTTGGACGAAGGCGGTCAGGTCCACATGGGCCTTGGGTCCGCGAATCCCGAGCGCATCAACCGAAACGGCGCCGTTGGCGGGATCGATCTTCAGATTGGCCTTGAGACTGTCCATCTGCACGGCCGGGTCGGCATCGAGCCCGGCGAGCTGTCCATTGGCATCGAGCTCCAGACGCCAGCCGCCATTGTCCTCACGCAGCGTTCCGGATGTCAGGAAATGGGTCGCGCCGGCGTTGATCTCACCGCGCAGGATCTTGAGTTCGGACAGATCGGCGCCGCTAGCGACCTCGAGATGGGCCGAGTCGAGCTTCAGGCTCGGCATCGGGCTATCGGGAAAGCGGACCGAGCCGGACTGGATATCGATGGCCGCGGTGATCGACCGCTTGCCGTCCGGAGCCTGCCGCAGCGTCGCTTTGCCCTTGAGCGGCAATCCATCCAGCACCACGCCTCCGGTTCCGAAGGCGAGCGCCACCGCTTCGGCCGGCTCGAAGCGGAGGATGTCGATGTCGGCGCGCTGAGTTCCATCGGCCTCGGTGGAAAGATCGACGGACATTTCCTTCCAGCGCGAGCCGGTGCGCCCCTTCACCAGCAGGCGAGTTCCCCCCTCCCCAAGCCGTGTCAGCCTGATCTCGACATCCTCTAAGCCCGCCTTCTGGCGCCCCTCGGGGTCGACGAGCGACAGCCGGGCTCCGTTCATGCCGGCCGTTTCGAGCGCCCCCAGCAGCCCGTCACCTCGCGCGAGGGTAGAGATCGCGCTCATGATTCCGGTAAATGCATTCCACTGAGCGGCATCGGGAACCACCACGGGCGGTTGCGCCTCGGCGGGAGCGGAATCGGCGTTGACGACGAGCGCGCCGTTCCTGTCGACACCGAGTCTGACATTGACGCCGCGCAGATCGATTGAAACCAGACGAATATCACCCTTGAGCAGCGCCAGCGGATCGTAGCCGAGGACAGCTTCCGGTGCCCGGATCACCGCACCGCTGGAATGATGGAAGGAAACCTGCCGGACCCTGAGCTGCGAATGCCCGTCAATGCGGCCGAGCTCGGCCGAGGCCGCCTCCACCTTCCAGCCGGGACCGAGCCTTTCCTCGATCGCGGAGGAAATCCGGCCCTCGAGGCCGGACAGCGGAATGATGCCGGTGACGAGCAGGGTCACGGCCGATCCAGCCAGCACCAGCACGGCAAGGCAGACCGCGGCGCAGATCAGGGTGAGGCCTGCCTTGGCGCGCTTCTTCACGACCGCGGCATCGCATGCCCCGCCCGGCGGCACCGGCGCAGTCTCGCCGGCACCCGCTACCTTTGCTTCCTCGTCCGCCAAATCCGCGTGGTCCTCTCGGGCGCCGGTACCGGTTTGGAGAAGGTGACGCAAAAGCGCCCCTTGCCGCAATCTCGGAAGACGGCATGGATGTCGATGTGGCCTGACGATGCGATTCGGCAAGCCGGAACCCGGGCGAGCCTCGTCTTTCGTCAGATGGCGCCGCCCCCGGCCTGCTATCCGGCTCCGACATCGGACCAAAGAGCGCAAACCACTCTTCGGAGAGATCCGATGCAATAACAGATGAATCACCGAAGCTGCGCCCGGCGGGAACGCGCGGCGATCCGAGGCGGTCCATGCCCCCGGAAGGCGACAAAAGGAAGGCAGAAAACCATGGTTTTGCAGGAAGGCGACAAGGCGCCGGATTTTCACCTGCCCCGTGACGGTGGCGGCGAGGTCACTCTGGCCAGCTTCCGCGGCCGCAAACTGGTGCTCTATGCCTATCCCAAGGACGACACGACGGGCTGTACGCAGGAAGCGATTGACTTCAACCGGCTCCGGCGGGATTTCGCGGCCTGCGACACCGAAATCGTCGGCGTCTCGCCCGACCCGGCGAAGCGTCATGACCGGTTCAAACAGAAGCACGAGCTCGGCCTCACCCTGCTCGCCGACGAGAGCCAGATACTGGCCAACGCCTATGGCATCTGGGTCGAGAAAAGCATGTATGGCCGCAAGTTCATGGGTATCGAACGCTCCACCTTCCTGATCGACGCCCAAGGGCGCATCGCGCGGATCTGGCGCAAGGTGAAGGTCGCCGGCCATGCCGAAGAGGTGCTCGCCGCCGCACGCGCGCTGTAGCTCGACGATTTCTGCGCCGGCTTTTGCGAAAGATTAACCCTAACAATTCCTAATGGCGGTATCGGCAGCGTTTTCCCGGTACCGCGTATGCATCCCCAGTCTCACACAGCCCCAGCCCTTCCCGCCAGCGGGCTGATCGTCCACAAGACCTATACGATCCGCCGCTCGACCATGTTGATGGGCCTCGGGTGGCTGGCGCTGATGACCGCGTGCAGCGGCACGGCAGGCTGGTACATCCTCAGCAAGGACGACCTTGCTGCTCGCCTGATCTCGCGAGAGACCACGCGCCAATATGCCTATGAGGATCGGATCGCGGCGCTGCGGGCAGATATCGACCGCTATGCCAGCCGCGCCCTGCTCGACCAGGATGGCGTCGAATCGCGCGTCGACGAATTGACGACCCGGCAGGCCGAGCTCGAAACCCGGCAATCCCTGGTGACGGCGCTCACCGATGTGCTGCAGTCGAATGGCATCCTGCCGGCGAACAAGCTGCCGCTGCGCCCACGTGTGGCTAAGCCGGAGGAGCCGATCCGAGCTTCGGGCGTGACCAGCTTCGCCCCCATCATGCCGGGCAAGCCGACCCCCGCCCCCGAAACGCCGACGCTACGCGGCGCCGAAGCGAACGCCGGCGGCGGTTGGCAGTCAGGCGAACTCCAGCCCGAGCCGCCCCCGGCCAAGCGGGTGGAAGCCAACCTGGAGCGGCTCGACAAGGCGATGGCCCGAACCTCGAATGCCCAGATCGACGCACTCAAGGAGATGGACCAGAAGGTCACGGAGACCCAGAAGAAGCTGCGCAGCGCGCTCGCCGAAACCGGGCTCGACACCGATCGCATGAGCGTGCCGAACGTCGTGGATGGCGGCGTCGGCGGCCCGCTGGTGCCGGTCAAGCTCGATGCCTCCGCCGGCCCCTTCGAAGCGACGTTGACGGCCCTGCAGCCGCGGCTCACCTCGCTCATTCGCCTTCGCGGTCTCGTCGAGCAGATGCCACTCGCCCGGCCCATGCCCGGCGACCATGACTTCACCTCCAACTACGGTTATCGCACCGACCCGTTCACCCGTGGCCTGGCCATGCATACCGGTGTCGACTTCCGCGCCGCGAGCGGCTCGCCGATCCTCGCCACCGCACCCGGCAAGGTCGTCGCAGCGGAATACAATGGCGGCTATGGCAACATGGTCGAGGTCGAGCATGCCAACGGCCTGAGCACACGTTACGCCCATATGTCGGCGATCCTGGTCTCGGTCGGCCAGACCGTGAAGACCGGCACAGTCGTCGGCCGGGTCGGCACGACCGGCCGCTCGACCGGCCCGCATCTGCATTACGAAACCCGCATCAACGAGGAACCGGTCGACCCGACAAAATTCCTCAATGCAGGCAGCAAGCTGGCTGGAATGCTTTAAGTTTTTCTGGAGCCTTGAACGAGATCGGCCCGGAGCGTCATCCGCTTCCGGGCCGATCCTTTTGTCTAGGTCGTTCGATGCTTCAGTCGATGTCCTCGACCTCGACCTGCGTGCCATAGACGCGCTGGGCGAGCGAGGCTTCCATGAACGGATCGAGATCGCCATCGAGCACGTCGGACGGCGCCGTAGAGCTGACGCCGGTGCGCAGGTCCTTCACCAGCTGGTAGGGCTGCAGCACATAGGAGCGGATCTGGTGGCCCCAGCCGATATCGGTCTTCGAGGCCGCCTCGGCATTGGCCTTCTCCTCGCGCTTCTTCAGCTCGACCTCATAGAGCCGCGCGCGCAGCATCTCCCAGGCCTTCGCCCGGTTCTTATGCTGGGAACGCTCTTGCTGGCAGGCCACCGCGATACCGGTCGGGATATGCGTGATGCGCACCGCCGAGTCGGTCGTGTTGATATGCTGGCCGCCCGCTCCTTGAGCGCGATAAGTATCGATCCGGCAGTCGGATTCCTTGACGTCGATGACGATGCGATCATCGACGACCGGGTAGACCCAGATCGACGCAAACGAGGTCTGCCGCCGCGCATTGGAATCAAAGGGCGAGATGCGCACCAGGCGGTGCACGCCCGATTCCGTCTTCAGCCAGCCATAGGCGTTGTGGCCCTTGAACTGCAGCGTCGCCGACTTGATCCCGGCGGTGTCGCCGTCCTGGTATTCCAGGGTCTCGACCTTGAACTTCCGCCGCTCGCCCCAGCGCCGATACATGCGCAGCAGCATTTCGGCCCAGTCCTGGCTTTCGGTGCCGCCAGCGCCCGGATGAATCTCGACATAGGTGTCGAGCATATCGGCCTCGCCCGAGAGCAGCGTCTCGACCTGCAGCCGCGCGGCCTCGTCCTGAACAGCCTTGATCGCCTGCTCGCCCTCGGTGACGGTGGCTTCGTCGCCCTCCATGTCGCCGAGTTCGATCAGCGTCAGCGCATCGTCGAGATCGCGCTCGAGCTTGGTGATGCCTTCGATCTGGGTTTCGAGCGAGGTCCGCTCGCGCATCAGCTTCTGCGCGGCTTCGGCATCGTTCCAGAAGTCGGGTCCCTCGGAGAGAGCATTCAGTTCGGCGAGGCGTCGCTGGGCTTCATCCCAGTCAAAGATGCCTCCTCAGCAGTCCGATCGACTGCTTGGCGTTATCGAGTTGGGTCTGGATTTCGGGGCGCATGATTCTGCTTCGGTCTTCCTGTCGTCCTGTCCGGTGCGCTGAGATAGGGGCGAAAACGCGCTCTGTAAACGCCCCCTCGCCCGAGACCGCGCAAGTGAAAGCGGCAGCACCCCGCCTTAGCCACCGCTTCCGGCAGGGTCACGCCCCGGAACCGGGTTGGTGGGGAAGAAGCGTTGGCTCGGCCGCTGCGGTTGCACCGGCACGCCCCGAGGCGGCTCGACATCGATGCGATCCCGCCCTGATGGCGGCTGGTTGACGTCGCGCGGCGGGGCCGTGCGCGGCTTGCGCGGCTCTTCCGGTGGCGGAGGCGGCTCAGGCTCCTTCGGGTCGACGATGATCTCGGTGCCACCTTTGCAGTCCGTCAGCCAGACGTCGTAGATCGCGTGCTCGACGCCATGCAGGCCCGGGCTGTCGGCGAACATCCAGCCGGTGAAGATGCGGCGATATTCGTTGTTGAAGGTCACCTCGTCGACCTCGACGAAGGAGTCGGTACGTGGCGCCTCGGTTGGGGGCCGCGTCCAGCAGACGCGTGGTGTTATCTGCAGCGCACCGAACTGCACCGTCTCGTCGATCGCGACCTCGAAGGAGATGATCCGGCCAGTGATCTTGTCGAGGCCAGCGAAGACGGCCGTCGGGTTCTTGATGCGGTCGGCCCAGGCCGGGCCAGCGGCAACCGTCATTGTCAGAGCGCTCGCGGCGAGGCCTGCCAGGATCGGGAAACGGGACAAGGACGGCATGAAGGCGCGAATCTCTCCGGCATCGCGGACATGGCGCGACGAGGCGCAGTAACACGGCAAAGGCAGCGGAAAAAGGGCATCAACCGCAAACCATGCCGCTGCTCGCGCCGAGATCGCACGGCTCGCGCCGGAAAGCCGGGCCGGCAGGGAACCGAGCGAGAGCCCCCTCCGTGCCGGCGGCTAATGTCCCCTCGCTTCAGGATTGATCATATTGATCGGAGAGCCGGCCGCGAACGCGTTGATCTGGTCGAACACATCCGCGAACTGCAGATCGAACTCTTCCTGCGTGACGTAGCCGATATGCGGGGTTGCGACGACGTTGGGCAGGTTGATCAACGGATCGGCCGCATTCCGCAGCGGCTCCGTCTCGAACACGTCGACGGCTGCCATGCCGGGGCGCCCAGCCTCGAGCGCGGCGACGAGAGCGCCCGGTTCGATCAGCCCCGCCCGGCTCGTGTTCACGATGACCGCGGTCGGCTTCATCAGTGCGAGATCGGCCCCGGTCACGATACCCCGCGTCGCCGGCACGAGCCGCATGTGGAGCGAGACGACATCACAGGATGCAAAGAATGCTTCCTTGCTCCCGGCGACCGACCAGCCCTGGCTTCTCGCCCGCTCGCGCGACGCCTCGCGCGCCCAGACCAGCACCTCCATGCCGAAGGCGCGGCCATAGCCGGCGACCACCTCGCCGATCCGCCCCCAACCGTAAATGCCGAGAACCTTTCCTCTCAACGTATGGCCGACGCCGGCGATCCATTGCCCCGCCCTGAGCGAGGCGAACTGAGCCGGCAGCTGGCGAGCCGCCGCCAGGACGAGCGCCCAGGTCAATTCGGCAGCCGCGTATGACGGCGTGTCGGAATGCAGGTTCGAGCAGAGCAGCACGCCGTTGCGCGTACATGCCGGAACGTCGACATGCGGGTAGACGCTGCGTTGGCTGATCAACCGCAGCTTGGGCAGGCGATCGAGCAGTGAAGCCTGGATGCGCGATCGTTCGCGGATCAGGACCAACGCCTCGACCTCGGCCAGGCGTCGGACCAGGATATCCTCGTCCTCGACGTGATCATTCCAGATCTCGACATGATGGTCGTCGAGCTTGGAGAAACTGGGAAGATGCCGAAGCGTATCGTGCCAATCATCGAGAATCGCCACCCTCATGAGCGCGACGCCAGCAGATTCTTCCCGGCTTCGGTCAGTATCACGAGGTCGCGCTCGCGCTGAACAAGTCCGAGATCAACCGCGTCTTCCCAAACCGGCAAGCGAGGACAACTCGTGCGCCAGGCCTCCATGACCTCGCCATAGGGCCTGGGACCGGCCTTCAAGAAAGCCAGGAGGTCGATGACGAGGGCTTCCGGTGCTTCCATGACAGCGCTCCTGAGCATCAACGGCCCAAGATATATCGCTCTGGCCGTTCGATGTCATGACGCGCCGACAGCACGCGCCGGCGGAGCTCTTTGCTTACGTCCATGAAAAGGGCCGCCCCGTGGGGAGCGGCCCGATAAGCTCAGATCTCAGCCTCAGCGTCCCGGCGTCCAGGCTTCGTAGTCGCCGGTCGCCGCCGGGCGCTCGCCTTCCGCAAGGGTCGAGCCCTGGGGGCGATAGGCCAGAGCGGTGCCGGTCCAGTTCTGCTGATGCGGCTGCTGCCACTCGCGCGGCTGATAGCTCTCCTCGGAGGGGGCGACATCGACCGTGTGATGCAGCCAGCCATTCCAGCCGGCCGGGATGTTCGAGGCTTCGATCGGCCCGCTATAGATTACCCAGCGGCGCTGGAAGCCGAGGGCCTTGTCCTTCACACCGCCCTTGGTGCGGTAATAGACATTGCCGAACTCATCCTCGCCCACCCGCTCGCCGAAGCGCCAGGTGTAGAAACGCGTGCCGATCGTCTGGCTGTTCCACCAGGTGAAGATCTGCAGCAGCCAGTTCTTCATTGCCTTCGTCCATGCACTTGCGACGCTGCTCGGGAGCGGCGCGACCTCGGGCGACTTATGGCGACAGCGCCCCGCCCTGTCCAGCCCGCCGCGAGATGACGGGGCTGCATCGGTGGTTTGACCGCAGGCGCGAGCACGCGCTCATGACGGCCAAGGCCATCTCGGTGAAGGCGAGGCCGACGGCGCTCCTGAACATCGACACCTGATTCTATCCAGATCGGCAGCCGGATTTTCGCCGCGATTCGGCTTCCGCCTCGCCATAATGACAGGCCGAAGCGCCCCGTCTTCAAGCACTTGCCCCCTTCCCTGAAAGCGGTGCCTGCAGAGGCGCTCCGATCAGCCGCGGATTCAGCATTCGTCAACCATGAATAGTGGGGATTTTAGGGACTGCGCATCCGCCGGCACTGTGGCAATCTTGCAGCGCCGGGTTGATTCTGCGCAGGATTCCCAAGGCTTAGCGCTGGCCTTGAACCTTATCCCCGCAACTCACATATCCCTACCAGATGTCGTATCCACAAGATCGACCCCGCACTATTCCTTGACGCGAGAGGCGCGAAGGGACTAGATTTTGACCATCGCATGACGGCCGGCGGCACCCCCTCTGGATGACTGCGAAACCCTAGTTTTCCAGTGTGTTCCGGGCCTGCCGCCGCATCCGCCATCAACAGCGGAAGCGAACGGATTTGCGCGGACATTTTGGGCGCGTCCGGGACCATCGGCGGGGCGACACCGCCGGGACCCACAGGGCATCGAACCGAGTTTGGGCTGACATCAGGAGCCGGTGATCAACCGGCCGCGCGTGGTCCTCAACGGGCCCGCGGCAGATCGAGGGACGAAGATCATGCGCATCGAGCGCCGCTACACCACCGCCGGACAGTCGCCCTACGCCGCGATCCCGTTCCGATCGGCCGTCAGCGAGATCAAGAATCCGGACGGCTCGGTCGTCTTCCGCCTGGAAGGCATCGAGGTTCCTGAGGCCTGGTCGCAGGTCGCGAGCGATGTGCTCGCGCAGAAATATTTCCGCAAGGCCGGCGTGCCGGCGCGCCTGAAGAAGGTCGAGGAGAACGACGTCCCGTCTTTCCTCTGGCGTTCCGTCGCCGACGAGGCCGCTCTCGCCGAGCTGCCGGAAGGCGAGCGCTACGGCTCCGAAATCTCCTCCAAGCAAGTCTTCGATCGCCTCGCGGGCTGCTGGACCTATTGGGGCTGGAAGGGCGGCTACTTCACCTCCGAGGAGGATGCGCAGGCTTTCCATGACGAGCTGCGCTTCATGCTCGCCACCCAGCGCGTCGCGCCGAACTCGCCGCAATGGTTCAATACCGGCCTGCACTGGGCCTATGGCATCGACGGCCCCAGCCAGGGCCATTTCTATGTCGACTTCAAGACCGGCAAGCTGGTGAAATCGAAGTCGAGCTATGAGCACCCGCAGCCGCATGCCTGCTTCATCCAGGGCGTGCAGGACGACCTCGTCAACGAGGGCGGCATCATGGACCTCTGGGTCCGCGAAGCCCGCCTGTTCAAATACGGCTCCGGCACCGGCTCGAACTTCTCGCTGCTGCGCGGCGAAGGCGAGAAGCTCGCCGGCGGCGGCAAGTCGTCGGGCCTGATGTCCTTCCTCAAGATCGGCGACCGCGCGGCCGGCGCTATCAAGTCGGGCGGCACGACGCGCCGCGCCGCCAAGATGGTCGTGGTCGATGCCGACCATCCCGATATCGAGGCCTATATCGACTGGAAGGTGAAGGAGGAGCAGAAGGTCGCCGCCCTCGTCACCGGCTCCAAGACCGTCAAGAAGCACATGAAGGCCGTGCTCAAGGCCTGCGTGAACTGCGAAGGCGACGGCGATTCCTGCTTCGATCCCGAGCAGAACCCGGCGCTGAAGCGCGAGATCAAGCTCGCCCGCAAGGCGCTGGTGCCGGACAACTATATCAAGCGCGTCATCCAGTTCGCGAAGCAGGGCTACAAGGACATCTCCTTCGACACCTATGACACCGACTGGGATTCCGATGCCTATCTCACCGTCTCCGGTCAGAACTCGAACAACTCGGTCTCGCTGACCGACGACTTCCTGCGCGCCGTCGAGAACGACAACGACTGGAACCTGATCCGCCGCACCGACGGCAAGGTCGCCAAGACGCTGAAGGCCAGCGAGCTGTGGGAGAAGATCGGCTACGCCGCCTGGGCCTCGGCCGATCCCGGCCTGCACTTCAACTCGACGATGAACGACTGGCACACCTGCCCGGCTTCGGGCCGGATCCGGGCGTCCAACCCGTGCTCGGAATACATGTTCCTCGACGACACGGCCTGCAACCTGGCCTCGGCCAACCTGCTGCAGTTCTACGATCGCGAGACCAAGTCCTTCGACGTCGCGGCCTATGAGCATCTCTGCCGGCTCTGGACCGTGGTGCTCGAGATCTCGGTGACGATGGCGCAGTTCCCGAGCCGCGAGATCGCCGAGCTTTCCTACGAGTACCGCACGCTCGGCCTCGGCTACGCCAATATCGGCGGGCTGCTGATGACCATGGGCCTCGGCTATGACTCCGAGGAAGGCCGCGCGCTGGCCGGAGCACTGACCGCGATTATGACCGGCGTCGCCTACGCGACCTCGGCCGAGATGGCGGGCGAGCTCGGCCCCTTCCCAGGCTACAAGAAGAACGCCAGCCACATGCTGCGTGTCATCCGCAACCATCGCACCGCGGCCCACGGTCTCGCCGATGGCTATGAAGGCCTGAGCGTCACTCCCGTGCCGCTCGACCACGCCACCCTCGCCCGCCTCGGCGGCTCGGCCGTCACCATGGCGGAGCGCTCGCGCATCGTCTGGGACGAGGCCCTCGAGCAGGGCAAGCGCTACGGCTATCGCAACGCCCAGGCGACCGTGATCGCGCCGACCGGCACGATCGGCCTCGTCATGGATTGCGACACCACCGGCATCGAGCCCGACTTCGCGCTGGTGAAGTTCAAGAAGCTCGCCGGCGGCGGCTACTTCAAGATCATCAACCGCGCCGTGCCGGATGCGCTCCGCGCGCTCGGCTACCGCGAGGCGGATATCGCCGAGATCGAGGCCTATGCCGTCGGCCATGGCTCGATGAAGCAGGCGCCGGGCATCAACCCGGGCTCGCTCAAGGCCAAGGGCTTCACCGACGAGAAGATCGAGGCGGTCGAGAAGGGCTTGAAGAGCGCCTTCGACATCAAGTTCGTCTTCAACAAGTGGACGCTGGGCGAGGATTTCCTCACCGGCACGCTCAAGGTCCCGGCCGAGAAGCTCAACGACATGTCGTTCGAGCTCCTGCCCTTCCTCGGCTTCAGCAAGGCCGAGATCGAGGCCGCCAACGTCCATGTCTGCGGTGCGATGACCCTGGAAGGCGCCCCGCACCTGAAGACCGAGCACTACAACGTCTTCGATTGCGCCAATCCCTGCGGCCGCATCGGCAAGCGCTATCTCTCGGTCGAGAGCCATATCCGCATGATGGCGGCGGCGCAGCCCTTCATCTCGGGCGCGATCTCCAAGACCATCAACATGCCGAACGAGGCGACGGTCGAGGACTGCAAGAGCGCCTATATGCTCTCGTGGAAGCTGGCGCTGAAGGCGAACGCCCTCTATCGCGACGGCTCCAAGCTCTCGCAGCCGCTGAATGCGGCGCTGATCTCGGATGAGGACGACGAGGCGGACGACGCGGTCGAGACGCTGGTCGCCCAGCCGATGGCGGCGCGCGCCACCCAGATCTCTGAGAAGATCGTCGAGCGCATCGTCGAGCGCGTCGAGCGCAAGCGCGAGCGCGAGAAGATGCCGGATCGCCGTACCGGCTACATTCAGAAGGCCACCGTCGGCGGCCACAAGGTCTATGTTCATACCGGCGAGTATTCGGACGGGCGCCTCGGCGAGATCTTCATCGACATGCACAAGGAGGGCGCGGCCTTCCGGGCGATGATGAACAACTTCGCCATCGCGGTCTCGCTCGGCCTGCAATATGGCGTGCCGCTGGAAGAGTATGTCGAGGCCTTCACCTTCACCCGCTTCGAGCCTTCGGGCTTCGTCGCCGGCAACCAGTCGATCAAGAACGCGACCTCGATCCTCGACTACGTCTTCCGTGAGCTGGCGATCTCCTATCTCGGCCGCAACGACCTCGCCCATGTCGACCCGAGCGAGATCGGTCATGACGTGATGGGTGGCGGCGTCGGCCAGGACAAGGCACCGGACGCGGCTCCGGTGATCACGACCCCCCTCGCCTCGACCGGTTTCCGCCGCGGCAAGCCGATCAACCTGCTTGCCATCCAGGGTGGCGGCGCAGCCAACGATGCGGTCGCCCGCTCAACGGCTCCGGCCGCGACCGGCCTCGCCACTGCCGGAGCGACCGCGCTGAAGGAGGAGCCGGAGGCTTATGGTGAGGCGGAGATGGCCAAGCTCGGCTTCTCGGCGCCTGCCACCCAGCCGACGCAGTCGGAGCGACGGGCCGAAGCGATCATGAAGGGCTATGTCGGCGACTCGTGCGGCGAATGCGGCAACTTCACGCTGGTTCGAAACGGCACCTGCCTGAAGTGCAATACCTGCGGTTCTACAACCGGGTGCTCGTGATCACTCCAATCTTGGTCTCATGTAGGCGCTCCGGAAGTTTGGTCTGATTCTACCCAGAGCGCGCCTCGATGAGAGCGGAAGTCCGCCTCACCCCTAAAATGCCCCGCCGCGACAACGCGGCGGGGTCTAAATCCCGGAAGCCAGCTTTCATCGTCCCTCGCTCGAAGCTGGGACCGATCAACCCGGGTAGCTTCGGCAGAGTGACGGGAGTCGTGCGTCGTTGGAGAAAGAACGGGTCGACGCTGCCGGGGACCTGCTGAAGAGCGTGATCCCTCGCGATAGCTTCCGAGCACCGGAAGTTATCGAGGCCTTCTCGATCGCCAATGGATGGCGCGAACGGCATCTCGATGCGATCAGGCAGATCCGGGCTCAGCTCGCTGCTGCCAATCGTGCGCTCCAGACAGGTGGTGTCACGGCCGCGCGCCTCAAGCGCATGCCGGCAATCAGGAGGAAGCTGCGGAGGCTAAGCTACAAGCTCTCCGAACTTCAGGACCTGGGCGGATGCCGGGTCATTCTCCCCACCATCGACGACGTGAAGCGCTTCAGCGATCGGCTTCAACACTCCGATCGCCACCAGCTTCGCCATACCGACGACTACATTCGCAGGCCCAAGAAGGATGGCTACCGCTCTCTCCATCTGCTGCTCGATCACGACGATGCGCGTTTCCCTGAGCAGCAGGGATTGAGAATCGAGCTCCAGGTACGCACTCACCTTCAGCATGCCTGGGCCACCGCCGTGGAAGCGCTCGGCCTTTATTTGAGAGTGAACATCAAGGGCGGCGAAGGGAGTGAGGCATGGCGCCGCCTCCTTATGCTGATGTCCTGCGAATTTGCCGAGAGCGAGGGGTGCGCTCCAGTTCGCGGTGCACCGAGCGGCGGCGAGCGCCGCAGCGAGATCATCGAACTCGATAGGCAGATCGGAGCGCAAGCCAAGCTGGATAATCTCGCCCACGGATTTCAGATCATCGACCGCTTCGTGTTCGATCGCTACGCCAAGCACTTGCTCCTGCGATACGACCACGCGGCCAAGCGGGTTGATGTGGAGGCGTTTACCGAGGCCCCCGACAGCACCCGGGTTTACGGGGATATCGAACGTCGCCTGGCTGTGGACAGCGTCGACGATGAAGATCCATCCAGCGATACCGTCCTGGTTAGCCTGGGGCAGCTCAAGGACTTGAAGAAGGCGTTCCCGAACTATTTCGGCGACGTCCGGGTTTTCCGGGATCAACTCGGACACATCTGCCGGGGCCGTGGGGTGGCGACATACGATCTTCCGAAGCAAGCCCTCGCCCCACCCCGGCTGCGCGACATGGTCGACCCTGCTTGGCTGAGGCGACCTCGCTTCGACAAGCCGAAAGGCGTCTGAAGCATCTAAGCTTGCACGGACTCCCCATCGCGACGACGCGGGGCAGAAATTCCCTGGCGGGGACGAAAACCCACCAAGATGCGTTTTCGGGGACGAAATCTCACCGGACAGAAGCCGCCGAGGCAGGTCAAAGATCACCAAACATGCATTTTTTGCAAGTTTCGTGATCTTTGAGGGGCTGAGTTTGGAAGTGCTGAGGTGCTCCAGCGCTTGCCATATCGACTGGACCATCGTGGTAATTGAGATCGAAGCCGCTGTTTGTGACTTGCTCTGCGACACGTGAACTTCAGGCGAGGCCGCTATTCCGGTGGAGCCCTCAAGGGAAACGCCATGAGCTACGACCATTCCAAACATGAGAACCGTCTTCGTGCGAGCGCCCTTCTCCAGGAATTGAAGGGCAAGCTCACCGATATCGGTACCTCCACCCTCGACGTGAAAACCATGACGGCGGCCTCGTCACTGGAATGGTGGCGACTGTCGAAGGTCGAAGGCGTTCATGTCTATCAGGCCGACGACGGCTGGCACGCTGATGTCGTCTTCAGCAACCTGCCGCCAGGAGTGCCGACAATCATTGGTAGCCCCGGCAGCTACCAGACTCGGTCAGCGGCATTGAACGGAGCCATTCGACAGCTCTCGATCCTCGCCGTGAACGACAAGCTCCCGCCACCCCGCACCCGGGAAGGCTTCCGCTGGTTCAAGTTCGACAATGTCGAGGTGCCGGTAAACGCGGAACTGATCGAGACCTTCCCCGAAAGGCTGGCAGCCGAGGGATACACGGATTTCAAGGCCAAAGGCCGCCTCGCGTGGCTCCGAAATCAGTTCGCGGACGACAACCCAATGACGGCGAAGATTTTTCAATCGCTGGATCAGGACGATCAGAACAGCATCAGGATCGCCTGCGCGATAGCGCTTGCCCTCAACGTTCATCAATTCTCGATCGAGGATGGCCTCTGGAGTGAGTTTTCGCCTTCAGAAGGAACGACATCGACGATACGGATGTGAGAATGGTTCGAGCGCATCTGGCGCCGACCGATACGGCGGCAATATTGATGGGACATGCATTTTCTGCAAGTCTCATCAATATTGAAGAGAGCTCCAGCTCGGGCCCATTCAAGGCGCCTGTCGACGTTCCTCACGCCGGGTTCTTCACAATATTCCGCTCGGCTATGCTAAGCGGCGTCCGATTAGCAAAAGCGCTACGCCCAGAACCACGTTCACAGCCGCCAGCAACATGAGGGCCACATAGGTCCAGCTCGAACCCGCCTTATCGAGCAATAGTGCCCCTGCCGTCGGCGCCAAGGCCTGCGCAACGAGGCTCGGCCTCGCGAGCTTTCCGACCAGGGGCGCATATCGCTGCGGTCCGAACTGAGCGAGCGGCAGCGTTCCCTTCGCGATCGAGAAGACGCCGTTCCCTGCTCCGTAAAGGATAAGCGCCAAGGCGATCGGGCCAGCCCCGAACGCCAGCATTGCGAGCCCGAAGGCAATCAGCGCGAGGGCGGCGCTCATCGTCCAGATCGGGTGGTGGCGTCCGCCGCCTGCCATCTCGACGATCCGTCCGCCAACCTGGGCCGGGCCGACAAGGGCTCCGAGCGCCACCGCCGCCGCCAGCCCGATCCCCTGTGCCTGGAGCAGCGTCAGCAGATGAACACCCACGATCGCGGTGATGGCCCCGCCTATGATCATGATGCCGGAGAGAAGCCGGAACGCGCCGCGCTCCGATGGCAGCAGCTCGACCGTCGGACCACCGCCTCCGGCCTTCGCCTTCGGAAGCTCCGGCGGAACCTTCGGAAGCGTCATCAGGATGATCGGGAGGGAAACCACAAGCTGGATGGCGGCGTAGGCGAAGCAGGTGCCTCGCCATCCGAGATGAGCAACGAGATAGGCCGACAATGGCCAGCACACAGTGCTGGCGAAGCCGCCCCATAAGGTCAGCATCGTGATCGCCGACCGCGCGGTGCCGCCGTAAAGCCGCCCAAGCGTCGAGAACGCCGCATCGTACAGACCTGCGGCCATCCCAGCTCCGAGAACGATCCAGCCGAGCACGAAGACCGGCAGGTTCGGGGCCATACCCAGAGCGCATTGTCCCGCAGCCAGGAGGATCGCCGCCGCCGCCAGGACCGGTCGCCCGCCAGTCTCGCCGATGGCACGGCCGACATAGGGCGCGACGGCCCCAGCGGTGAGCAGGCCGATCGAAAGCGCGCCGACGATCCACGATAACGGCCACCCGGTATCGGCGGCGATGGGCGCGGCAAGGACGGCCGGAAGATAATAGGAGGAGCCCCAGGCGAGGATCTGCACCACGCCCAGGGCCGAGATGACGGTCAACCGATCACGATCGATCATGCAGCCTTGCCGCAGCAGGAGGACGTCGCCTGCGCGGGCTCGGGTGCCTTGGCGGGACCACAGCCGCATCCGGCCTTGCCGTCGGCCTTCGCCGCGGCGTCATCTGGGCAACAGGCATCCGCTTCGGTCGGCGCGGGACTTCCGCAGCATCCTCCGGCTGCGGCAGGCGCGGCGGTGCATACGCCCGTTTCCGGCAGGACGAGCCTGACATCATCGGCCTCGACCAGATCGCCGGCGATCGCCGCCACGACCGACCGAACCTGCTCGAAGCCCGTCATCATCAGGAAGGTGGGTGCGCGCCCGTAGCTCTTGATCCCGACGGTGTAAAACCCGGGCTCCGGATGCGAGAGCTCGCGGTGCCCGTGCGGCGGAACGGATCCGCAGGAATGGAGGTTCGGGTCGATCATGGGTCCGAGCGCCCGGGCACTTTCCAGCCAAGGGTCGAACTCGACGCGCAGCTCCCGGGTCAGCGAAAGATCGGGCCGCTGTCCCGTACAGGCCACGATGCGGTCGATCGGTCCAATGGTTCGGCCGACACCACCGACCTCGCCGTTCACGACGATGCCCGCCTCTTCCTTGCGAAGTCCCGTGATGGCGAAGCCGGAGATCAATTCGATGCGACCTTCCACGACGAGACGGCGCAGGCGCTGCCCGAGATCTCCTCGGGCGGCGAGCTGGTCGTTCGAGCCCCCGCCATAGACACGGGAGAGATCCCGGCCGCGCGTGACCCAGATCGCCTTGGTCGTGCCGTCCCGAGCCGAAAGCTCATCGAGATCGAGCAGCACGTTCGCGGCGGAGTGCCCGGCGCCCACCACCAGCGTCGTTCGGCCGACATAATCGGCTCGGTCACGGCCGAGGACGTCGGGGATGCCGTAGGCGATCCGATCGGCCAGCGTTTCCTCACCTTCCGCGGCCACGCCACTGGCGCTCACCGGGTTCGGGGTCCTCCATGTTCCGGAAGCGTCGATCACCGCCCGAGCCTGGACGCGGCCCACCGCGCCATCGCGGCCGACGACGGTTAATTGGAATGGGCGCAGCTCGCGGTCCCTGCTCACCACCTTGTCGATGCCATGGCGGCCGATCGCGGCAACGCGGACCCCGTATTCGATGACAGAGGCCAGTTCGTTCGTTGCCGCCAGGGGCGCCAGGTAGGTTTCGACAAGTTCGGTTCCGGTCGGATAGCTCCCGCTCTCGGGCTCTCCCCAACCGGCGGCCTCAAGCAGGACCCGGCTGGCCGGGTCGACATTGAACTCCCAAGGCGAGAACAGTCGGACGTGACCCCAGCCCAGGATGTTGGCGCCGGCCGCGTCGCCTGCCTCGAGCACCTTCACCGGGATACCTCGCATGACGAGGTTCGCTGCGGCCGCGAGTCCGATCGGTCCGGCCCCGATGACGACGACGGGAAGCTCCTTCATCTGGATATCCTCCATTCCTGCTAGAAACATGGAATTAAGTGGCAAATGAAAATCCGCTCAGGCGGCCTTTCCGGAAGCATCCGAGCAGCCTTCCTCAATGCAGCATTCGTCGGCGAGGAAGCCGAGTAGTGCATCCATGGCCGGATAGACCGCGCGGCAGATCAGGGTCGTGGCCTGTCGCTCCTGCGTAACGAGACCGTTCCGGATCAGCCGCTGAAGGTGGTGGGACAGGGTCGAAGCCGGGATCCCCAAGCGTTCCTGCACCTGATTGACAGGGAGGCCGCCGTGACCCGCGCGGACCAAGGTTCGATAGAGCTGGAGGCGCGTCGGGTTACCGAGCGCTTCGAGCTGCTTCGCTGCTTCTTCGACGTTCATGGAAATAATTAGGCATGGGCAGGATTGCTCCATCAAGCCTTATTTCCACGAGCGTCGAATTACTCCGCTGCCTGTACCTTCCGCACGCTGTCGCCGCGTTCGTACCAACCCTTCGACCGGTTCACGATCCAGACGACGGTCAGCATGACCGGCACCTCGATCAGAACCCCCACCACGGTCGCGAGCGCGGCTCCGGAGTTGAAGCCGAACAGGCTGATCGCCGCGGCGACTGCGAGCTCGAAGAAGTTCGAGGCGCCGATCAGCGCTGACGGCCCCGCGACGCAATGCTGCTCGCCGGCGATCCGGTTCAGGACGTAGGCCAGCCCGGCATTCAGGTAGACCTGGATCAGGATCGGCACCGCCAGCAGTGCGATCACCATCGGCTGGGCGAGGATCTGCTCGCCCTGGAAGCCGAAGAGCAGGACGAGGGTGGCGAGCAGGGCCACGAGCGAAACAGGTCCCAGTCGGCCGAGCAGTCGATCGAGCGCAGCCTGCCCGCCCTTCGCCAGAACGCGGCTGCGGACGAGTTGCGCGACGATCACGGGAATGACGATGTAGAGGACGACCGAGAGGACGAGCGTTGCCCATGGCACGGTGATCGCGGACAGGCCGAGCAGCAGGCCGACAATTGGGGCGAAGGCGACAACCATGATCGCGTCGTTGAGCGCGACCTGGCTGAGCGTGAAGTGCGGCTCGCCCTTCGTCAGGTTCGACCAAACGAAGACCATCGCGGTGCAGGGCGCCGCCGCCAGGATGATGAGCCCGGCGATGTAGCTGTTGATCTGTTCGGCCGGGAGCCACGGCCGGAACAGCCAAGCGATGAAGAACCAGCCGAGCGCCGCCATCGAGAAGGGCTTCACTGCCCAGTTGATGAAGAGGGTGACGCCGATGCCGCGCCAGTGGCGACCCACCTGCCCGAGCGCCGCGAAGTCGATCTTCAGCAGCATGGGGATGACCATCAGCCAGATCAGGACCGCGACGGGCAAATTGACCTTGGCGACCTCGGCCGAGCCGATGGCGTGGAAGACCCCCGGCATGACATGGCCGAGGGCGATCCCGACGACGATGCACAGCGCGACCCACACGGTGAGGTAGCGTTCGAAGGTGGGCATGAGGACCTCAGGCGAGAGCGGCAGGGCGACCGGAGGCATCGACGACCAGTTCGCCGTCCTCCTTTCGGAATTCGCCGCGCTGCGGTGGCAGCACGGATAGGACGGCCTCGGACGGACGGCACAGCCTCACGCCTTTCGGCGAGACGACGAGCGGGCGGTTCATCAGGATCGGGTGCGCTTCGATCACGTCGAGCAGGGCCTCGTCGGAAAGGCTCGGGTCGCCGAGGCCGAGTTCGAAGAACGGCGTTCCTTTCTCGCGCAGGATATCCCGAGCGGTCAGCCCGGCGCGATCGAGAAGTTGCTTCAGCAGCGACCGGCTCGGCGGCGTCTTTAGATACTCGATGACGTGCGGCTCGACGCCCGCATTGCGGATCAGGCCGAGCGTGTTCCGCGACGTGCCACAGGCCGGGTTGTGATAGATGATGACGTCCATCAAGCGACCTCCGGGCGGCGACCGCTCGCGCCCTCGAGGCCGCCGACCCGCCGGACCTGCTGCGCCAAAGCCATCTCGTCGAGGCTCACGACGGGGAGTGACAGGAGGACGTTGATCCGGTTCCTGAGATAGCGAAGCCCGGTCACGAAGGCCCGCTCGTGCTCGATCTCGCTGCCCTGGACGTTGGAGGGGTCCTCGATACCCCAATGCGGGGTGATCGGCTGGCCCGGCCAATGCGGACAGGCCTCTCCCGCCGCTTGATCGCAGACCGTGATCACGAGATCCATGACGGGCGCGCTCGCTTCCGCGAAGACGTCCCAGGTCTTCGAGGAAAGGCCCTTGGTCAGGATGCCTTCGGCCTCGAGCACCTTGAGCGCCATCGGCTTCGGTCCGGGGCCCCCCTCGCTGCCAGCGGAGAAGGCTCGGAAGCGCCCTTCCCCGAGATGGTTCAGCAAGGCCTCGGCCATGATCGACCGAGCGGAATTATGCGTGCAGAGGAACAGCACGTTGTGGACGCGATCAGGCATCGGTCGTGACCTTCGGTGGGCAGCAGGGCGCGAGCTCGGCCAGGAGCGGCGCGCAGATCTCCGGACGGCCGCCGCAGCAATCCTTGAGGAGGAAGGCGATGGCCGATCGAAGCGCGTCGAGATCGGCTCGGTAGACGATCGAGCGGCTGAAACGCTCCGAACGAACGAGCCCCGCCCGGCTGAGGATGCTCAGATGGGACGACATCGTGTTGTGGGGAACCTCGAGGCGGCGGGCGATCTCACCGGCAGGCAGCCCTGCGGGCTCCGCAGCCACCAGTAAGCGGAAGACGTCGAGACGCGTGTTCTGCGCCAATGCCGCCAAGGCGAGGATGACTTGCTCATTTTCCATATATCGAGACTTATCGACATAAATCCTGAAGCACAAGGCCAGCTTCGGTTGAATTTGGCGTGACCACGTTTGCCCGCGACGGCCTCTCCCCTAGACCCGCGCCGCAGTGGACGCCCAACCGCCCCGGGCGCCTTACTGCGCTGATGGTGGCAGCCCACGCTTGAGGAATTGCGTGCCGCCTGGCGAACGACGAGCTCCTTGGAGCGTGCGCAGGAAACGCGTCGCATAAGCCCATCTTCGGAGTGCACTGGCACAGCGCGCCGCTTCACGCCAAGGTTCGCCTTGACTCGCCGCTTCCATTGTTCTCTTTACGTTCTATAAATTGAGGACATCCGCCAATGCCATCAGTCGAGGCTTCTCGCCCGCCTGAACCTGACCCCTTTGCTGTTTCCGACCTCGTTTCCTGCACGATCATCACCCGGGACGCGGATAAGTGGATGTCGTCAATCCATCACCGAATGCCCGCAATGCTGCATCCGAAGGACTTCAATGCCTGGCTCGACGGAACGGGTGGAAAGGAGCTCCTCGACCATCCTCCACCCGAGCTTCGCGAGTGGATCGTCAACAGCAGGATGAACAGCGCCAAGGTCGGCGATGACGATCCCGCTACGGCTGAACCGATTGAGCCTGAGATTCACCTGCCGAAGCCTGCGCCCGACGAGCCGTCGCCTCAAGGAAGCTTGTTCTAATCCATCGTGGAGCCCCGCGGAGCGATCACCGCAATATGGCTCCTTCAACGCTACTCAGCAGCCTCTCGCATTTGCCGATTGAATTCGGCCAAGTCGAGCCTTTTGAAAAGCGGTGCTTCGATAGCCGTTCCTAGATCGATTTCTTCGCCCGAGAGTGCTCGCTGAAGCGCAAGTCCGAGGACTCGGGAAAGCCTTGGGGGAAAGGCGTTCGCCATCTGCCTGAATTGTGCCTGACGCGATCCCGAGAAGACCCAATCGTCAGGGAAATCCTGGAGGCGTGCCAGCATCGGAAGGGTCAGGCACGGGATCCCATCGAAGTCAGGGTCGGGCGCTTCCTTGGCAGGCTTTCTGGGGTCCACGGCGATATTGAACCAGGCCTGCCGCGAATTTGGCTGAGCCAAGTCGATGCCCATCTTTTTCGTGCTTCCCCCGATCAATGTGGGCGCGAGGCCGTTGGCTTTGGCGACCCATTGATCCAAGCGACGCCAGCCGCGGGCTCCCATCAAGTCCTTCAGTCGGCTTCCGACCGACGTCTGTGCCATTTCCGGAGCGAGGGGCCATCGGAAGCGATGCAGCATTCCGCGCCGCAGCGCGACAAGGATCGCCCGGCGACGATTCTGAGCCAGGCCGAAGTCGGGGCCCTCGATGATCCTCCATTCCGCGTCGTAGCCCATACGTTCGAGCTCAGCGTATACTTGAAGTCGACGCACTCCGTGCGTCACCTGGGAGATCCCAACCACATTCTCAATCAGGACGGCCTTCGGCTGGACCTGCTCAATGATCTCGAGAGCTCGATCAAAAAGGTCCCGTTCGTCCTCCGCGCCGCGGCGCTCGCCTGCTTGCGAATAGGGCTGGCAAGGCAGACCGCCGGCAACGAGATCCACGCCACGGTAACGGCTGACATCGATCTTATTGATGTCAGCCTCGAACACCGGCCATTTCGGGCGATTGGCACGCAGGGTCGCGGCCGCTTCGGGGGCTTTCTCGAAAATTCCGGCGTGCCAGAATCCGGCAGCATGCAGACCGATCGCCTGACCTCCAGCGCCGGCACACAGCTCAAGCACCGAGTACCGATAAGGCTTCGCAGGCCGGGACCTGGAGTTCTGCGGATGGCGATCGAGTGCGACGACGCCCTGGCCAAGCCGACGTCGATGACGGCTCAATTCCGGCAGCTCTTGTCCGAGTGCCCACATGAGGGGCTCGTGCCGCCCTTCGTCGATCCACAACGGATCGACTTCGGGCCAGGACCAGTCCTCAATAGAACACAGTTTCCGATCGGCGAGCAGATTCAGCGTTTGAAATACGCGGCTCCACGAATGTTGGGGCCATTCGTCGCCTGAAGCCAGGAAATCGACCGGGACGAGCCTCTGGAGCTGGGCCGACAGCCGACCGGCGCTCGCGGCAAGTGCATCGACCCTCGCAACCGTTTCGGGCGAACGATCCTCGGGGTTCGTCTCGTTGTAGAGATCGGCAAATGCGTTAGCCAAACCGCCCAGGCCCTCAAGGAAGCGATCGATAAACTCCTGGGCTTTCAGTCTAACGGCACTCTTCAACTCCGTAACCGCGCTACGGTCCGGCTTTCCGGAGACCGCGGCTTCGGCCGCGAGTACGTCGCGCCGAAGCAACCGCAGGTCTGCAAGGGACAGGGACCTCCCCGAGCGCAACATCGTAAGCGCCTCGTCCCGAACCGTTGGCGGCTGCTTAGCCAAGCGGCACAGGACACTGACGTCGATCGCGCTCTGCTTGATATCGGCCCGTTCGGGACCGGCAAAGTTGGCCAGCAGCAGGTACGCATTTGCTTCCGTCCGAGACACGAGGCACTCAGCCCTGATGAACGCGATGAGCTGCGCTTTCGGCAAGTGCTGGGCGAAGGCCTTGCATTGATCAGCCAGGGCGAACGCATCAGCAATGGCGCGGCGACGACTGGCGAGCGCGCGATCCCGGACTTTCTTGAGGCTCTCCAGAATCTGGCTATCGGCTCCAACCGCCGGGGCCTGCGCAGAACCTGCACCGTCCTTGCCGATTTCGCGGCCTCGCCCGCTTTCGCGTGAGCATACGATTTGACCGATTCCTGGCTCCGACGCGGTTTCTTCGAGCGTTGAGGTTTCGGGTCCGGCGAGACAATCACTGCTGGGGAGGTAGGCAACTTCGCTCATCGACGCATGGGCTCCGAGAATTCCAGGAGCTCATGCCGGTCGAGCCGTGCATTTCGCGTGAGTCAAATGGCTAAAATCCGAGGAACCTTCATCGTCGGCAAGCTCGAATGCACAGCCAATGTTTCCCCATTCACCAGCCTGCGGGCTTGCCGTCACTCCCGTCGAACTCGCGGTATTATCGGCTCAGACCGAGAGCGCGGTATGCTAGCGAGGTCAAAGGACAATCCGTCCATATCGACGTCACTCATCTTCCGCTCGACGTTGCCCGGCCCTTGACGGCGGACGACCAACAGGCGCTTCAAATTCGATAATCGCGACCGAGGCCCTGGGGCATCTGGGATCGAGTCCCTTTTTGGATGTAGCATCGTCTCAATGGTGGCAGGATCGCTAAGTTATTGCCTCCGGACTATCGATGCGCATCGTCGTACTCACTGACATCCATGGGAATCGTGAGGCACTCGACGCCGTGACGGACGCTGTCGCTGCGGAGGCTCCGGACGCGATCGTCATTGCCGGCGATATCGTCGGGTACGGGCCGGATCCGGCTTATGCAGTGGAAGTTGCAGCGCAGTACGCCGCGAGCGGCGCGCGGGTAGTGCTTGGCAATCACGATCAGGCCGTCGAGCAGGAGGACCGTGGCATGACCAAGGTCGCCCGAGACGCAATCCGTTGGACGCGCGACCAGCTCTCGACGGAGCACCGTGCCTTTCTCTCCGGGCTCCCCCTGACAGTCGTGGAGGAGGATCGCCTATATGTTCATGCGAGTGCCAACGAGCCCGACCGCTGGCACTATATCCTGGACGCGCAAGCAGCCGGATTCGCCTTCGATGCGACCGGAGCGCGCCTGATCGTCTGCGGTCACACGCACGTTCCAGCTATATTCTATGCTCGTGTCGGCTACCCTCCCGTCGCGTTTCGCCCGCTCGACAATGAACCGGCACCGTTGATCGCGACACGTCGACACCTTGTGGTCGCCGGGTCGGTCGGGCAGCCCCGAGACGGCAATCCGGCCGCCTGCTTCGCTCTCATCGACTTGGAGCAGCGCTGCGTCACCATGCGGCGCGTGCCCTATGATGCCGAGACGACTGCCCGCAAGGTGCTGGCGGCGGGGCTTCCGCCGGCTCTCGCCACGCGGCTCCTTTCCGGGCGGTAAACCGAATGCGCTTCCACGAAGGACAGGTAATCGACGGCTTCACTCTGGAATCGCGCATGCCTTCCGGCGGCATGGCTTCACTCTGGCGGGCGCATCATGCGGATGTGGACGTCCCCGTCGTCCTCAAGATCCCCTTTCTCGATCCCGGCCAGGATATCTCGACCGTCATCGGCTACGAGGTCGAAGAACTGATCCTGAAGCGCCTATCAGGCCCCCATGTTCCGCGCTACATCCGCTCCGGCGATCTGGCGGAGACGCCCTACATCGCTATGGAGTTCGTCGAAGGCGACAGCCTCGCACGGATCGCCAAGAATGCGCCGCTCTCGCCCGAGGAGGTCGCGCGCATCGGCGCCGAGGTGGCGGCCGCCGTCGCCAGCCTGCATCAGCAGCAGGTGGCACATCTCGACCTGAAACCCGAGAACGTCATCCTCGCGGCCCGCGGCGCGGTGCTGCTTGATTTCGGCCTCTCCCGCCATGCCGGTCTGCCAGACCTGCTTTCGGAGGAAAGCAACGTACCAATGGGCTCCGCCGCTTATATCGCGCCCGAGCAGGTGCTGGGCGACCGGTCCGACCCTTCGAGCGACATCTTCGCCCTGGGCGGCATCCTTTATCTGCTCGCCACCGGAGAGCCGCCGTTCGACTGGCCCTCGACACAGGCGGGGATGAAGCGAAGGCTCTATCATGCGCCAAAGCCGCCATCCGTCCGCAATCCGAAGGTGCCGACCTGGCTGGAAACGATCATTCAGAAATGCCTCGAGGTCGACCGCGAGCGCCGCTATGCGGATGCCGCCCGGGTCGCTTTTGAGTTGCGCAACCCTGAGCAGGTGGTGATCGTCGATCCCCTGCCACAACGCCGCTGGTGGGACTGGCTCCTCGCAGCGTTCCAGAAGCGCGATGATCTTCTACTCACCGGCGCTCCAACGGCCCGTCGGCGCGAGGCCGGTCCGGCACTTATCCTAGCAGCAGTCGACCTCGCCGATGGCGTCAATCCGCTGGCAGATGCCGTGCTCGCCGAGACCGGTCGGCTCTTGGCGGCCCGCACCGATTCACGCCTCTCTTGCCTAACCGTCCTGAAGACCGAGATTCTGCGGGAGGACGTCATGGCGGACAGCGCTGGCCACTCCGTCTACATCAAGCGGCTGGTTGCACTGAAGGCGTGGGCGAGCCCACTCGGCCTTGCCGAGGACCGGATCAGCTACCACGTCGTACAGGCGGTGAGCGCAGCCGACGCTATATTGCGTTATGCCGAGCATAACCAGATCGGCCACATTATCCTCGGTGCGCGCGGTGCCTCCACCCTGCGCCGCCATCTCGGCAGCGTCTCGTCCAAGGTCGTGGCCGAGGCCGGATGCTCGGTGACGGTGGTACGGAACAGGTCTTCCACCTCACGCGCGTAGCCTGATGCAGTTATAGCTACGAGGTTGCCGCGCTTCCAAGGGAGTTCGCCCGAACTGTCTAGGTCGTGCCGCCAAAATCACCCTCCGCAATTACCCGATGCCGATAGCCATCGGCAGGTTCTTGAAGATCACGTAAGCCGCGACCGTCAGAATGAGCGCAGCGAAGATGCGGTTCAGCGTAGCCTTGCGCGTCGAGAGACGCGTCGCCAGCAGCATGCCGAGAATGCCGCCCAGGACGCCGCCCGAGATGAACTGCACTGCGACGACCCAGTCGACCTGGCCGCCGCGAGCGTAATTCAAGGCCGTCGCCAACCCGAAGGCGCCGACCGCCAGCAGCGAGGAGCCTATGGCGTTGATCATCGGCATGCCGGTGGCGAAGATGAGGGCCGGTACGATGAGGAAGCCGCCGCCGATGCCGAAGAAGCCGGAGGCCCCGCCCGTCGCCAGTGCAGTGGCGGCCGTGAGCACACACATGCGCCGATCAACCGGCCGCTCATCACCTCGGCTGACGCTGCGCGGCCGTAACATCAGCAGCCCTACAACAACCATCAGCGCGCCGAAGAGCAGCAGAAGTCGTGTTCCGTCGACGACGAGGCCGAGGCTCGATCCGACAAGGGCGCCGAGCGAACCGAGCGCCGCGAAGACCGCCGCGCAGAGCCAGCGGACATTACCCTTCCGGGCATGGGCGAGCAGGTTGGCATAGGCATTGATCGAGACCGCCAGCGCGCCGGTACCGATCGCGACATGCGGGTTGGCGACGCCGACGACATAAAGCAGCAGCGGCGTGGCCAGGATCGAGCCGCCGCCGCCGACCAGACCGAGACTGAAGCCGACGAGGCCGCCAGAGGCGAGAGCCGGGACGAGGGTCGATGTCATCGCGGCAACATCCCCGCGATGACCCGGTCGTGCAGGATCATCCCGACCGCCATCGCCGCAACGAACAGCAATACCGGGACGAGGCCCATCGACAGGGCCGAGACCGCCGGGCCCGGGCAGAAGCCGGCGAGTCCCCATCCTGCTCCGAACAGCGCCGAGCCGGCCACCAGCCGCCTGTCGATCTCCGTCTTCTCAGGCAGGTGGAAGCTGTCGTCGAGCAAAGGACGCCGCAGACGGCGTTGCATCATGACGCCGGGTACCGCCACCAGCACCGCGCCGCCGAGCACGAAGGCCAGGCTCGGGTCCCAATGCCCGCTGGCGAGATTGAGGAAGCCGAGCACGCGCGCCGGATCGAGCATTCCGGAGAGCGACAGGCCGAATCCGAACAACGCACCGGCAAGGAGCGCAACGACGATACGCAGGGGCGCCAGATGCTTCACCGCAGGAACTCCATCAGCGTCGCCATGGCGGCACCCGCCAGGAGGAAGGTCGCAGTCGCGGCACACGAACGTTTCGAAAGGCGAGCGAGGCCGAGGATGCCGTGACCCGAGGTGCAGCCCGAGCCCATGCGCGTGCCGATGCCGACGGCGAGCCCGGCCGCGAGGACCAGGGGCCAAGAGGCAGCGATGGTCACGGACGGGAAGCTCCCGAAGGCCAACATGTAGAGCGGCGGGCCGCTGATGAGCCCGATGACGAATGCCGCATTCAGCGGAATCTGCCCGCCGCCGAGCAAACGGCCAACGATGCCGCTGATGCCGGCGATCCGCCCATCGAGCAGCAGCAATGCGACGGCGGAGAGGCCGAGCAACATGCCGCCAATCAGGGAAGGCCAATAGGCACTCATGGCTTCTGCTCCGGTTCACAATAGATGGCGTAGAGGGCTTCGATCAGGCGAGCGGCCTTCTCCTCGCTCAGGCGGTAAAAGATCTGCTTTGCCTCGCGGCGCGTCGTGACCACCCCGGCCTCGCGCAATGCGCCGAGCTGCTGCGACAGCGTCGGCTGATGGATGCCGAGCCGCTCCTCGAGTTCGCCGACGGCGTATTCGCCCTCGGCGAGGGCGCAGGCGAGCCGAAGGCGAGCCGGATGCGACAATGTCTTGAGCAAGGCGGCAACCTCGCCGGCGCGCGCCTCCATCTCAGCCGGCGGCATCGTGCGGGTCATTGCGGCGGCCATCACCACGCAGCCCCCGAGAGCGCATCGAGCGGAAATTTGAGATACCGCCTGCCATTGGCTTCGGGCTCCGGCAGCCGGCCGCCGCGGATGTTGACCTGTAGCGCATGCAGGATCAGCTTCGGCATCGGCAGGGTGCGGTCGCGCGCTTCCCGCAGCGCGACGAAGCGCTCCTCCGTCATATCGACGAGGTGCGGATTTGCACGCTTCTGCTCGCCCACGGTGCTCTCCCATCTGGCGGCGCGCCCACCTGGCTCGTAATCGTGCCCGGTGAACAGGCGCGTATCGTCCGGCAAGGCGAGGATTGCCTGGATCGACGCCCACAGGGCCCTGGCGCTACCGCCCGGAAAATCCGCGCGTGCCGTGCCGGAATCCGGCATGAAGATCGTATCGTGCACGAATGCCGCGTCGCCGATCACATAGGTTACGGAGGCAAGGGTATGGCCGGGCGAGAACATCACGCGACCCGTGAGCTCACCAATCCTGAAGCTGTCGCCCTCGTCGAACAGCCGGTCCCATTGCGAGCCATCGGTCGCCAGCTCTGGCCAGTTGTAGAGGCTTTGCCAGAGCTTCTGGACATCCGTGACGCGCGCGCCAATGGCCGTCGGGGCGCCTGTCTTCTGCTTGAGATAGTGCGCAGCCGAGAAGTGGTCAGCATGGGGATGGGTATCCAGAATCCACTCGACGGTGAGACCCTCGCGCGCCACGTAGGCGAGAATCTCGTCGGCCTGATGCGTAGCGGTCGCCCCGGACTTCTCATCGAACTCATAGACCGGGTCGATGATCGCGCAGCGCCTCGTCTTCGGGTCGGTCACGACATATTGGATGCTGCCGGAGCGCGGCTCGTAGAAGCCCCTCACCTGCGGCGCCCGGGCCGCATTCCAGGCAAGCCACTGCGCCGCGCCCGAGAGATCGAAACCGCGCTCGCGACCGAAGGCCTCGACCTCGCCGGGCTTCATCCGCCCTGCCAGCACCTCGCCCAGCACGTGCAGCGTCAATGATCGCGTGCCGCTGCGGCAGTGGGCGTAGACACGCCCCTTGGACCCCGACACCGCTTCCTGGAAGGCGCGGATATCGGCTTCGGTGATCGTCGTCGCCGTCACTGGAATGAAGCGATAGGCAAGGCCCGACCGCTCGAGAATTGCCTTCTCGGCAGTGCTGCTGGGCTGTCCAGATTCCTCTCCGTCCGGCCGGTTGTTGATAATGGTGGCGAAGCCGGTAGCCGCCAGCGTGGCGAGCGCCTCCTGCCTCGGCTGACTAGCGACCGTCAGCCGATCGTCGATCTTCACGGCAGTCATCGTGAGCATCCACTCGATCAGAAAACATTATACGATTACATATAATGTATATCGACGAAATACAAGCCCACCACCGGTCGAGCCGTCTGATAGCGTTCCAGCCGCTGAATCTGCGGCGGCGGATTGGTCCGAAAGCCACTCTGCGCGGACGTCGAGGTGGCCTTTTCACCACCAGAGTTCCCATAACGGGCTCGCATCAGAGAGCATTTTTCGCGGCGCTAGTTTGATACAACGCAAGGACCGCGTCGCGCCCGTGCAGATCATGATAGCGAAGACCAGGGAGGCGATCATGATCGACGGCGTGAAGAATGTACTGGTGACGATCCCGCAAGAAGGCCGGGACGAAGACGCGTCGGCGTTTGGCTACGGGCTCTCGCTCGCCCGTCGAGCGGACGCCCATCTCACGGTCCAGGCACCTGCTGGCCGGTTCCACATTCCCTACACGGCACTCAACGCCTTCGCTCAAAAGATCGTTTCAGCGGAAAACCGGCGTATCGCTGCCTTGGCGGAACACTTCGCGGATGTAGCAAAGGCGGAAGCGGATTTTGCCGGAGTGGTCTGTACGGTCGAAAGCCCGCAACTTTATTATCAGGACCTACTCAACCGTTTCGTCGCGCAGGCGCGTGTTCACGATATCGCCATTCTTAATGCTGAACCGGCGGCAACTGAGATGTATTGGGATCTGATTGAAGTTTGCCTCTTCGGCAGCGGGCGCCCAGTGCTTGTAGTCCCTCCCGGTCGAACTGATTTCGCCTGTGAGCGGATCATCATTGCTTGGGACGGAAGCGCTAACGCTTCAAGGGCCGTTGCTGACGCCATGCCTTTGCTGAAGTCAGCGAAGACTGTCGCGATCGTCTCGGTCATGGGTGAGAAGGATCTCTCAACGTCAGTCCCGGGAACTGACCTCGCACCGCATCTGGCGCGTCACGGAATAGACGTAACGGTGTCCGATACCACGGTCGGGCTGAAGGAGACGGTCGCGGACGCCATTCAACGCGAGGCTGTCGGGTTCAGGGCATCGATGATTGTCTGTGGAGCCTTCCGCCACTCACGACTGCGGCAATGGATCCTCGGAGGGGTCACGCGATCGCTGCTTGAATCATGCTCGCTGCCGCTCGTGATGTCGCACTGAGGAAGACCCCACGAACATGCGCTGCCGTCACCCTATGACGCGGCTCCATGAGTGGCAGGCCGTGGCAATTTCCGGGAACGATGCTGGGATGCTGGCTCTTCGCGTGCCCTAGACGCCTGATTCTGAAGACAGGACGCTCAATCTCGTGCGTGTAGGCAGCCCCCCCGCATGCCGACTCTCGCGAAAGGGAGACCGGATCATCCGGAAGAGGATCGTTAAGCTGCGGCGACGATTGAGGCCTGCCCTCACGCCCTCCCAACCGCCACGCAAGGCGATCAAGATGAGGGCCATTTGAGGCATATCAAGGAAAGCGCCAGCGCAAGGCCGATTGTCATCCAATGGTTACGAGGAGGATGCGCCATGGCCAATCACGCTTTAACCAGCACGACTGGGCAGCAACGGTCTGTCAGCATTAACGCCGTCGGGCTTTCGGTCGCCCTTTTGTTCGGCGGAGTGCATGTGGTGTGGGCACTGCTTGTCGCGAGTGGTTTGGCCCAGACCCTCCTGAATTTCGTGTTCTGGCTGCATTTCATCCGACCAGGCTGGGTCGTCGATAGCTTCGAGTTTGGCAGAGCCGCCGGGCTAGTCGCGATGACAAGTGCTATCGGTTATGCAGTTGGTGCAATCTTCGCAGTCATCTGGGCCAGCCTGCATCGCTGATCTCATTGACACGCCGCGTATCAAGCTGACCCCGGCTGAGCCGCCTTCACGCTGAAAGCCATCTGGTTGATCATCGGCTGGCTGAGAGCAACCTTGCTGGGCTGCAATTACGGCTTCATTTCAACGGCGAGCGTTGGTCGGCGCGGCATCCGCAGGAATTCCGAAGCCCAAGCCATGAAGTCAGGCTGAAGCTCGTCGCCGCGAGATCGCCCGGGTCGAAGCGCTCGATTGCGGCCACTGAGGATCGACGGACGGCTCGTCGCCGGCTTGGTTATGTTCGGAGTCGGTTGGGGCCTGGCAGGATTCTGCCCCGGCTCGGCCGTCTCGGCACTGTCGCTGGGATTGGTGCCAGTCTTCCTTTTCGTCGTGGCGATGGCAACCGGGATGCCCCTGCAACGACCGTATCATCGCTCCGCGGCCGTCGGCCGGGCATTGAGGTCGAGATAAAAAGTGTCCTCAATTGCGCATCTCGAAGAGGGTCCATGCCTGAGATCGCTATCCATCTGACCCTGCTCGCAGTCGCGTTCACCGGCACCATCGCGGGGCTCGTCGTCAGCTATCTCGATTGGACGGTGTCAGGAAATCTCATCTGGAGCGCGGCCACCATTCCCGTCGCCGCGGCGCTCGCCATTTCGATCCTCCGTGACCTGTTGATCGGACGCGTCGGGGTGGACGCCATTGCGCTCGTGGCCATGGTCGCGTCCATCGCCATGGGACAGCCCCTGGCAGGAACCGTGGTCGCCATGATGTATTCGGGCGGGAACCTGCTGGAGGATTACGCGCGGGGCAAGGCGGAGCGGGAACTCCGTTCGCTACGGGATCGCAGCCCGCGGATCGCCCATCGTCGGGAAGCGAATGGGCTTGTCGATATCGCCGCGGAGGAGGTCCGTCCCGGAGACGAGCTCCTGGTTCGTGCCGGCGAATTGCTGCCTGTCGATGGCGAACTGCTTGATGCACGGGCCAAGCTGGACGAGTCCGCCGTGACCGGCGAACCTCTGCCTGAAACCAGATCGAAGGGCGACCTGCTGCGCAGCGGCACGGTGAATGCGGGCGAAGCCTTTCGCTATCGCGCCGCCGCCGCCGCTCGAGAGAGCACCTATGCCGGCATCGTCCGCATGGTCGAAGCGGCGCAAACCGCGAAGGCGCCCTTCATCCGCATGGCCGACCGCTTTGCGCTGCTCCTGCTGCCGGCGACCCTGCTCGTCGCCGGGCTGGCCTGGTGGCTGTCCGGCGAGCCGATCCGGGCCCTCGCCGTCCTGGTCGTCGCCACCCCCTGCCCTCTCATCCTGGCGGCGCCGGTCGCCTTCATCGGCGGAGTCTCGCGCGCTGCCCGTTCAGGCATCCTGATCAAGGGCAGTTCCGCCATCGAAGCGCTCGGGCGCACGCGCACGGCCATCTTCGACAAGACGGGAACCTTGACCGAGGGTGGTGCGCGGCTGATCGCCCTGCACACTGCTCCCGATTTCGAGGCAGACGAGATCCTGTGGCTCGTGGCCTCGCTTGAGCAGGCCTCCCATCACGTGCTGGCCGAGACGCTGGTCGGGCTCGCACACCGGAGGGGACTTTCTCTCTCGCACCCCTCCAATGTCCGCGAATATCGAGGTTCGGGCCTCGAAGGAACCGTGGACGGCCGCCATCTCCGGGCGGGCTCCCGAAACCTCGTGCTTGGAGAGGCTCCGCTTCCGGACTGGATTCCATCACTCGGAGAAGGGCTCGGATCTCACGGTGCCCTCACCATTTTTGTGACGGTCGAGGGAAGGGCTGTCGCCCTGCTGATCATGGCGGATGCCGTCCGCCCCGACGCGACCGAGACACTGAGACGTCTGCGCGAGATCGGCGTCGACCGGATTCTGATGGTAACGGGCGACGATACCGAAACGGCCGCAGCGGTCGCAGCTCAGCTTCCCATCGACGAGTTTCAGGCGAATTGCAGTCCCGCCGAAAAGGTCGCTGCCATCACCGCTGAAAAAGCTCGTCAGCCTACGATGATGGTGGGCGACGGCCTCAATGACGCCCCTGCCCTCGCGGCGGCCGATATCGGCGTAGCGATGGGCGCGAGAGGGGCAACCGCCTCGTCAGAGGCAGCCGACGTGGTTATCCTCGTCGACAAGGTCGAACGGGTGGCAGAAGCCGTCGCGATCGCACAAAGGACCCACGAGATCGCCCGGCAGAGCATCGTCGTGGGTCTCGGCCTGTCCGGCATCGCCATGGTTTTCGCCGGCTTCGGGTTTATCCCTCCTGTGGCGGGGGCCCTTCTCCAGGAGGGCATCGATATCGCGGTCATTCTCAACGCACTGCGCACGCTCGTTGCGGAACCCGAACGATCCGGCTCCCGGGAGCGATGAACACCGTCCCGATGGCCCTCGATCTCAACGCCCCATCGATCCGGCGATCGCTCCGGACTAGCCGGGAAGCAGCATTCCCAATGCAGCGACCGCCATGATGGCGGTCGCTATCCAGCCAATGACGACGACCGATCTGGGGACTGTGAACTCGCCCATGACTGTCTTGCTGGATGCCAGCAGGATGACCACGATCATCAGCGGCACGGCCACGACCCCGTTGATCACCGCACTCCAGAACAAGGCCTTCATCGGGCTGATGGGGGAATACTGAATGACCATTCCGGCCAGAACGCTGACTGCGATCACGCCATAGAAGCCTCGGGCGTCCGTTGCCTTGAGTTCGAGCCCTTCCTTCCAGTTCATCGTTTCCGCGAGCGCATAGGCTCCGGACCCGGCCAGGACCGGTACGCCGATCAGGCCGACGCCCAGAATGCCGAGAGCAAAGATGAAGAAGGCGAAATCACCGGCGAGCGGCTTCAGGGCGCTCGCAGCCTCCGCCGCCGTGTTGATGTCGGTGATGCCGGCAACGTTGAGCGTCACCGCCGTCGCCAGGATGATGAGATAGGCCGTGACGTTGGAATAGAACATGCCCGTCCAGGTATCCCAGCGGATCCGGCGCAGTTCCGCCGAGGCTGTGGACTTGTTGCTGAGCAGCGGTCCGGCGCCCTGTTCGGCCTTCATCTCCTCGACTTCCTCCGAGGCTTGCCAGAAAAAGAGATAGGGGCTGATCGTCGTGCCGAAGACACCGGTCACCACCGCCGCAGCATTGGCATCGAAGGTAAAGCGCGGCCAGAAAGTGCGCAGCGCAACCTGCCCCCAGGGAACGTGCACGGTGAACAGGACGGCCGCATAGGCAAGCAGGGAGAGTGTCAGCCATTTCAGGAAAACGACGTAGCGATGGTACGGAACCAAAACCTGCAAGAATAAGGTTCCGAGGACGAACAGAACGGTCATGATGTGTCGGTTCAGGCCGCTGACAAGTTCAGCGACCTCCCCCATCGCAGCAACATCGGCCGCGATATTCAGAACGTTGGCGACAAGGAGCATCGCCACCACGCCTCGGAGCACCAGGGGTGGGAAGGCCGACTTGATATTGGCGGCGAGGCCCTTTCCGGTAACCCGCCCGATCCGGGCGCACATCGACTGGATCGCAGCCATCAGCGGAAACGTGAGCGGCATCGTCCAAAGCATGTTGAGCCCGAACTGGGCTCCGGCTTGGGAATAGGTCGCGATACCGCTTGGATCGTCATCTGCAACCCCGGTGATCAGACCTGGCCCGACGCGCGCCAGCGGATGTTGCTTCAAGCGAGCGCGAAACTCGCTGAGGGTGCCGGACGGAGCTGCCGAGTTGGCTTTCTCGGACGACAACATGAGAGTTGCATCTCCAACTCGGGAAAGACGAAACAGTCTACCCCTCCGAAGTCAGAGCAATTTTGATTTCTCTCAAAGTGGCCAAGGTCAACGCGTGCTTGGATTAGGCATCGCCCCGGCCAGCCGAGCGTCATTGCCGGGTGTCGATCAAGCAGCGCCGGCACGACGAACTACCGAGTGTCGTCGCGATCGTCTCACGGGAGGCCATCATGGCAGATGCAGCGACTAAGCTTCCGATCAAGAGTGAAACGCGTGCGCCCTCTCCTCGCCGAGCCGAACCGGCGGGCATGGAAGGCTTTTGGAATGAGATGGAGCGGCTGTTCGACAATTTCGGCTTTCGCTCGGGCCGACGTCCGTTCGCGGGTGCGCCTTCCTTCGACCTATCGCTGCCCCGTTTCGAGCGCTGGGGAAGCGTCCCCGCAGTCGACGTATCCAAGACGGACAAGCTCTACGAGATCTCGGCCGAGCTTCCGGGCATGGCCCCGGCTGACGTGCAGGTCAAACTATCGGAAGGCGTTCTGACGATCAGCGGCGAGAAAAAGAGCGAAAAGGAGCGCAAGGACGAGGATGCCTATGTCTCCGAGCGCCGCTACGGTTCCTTCGTCCGCTCGTTCCGCCTGCCTGACGACATCGCCGCCGACAAGATCGAAGCGAACTTCGCCAACGGCATCCTGACCATCAAGGTGCCGAGGCAGGCGAAGGCTCAGCCGAAGGAAGAGGTCATCCCCGTCAAGGCAGCCTGACGCCGTCAGCAGGACGCGGCAAGCGCTCGCATTCCCCGGAAGGGGTACGGGCGCTGGCCGCCAAGCCGGCGATCAGTGGGCACCTCCGTCATTGATGAGGAAGAAAGCCAATGATGTATGTCGTAACACTTCATCTCGCGCGAACGCCCACCCACCCGGACGGACACCCGGGCTGCGGGTATGAGATTCATGCACCGTTGGACACGAGACTTCATCTTGACCCCAAGGCCTGGCAGCGAAGCCGCGACAAGTGCCGCGTGCGACGCTTCTGGGTCGGTGAAGCCGATCGATACGGCTGGCTGATGCATCGAGCCGGCGGATCGGGGGGCGCAACCTGGTGCATCGACTACGACGATACCGGCTCTGCCGATGACGAACCCGGCTTCCGGTTAGACGGCCATCGTTTTGGTGCGGGCGATTATATCTCGATCAGGAATGCCGAGGATGGGGCTCTGCTGCCCTTCCGGGTTGCCTCGTTGAAGCTGAAATCGCCCCGCACGCGGGTGAAGCAGCGAATCCTTGGCTCCTCCTCCGCTCTGAACCGCCGCTCGGCGTAATTCTGGCACTCGAAAGGCCCTGCGATGACCTCGAACATTCGCAACTTCGCCAGCGTCATGGTTTGCGTGGGGCTGTCGAGCGGCGCCGAAAATCGTGTCGCTCTTGCCGCCGCGCTCGCGTCCCGGTTCGGCAGCCGCCTGATCGGCGTAGCCGCCGAGGAGGCATCGCTTCCCTATCTCGAAGACGGCTTGAGTATCGCGCGTCCAATCCTCGTCGAGAACGCCCGAGCCGCCGCGATCGAAGATCTCGCGCAAGCGGAGACGAACTTCCGACGAGGAGCCGGCACCCTAGCGGACATCGAGTGGCGCTGTAATGTCGAGGAGCCGACAACCTTCATCGCCAACCAAGCACGCGCTGCGGATCTCGTGGTCGTCGCCAAGTCGTCTTCGGGAACCTCTCATCGGCTCATGACGATCGATCCGGGCGACGCGGTCTTGCGACTGGGCCGCCCCGTGCTTGTTGTCCCGCACGACAGTCGGGAGGTGCTCGCCCGGAGTGTCGTCGTAGCCTGGAAGGATACGCGCGAAGCGCGGCGCGCCGTACTCGACGCCCTGCCATTTCTCCAACGTGCCGAAACCGTGACCGTGCTTTCCGTCGACGAGGAAGCAAGTACGGCGGGCTCGGAGGATGTCTGCTCGCACTTGGCGCGTCATGGTATTGCCAGTCGGCAGTTGGCGCGTGCATCGCTGTCGGGCTCCTCCGCCGACACCATCGTGGATGTCGCGCTCGAGGAAGGAAGCGACCTGATCGTTTCGGGCGCCTATGGCCACAACCGAATGCGAGAATGGGTATTCGGAGGTGTTACGGGCGACCTTCTCGCCCATTCGCCCATACCGTGCCTGATGTCGCATTAAAGATCGAATAGAACACAGTAAACCAGCGTAAAAAATGATTTTAAGCGCCGAAAAATTGATAATTATCAAGTTAATGTTGATGGAAGACACCATGATTCAAATGTACCCAAACACAGGAGGTTGCCATGGGTGATTTGTCTCTTCGCGAAAACGTGCTGAACGAGCTTGAATTCGAGCCGAGCGTCAATGCAGCCCATATCGGCGTCGCCGCTGAAAATGGTGTCATCACCCTTTCCGGTCACGTCGGCAGCTATGCCGAAAAGCTGATGGCCGAGCGTGTCGTCCAGCGCGTGAAAGGAGTCCGAGCCATCGCACAGGAAATCGAGGTCCGCTGGCCTACCGATCAGAAAACCAACGACGACGAGATCGCCCAGCGGGCTCTCAAGATCATCGAATGGGACACCACCATTCCCAACGGCAAGGTCCAGATCAAGGTGCAGAAGGGTTGGGTCACCCTGACCGGCGAGGTTCCTTGGTACTTCCAGAGCAGCGCTGCGGAGACCGCAGTTCGGAAGCTGTCGGGCGTGATCGGGATCACCAACAACATCACCATCAAGCCCTCCGTCCAAGCCGGCGACATCAAGCACCGGATCGAGGATGCCTTGAAGCGCAATGCGGAACTCGAGGCGAACCAAATCCGCGTTCTCGTGTCGGGCAGCCGGGTGACCCTCGAAGGAAAGGTGAACGCCTGGCATGAACGCGTACTCGCCGAACGAGCGGCCTGGGCTGCTCCGGGAGTCGCTATTGTCGAGGACCGCCTCGCGGTGGCCTGAGGGGCTCCGAGGTCCGTAAAGCCGGCCGAGGCTGACTGCCTCGGTCGGTCGGCGACAGACTGCAAATTGTGTAGCATTCCATGACCGAGCCGTTCGAGAAGCTGGTGGTCCGTCTCAGCATCGCGCTCGCCATCGGCTTCATCGTCGGTGTCGAACGAGGCTGGCGTGATCGGGAGGATCCCGCCGGCAGCAGAACCGCAGGAATTCGCACGTATAGCCTGACCTCCCTTCTGGGAGGCGGATTGGCCGTAGCGGAAGAAGAACTCTCAAGCCCGCTGCTGCTCGGCATTGGATTCCTGACATTCGCGGTGGTGTTCGCTTGGTTCAAATCGCGCGAAGCGCAGCACGATCGCGACTTCAGCGTGACCAGCGTCGTCGCGGCCTTGCTCGTTTTCGTGCTGGGTGCACTGTGCGTCATCGGCGATCCGCGCGTTGCGGCGATGGCGGGTGTCGCGACGGCGGCGCTGCTGGCCAGCCGCGAATTCCTGCATCAGGCTTTGACACGCCTCAGTTGGTTCGAGCTTCGTGCGGCCCTTCTGCTGCTTGCCATGACCGTCATCGTCTTGCCGCTGCTGCCAAACCGAACCATCGATCCGTTCGCCAGTCTCAATCCTCGCGAGATCTGGATGTTCACGATTATGAGCGCCGTCATTTCCTATGCCGGGTATGTGGCCGTCAGAATCAGCGACCCAGCCAGAGGTATCCTGGTTACCGGGCTCGCCGGGGCACTGGTCTCCTCGACGGCGGTAACCGTGGCTTTCGCTCGCCGAGCCGCCAGCGGCGAGTCTGCCAGGACGCTGGCCGGGGGAGCCGCGCTAGCCTGCATGGTTTCGATCCTGCGCGTGCTGACCATCATCGCGATCATCGCTCATCCGATCATCCCGCATCTCGCCCCCGCTGCCTTGTCGGGCGCGAGCGTCTTCGGTGGCAGTGCCTGGCTGCTGCTCAGGCGCGCGAAGACGAGCAATGAGGTATTGCCCGCGGCGCTTGGCAACCCCTTCGAACTCGCACCGCTTCTGATCTTTGCCGTCATGTTCGCCGCTATCATTCTGCTGAGTGGCTGGCTGGTCGCGCGGATCGGCACTCAAGGGGTTTTCCTGACATCGGCGATCACCGGCCTCGTCGATGTGGATGTCGCAGCGATGTCTGCGGCCCGGCTCAGAAGTTCGATCGGAATCGACGCTGCGGCGGGAGCGATCCTGATTGCGCTGGCCGTCAACGCATTTGCTCGCGCCGCATACGCCATGGCAGCCGGCCCGCTGAGCTACTCAGCTCGATTGACAGCGGCAACTGTCGCTGCGGTCGTCGCGGCAATCGCCGCCAACATGGTCAGAGATCAATTCGCCTGACAGGTGCCGAGGGATAGCCAATGGCGATCAGTGCGAGCGCTGAGACCGAGTTGAAACTGGAGCTCACGCGCGAAGCGGCCGAGATGCTGGAGGCCAGCGGGCTCCTTCCGGGAGATGCCCAAATCATCCGCCAGCACGCAATCTATTTCGACACGCCCGACCAAGCGTTGGCCGAATTGGGCCTTTCTCTTCGCGTCCGCCTCAACGGGGACAGGCGAGTGCAGACTGTAAAAGCTTCCAGCGCAGCCTCCGGCCTGTTCGTCCGATCCGAATGGGAACGCGACGTCGAGGACGATATACCCATCATCGACGACGCAACGCCAATCCCGACGCTCATCCGCAAAAAGGCTAGCCGGATCGCTCCGCTGTTCGCGGTCGAGAATGAACGTCGACTTTGGACCGTCGAAGGCATCGAGATCGCGTTGGATCGAGGCCGAATTCTTGCAGGGGAACGCGAAACGTCGTTTTGCGAGATCGAACTTGAGCACAAGCGCGGCGATCCCTGCGCTCTGATCGGATTGGCACAGAGCGTCAACAAGATTGTGCCCGTCCGTCTCGGAATGCTCAGCAAAGCGGAGCGCGGCTACCGTCTGCTCGGTCCATTGTCGACCACTGCCGGCGCCGCGCCGATCAAGCTGTCGAGGGACGTCAACACGGCGGGAGCGTTTCAGGCGATCGTCCTGGCCTGCCTGAGCCATTTCCAGCTCAACCTGGCATCCATCCTCGAACGCCGGGAGCCTGCCGCGTTGCACCAAGCCCGCGTCGCCCTTCGGCGCCTGCGTTCGGCATTCTCGATCCATCGCCCCATGCTCACCGACGGCCGGCTCGAGAGGCTGAATGACGAGTTGCGCTGGCTGGCGGGCGAGCTTGCCGAAGCGCGCGATCTCGACGTGTTGATCGAGCGCACTGAGGAGGGACCGCTGCGAGAGAAGCTCGGAGATGTACGCAAGAAGGCCTATCGCGGCGCGGTATCCGCTTTGCAATCCGAACGCGCGCGCGCAGTCATGATCGACATCGTTGGATGGACGATGCTTGGCGCCTGGCTTCGGCAGCCTGACAATCGGGGCATTCGGGATTTGTCTGCCCGAGAATTTTCCGCCGGACGGCTTGATCGTTATTGGCGTAGGGTCAAACGGTCAGGACGAAATCTGGAGGGGCTGGGCGACGAAGCCCGGCACGAGCTTCGCAAGGCCGCCAAAAAGCTGCGTTACGCGGCCGAATTCTTTTGCGCCTTATATGACCGCAAGTACGAGGAGCGACGGCAGAAGCGCTTCGTTGCCGCAGTTGAAGCGCTTCAGAGCCAGCTAGGTGCCGTAAACGATCTCGCCAGCACATCAAGGCTGCTCCGCGAACTGGGATTAAGTAATGATCCAGCCGTCGGCGATCCGCGTGGCGGGCCCTCCAAAGGCGAGCTCTTGAAGGAGGCGGCCGGCGCCTATGATGACCTGATCGGTGCCAAGTGCTTCTGGCGATAGCGGTGCAAGCCGCGAACCCAATCTACCAAACGGCTCTCTCCACCATCATTGACTGGAAGCAGTGCGGACCAACGCCCTCAACTTCAATGCAACGGCGGCTCCGACTTTGAGCAAGATCAAAGCCCAACGCTTGGAAAACATTAGCTTGGTCAGGGAAACTGGGACAACGGCGCGCTGTCCAGCCGGCTCCGCATGGAGAAGCCGCATGAAACCGGATAGCAAACATTACACCGTTCGCTTGGAACTTGCGCGGCAGCTCGAATATCCGCAGGGCGACACTGAACATGGCTACGAATTGGTCGTGCCGCTAACGCGAAATGGACGCCTCGATGTCTCCTCATGGGAAGCTCATCCGCGTACGTGCCACGTACGGCGTTTCCGGCGGGGCGAAGCAGATGTTGTCGGCCACCTGGAACGCGAGCGTCAAGGGCGATGGCATTTCAAGTATAAGAACCAGCAACTGGACGAAGGGCCGAGTTTCCGCTTCGAAAACGAGCAATTCTCTCTTGGTCAGTACATCTCGGTCCGCGCTTCCGATGGAAATATCTACGAGTTTGCCATTTCCGCCGTCCATCCTGCAAAAAGTCAGGGCGGCGACGCCACTTCACCCTCAGCATAGCTAATCGACCATCCCGCGCCTCTCGAACAGACCGCCCTCGATCTGGCGATCGGGCGGCGGTCTTTCCGCACCATTGGCGTGGAGAAAGCGTCAGTCAGATCGCGGGGCCAAAAGCGAACCGTCAGAAGCCCGTCCCGGCGACCATTGCAGATGCTCCAAGCGGCTCAACAGCGGAGCAGGGACTCAGAGGCGGGCGGTTGCACCTCAATGGGCGAAATTCGCCGTCTGCTTCTTTCAGCCGGTTCCGTTTTGCTAAAAATCAATGTCACGGCTCGCGGACGGCGCTTTTCTGGAGCGACTGATTGCCTGCCCGGTTGAGGATGCTGCGTGCTGTATGGGGCGTCTCATGACGAAAAAATCCGATTTCAAATCAGATTACGATCAGTGCAACACTTTCCTCTTGAGCGCATATTTCTGCGTAATGGGTCAATCTTCATTCGACAATCGACTAAGAAAATCCATTGAAGACGTTCTGACGGAGTTGCTCAAGGCACAAAATCAGTACGCACCATCGAACATCATCCCCTTCCGCGGTAAACATCGTGGAATCCGATAAGGCGGAGCCGATCAAGGCAAATTAGTTGCTCCTGCCGAATAATGCTCTCTCAAGACGTTCGAGCAATGTACATTGCGCCGTGAGGATGCGCAGACGGGCCTCGGATACCGAGAACCATCCGGCCCGATCAATTTCTGGAAATCGGTGGATTTGGCCGCTGCCGCGTGGCCATTCGATCTCGACCTCGCTGCTGCAACGAATTCCCGCAGTGTCCACATCGCCTTCGACGGCGAACGCTTCGACAACCTTCCCTCCCCGCTGCCGAACGCGTCCAAGAGGAGTGAGTTGGCCCTCGGGTACGGTACCCAGTTCTTCAGTGAATTCTCGCCGCGCGGCTTCCTCGGCGGGCTCTTCCGGATGCGGCTCGCCCTTGGGAATCGACCAGGCGCCGAGATCCTTGCGCTGCCAGAACGGGCCGCCAGGGTGAACAAGGAGCACCTCCGCTCCGTCCTGCGCAAAGCGATACATGAGAATTCCGGCACTGTACGAAGCCATCGTGAAAATCCCCCATTGCCGCCGGATTTTGCGTTGCGTCAAGGACCGGATGGATCAACCGGAGGAAACTCGCCGTTGCCGCGTTCAGGCGGCTGAGACATTTCAGGAGGTTCACATGCCTACGACGAAGCCTGTCTCCAACTCTCTCGCACCGGACCAGATCGGCACGACCGCCATGGTCGACGAAGGAATGCAGATCGTCAAAGCGCAGCTCGCCTCGGCAACCATGCTGCCGCAGAAAATCTGGGAGACTCAGTTCGCCATCACCTCGGAAATCCTTGCCTTCATGGGCCGCCGCATGCAGGCCCAGGCCGAATTCTGCGCCAAGCTCGGCCAGTGCAAAGAGATCGGCGAAGCGGTCGACGCCCAGCAGGATTTCGCCAAGGGCGTCGGCGGTGCCTATGCTGACGAGGCGGAGAAGCTGTCGACGCTCGCCCGGAAGAATATGGATGCTTGGACCGGAGTTGGCGCCCAGTATGTGTCGGGTTGGACTGGCAACCACAAGGCCGCAGCCTAACGTGTCGACCCGGAAGCCTGTCTGAGTCGAGATTGGCGTTCGACTCAGACGGCTATCCGGCTGACCTCATCACTACCAAGGCATCCTCGGCGATGACCGTTTCCTCGTCGGTCGGGATCACGAAAGCTGCGACCCGGGCATCGGCCCGGCTGATCCGGGTTGCGTTGGCCGCATTGGCGGCCTCGTCGAGTTCGAGACCCAACCATTTCAGCCGCCTCGCCACTGCCGCACGGATCGGCGGTTGATACTCGCCGATTCCGGCCGTGAAGACGATCGCATCGAACCCGCCCAGCGTCGCCACAAGCCGACCGACCTCCCCCGCGATGCGGAAGCAGAACAGGTCGAGCGCCTCGTGGGCTTCAGGCCTTTCGCTGTCGAGCAGGTCGCGACTGTCGGGACTGATGCCGGAAACGCCGAGCAAGCCGCTATGGCGGTAGAGCAGATCCTCCAGTCGACCGAAATCATAGCCCTCGGAGAGCAGATGCAGCAGCACGCCGGGGTCGAGCGCTCCGCAGCGGGTAGCCATCGGAATGCCGTCGAGCGCCGAGAAACCCATCGAGGTATCGCGGCTGATGCCGCCTTCCAGCCCGCAGAGACTGGCGCCGCTGCCGAGATGCGCGACCACGATGCGGCCCTTGGCGAGCGCGGGTTCGCGGCGCGCTAGCTCACCGGCGATGAAGCGATAGGACAGGCCATGGAAACCGTAGCGCTTGATGCCGCGGTCGTGCATCGCGCGGGGAATGGCAAAGCGGCGCACGACCTCGGTATTGGTCCGGTGAAAAGCCGTATCGAAGGAGGCCGTCTGCGGCAGCTCCGGGCGCAGGTTGCGGATTGCCCGGATCAGTCCGAGCCCTTGCGGCTGATGGAGCGGCGCCAGCGGCACCAGCGCATCGAGGGCCTCCAGCATAGCATCGTTGACCCGAACAGGGCCGTCGAAGCTGTCGCCGCCATGGACGATGCGATGCCCCATCGCGACGACACTACCGAGATCGAAATGCCAGGAGAGCCGCCGGAAGGCTTCGTCCAATACGATGTCGAGCGCGTCGCCGGGCTTTGCCTCAAGAGCGATATCAAAAGTATCCGGGCCCTCGATCAACCGAAATCGCAAGGGCGGTTCACGGAAATCGATCACGCCCTTGCCGATCCGCTTCGGTCCGCTCTCCCCCAGCGCGAACAGCCCGATCTTCACCGTGGAGGAACCGGCATTGAAGGTGACGAGAAGCCGCTCGGTCATGCTGGCACCGTCAGGGATTGGCGATGGGCGGCGACGAGCTTCGCCAGCGCGGCTGAGGCGATGCGCGTCTTCAGGGAATCAGCCCGGCTCGTCAGGATGATCGGCACGCGCGCGCCGAGCACAAGTCCAGCCGCATCGGCATTGGCGAAATAGATCAGTTGCTTGGCCAGCATGTTGCCCGCTTCCAGATCCGGCACGAGCAGGATGTCAGCTTGCCCGGCGACCGGCGAGACGATCCCCTTGGTCCGGGCCGCCTCCGGGCTGATCGCGTTGTCGAAGGCGAGCGGGCCGTCGACCTTCGCTCCCGTGATCTGGCCGCGCGCCGCCATCACGGTGAGCGCCGCGGCATCGAGCGTTGAGGGCATCCGGTCGCTGACCGTCTCGACGGCGGCGAGCACCGCCACCAGCGGCTCTTCCAGTCCGAGCACATGCAGCATGTCGATCGCGTTCTGGCAGATGTCGCGCTTCTGCATCAGCGTCGGCTGGATATTGACCGCCGCGTCCGTCACGATCAGCGGCTTGGAATAAGCCGGCAGACTCATCGCATAGACATGGCTGATGCGCCGCTCGGTCGTCAGGCCCGAGCCCGGGGCGACGACGGCACCAAGCAGTTCGTCCGTATGGAGGCTACCCTTGACGAGGGTCGCTACCCGGCCCGCCACCGCAAGTTCGACGGCGCGCGCGGCGGCGGCATGGCTATGCGGAGCATGTTCGATCGCGATCCCGTCGAGCGCGACACCGGCCTTCTCCGCCGCAGCCCGGATCTTCGTCTCCGGACCGACCAGGATCGGCTGCAACAGCTCCTCGTCGCGGACCTCGATCGCCGCGAGAATGGCTTCCGGCGAGCACGGATGGACGATCGCGGCGCTCAAGGGCGGCAGGGCACGGGCCTGCGCCACGATGGCGTCGTAGCGACCCGAGCGCTTCAGCGTGACCTCGGGAAGGCGCTGGCGCGGCCAGGCCACGCGGCGGCCGGGCGCCATCACCGTCGCCAAGCCGGACAGCACCATTTCGCCGCGCTGATTGGTGCAGGCCGTATCCAGCACGACGGTTCGCTTCGAGGCCTCCTTGCTCCGGACCGTGACGGCCGCAGTGACGGTATCGCCGGGCGTGACCGGTTTCAGGAAACGCAGATCCTGCCCGAGATAGATCGTGCCCGGTCCGGGCAGCTTCGTGCCGAGCACCGCCGAGACCAGCGCCGCGGTCCACATGCCGTGCGCGACGATATGCCCGAACGGATCGCTCGCCGCGAAGGCCGCATCCAGATGGGCGGGATTGGCGTCCCCCGAGACGGCCGCGAACAGCTCGATGTCGTCGGGCCGGACGATGCGGACGAGAGACGCGCTTTCGCCGATCGCGATCTCGTCGAAGGTCCGGTTGGTGAGAAGCTCCTGGTCCACATCTCACCTTTGCATCACATAGGTTCCCGGCGCATCGCAAAGCGGCTCGCGGTCACTTCCAGCGCCACCAAATTCGGGCGGCGCGACCTGCTCGGGCGACGATAGGCCGTCGAGCCATTCTGTCCATGCCTCCCACCACGAGCCTTCGCAACCCCGAGCAGCAGCCAACCACTCGTCTGGTCCGAGACAGATATCGCCATGCTTCTTCGGCATGATCCGGTAGCGGCGTCCAGGATGGCCCGGCTCGCTGACGATCCCCGCGTTATGACCTCCATTGGTCAGCACGAAGGTCAGGTCGGCATCGATCAGCAGGTGCAGTTTGTGGACGGAACGCCAAGGAGCGACATGGTCGCGCTCGGTCGCAACGGCGAAGGTTGGCGTGCGGATATTCTGGAGCGCTGCCGGCCGTCCTTCCACCATGAAGCGGCCGCTCGCCAGATCGTTGTCGAGGTAGAGGCCACGCAAGTAGTCTGCCTGCATGCGATAGGGCATGCGCGTGGAATCCGCGTTCCAGGCCATCAGATCGAACATCGGGGAGCGTTCCCCCATCAGATAGTCGTGCACCAGTCGCGACCAGACCAGATCATTCGAGCGCAGGAGCTGGAAGGCCGCTGCCATCTGGTCGGCTGACAGATAGCCCCGGTTCCACATCATGCTGTCGAGGAAACGCAGCTCGCTCGTATCGATGAACAGCGCGAGTTCGCCCGGTTCGCTGAAATCGGTCTGGGCCGCGAGGAACGTCAGCGAGGCCAGCCGCTCGTCGCCGTCGCGCACCATCGCCGCGGCTGCGACGGCCAGAAGCGTGCCGCCCAGACAGTATCCGGCGGCGTGCACCTTACGATGGGGTATGATCGCAGCGATGGCATCGAGGGCAGCCATTACTCCGCTGCGGCGATAGTCATCGAGCGCGAGTTCTCGATCATCGGCATCGGGATTGCGCCAGGAGATGCAAAAGACCGTGTATCCTGCGCCGACGAGGTAGCGCACCAGCGAATTCTCTGGCGACAGGTCGAGGATGTAATACTTCATGATCCAGGCGGGCACGATCAGGATCGGCTCGGCATGGACGGTCGGCGTCGACGGCGCGTATTGGACCAGCTCGATCAGGTGGTTGCGGAAGACGATCTTGCCCGGCGTCACCGCGACGTCCCGACCGACGACGAAGCGTTCGGCGCCGAGGGGAGGCCGTCCGGCAAGCTGCCTTTGCAGATCCTCGGCCCAGTTCTTCCAGCCCTCGATGAAATTGGAACCGCCGGTCTCGCGGGCCCGCTCGATCACCTCCGGATTGGTCAGCGGGTTGTTCGAGGGTGAGAAGACATCCAGGATCTGGCGCGTGATGAAGGAGACGACCTCCTCATGATGACGCTCGACACCCGGCACCTCATGCGTGACGTTGTGCCACCATTGCTGATTGAGCAGGAAGGCCTGAGCCATGAAGCTGAAAGGTTGCGTGCGCCATTCCGGAGCCGAGAAGCGGTAATCGCCAGGCAGCGGCTTGATGCAGGGATCGGCATCCGCCTCGAGCAGACCCGAGACGGCCTGCCCTCCCAGGCGAGCCGCCTTATGCACCGCCTTGCTTGCCAGTTCGAATTGCTTGCCTGGCGCGGCCGCCAGATGGATGGCCCAGTCGAAATAGGCCAGCGTCAAGGCCATGGGCGAGAAGCCGCCGGTGAGTTTCGCCGTCGCGGCTTCGCGCGTGCGGTCGATCGCTGAGAAAGCCTCCTCTGCGGGAGTTATGTCCGAGCAAGGTTGCTGCCGTTGGGACTTCGCGGCCAAACCGGTTCGCGGCGAGGAATGCATGGCTTCTTCCTTCGAGATCGTTGCCAGTATGCGCTCCAGAAGCCGCGCATTCCTTGAGCTTGGTCAAAGCCGATACGTCCTCACCCCGCTAATTCTCTCAGCGCGCAGAGCGGGAGAATTCCATGAAGGCGATGGTTCTGAACGCTGCGGGCCGTCCGCTTGTCGAGGAGACGCGTCCCGATCCCGTTCCTGCGCCTGGAGAGCTGCGGATCAGGGTCGAAGCCTGTGCGATCTGCCGCACGGATCTGCATGTCGTCGACGGCGAACTCCCCGATCTGCAATGCCCGCGTGTCCCCGGCCACGAAGTCGTCGGCCGGGTCGACTTGGTCGGTGTGGGCGTCGCGCCCGAACTGATCGGTCGGCGTGTCGGTCTCGGCTGGCTGGGGCATACATGCGGGCATTGTCCCTACTGCCGCGCTCTGCGGGAGAACCTGTGCGACACTCCGGAATTCACCGGCTACACCCGGGACGGCGGCTTCGCCAGCCATGTCATAGCCGATGCAGCCTACGTCTTCCCTCTGGATGAATTCCCCGACCCCGTCGCCGCCGCCCCCCTGATGTGCGCAGGGTTGATCGGATGGCGGAGTCTGCGCAGCGCCGGGGCAGGCCGGCGGATCGGACTCTACGGTTTCGGCGCCGCTGCTCACATCCTCGTACAGATCTGCCGCTGGCAGGGGCGCGAAGTCTATGCCTTTACCCGCCCGGGCGACGAGGCGGCCCAGGCTCATGCCCGCTCCCTCGGCGCATGCTGGGCCGGAAGCTCGGAGGACAAGCCGCCGGCGCCACTCGACGCCGCGCTGATCTTCGCGCCCGTCGGGACGCTGGTGCCGCTCGCCCTGAATGCCCTCGTGAAAGGTGGGCGCGTCGTCTGCGGCGGCATCCATATGAGCGACATTCCCAGCTTCGGCTATGATCTGCTCTGGCACGAACGCGAGCTGGTTTCGGTTGCCAATCTCACACGAGCCGACGGGCGCGAATTCCTGTCCGTCGCCCGGCAGGCCGACATCAAGACGAAAACCACGGCCTATCCCTTGGAGCGGGCGAATGAGGCTCTTTCGGATCTGCGGGCCGGCCGATTGCAGGGCGCGGCGGTACTGGTGCCATGAGGCTCTCAGGGCTTGTCGACGCAATTTCCGAGCCCCCTCGCCCCTATGAGCAGGCCTTGTCCCTGCCGTCCTCGCTGCTCCGCTTCGTGCTCCTGTCGGGCGGCTGGCACCAGGCGGCCGTCTGCGCCCTGTCCATCGTCGTCTTCATGCTTAATACCGCGCCGATCGAAACACAGCGGCGCATCATCGACACTGCCGTGCATGTCGGCAGCGCCCGTGCCATCCTGACCTTGGTCGGGCTGCAAATTGGGCTCGTGCTGGCTTATGGCCTGGCGAAACTGGCGATGAACGTCTACCGCGCCTGGCTCGGGGAATGCGCAACACGCGACCTGCGGCTTGTGGTGACGCAACGACTTGAACACATGGGCGAGGAGCCCTCCGACCTGGCCAACGGAACCGGACTCGCCATGATCCTCGCGGAAGCGGACGATATCGGCGCTTTCGTGGGTTCGAGCCTCAGCCTGCCGATCGTCGAGATCGGCTTCCTGGCGAGCATCTTCATCTATCTCGCCTTCCTCGATCTCAGAATGATGGGGGCGAGCCTCCTGATCCTCGCGCCGCAATTCGTGTTCGTGCCGCTGATGCAGCGAGCGATCAATCGCAGAGTGGCGCAACGAACGCGCCTCCTTCGCCGTTTCGGCGACGAGATCCTGTCGCCCTCGAAGGCGGAATCGAGCGCTCCCCGACTGGATGAGGTCTTTGCGGTCGACATCGGCGTCTTCGAAATCAAATTCTCCCTCAATTTTCTGATGAACTTGACCTATTCTCTGGGCAGCCTGCTCGTGCTCGGCATCGGCTGCGTCCTGGCGGTCCGGGGACAGACCGAGATCGCCACCGTTGTCACCTTCCTGTCCGCCACGACCAAGATCGTCGATCCCTGGAACGACGTCGTGGACTGGGCGCGCGGCTTTGCGATGACCACCGTGAAATACGATCTGGTTGTTCGGGCGCTCGATACGTTACCCGACGACGCTGCTCCGTGACCGCGGCGGCCCACTGAGGTCGTGACGCTTCAGAAGGCCCGGAAGCGACGCGCCTCCGGATGGCGAGTGCGGCCTCGTCTTCGTTTCCCTTCGACGCGCATCGCCAGCGGCTTAAGCATCTCGGCGAGCCCTAGGTAGAAGGCAGCGATGATCAGGATGGCGAGCAGGACCGGGGCCGGCAGCGCGACGAAGCCGAACGGATGGCCGAGCGGCGTCAGGGCCAGGATCAGTGCGGCGGCGAGAGCCCCGAGCGAGGTCATGACGAGGAAACGATGCGGCCGGCTGCGCCAGCAGGGTGCCGCCGTGCGGATGACGAAGATCACCAGGATCTGCGTCAGGATCGACTCGACGAACCAGGCCGTCCTGAACGTCTCGATCCCTGCGCCGAAAACACCGAGCAGAACGGCGAAAGTTGCCGCATCGAATACGGACGAGAGCGGCCCCATGACGAGCGTGAAACGCAGCACCGCATGCATGTCCCAGTGCCGGGGCTTGGCGAGGTCGGCGGGGTCCGCCTCGTCGAAAGGGATACCGACCTCGGACAGGTCGTAGAGCATGTTGTTGATCAGGATCTGCAACGGGTTGAGCGGCAGGAACGGCAGCACCATCGACGCGAGCGCCATCGACAGCATGTTGCCGAAATTCGAGCTCGTACCCATGCGGACATATTTCATGATGTTGGCATAGGTGCGCCGGCCTTCGGCGATGCCCTGCGCGAGAACCCCGAGATCGGGTGCAAGCAGGACGATCGCCGCCGCCTCACGCGCGACTTCTGTGCCGCCCTCGACGGAGAGGCCGACATCCGCGGCATGGATCGCCGGTGCATCGTTGATACCGTCGCCGATAAAGCCGACCGTGTGCCCGGCCCTGCGCAGGGCCAGGACGAGGCGCGCCTTCTGTTCCGGCGCGACCCGAGCGAACAGATCGACGTCGCGAACGCGAGCGGCCAAGGCGGCCTCTCCCAATGCCGCTATCTCCTCGCCCGTCATCAGCCCTCGCACCGGAAGCGCCAGCGTTTCGGCGAGATGGCGAACGACGGGGGCGGCGTCTCCCGAGATCACCTTGACGCGCACGCCCGCCGCGGCGAGCTGGCGGACCGCCACGCCCGCGGAGCCCTTGGGCGGGTCGATGAAGGCAGCGCAGCCCGCGAAGACGAGACCGGCTTCGTCGTCGCGAGACAGGTCATCGGCCCCCCGGGGCATGGGGCGCTGAGCGATGCCGAGCAGGCGCAGGCCCTGCGCCCCTTTTGCTTCAAAGAAGGCCAGAAGCTTGCCTCGCTGAGCATCGTCGAGCTTTTCAGCCGTCCCATCCTCACGTTCGAACCGGTCACATAGGTCGAGCAAGCCTTCGGGAGCGCCCTTGACGATCATCACCCGCTCGTCGCCCCTCGCCACAAGAACGGAGGAGCGCCGCCGCTCGAAATCGAACGGCAGATCGGCCAGGGCACGCCAAGCCTTGTCGTCGCCTTCCGAGTTGGCGAGCAAGGCTGTGTCGAGGTTGTTGCGCAGCCCGCTGCAAAAACGGCTGTTGAGGCAAGCGAGCTCGGTGACGCGCGCATTGTCGATGCCGTCACAGCCGAAGCTTGCGACATGGGCTATCCGCGCTTCCGTCAGCGTCCCCGTCTTGTCGGTGCAGAGAACGTCCATCGCCCCAAGGTCATGGATCGCGGACAAGCGCTTCACCACGACCTGGCGCCGTGCCATGCGCATCGCGCCGCGTGCGAGCGTCACCGTCATCACCACCGGCAGCAGTTCCGGCGTCAGGCCGACGGCCAGCGCGACGGCGAACAGGAAGCTTTCGATCGACAGCCCGTGGCGCACGAGTTGCGTCAGCAGCACGAACAGGACGAGGAAGCCGGTGAGGCGCAGGATCAGCATGCCGAGCCCGTGAACCCCGCGTTCGAAGGCGGTGGGCGGCTCGCTCGCCTGCATGGACCGCGAGATCGAGCCCAGCCGTGTCTGCGCACCCGTCGCGGCAACGAGCAACCGGACTTCTCCGCCGACGAGACTTGTTCCCCCGAACAGGACGCTACCCGTTCCGTCGCCGGCGGAATCCTCAGGAGCTGCCAGCTTCTCCACCGGAAAGGGTTCGCCGGTGAGCGCCGCTTCATCGGCCATTGCATCGTGGCTCTCGAGGATCAGGCCATCCGCCGGGATCAGATCGCCGGCATGAAGCGCGACCACGTCACCGGCAACCACGTCCCGTACCGGGATTTCGACACGCCGCCCGCCGCGAAGGGCCGTGACCTGCACCGCCACCGTGCGGCGGAGCGCGTCAACGGCATTCTCGGCCTGGATCTCCTGGAAGACGTCGAGGACGATCGAAGCCAGCACGATGAGAACGATGATGATCAGGCTCTGCCAATCGCCCGTCGCCCCCGAGATCAGCGCGGCGATCAGCAAGATCGCGATGAGGGGTTCCACGAGCCGCTTGGCGATCTTGAAGAGCAGCCCGCGCCGCAGGCTCGTCACGGCGAGATTGGGCCCGAAGCGATGCAGCCGTTCGGCGGCCTCAAGGTCGCTCAATCCACCAGAGGTCGTTTCGAGACGTTTCAGCAACGCGTTCCGGCCTTCCCGCCAGAACCCGCTCCCGCCCGATACGACTATTTCCGCAGGCTCCGTCTTCATCCCGGGCTCTTCTCGATGCGCCCATCGACCACCGTGACGATCCGGTCGCAGCGACGGGCGAGATCCATGTTGTGAGTCACGATCAGGAAGCTGGTTCCGGAGCGCAAATTCTCCTGGCGCATCAAGGCGAAAACGCCCTCGGCCGATTTGCTGTCCAGGTTTCCCGTCGGCTCGTCGGCCAGGATGAGATCCGGCTGCATCGCGAGCGCCCGCGCGACCGCGACACGCTGCTGTTGGCCGCCGGACATGTTGAACGCGCCGTTGTTCGCGAACTGAGAAAGTCCCATCCGGCCGAGCAGTTGCAGCCCTCGTGCCTCGATCTCCGCGGTCGCGCGTCCGTGAGCGACCACCATGGGCATCATCACATTCTCAAGGGCGGTGAATGCCGAAATCAGGAGATGCGACTGGAAGACGAAGCCGATGCGGTGCCCGCGCAGATGCGTGATCTGGGCATCGTCGAGTTCGCTGGTCGTGTGGCCGGCGATCGCGAGTTCGCCGCTGGTCGGACGGTCCAGCAGGCCGATGATGTTGAGGAGGGTGCTCTTGCCGGAACCGGATGGGCCGACCAGCGCGACGAAGCCGCCGCGTTCCAGTTCGAGATCGATTCCGTGCAGCACCTCGGTTTCGGTCGGCAAGCCGACCGCGTAGGATTTTCGTACGGCCTTCAGCATGAGTATGGGTTCAGCCACGGATAGCCTCCACCGGATCGAGGCGCGAGGCTCTGAGCGCCGGCGCCATCGCGGCCGCAACGCCCGTCACGGTGGCGAGCAGCGCGGTCGCGACGAAAAGGCTCGGCTCCATGATGAGCGGGAACAATTCGGTGCCGTCCGCCTGTCGCGCCACGCTATGCCAATAGACCAGCGCTGCGGCTCCAAGCGCCGCCCCGCCAAGCGAACCGGCAAAGCCGAGCAATCCGCCCTGAAGCAGGAAGATGCGCAGGATCTGGCCGCGCGTCGCGCCCATCGCGCGCAGGATGCCGATATCCTTCGAGCGCTGGATGACCGACACGACGAGCACCGCGGCGATGCCGAAAGCGACGGAGAGGCCCACGAAGAGACGGATCAGCGTATTGGTGTTCTTCTGGGCCTGAACGGCCGTGAAGAACTGGGCGTTGGTCTTGATCCAGCTATCGGCTTCGACTGCATTCGAGGCTTCAATCTCGCGGGCGATGCTCTCGGCGTCGTAGATATTGCCGATCGTCAGTCCGATCTCGGTCACGCCACCAATCACCCCGAGCAAGGATTGCGCGGTACGTAGCGCAACATAGGTGTTGCGTTGGTTCGCGCTCTTGTTGCCGAGATCGAACAAGCCCGTGACGGTCAGCGTGCGGCTTGCGCCGCCATTGCTGCTCAGCATGATCTTGTCGCCGACATTCGCACCGAGATCATGGGCGAGATCCGTCCCGATCAGGATATCGTCACTGGTCAAGCGCAACTGACCGGCGACGATATAATCCGACAGCCGGACGACCCTGAGGTAACTGTCAGGTTCCATGCCGACCACCGAAACGGATCGACTGGCGTCGCCGCGAACCGCGAGCGCGGATCCCGTCATGCTTGCCGCAACAGCCGTGACCGCCGGCAGCATTTCCATGCGATGCGCGATCGCCTGCCACTGATCGATCGAGATCACTCTCTGGCTTGGGCGCTGCACGATCGCGTCTTCCACCACGGCTGCTCCGTTGCGCAAGGGCCGCGCGATCTGCTCCGGAGGGATGAGTTGGATCTGGGCCTGGGAAGTCAGAACGCGCTTGATGAAGTTCGCCTCGAGCCCAGCGAGCATTGCCGACATGAAGACGATGACGGCAACGCCGATGGTGATGCCGCCGACGATGAAACCTGTCTGCAAGCGCCCCTCGCCAAGAAAGCGCAACGCGCCGATCCAGACGAAGGACAGCCAGCGCATCATGGCCGGATCGCCCTGATCTTCTTGCCGGTGACGACGCCGGAACCGATCGGCACCACCGCGTCGCCCATCCCAAGTCCATCGATGACCTCGACGCTGCCCTGCCCCCTCAATCCGAGCTTGACCGGCCGCTTGACGGCACGCCCGTCGCGTAGGCCCAGAACCCAGGGCGAAGCCGTGTTTCCGTCATGAACGTCGCGCGCCGGAACGATGAGAGTCCCGTCGCGCCTGGCGGTCTCGATATCGACCGAGACGGTCATATCTTGGCGCAGATAAAGTGGTGGCTCCGGAACGCCCAGCTTCACCTCAACGGATGCGCGCGTGATGTCGACACCAGGGTTGATGTAGACGACCTTCGCCTGCATGCGCTCGTCGGGATACGCATCGGCGGAAGCGACGGCAGGTTGACCGAGCCTGATGAGACCGAGATTGCGCTCGTCGAGTTGGATGACGAGCTGCGTTTCCCCAGCCGGCGCGAGCACCATCAGCGCCTTTCCCGGCTGCACGACCGTGCCGCGCTCGACCGTCCGTGAAATCAGCACACCGTCACGCGGGGCGGCGATCGTTGCATAGGCCAGCCGGGAAGACGCACTGTCGAGATTGGCGTGCGCCTGCGCAAGCTGGGTCTCGACCATGACCGCATCGCTGCCACCCGGGCTGGCGGTGAAGACTTGCAATTCGGCGCTGCGGACCTGGGTGCGCGCGACATCCAGGGCCTTCTTCGCCTCGTCGACCGCAACGCGGGTCTGGGCCCCTCGACTCAGGAGTTGCGCGGCGCGATCGTAGATCTGTTGCGCATTCAGCAGAACCGCCTGAGCTTGAACGAGCGCTTCCTTCGCCGAAGGCAGAGTGAGTTCCTTCATTTGCCTTTGCCGCGCTTCCGCCTGCGCCAAAGCACCCTGCGCTTGCACCAGTGCAGCCTTGAGCTCGCTGCTATCGAGGACGATCAAGGGCTGCCCCTTGGCCACCGTCAGCCCTTCCTCGACGAGAACCTCGTTGACGGTGCCGGTGATCTGGCTGCCGATCTCGACCCGGTAGGGTGTTTCGACATGGCCGCTGGCGACCACCGTTTGGACGAGATCGCCACGCTGCACGATGTCGACCGCAATGGCCGGGCCGATCAGAATGCGAGCGACCTGCCAAACTCCGATCGCGGCCGCGATGACCGCCACCAGGATGAACCAGCGATGCGACCAGAACGCCCCGAGCACGCGCCGCACGCCGCCCGCTGCCTTGTGCGAACCGTTCTCGGGAATATCCGGCTGCTGCGCCGGCGGAGTGATGACGCGCTGGTCCATGGTTCTGCCGTTCAGGGCGTGATCGCGACCTTGAGAACACCATCGCGCTGGTGCGAGAACAGCTCGTAGGCATCCTTGATGTGTTCCAGCGAAAAGCGATGCGTCACCAGCGGCCCCAGATCGACGCGGCCGGAGGCGACGACATCGATCAGGCGCCGCATCCGCTCCTTCCCGCCGGGGCAGAGCGTGGTGACGATGCGGTGGTCGCCAAGCCCCGCGGCAAAGGCGCCGAGCGGGATCGTCAGGTCGCTCGAATAGACACCGAGCGACGATAGCGTCCCGCCGGGACGCAGCACCCGCAATGCGGCGGAGAAGGTCTCCTGGCGGCCCAGGGCCTCGATCGCCACGTCGACGCCCCGGCCATCGGTCAGCCGCATGATTTCGTCGACCGGATCGCCCTTCGAAAAGTCGACGACCTCATCGGCACCGAGCCTGCGCGCCATGTCCTGTCGCTCCGGGATGCTCTCCACAGCGATAATGCGGGTCGCGCCCATCAGCCGGGCACCGGCCGTGGCGCACAGCCCGATCGGGCCTTGCGCGAAGATCGCGACGCAGTCACCGATCCTGACCCCACCCCTCTCGGCACCGGAAAAGCCGGTCGACATGATGTCGGGACACATCAGGACTTGCTCGTCTGTCAGTCCCGAAGGCACATGCGCGAGATTGCCTATGGCGTCCGGCACCAGCAGATACTCGGCCTGGGCGCCGTCGATCGTGTTGCCGAAGCGCCAGCCTCCCATGGCCTTGAAGCCGTGGCGCGTGCCGGCGCCATCCTGCGAGGCGCAGCCGCAGAGACAGGCAGCGCTGTGCCCCGAGGGCGTGATGGCGCCCGCGATCACCCGCTGCCCTTCCCGGAAGCCCTTCACCTCGGAGCCGAGCTTCTCGATCACGCCGACCGGCTCATGGCCGATGGTGAGGCCGCGCGCGACCGGATACTCGCCCTTGAGGATATGGACGTCGGTTCCGCAGATCGTCGTGGTCGTGATCCGCAGCAACGCGTCGAGCGGCCCCAAATCCGGAATCGGCTTGTCTTCCAGCTCGATGCGGCCAGGCTCGAGGAAGACGGCCGCGCACATCATCTTGGAGCGGGCCTTTCGCGTGATGCCCTGCGAAGGCCGCACATCAGATTGAAGAACAGGCGACATGATCACTCTCCGAAACCGACGAGATGAAGTCAGCCTGCCGTGAACTGGTCCTGTTGGATTTGACACAACGCAAAACCGCGAAAGAACACACGCGCGTTTGATGAAAATCAATGTGACCCGCGTGCTTCCGTCGCTCGATAGCGCATCAGGAACAGCTATCGATGCGGAGGTTGGCATGAACGACATCTCTCTCTCCTCGAACGCCATGAGGGCGCAGGCCGCTCGTGGCACCGCCTATCGCGACATCGCCATCCACCTCGATGGCTCACCGGAAGACGAAACTCGCCTGGCTCATGCGGAAGCGCTCGCTGCGGGCTTCGCGGCTCGGATGACCGGGATCTTCACGAACCTCTTGCCCGATCCCGCGCTCTTCGCCGGCGATTTCGGGATTACCGCGATCGGGCAATTGGTCGATGCAGTCACCGAAGAAGGAGATGTCAGCGAGAAGCGTCTCAGGGAGCGCCTGGCGCGCCTCGGCCCCGTCCATGAGCTACGCCGCTTGGATGCATTCCCCGGCCTTCTCGAACAGGCCGTCGCCAGCGAAGCCCGCTGGAATGACCTCTTCATCGCGACCTGTCCCCGCGACGACGGTTACAGCCGCTGGAGCTCCCTGATCGAGAGCGTCATGTTCGACGGAGGCAGAGGACTCTACCTCCTGCCACCCAAGGTCGCGTTGCGTTCCCCGATCAAGACCGTCCTGATCGGATGGACCGATACCCGACAGAGCGCCCGCGCCGTAGCCGAGGCCCTGCCCCTGATCGCCAACGCGACACAGGTCGAAGTCGTCACAGTCAGGGAAGAGGCTCACGGGCGGATGGGAGGCGCCGAAGTCCTCGCCGATATCAGCGCCCATCTCGCTAGGCACGGTATCGGGGCGACGGCAACCGTGCTCAATACGGAGACGCCGCCGACGGACGCCCTCCTCGCCGAGGCGCGGCGGATATCGGCGGACCTGATCGTCATCGGAGCCTATGGCCATTCGCGCTTCCGCGAATGGGTGCTCGGCGGCGTGACCGCGGATCTGATCGACAGCTCTCCCGTGCCGCTTTTTCTCGCCCACTAGCGTCGCAAGGCGGTTGCCTCAGGCGAGTTTTGCCAATGGCCAACCGCCTTGCTCAGCTACTGCCTTGCAGCCGGAGAGCCATTCGTGGTTGCGACCGAACGAGAACAGCGTCCGAATCGAGGTGAAGTGGCCGTTCGCGTCCGAGATCTCGAAGTCGTCTTCGGCACCAAGGCGGTGTTGGATCATCTCGATCTCGACATCATGCGCGGCGAGATTCTCGGGGTTATCGGAGCTTCCGGCTCCGGTAAGTCCGTCCTGGCGCGAACGATCCTTGGCCTTCTGCCCAAGCGAAGCGGCGTCATCGAAATATTCGGCAGAAATCTCGATGACCTTCGGCACAATGAGCGCAGAGCCCTCGAGCAGCGCTGCGGCGTCATGTTCCAGCAAGGCGCCCTGTTTTCGTCCTTGACGATTGCGGAGAATATCCAGCTCCCGATGCGCGAGCTTCTGCATCTGTCGCCGAGCCTGCTGACCGAGATGGCGATGCTGAAGATCGAAATGGTCGGGCTGCCGCCTGATGCGGCGGAAAAGTACCCGGCTGAGCTGTCGGGCGGGATGACCAAGCGAGCCGCCTTGGCCCGGGCATTGGCTCTCGATCCGGAAATCCTGTTTCTCGACGAGCCAACATCGGGACTCGATCCGATCGCGGCCGATGCCTTCGACCAGCTTCTGCTGACCCTCAAGGCGAGTCTGGGCTTAACGGTGATGATGATCACCCATGATCTGAGCAGCCTTCACACGACCTGCGACAGGATCGCCGCCATCGCGCGGGGCAAGATTATCGCCGTCGGAACGCTGGCTGACCTGTTGGGACACGAAGACCCTTGGCTCAAGGAATACTTCGCGGGCGAGCGTGGTCGTACTATTTTTGCGGATCAGATCATGGCCTAATGCTCGATCGACGCCAGCGCCGGCTCGCGCCGACATCTCGCCCCGTTTCGGAGGCCTGTCTAGGTCTCTCCCTCGTTCATTAGCGGGGTGAAGGGCTTGGCGTGCTGAAACTTGCCAGCTCCCGGAAGGCTGGGGGACTCCTTGTAAGATACCGCATCCCGTCCAAGGGGCAGACTTGCCTCCACGCCCCAGCGCGAACGGATTCACGCGAAGATCACCTTTCGGAAGCGCGCAAGTGCGACGGCGAAATAGGCCGCGCCGATCGCGATGATCTTGGTGACCTCGGGCCAGACAATGTCGAGTCCGGCACCGCGATAGAGGACGCCTTGCGAAAATGCGACGAAATGAGGCGTCGGCGAGAAGATTCGCATGATCCATTGCAGCCAGATTGGCATGCTCTCCATCGGCGTCGTCGCACCGGAGAGCAATTGCGTAACAACGAAGACCGGGATCGCAAGCAAGCCGAACTGGCCCATTGTCGTCGCCAGCGTACCGAGCAGGATGCCGAGCGCCGCCACCGCGAAGGCATAGACCGCCGTCCCCAGCACGAAGAGCAGGAGCGACCCGGTGATCGGCACGCCGAGCGTCCATTCAACGACCAGTACGAGCGAAGCCACCGCCGCGACCAGGATGACCAGTGCATTTGCCGTCATCTTGGCGAGCATGATCTCGACCGGCGTGACCGGCATTACCAGCAGATGCTCGACCGTACCCTGCTCGCGCTCGCGGATCAGCGCCGCACCGGTCAGTATGATGGTCAGCAGGGTGACGTTATTGAGCACCTGCATCACCGAGCTGAACCAGCCGGAATCGAGATTGGGGTTGAAGCGCGCCCGCGCCACGAGATTGATCGGCGTTGAGGCTAAGGTCTCGCGTCCGGCCTGCCGGTTGGCGATCTCCTGCGCAATGATCTGCTGGATGTAGACCGCGCCATTGCCGGCCTGGGTCATCGCTGTGGCGTCGATATCGAGCTGGAGCGCAGCCTGCCGGCCGGCGAGCAGGTCCGCCTGGAACCGGGGCGGGATTTCCAGCACGAAGACGAGGCGGCCGGAATTCATCTCGGCGTCGATCTCGTTGGCGGTGATGCGCTTCGACAGCTTGAACAGCGGCGGGCCGAAGGCGCCGAGAAGGCTGCGCGAGAACTCCGACTGGTCCTCGTCAACGATGCCGATGGTGAGGTCGCGCGCCTCCAGCTTTACCCCGGTCGCGACCGTGTAGACCGCGATGCTGAATGCGTAGGCCACGAGCACCAGCATGATCGGGTCGGCCCGCAAGCTGCGCAGCTCCTTCATCGCCAGCCGCAGGATATTCTGGAGGTGGATGACGAGCGCCGCCATCTCAGATCTCCTGCTTGCGCAGCGCCAGTTGCGCGAGGACCAGAAAGAGCACGAAGAAGCCGCCCAACACCAGCAGGTTGGGCCAGAGCTCGGTCACGCCCAGCCCCTTGGTGAAGGCTCCGACGCTGACGGGCTGGTACCAGGCCGGCGGCAGGCTCATGCCGATGAGCCGGCCGCCACCCGAGAGCGAGGCGACTGGTACCATCAGCCCGGAGAAGTTCACCGCCGGGATGATCGACAGGATCGCCGTGGCGAAGACCGCGGCGACCTGCGTGCGCGTAAAGCTGGAGATGAGCTGGCCGAAGCCGGTCGTCGCCGAGACATAGAGCAGGGTCGCGAGTGCCAGTACCCAAGCCGAGCCCTTGATCGGCACGGCGAAGACGGTGAGCGCGATCAGCACCAGCATCGCAAAACTGCCCATCGCGATGGTGATATAGGGCAGTTGCTTGCCGAACAGGAACTCGAAGCGGCTGATCGGCGTCGAGCGGAAATTGGCGATCGAGCCGGTCTCCTTCTCGCGCACCACTCCGATCGCCGACATGATTGCCGGGATGAGGATGAGCATCAGCATGATCACGCTCGGCACCATCGCATTGGCGCTCTTGAAATCCTGGTTGTAGCGGAAGCGGGTCTCGATCGTGACGGGTGCCGGGGCATGGCTCGAGGCGGCATGGTCGGCCGCGAAGGCCTGCGCGTATTGCGTCGCCAACCCCGTGACATAGCCGCGCGTCGTCTCGGCCCGGAACGGCATGGCCCCGTCGAGCCAGACTGAGAGTTCCGGCACGCGCCCCGCCATCAGGTCACGGCCGAACGAAGGCGGGATCTCGATCACGAGCTGGAGCTCGCCACCTCTGAGCCGCTGGTCGAGCTCCGCAGCCGCGCGGATCGGCGCCTGCTCAGAAAAATAGCGCGAGCTGGAGAAGGCCTCGACCAACTGCCGGCTCTCCATCGAATTGTCCTGGTCGAACGCCGAGAATTTCAGGTTCTCGACGTCGAAAGAGATACCGAAGCCGAAGGCGAGCATCAGCAGGAGCGGCCCCAGGAAGGCAAAGCTCAGGCGGATCGGATCGCGCAGCAGTTCAATCGTCTCGCGCCGCGTGCAGGCCCAGAGCCTGCGCGGATCGAAGCGGCGCGCTGGTGGTACCGGCCGGAGGGCGGCCACAGACATAGCGACCGGCTCCGCCGGCGCGTCCTCGATGCCGGCAGCCTCCCGGAGATAGGCGATGAAGGCCTCTTCCAGCGTGTCGACACCACGCTTCTTCACCAGCTCCCGCGGGGTGCCGACCGCCAGCACCTTGCCGGCATGCATGAAGGAGATGCGGTCGCATCGCTCCGCCTCGTTCATGAAATGCGTTGAGAGGAAGATGGTGACGCCGTCCTCGCGCGAGAGGTCGATCAGCGTGCGCCAAAAGGCGTCGCGCGCGATCGGGTCGACGCCTGAGGTCGGTTCGTCGAGGATCAGCATAGATGGACGATGCAGGACTGCAACCGCTAGTTGCAGGCGTTGGCGGATGCCAAGCGGCAGGCTCTCGGGCCCCTCGTCGGCGACGTCCACAAGGTCGAAGCGCGTCAGAAGCTCCGTGATCCGATCGGGAATCTCGGCCGGGGGTAGATGGTAGAGTTCGGCATGCAGCACGAGATTCTGGCGCACCGTCAGCTCGCTATAAAGCGAGAATCCCTGCGACATGTAGCCAACATGACGACGCGTCTCCATGTCGTTGGCCGCGAGCGGCTGGCCGAAGAGCCTGGCTGTGCCTTCGGTTGCCGGCAGCAAGCCAGTCAGCATCTTCATCGTCGTCGACTTGCCGCAGCCGTTCGAGCCCAGGAAGCCGAAGATCTCGCCACGGCCGATACGGAAGCTGACGTGGTCGACCGCAACGAAATCGCCGAAGCGGCGCGTCAGACCGTCGGCCTCGATCGCCGGCTTGGCATCGTCGCTCACGACGCGCGGCCTGAGCACGACTTCCTTGTGCTGTGCGCGCTTGGCTTCCGGCAGCAGCGCGACGAAGGCGGCTTCTAGCGTCGATTGCCCGGCCTTCTCGCGCAGCTCCGCCGGCGTGCCGGTGGCGATCGCTTTGCCATCATCCATGGCCACGAGCCAGTCGAAACGTTCGGCTTCCTCCATATAAGCGGTAGCGACGATCACGCTCATGCCGGGGCGGCGGGCACGGATTGTCTCGATCAGATCCCAGAACTGCCCGCGCGAGAGCGGGTCGACACCGGTGGTGGGTTCGTCGAGGATCAGCAGGTCGGGGTCATGGATCAGCGCGCAACAGAGCGAGAGCTTCTGCTTCATACCGCCGGAGAGCTTGGCCGCCGGCCTTCCCTCGAACGGATTCAGCCCCGTCGCTTTCAGCAGCTCGTCGATACGGCTGCGGCGCTCGGCGGCACCCTGTCCGAACAGTCTTGCGTGGAAATCGATGTTCTCGAGGACCGAGAGCGTCGGGTAGAGGTTGCGCCCCAGCCCCTGCGGCATATAGGCAATGCGCCCTCGTCGGGCCTCCCGCTCGGCCTCAACGCCGAGATTGCCGCCAAGCGCATGGACGCTGCCCTGCTGGATCGCCCGCACGCCAGCGACAAGCGCGAGCAGGGTTGACTTGCCGACACCGTCCGGCCCGATCACGCCGATCATGCGGCCGGAGGGGATATCGAGCGACAAAGTGTCGAGGGCGGTCACTTTGCCGTAGCGATGTGTGACATTAGCGAGACTGGCGGCAGGCTCGATTTCCGTCATGGCAACTTCACGGCGAGCGAATCAGGCCATTTTGCTGAAGGAGAGAGGCGGACAATGCCGAGGCCGCGCACGCCGGTTTTCACCTGCCGGTGGTATTTGGCGAGTAGTTGCGGGTCGACTTGGAGCTTGGCACGGAAGACGAGCTTCTCGCGCTCCTCGGCAGTCTCGACCGCCTTCGGCGTAAATTGGGCATCGGCCGCAACAAAACTGACCGTCGCCGGGATGACGTATTGCGGCACGGGGTCGAGGATGATGCGCGCCTCGTCGCCAAGCGCGAGCTGTCCTGCCTGCGCGGCCGGCAGATAGATCGTCATATAGACGTCTGACAGGTCAAGGATAGTGACGACACGGGTGCCGGCCGCGACGACCTCACCCGTGCGGGCGAGCTGATATTGGACGCGCCCGCTACGCGGCGCGAGAAGCACCAGATCGACGAGGATCGCCTTGATCTGCTCGGCATCGGCCTCGGAGGCATGGATCGCGAACTGAGCCTGGTCGCGCTGCGCTTCCGCGGCGCGCAATGCGGCATCGGCGGCGGCGGCCTTTGCCGAACGCTGGTCATCGACCTGCTTGCTGAGATAACCCTTCGTAACCAGTTCCTTGCCGCGGTCGGCATCCGTGTGGGCGAGGACCTGGTCGCTTTTACGCTGAGCGATCAGCGCCTCCGCTTCGGCCAGTGCCTGACGGGCCCGCAGCACCTGCGCCTGGGCGGCGCGCAACTGCGCCTCATATTCCGGTGAGGAAATACGGGCGACCACCTGACCTGCGGTGACCTCGTCGCCTTCCTTGACCGTGACTTCGGCCAGGCGGCCGGCATATTTTGAGGAGACGTCGATCTGGGTCGCTTCGATCCGACCATTGGTCTTGACGATACCCTCGGGCATCGTGTCGCCGCGCAGCCGCTCGATGAGTGCCTTGATACGGGATTGCGCCTGCACTCCCGGTGGCGACAGAGCGAACGCAACGAAGAGAGCTGCAATTGCAGCAACTAAAGGGCGCATCCCAAATCTCCGACGAATGCATGCTAAACAAGGTTCTGGGGTCATGTGCTCAGCATGCGACAAGTGGCCGGTCGGGCCAAATAACCGCATCGGCGAACGCAGCCAATGCAATCTGAGCACCTGGGGCCTTCGTCCTCATCTGGGTTACGATCGAAGATATTGGTGACGTCATCTAGAGGCGCGATCGCGCGCGTGACCTTGTCACCGGCCACAAAGTCGGAAAATTCCCACCACCACCTCTCCTGCAACCTGAGTTTGCTAGAGTCTCTTTCTCAGCACGAGGAGACGGACATCATCGGGGCACTCGTCAACCTCAAATCCTTGCTCGCGCTCAATCTCGATCGCTTCGTGATTTTGGCGATCCTCAAGCGATTCGATGATTTTCACGCCCTTGCTCTCGGCGGTCTTGCAAATATGCTTGAGTAGCTCCCAACCCACGCCTCTGTGCTTGTATTCGCTTCGGATCGAGATCGCGACTTCCCCTTTCTCCAAAGCGGCGTCGGCAGCGAGCATGCCAGCGGCGATGATCGTCTTCCCGTCATCGGTGAAAGCGACGAAGTTTTCGGTCTGCCGATCCTCAACCTTCGTCATGGCGGCCAAGCGATCATGCCCGACCTCCTTGACCGTGGTCAGAAAGCGGAAGCGCCGATCCTCGGGCGTCACATGCGTGAAGAATTCGGCCAGTCCTGCTTCGTCCTCGGGACGGGCTGGCCTCACCAGAAACCTGAAACCAGCGCGTGTGTTGAGGTAGCGGCTCAAATCGTCGGTCATCATGAGATTTCCCTCCAATCGCTGCACGATCGAGAAAACGGCATTCGGCGGCTCGGCATTTCTGACGGGCCCCGAACAGACCGACGCCATGATGATGTTGGATCATCGCTGCGCGGATCAATTCGTTCGTACACGCCGGGTGGTGGCTGCGCTTTGCTGAAGATCAAAGCGCATGGCGAGCGCGGGTAGTATCGACTGCTTTTCTGAAGCCTCCTTTCTGGAGCACGGCAATGAACTCTCGGGACAGCGATACCGTGACGCAATCGGCTCTGGGTTCCGAAGAGATCGCGTTGATGCAGGCTTGGTGGCAGGCCGCCAACTACCTCTCGGTGGCGCAGATCTATCTTCTGGACAACCCGCTGCTGCGCGAGCCTCTGCGGATCGAGCATGTGAAGCCGCGATTGCTCGGCCACTGGGGCACGACGCCGGGCCTGAACTTCATCTATCTGCACCTCAACCGCATCATAAGGGCTCGGGATCTCGACATCCTCTTCATCGCCGGACCGGGCCATGGCGCGCCGGGCGTGGTGGCGAACACCTATCTCGAAAGGACCTATAGCGAACTCTATCCAGACATCTCCCAGGACGAGGAGGGCCTCCAGCGCTTCGTTCGGCAATTCTCCTTCCCGGGCGGAATCCCCAGCCACGCCGCGCCCGACACGCCCGGCTCCATCCATGAAGGTGGCGAGCTCGGTTATAGTCTCGCGCATGCCTTTGGCGCCGTGCTCGACAATCCAGGCCTCATTGCAGCCTGCGTCATCGGCGACGGAGAGGCCGAGACCGGGCCGCTCGCGGCATCCTGGCACTCCAACAAATTCCTCAATCCGACCGCCGACGGTGCCGTCCTGCCGATCCTGCACCTCAACGGCTACAAGATCGCCAACCCGACCGTTCTGGCGCGCATCCCGCCTGCCGAGCTGGAGGCATTGCTGCGCGGATACGGCTACGATCCGCTCTTCGTCGAAGGCGAGGAGCCGGAAGCGATGCACCGGGCGATGGCGGCAGCGCTCGATATCGCATTCTCCAGAATTGCAGCGATCCAGCATCAAGCCCGCGCGGGGGCGTCGCACAATCGTCCGCGCTGGCCGATGATCGTGCTGCGCAGCCCCAAGGGCTGGACTGGTCCCAAGATCGTCGACGGGCTGAAGACCGAGGGTTTCTGGCGCGCCCATCAAGTACCGTTCAGCGACATGTCGAAGCCCGGCCATCTACAACTGCTCGAAGGCTGGCTGCGCAGCTATCACCCGGAGGAATTGTTCGATACGGCGGGGCGGCTGCGTGCCGAAATCGCGGCACTGGCGCCTTCAGGCGAAAAGCGAATGAGCGCCAACCCCCATGCCAACGGCGGAGCGCTGCGCCGACCCCTGAGGATGCCGGATTACACTCGCCATGCCGTGTCTGTGGAACGCCCCGGCAGCGGCAAGGCCGAGGCGACCCGGGTCATGGGGGCTTTCCTGCGCGATGTCATGAGGGCAAACGAGGTGAGCCGGAACTTTCGGGTCTTCGGTCCCGACGAGACCGCCTCGAACCGCCTACAGGCCCTCTTCGAGGTGACGGATCGGGTCTGGCAAGAAGAAATCCTCCCCGAAGATGAGAATCTCACGCGCGACGGCCGTGTCACTGAAATCCTGAGCGAGCATCTCTGCCAAGGTTGGCTGGAAGGCTATCTCCTGACCGGTCGCCATGGCCTCTTTTCCTGCTACGAGGCCTTCATTCACATCGTCGACTCGATGTTCAACCAGCATGCGAAATGGCTGAAGACAGCCAAGGAGGTGCCCTGGCGCCGGCCGATAGCCTCGCTGAACTACCTCCTCACTTCCCATGTCTGGCAGCAGGATCATAACGGCTTCAGCCACCAGGACCCGGGCTTCATCGACCACGTCGTAAACAAGAAGGCCGACATCGTGCGGGTCTATCTTCCGCCGGACGCCAACACGTTGCTCCATGTCACCGACCACTGTCTGCGAAGCTGGGACCGGATCAACGTCATCGTCGCCGGCAAGGCCCCCTCGCCGCAATGGCTCGACATGGACGCCGCGATCAAGCACTGCGCAGAAGGCATCGGCATATGGGATTGGGCAAGCAACGATCGCGGCGGAGAACCTGACGTGGTGATGGCCTGCGCCGGCGACGTGCCGACCCTTGAAACGCTCGCGGCGGTCACGCTGCTGCGCCGACATCTGCCCGAGCTGAAGGTTCGGGTCGTCAACGTCGTCGACCTGATGACATTGCAGCCGAAGTCTCAGCATCCGCACGGCCTGACCGATGCCGATTTCGATGACCTGTTCACCACCGACAAGCCGGTGATCTTCGCCTATCACGGCTATCCCTGGCTCATCCATCGGCTCGCCTACAAGCGGACGAACCATGCCAACATCCATGTGCGCGGTTACGAGGAAGAGGGCTCGACGACGACGACCTTCGACATGGTCGTGCGCAATCGGCTCGATCGCTTTCACCTCGTCGGCGATGTCATCGATCGGGTGCCGAGTCTTGGCGCTCGTGCTGCCTACGCCAAACAAACGATCCGCAACAAGCTAGTCGAGCACGGGCACTATATCCGCGAGCATGGCGTGGACATGCCGGAAGTGAGTAACTGGCAGTGGAGCGCGACGGTATGAAAGCAGCGTCGGCGACTGACCGGCGCCAAAGTCTCCGGGATTGCTACCCACTGGTCTTGGTGGATCTCATCTCATATTGCCTTTTGACAGGATAATCTGATGCCTGCTCTCTTCTCGATGTTTTGGCCTGCCCGGCGGCGGTTCGACGATCTGAGCGCGCAGGAGGTTCTTTCCCTCGCGATCCTTGCGGAGGAAGAGGACGGACGCATCTACGCGGCCTATGCAGCCAACCTGGCTAAGGATTACCCGGCATCCGCCGCAATGTTCGATGCTATGGCGGCGGAGGAGAATGAGCATCGCACTTCATTGCTGGATCTCTACGTTCGCCGGTTCGGCCCTACGATCATTCCCATTCGCCGGGAACACGTCGAAGGGTTCTATGCGCGAAAGCCACTGTGGTTGGTCAAGTCGCTTCCGCTGGAGCGCGCCCGTGCCGATGCCGCCGACATGGAACGACAGGCGGAAACTTTCTATCGGCTGGCGGCGGCACGCAGTACCGATGCGGAAACGCGCAAGCTGCTCGGAGACCTTGCTGCCGCCGAAGCAAAGCACGAACGCAAGGCGCTGTCTCTCAAGGGTGAACTGACGAGCGGCGACGAAGGCAAGGCCGAGCAGGATCAAGCCAAGCGCCAGTTCGTGTTGACCTGGGTTCAGCCAGGCCTGGCAGGGCTGATGGACGGCTCGGTTTCGACCCTGGCGCCGATCTTCGCGACGGCATTCGCCACGCAGAACCCGTGGACGACGTTCCTGATCGGCCTATCCGCCTCGGTCGGCGCCGGCATCTCGATGGGGTTCACCGAGGCCGCCCATGATGATGGCAAGCTGTCGGGGCGCGGCCCGCCGTGGAAACGCGGCCTGGCCTCCGGCGTCATGACGACGATCGGTGGCCTGGGACATGCGCTCCCCTATCTCATCCCGCATTTCTGGACTGCGACCGCCATCGCGCTCTGTGTGGTCTTCGTCGAGCTCTGGATGATCGTCTGGATCCAAAACCGATTCATGGAGACCCCCATCGGACGGGCAATGTTCCAGATCATCCTGGGAGGGCTTCTCGTCCTCGCCACGGGCATTCTCATCGGCGGCGCGTGAACAAACGAGGCTCTTATGCTGCACAATCCCGACAAGGCGCGATATGACAGGGTTAGCATCGCCTTCCACTGGCTGACCGCCGCGCTCGTCCTCTTGCTCTGGCTGATGGCTCAAAGCGAAGCTGTGCTGCCCCGCGAGTGGCGCCACGGCATGTGGTCGTTCCACATCACGACCGGAGCGGTCCTAATCTTCATCTATGGAGCGCGCCTGCTCTGGCTGATGTCGGCTGCCACGCGCCCCACCTCGGTCAACATCGGCATGCTTCGAATGGCGGAACAGGTCGCGCACGGCCTCCTATACGCCCTCCTCGCGGCGGCGCTCGTTCTCGGCGTCGTCAACGTCGCCGTGCGAGGCTGGGACTTATTCGGAATCGTGCAGGTACCGGGATTTGCCTCTGACGATCGGGCACTGCGACGTTCCATCAACGGCTGGCATGAGCTTGCCGCCAACGCGCTCCTCTGTCTCGCAGTCATTCATGCCGTGGCCGCTCTGTATCACCAGCTCGTGCGGGGCGATGGCCTGCTTAAGCGCATGTGGTTTGCGCGGCGGAACATATCCTGATCGATGGAAGTCGAGCGATTGCCGTAGGCACACCTAGACCGTTCGCGCTGGCGATTGCCCCGTGAAGACGTATCCCACCCCGCGAACGGATTTGATTAGGACTGGCGAATTTTTGCCCACTTCGATCTTCTTACGCAAACGAGAGATCTGTGCATCGATCGCTCGGTCGAAAGCTTCGTAATTTCGGCCTTTCGTCAAGTTCATCAGCGTATCACGCGAAAAAACGCGGCCGGGGTGCTTGGCCATCACCAGGAGAATGTTGAATTCTCCGGTCGTCAGCGCGACGTCCTCTCCTTCCGGCGTAACCAGCCGACGCTCCCGGGGATCCAACATCCAGCCATTGAACCGGATGAGGTTCCCATCTTCGGTGTCGATTGTTTGAAGCGGACTCGGATGCTGCCGACGCAGCACGGTGCGTAGCCTCGCCAGGACTTCGCGCAGGTGGAACGGCTTTGCGATGTAATCGTCCGCGCCCATTTCCAACCCAACGATCCTGTCCACGACATCATCCCGACCCGTCAGCATGATGATGGGCACGTCTGATCTGGATCGGATCTCGCGAGCCAACATCAATCCGTCCTCTCCGCTTCCGAGGATCAGGTCCAGCAAGACGATGTCGATCGCGTTGCGCTGTAGCGCGTCACGCATCCCCCGACCGTCCGCCACTGCGCTGACGTGGTAGCCTTCCTCCTCGAAGTAGCGGATCAGCATCTGGCGGATGCGCGGATCGTCGTCCACGACCAGAACATGAGCGGCTCGGGGTGTCGGCTCAGCCATAGCGGGTTGTACCGGATTGGGCGGCGGATCAGATGTTACAATCCGTAACAATTTTGGACACACGCTAACACCCAGACCTTCGCAGCGCCACGCGTCGCCGCTTTCCTGCCCTCCTCAAATCGAAGCGGAGGACAGCGCTATGCTCATCATGAATGCGACGTCCAACTTTCCTTCCGGATTGCCCATCGTCGCGAACGACGAACCAAAACCCGGCTTGCTGGGGCTGTTCAGTCAACAGCCCCTCGAAGCGTTCGGACGTGGCCAGACCATTTGCCGGGACGGCAATCCGGCCATGCATGTCTTCAAGATCGTGGCGGGGATGGTCCGCGTTTCCAAGATCCTCAGCGATGGCAGCCGCGTCATCACCGGTCTCTTCTATCCCGGCGAGATCTTCGGCCTTGGTCCGGATGAGCACTATCTCGGAGACGCCGAAGCCGTCGGGGACGTGAAGCTCCGGCGGTTGAACCGGAGTCGCTTTCAGCAGGCGGTCGACAGTTCCGAACAATTGCGCCCCCAATTCGTCAACTGGCTGTGCCAGGAGATGGCGAGTGCGCAGGCTAGAATGGTCCTGCTTGCCCGCAAGAAGGCCGAGGAGCGCGTCTGCGATCTCCTGCTCACGCTCGCACGGCGCGCCGGAAACGAGCACGGCCCGGCCACTGAAATCGAAATCCCGATCAGCCGCGTCGATATGGCCGACTATCTCGGCCTGACGATCGAAACAGTATCGAGAACGATGACGAACCTGATCAAGCGGGGCGTCATTCAGTCCATCGCGCGCTACCGATTCACGATACGCAAGCCGGCGCTCTTGAGAAGCCTTGCCGACGGCGGGGACGAATACGATGATCTGCACGACGTTCCTCCCGGCCGACAGGCCATGCGAGCGCATTGACGGGGAATCATGACGGCAGCGCGCGGCCCAAGGGCTATCAGCCAGAGGAGCCTGGACGAGATCGTTCAGGTGCTCGATGACGCCAATATCCTGGTCTATGAGTTCGATGGCAGGATTGTTCGCTGGAGCGGTGGCTGCGACGATCTATACGGTTGGACCGCCCGGGAAGCGCTCGGTCAGAATGTCCGCCAGCTCTTAAAGACTGAGTTTCCGCAGCCGCTCGATGTCATCCTGCGGGATTTGCACCGAGACGGAACTTGGAAAGGCGAGCTGACGCAGCGCCACCGGGATGGAAGGCGGATATTCGTCGTCAGCCGTTGGGTGGCTGTGATCAGGCAAGCGCCGGAAGACTCGGTCGTCCTCGCCACGAACATCGACATCAGCGATCTGAAGAACGCGCAGGCCGCCCTCGCCTCCCGCCAGTCACACTTGCTCTCGATTCTCGATACTGTCCCGGAAGCGATGGTCGTGATCGATGAAGCCGGTATCATGATGTCGTTCAGCAAGGCTGCGGAGAAGCTGTTCGGCTACACCGCCGACGAGGTCTGCGGCCGGAACGTCAAGGTCCTCATGCCCGATCCCGATCGGAGCCGACACGACGGCTATATCGGCCGCTACCTCGCGACCGGAGAGCGTCGCATCATCGGCTTCGGACGCGTGGTGACCGGCCAACGCAAGGACGGAACGACCTTTCCAATGGAACTTGCCGTTGGTGAGGCCGCCGCGAACGGCCAGCGCATCTTCACGGGTTTCATCCGCGACCTGACCAGCCGGCATCGGATGGAGGAGGAATTGCGGCAATCCCAGAAGATGGAGGCGATCGGGCAGCTCACCGGCGGAATCGCGCATGATTTCAACAATCTGCTGACGGTGATCAGCGGGAACCTTGAGATGATCGAGCGGCGCCTCGAAGATGGTCGCCTTCGGGAACTGCTACGCGAAGCCCAGGGTGCGGCCGATGACGGAGCCAAGCTCACGGGCCAACTTCTCGCCTTCGGCCGGCGCCAAGCCCTTAACGCGAAGCTGACGGATATCGGGGAGCTTGTTTCGACATTCTCCGAGCTGCTGCGCAGAACCCTCGGCGAAACCATCGAATTGCAGACCGTCGTCACCGGCCATTCCCTGACGGCGCTCGTCGACACGACGCAGTTGCAGAACGCGTTACTGAACCTGGCGCTGAACGCCCGCGACGCCATGCCGCGCGGCGGACGCCTCAAGGTCGAGATCGCGCGTATTCGCCTCGATCCTGACTATGTCCAGATGTACCCGCAGGTCCGACTGGGGGATTACGTCCTTATCAGCGTCTCGGATACCGGTGTCGGGATGACGGAAGAGGTCAAGCAACGGGCATTCGACCCGTTCTTCACCACGAAAGGCGTGGGCGCCGGAACCGGGCTCGGCCTCAGCATGGTCTACGGCTTCGCACGTCAATCCGGTGGTCACGTCCAGCTCTACAGCGAACTTGACGAGGGTACGACCGTTCGCTTGTTTCTTCCCGCTGCCAATCCGGTGTCCGTTCCCGACGCGGGCAACGTCGATCCTGTTCCCGCCGCCAAGCCCAGCGCGGACGAATGCATCCTGGTGGTCGAGGACGATGCGCGCGTTCGCAGGGTCGTCGTCGCACGCCTGGAGGAGGAAGGGTACCGCGTCATTCAGGCGGCCAATGCCAAGGAAGCGCTGTCGCTCGTGGCCGCGCACCCGGAAATCCGACTGCTCTTCACCGATATCATCATGCCGGGAGGTATGTTCGGCGATGAGCTGGCCAGGGAAGCTCGCCTTCTTCGTCCGAGCCTGAAGGTTCTCTTCACCTCCGGCTATGCCGAGCCGAGCCTCGCCGGACGCGAGCTCGGCGAAGGAAGCTGGCTCAAGAAGCCATATACTGCGCGGGAGCTGGCCTCACGGCTGCGCGGGCTGCTCGACTGAAGTTCCGTGCAGATACGAGAGCATGCTCATGTCTTCACCGCGTGAGTCCGTGATCGCACGCATGCCGGACTGGGCCAAACCGCCGCAACTCCAGCCTGCAAGCCGATCGCTGCAAGAGCGGCAGCGGCGACAATGTCGATATTCTCCTGTGCCGAGATCCTCGTCCATTCGGTCGCAGCCCCATGCCGGGCAATCTGGTCGATCACGACGCTGGGGATGGCGTCGGAAGGATCACCGCGACGTTCCATGACCCGTTGCACGAGCGCCTCTTTCGGCGCCTGAAGCCAAAGGCCGCAGAATGGCACGCCGGCGCGCCGAGCCACCTCCCCGATCCGCTCGCGTTCGATCCGGCGGTCGAATACGGCGTCGGCGAGGGCGGCGTGACTCTGCGCCAACGTCATTTCAGCAGCCTGCATCATGGCGGCATAGGTGCGGGCTGAGACATCCGCGCCATAGGCATCGGCCGGTAATCGGGTCTCCGCAGGAACGCCATAGAGCTTCTTCCTAATCCGATCGGTCGCGGCTATGCGGGCGCCCGGGGGCGGGCCCAGCAGGGGGGCGAGCCTCGCCGCAAGTGTCGATTTCCCCGAACCCGAATAGCCGCCGACCGCGACCAGGACGGGAGGTCTGGACCTGAGGAGGCGGCAACAAAGGTCGAGATAGCCTCTCGCCTCGGTCAATCGGTCGGACACGGACCTCCCACTGTCGACCGCAACGACATGAGCCCGAACTGCGGCTCTCACCGCCATGAAGAACGGCAGCAAGCGGATTCCCCGCTCGTCGTCGACGGCGTCGAGATAGCGGTTGAAGAGGAGGTTGGCGAGTACTTGAAGATTCCGGTGCCAGAGGTCCATGAGAACGAAGGCGAGATCATAGAGAACATCCACGGTCGCCAGGTCCTCATCGAACTCAAGGCAATCGAAGAGCAACGGCTTGCCCTCGAACAGGCAGATGTTGCGCAGGTGCAGGTCGCCATGCCCGCGCCGGACCCTTCCCTCCCGGGCTCTCTGGTTGAGCAAGTCGGTATAGCGCGTCAGCGCTTCCCGGCAGCCCGCGATAACGGCTTCGACTTCGCCGCGAGGAAGAATGTCTGCGCCAGCGAGCGCGCGCTCGTTGACCGCGAGCACGCGCGCCATTCGCTCGGCTCCTTCGCCGTCCGTCGAGACGGAGGCAGTCCGATGAAGTCGTGCGATCACACCTGCGAGCTCGGTCATGTCGGTCGCGGCAAGACGCTGCCGTTCGGCCATCCGGTCGAAGAGCCAGTTGTCGTTGAAGCGTTCCATTTCCAGGACGGCATCGACTAATTCGCCTTGGCCGTTCAGAGCGAGCTCCCCATTTCGTTCGCGCGTAATGCGATGCACCGCGTGATAGAGATCCGGAGCCGTCCGACGGTTCAGCATCAGCTCCTGCTCGCACATCGCCAATCGCCGTTCCGGCGTCGACAGATCGACGTAAGCCAGCTTGACTGCGCGTTTCAGTTTGAGGGCGCGGGATCCGATCAGCAGGACAACGGAGATGTGGGTGGAGACCAATTCGATCCACTCGCTGCCGCCACCGAAAACGTCGCATGAACCGAGAAAGCAGATCGTTTCATTCTGGCTGGCCATCTGCATGACGTGTCTCCGGTCGAAGCACCACATTCTTCCCGCCCGGAGAAATCACCTTGATGCTCGTCAAGCTCGGCGGCCTGGCGTTCCCGAAATTTGAGCAGCACCAGCGCTTCACGATGGCTCGTCTCGGGAGCCGGATATCATCCTTGACGATAATCAAGGACTGCCGCCGGCGTTGCGATTATGAAGGCTCGTTTCCTCCGAAGAGTCATGCCGTGCCCGAAGCACATGCGACCGACTGGATTACTAAGGCCAGGCGTTCCTGGCGGGCTTGGCGCAAAACCCAGCCGCCCGAGATCGTCACCGAACTCGATCAGAAGCCGGCCTTTGCGTTCCTGCTGCATCTGCGGGCCTTCATCAGCCTCATTCGCGAAATCATCTCCCGCTAAGCCTCTGCCGCACGCGTTGCACGGTCCAAGGTTTCATTCGGGCGAGAGAGCCTTCCTCAGCCGCCTGACGATCTGCTTCCGCGCGCGTTCGTCCGCAGCCAGCGACATCTGCTCGTCGATATCGAGGATCAGGCTGGACAGTTCATTATGCCAGTCGAGCCGGCCGGCGCTTTCTGCTGCGCTGCGGACCGGACTGCTGACCTGACGAGGGGTTCCGCCCGGGAGCGCGAACATGCTGTCGAGCGAGGGCGCGATGACGAGCAGTGCGGGATCCAGCTTCCTCAACCTCTCGGCCAAGCCCTGCATGGCGTGTTCCTCGCCATGGGTCAGAAAAACAGACCCGGAGATCGGCCGCCTTTCAGCGATCCAGGCGGCTAGCTGAGGTCCATCGGCATGGCCGGAATAGACGTCGAGCGAGCGGATGCGGGCCTTCACCTGGACGTCCTCGCCCATCAGCCGCACATGGCGAGCGCCATCGAGCAGGATTCGACCGAGCGTCCCTTGCGCCTGGAAGCCGACGAAGAGGATCGTCGCAGCACCGCGCCACAACCATTCCTTCAGATGATGTCGAATGCGGCCCGCATCGCACATGCCGCTCGCCGCGATCACGATATGAAAGCCGCGGATGCGGTCGATGGCTTTGCTCTGTTCGACGGATTCCGTGAACCGGACCTGGGGATCCCGCAAGGCCTCGAGTAAGGCTCCGCCATTCATCATCTCACCCGCGTGCTTCTCGAAGACCGCGCTGGCCTTGGTCGCAAGTGGTGAATCGACGAAGATCGGCGCGCCCGGAATGCGCCCTGCCTTCATCAGCCGGATGAGATCGACAAGGAGCTCCTGGGTCCGTTCGACAGCAAAGGAGGGAATGAGAAGCGGCCCCTCAAGCTGTGCCGCAGCGGTTACCTCGGCTTGCAGCAACAGCAGGCGTTGGTCCAGCGTAACGTCTTCCCGATCGACGTCGCCATAGGTCGTCTCGCAGATAACGTAGTCGATCTTTTGTGGACCGGTCGGATCAGCGTGGAACGGCTTAAGGCTGGAGCCGACATCTCCCGAAAAGAGTATCCGAAGGGGAATGCCGCTGGGTCTGTCGATCTCGACCTCAATGGAGGCCGAGCCGAGCAGATGACCGGCATCCCAGTATCGCGCACGTATCCCTTTGGCGATTGCCATCAGCTTGCCGAGCGGGACGGAACGAAACTGCGTAAGGGTCGTGATGGCCTGCTCGATCCCGTAGATCGCCTCTACCACCGAACGGCCCCGCCGTGCGTTTCTCCGGTTGAGCTGCTCGACCTCCATCTCCTGGATGTGCCCGGAATCCGGCAGCATTACCGAGCAGAGATCGACGGTCGCCGCGGTTGCGAATATCGGCCCTTGGAATCCGTCCTTCGCGAGCTTTGGCAGCAACCCGCTGTGGTCGATATGGGCATGGGTCAGGAGCACGGCGTCGATTGAGGCGGGGTCGAAGGGAAAGGCCCGGTAGTTCAATTCCTTTTCCGATTTTGACCCTTGGAACATGCCGCAATCGATGAGGATGTGAGCCTCGTCCGTCCGAAGCGAAAAGCAGGAACCGGTGACCGCGTGGGCCGCTCCGTGAAAGCAGAGACGGATTCCGGTTAACTGCCGACATTCCACCTCTGTCATTGTCGATCTCCGAAAAGAGCCGCAGCCCTTGGGCCGAATGAAGCCTTCGCAGCACAGTCCTTGGAAGCACGCCTTGAGAACGATCAAATTCGCTGCTGATGCGTTCCTTTTGCGCTGGATCAAGGCGGGGGCGAGAACCGTCGCGATCCTCGTCAAAGACCAGACCCGACTTAGGGAGCGCAGTCATGGACCTCCGGATTCCGCACGATGCCTGGGTGATCGTATGCGATGCCCGCAAGGCGATGTTTCTGAGAAACGAGGGCAGCCCAACGCAGCCCAAGCTCGAAGTCGACGAGGTGATGGAAGCCTCCGCGAACCCGCCGAGCGGTCGACAAGGAACGGACCGGCCAGGCCGCATTCAAAACGCGGTCGGCCCCACGAGCGCGACCGAGGAAACGGATTGGCACGAACTGGCCGAGACGAAATTTGCGCGCGACACGGCTGCCGCCCTCAAGCGTCCCAATCAATCCGGACTACCCCAGGACATCGTGCTGGTGGCGCCGCCGCGTTTCCTCGCGGCGCTTCGCCAACACCTCGATGGGGAATCGCGCTCTCGCATCCTCGCGGAGGTCGACAAGGACCTGGCCAAGCACCCGATCCACGAAATTGAGCGGCTGCTGTCGAGCCCTTAGGGGTCGCCCCGTTTCGTGCGTCGTTCAGAGGCGAATGCATGTTGCGCCCGCAAGCCGCGCTTCAGGCAGCCCGCAATTGGAGGAATTCACTCATGCCCTATGCGAGCAATATGGACCTGCCGCCGTCGGTGCGCGGTCATCTGCCCCAGCATGCGCAGGACATCTATCGAGCGGCCTTCAACCACGGCTTTGCTTCGCATGCCGCCGATGTCGATCGCGAGGAAATCGCCCACCGCATCGCTTGGGCAGCGGTCAAGCATTCCTATGTCAAGGATGGCGACCAATGGGTTCTGCGGGGAGACCATCGCGGCTCGGAGAAGCGGCCTTAATGACAGACCTGATGCTGGGCGACTGCGCCAAACCCACGTCCTATCCCTATGCCTGGCGCATCCGCGAGCTGACGCTCGCCGTCTTGCCCGTTGGGGCCGTGAAGCTGGCCTATGCCATGACGATCCTGGCTCTCGGCTGCCCCCCTGCCTCTGGATCGTGATTGCGCTCTACGGGACCAGCGCCTGCTTCGGCCTGGTCCTTGATGCGCTCAAGGTTGCGATGTTGAAGCGACTGCCGATCGATCAACGCACGTCCAGCTTGCCCGCGGCGAAATGCCCGAACCCGGAGATGAAGGCAGATGGCCGCCTGGGCTCGGCGCAACACTCGAGAACGATGGCTTCTTGATCCCGATCAAGGTTTGCGGACCCAACTTGCTCGATTCTGCCGCGAGGGAGGCAAACGCCATGGAATTCTTCGAAGCTCTTTATGGCCGACGGGCGACCCGAGCATTTTCCCCTCAGCCGGTATCCGGGCCGGTCATCGAGCGGCTGATCGATGCGGCAATCCAAGCTCCAAGCGCGATCAATGAGCAGCCTTGGGACTTCGCGATCATCCAGGAGAGCGATCTGCTGGACCGGATTGCAGGAGCAGCGAAGGAGTTGGTGAGCAACATTGCCGAACACGCTCCGCCTCGACCAATTCACGCCAACCTGCAAGATCCCAATTTCAACATCCTCTATCACGCGCCAGCTTTGATCGTTATCTCGGCGCGAACCGGAGAATGGGCGGTCGAAGACGGCACGCTCGCTGCGGAGAACCTCATGCTGGCCGCTCATGCACTCGGACTCGGCTCCTGCTGGATCGGCCTCGCGCAGCGCTGGCTCGAAACGGAGGACGGTAGGCGCGCCATCGAGATCCCGGCCGGGTTCATGCCGATCGCTCCGATCATCATAGGCTACCCGTCGGAGAAAGCCGCACCCGTTCCGAGAACACCCGCTCGCACTCGGTGGATTGGAAACAAGATTGAGCTTTGAAAACTCCCAATGGAATTGAAACCGGTCCGCCCGCTGTTTCACTCCTGTATGCTTTTAAGATAATCGACGATTGCTTTGATCCTCGCGGATTCCGATGCGTCCGAATTGCCATTGGACAATTCGCGCCCCCAAACCGGCATCTCGTAATTGCCGTGAGCCCGAAGCGACTTCCTGCCGTCGATCACGTTCACAAGAAAACGTTCGGGAAACACACTGCCGTTTTTCCGAGCTAGCTGGCGCAGATCAGGAGGCTTGGTCCTCAAGGCGGGCGCCACGACGCCATCTCCAGCCCCCCCTCGGCCGTGACAGCTTGCGCATTTGCTGCCGAACTCAGCCTTGCCCCGATCCGTTTCGACCGCCATGGCGTCGAACGACGGGAGAAGCCCCAGAATGAAGGGAATGCAGAACGTCGCTGCCGCTATTCCGAACCTGAGCTGTGTCATGATCGGTCCAACCTTGCGTGGGATGCCGCTCCCAGGGCGCGCAGCCGCCGAATATCGGCCGCTCCGAGTTCATGTAACGCATGGATTGCTCGGATCCGTTTTGACGCTCGTCAATGAACTCGAAATTTCGACGTTGGCTACCGTCGGATGCATGCAGCGCTGCGGAACCGCGGTCTTGTCATGAACCGCAAGAAGATCAGGCGGCTGAGACGGAGGGAGGAAAATTCTGACCCGTTCGGTCAACTGGCGCCGGAAGCTACCAAACCCGCGCCGTCAGATCTGATAGTTTGCTACCTAATGCTGCAAAAAACAACCCCGCCGGGCTTGTCATCGCCATGGCGGGGCTGGCCCCTGACGGGGTCTTGAGACTCAACGGCCGAAGCCGCGAGCGATCACCTTCTAAGTGGGCTTCGGCAGGGAATCTGTCAAGTGACCGAAACCCAAACCATGAAGCACGCAGGCCTGAATGCGGACGAAATCTTCCGGCTTCACCTTGGGCGATAGGAACTTGCGTTTCCCGGACTGATCCCGCTGCGTGCGGAAAAGATCCAGTCGTTTCAGTCCGACAGTAACTATCAAATCAGCCTTAACCCACCATACCGCATACGGGAACGGATCGGGTAGAGGCGCATCCAGCTCAAGCTTACATTGATAGGCCACGGGGTATGGGCTTTCTGTGCCGCTAAAGCCAACGACGGCGCATAGATTATCTCGCCGCGGAAGTCGCGGAGAAATTACCACGGCAGGTCGCTTCTTCACCATTTCGGGCTTTTCAAAGCCTTTTGAAAAATCGCAAAGGACAATGGTAGCAGGCGTTGGCAAATACTGAATCGGCATCGCAAACTCGGAACAACATCGAAGTCGTGCCTAGCACGGGTACCTAATCTCCTCAAACGAACCAGCTTGGACCGACGGTGGTCATATGTGAGATCGAACTTGCCGACTGAATCCGGCTCATTCTTCGGATACCGTCACCTGGAGTTCAAAGTAACTGCGGCGTGATCTTAAGCCCAAGCACACCGCCCCTACTCCCGAAGTGCACGGTCGGCCAATCGGGAGGCTTGCGGGAGCCTAGCGCCTGAGGCCGAAATTAAGGATCGCCCCGCACGCCCCACCGATATCGACGAAGTGCACCCCCTCGTCCGCGAGCACTGACAGAACTGCGTCGCGAATCCGAGCTTGCGGACGCCGGAGGTCGCTCTCGAGTTCGGCGAGCGTCTGTCTTCTGATGTTGGCTCGTTCTGCCAGTTCAACTTGGCTCCAACCAAGGAGTCCCCGGGCTGCAACCACCAAACGTCCAGTAACCATATCCCCGGAAACGATTCGAACATTTTGTTCGAAACCGGCATTGGGCTTTTGCGACCTCGAGGGCGCCTGATCGTCATCCGGCATCACGCAACCTCATCCGCAACCATTCTGAACCCCGCGCTGGATTTCGCGGATCTTTGAAGTCGGCGTCCGAAAGACATTTCGGATGACGGCGGAGCATTGCCATGAGCCTTACGTTATCGAAAACACCTGATACCCCGGAGCCAATTAATGCGTTCGGATGGCAACATTGCCTGGACGATATCTTGGACGCACGCCTGATCGCTGACCGAAGGGTAGTCGACTTCCATCGAAACCATCCAAAGGATTCAATCCTATTCAGCGCCGGCGCTCCGCCCGGCTCGACCGCGCGAACCGTTCGGACAACCCATCGGATTCTTACCGTCGTTGCAATCCCCGGGGGCATGGCGGAAGCGACGATCCTCCGCCGGAACCTCCACAACCGTCCAGACCTACACGATCTCCTCCTTCTATCAGAGCGATACCTTCGCCGCCGACCACACATCGACGGCGCCGTGCTTGTCGCCGAATGTGCCGGAACTCCTGTTTCCCCTCTAGCACGAGTTCTCCTATGGGAACATCTATCAGAGTTCGGAGGTAGCTCCGTCCTCGGCGACTGCACGGCGTGCATGCATGGGGCACCGGATCCCGTTCAGGCCATCCTGTCCCTTGCCGCGACGAAGACGATAGCCATCGACATCAGCCGCCCGATCACTGCACAGACGCTCGTGTACCTCCCGGTACGCTAAACGCCGATCTTTGGCGGCTTGTCCTCGGCCGTAGCCACCAAGCCCTTCCCATTCCCCTTCTGAACTTCTCGCCGTCGGCCCTACCCGGGACCGCGCACGATGGAATATGTCCATGCACTACCCCTATTCAGACCTTCGTCCCGTGCCGGAACTCGGCCCCGATGTCGACCGACTGCGCCACCTCGTGGGCGACCTCAAGCACATTCAAGCCGGTAAGCATCCTGGGGAGGCCGAGTTGTCGAGGGCTCCCACGATTGAAAACTGGTGCATCGCTGAACGTCGCGTGATCGCCTTGGCCGGGGTCGTCACTGGACACCCTACGATTCCGAACGGCCGATCGGTTTGCACGTCGGATCTGTGGATCATTGCTCCGTCGCTCGGATACGCCCGCACCCTCAATCGGCTCTATGCACTCGGAAGCCGGCACAGGCTTTCCGACCGGTGGGATTTCCGATGAGCCCGCGTTCCGAAAACCGCGGCGCCGCAGGCTCGCGCGACGCCGGCATGATCTTGGCGAAAGCCTTGATCACCCGCGCTCTGCGGCGCGGGGGCGTCTATCACATACTGCTCCGTCAGCCGGGCATCGTCGGCTTCATCGTCCCTACGGACGATGCCGAGCTTTACGTCACGGCGGCGCAGAGCATGCTCAAGCGGCATCAGGCGCCCTTCTACTCGGCCGACTTCGACGTCCTGCACTGGACCGGCGAACCGCCAAAATCCGGGTTCAGATCTCATGACGAGGTCGTGAAGGCGCTATTGCCGAAGACGGAACGGCTCTTCGCGATCGCCTCCCAGCAGAGCGATATCCCGGACATCTTCCGGATCATCGCCGATGCGATCATCGAGGTCGAGGCCGTTGACCTCCATGTCCTTCGAGGTGTCTTCCGGATCGTATTGGGCCGTGCGCCCGCAGATCATGATCTCGCGCCGGCGATCGGGGCACCGCTGCATGCGCTCGGCGCAGCCATCAAGCGCGGCCGGTCTCCGGAAGCGGCTCTTCGAAGGCTACGGGGCCTGACCGCCGCCGCGGCTCCTTCCGCTCCGGAGAAGCCGCAGGTCGGGCCATCGCTCGCCGATCTGCATGGCTTCGGTGAGGCCGCGGAATGGGGGCATTCGCTTGCGGTCGACCTTGCCCATTACAAAGCGGGGAAAATTCCTTGGGCGGATGTCGACCGGGGTATCGTCCTCAGTGGCCCCCCAGGCGTGGGTAAAACCGTCCTTGCGCAAGCTCTGGCGCGAACCTGCAACGTTTCTCTGCACAGCCATTCCCTGGCGCGCTGGCAGGCGAAAGGCCACCTTGGAGACCTGTTGAAGGCAATGAGAAAGGCGTTCGACGACGCCAAGAAGGACGCGCCGTGCATTCTTCTGCTCGATGAACTCGATTCTTTCGGAGACCGGGACGGCTCGAACGGCTGGAACGAACAGTACATCAGGGAAGTCATAAACGGGCTTTTGGAATGCCTGGATGGTGTGGCGAGCAGGGAAGGCGTCGTTGTCGTTGGAACGACGAATTGGCCGGACAAGATTGATGGAGCAATTCTTCGGCCGGGACGGCTCGATCGGCATGTGCGCATTCCGTTGCCGGATGCGGCAGCGCGCGTCGGGATACTTCGACATCATCTCGGAGACGCCCTGCCCGATACCGCCCTCCCCGACATAGCCATACGGCTGGAAGGAGCGACTGGAGCCGCGATAGAACAGCTAGCTCGCGATGCGAGGAGAATTGCGCGCCGAGCACACAGACCGCTCCTCGTCGACGACCTCCTTGCGAGCCTGCCGGAACGAGTTCGCTTGTCGGACGATATGCACCGAAGAGTGTGCTTTCACGAAGCAGGACACGCGCTGGTCGGCTACCTGCTGAGAGAAGCGTCCGGTAGCCGGCCCACCGCAGCCCAGGCCCTGCGCGAAGTCGGCGCCGACGGCTCGGGCGGACATACCAGCTTCGACCACCTGCTCGGTTCAGAACGAACCAAGGAGCACTACCTCGCCCAGATCACGGTATTGCTCGCGGGCATTGCCGCGGAACAGGTCGCGTTCGGCGAACACGGCGCCGGCGGTGGCGGAGAAGAACGATCGGATCTTCACGTTGCCACCATGCTGGCCGCCAGCATGGAGCTCTCATACGGACTGGGCCGGAGCCTCGCCTACCTCTCTGGCCGTCGAGATGAATCCCTCATGGCCTGGCTGCGGGGAGACGCACAGGTCCGCCGATGCGTCGAAGCCCATCTCGATGCGTGTCTCCAGCGCGCCCGAAGCATCTTGGAAGAACATCGTGCCGCCCTCGATACCATCGTTGACATGTTGGTCGACCGCGGTCGCGTTGTCTTCGGCGAGATCGCCGAGGCGGTCGAATCCCGCCTTGTCGAAGCGAAACGATCGAATTGTTCGATCGACGGTAACCCATCTTTAGCCTCGTCGCCGGAACGGACCCCGGCTGGATCGGAGTTTCCGAAATGAGATCTTGCGTGGCGATCATGGGTTTCGTAGAGCCCCCGTCCCTCGCGACCGGACCGGTCCGCGAAGGACTCAATCCTCGGGCGATCCCGAGGCTTCAACCCGGTCCATCCGCTTGGGATGGCCATAGCCAGAGGAGGCTCACGATGTTCGACCCATTCGCTTTCGCCTCCTCTCATGGCCGGCTCCGCCCCGTCACGGCGCTCCTCGTCATATCGGCCTGACGCCCGCGGACCTCGTCCGCATCGCCAGCCGATCCCGGAAAGGCTTTCGCCTTGCTGGGAAACATTTCCGGCGCATCGCATGCGCCGCACGAGGAGTCGCGCGCCATGACCAAGCCCAAGCACTCGAAGATCCACTACCCGATCCCGCCGATCCAGAAATCGGCAGCCGAACCCCCTGATGCTGCGGCGGCTCCGCCCGCCGACGGCGCGAATGACAACGCCCCTTCGGCGGGAGCCGGTCCCAGCAAGAACCTCACGCCCGAGGAGCGTGCTGCCTTGGTTTGGTCCGCACCGTTGGCGTCCGTCGCCAGCCGTCGTCCGGCCAAGAAGTCCAGGGGCTCGTTCCGCGGATCGATCGTCAACCCTCGGACCAACCGCGAGATCGTGTTCGAGAGCACGCTCGAGCGCGACCTGGCCTACATCCTCCCCAACCTGCCGACGGTCGTCGGGGTGCGGGATCAGGTGGGGCCGGTCGAGTACGTCGACGAGGATGGCGTGGTCCACAACCACACCTTCGATTTCGTCGCCGATCACGAGGACGGAACCAGCACGGCCATCGCGGCTAAGCCGGCCCACCGCGTCGGTCCGAGCGGACTCGAGAAGACCCTGGAGCTGATCGGCGATCAGCAGCCCGGGTTCGCGGATCGGTTCGTGGTGCGTACCGGCGATCACATCACCCGGGATCGCGCCGCCAATGCCCGACTTCTGCATCGGGCGCTGCGCGGTCGGAATGTGGCCGACATCGCCGAAATCCTGGCGGTGACGACCACGCTGCGCGGATCGGCGACCATCACCGCCATCCTCGCGAACTCTCGCAACTTCGGTCGCGGCTTCATGGCCGTGGCCTGCCTGATTGCCGATGGCGTTCTCGAACATGTCAGCAAGGGGCCGATCTCGATCAACAGCCTCGTGCGCGTTCGCCGCACGACCGCAACCAACCGCTGAAGGAGGATGACCATGAAGCACGCCCTCAGTTCCCCCAACCTCGATCAGGACTCCGGCGCCGCTCGGCGCTGGAGGCTCGAAGCGCACGACAAGATCACCATCGATCGTGAGGTCGATTACGTGCCGGTCTCGGATGACGAATCCGGTCACGTCCTGCGCCGCGTCGACAACCCGAACCTGTGCGAATCCTTCACCCACGAGGACTTCGAGTCCCTGCGCCGCGAGGGCCGCCTGAGCATCAGCCGGGGCTTCTACCTCGCGACGAAGGGCAAGCTGCGGTTGCCCGGGACAGGTACTCGCATCACCGATCTCAGCACCGACGATCAGATCAAGGTCCTCTGGCAGAAGTCGATCTGCGACCAGTTCCTGCGGATGGAGACCGAGCGCACGGCGTCTCGTTCCGACGCGTCGATGAAGGCAGCGATCAACAAGATCGTCGCCGAGCTCCTCGCCGCCCGCTTTTCCACGGGTCGTTGCGGAAGCGCGGACGTCACCGTGAAGCGCCCGCCCAGCCCCAGGACTTTGCGCCGTTGGCTGCGTCGTTACGAGGCTTGCGGCTACAATGCCATGGCCCTTGTCGATGGCTACCACCGCTGTGGCGACCGCATCTCGGCGCGATTCGGCGGCGTCGAACGCCGCGCGATCCAGAAATTCGCGAAGCGCTATGCCAGCAGCCGCAAGCCTACGAAGGCGGGCTTGCTCCAGGATCTCCACGTCTTCCTCGGGAAGTTGAACGTGCGCCGTTCGAAGCGCGGCATGCGCCCGTTGACCATGCCCAGCCGCAAGGCCTTCGAGCACGTCATCAACCAGCTCGATCCCTGGTTCGTCGAAGCTGGCCGGACGTCCGTCGAGGCTGCCCGCAAGAAGTTCTACATCGTCCGGGGCGGCTTGGAAGTGACGCGCCCCTTCGAACGCCTCGAGTTGGATGGCAACAGGATTCCGCTTCAGGCGATCCTGGTGGATGCAGGCATCTGGGAAACCCTTACGCCGGAGCTGAAGGCCGCAATCGATCGGGGGCGGTATTGGCTCTCCGTCGCCATCGATGCGGCCACGCGTTGCTGTGTCGCGGCACTGCTCGTCGAGACCCTTTCGGCGGCCTCGGCCGTCGCTACCCTCGAGATGGCCGTCAACGACAAATCTGCCTACGCGGCGGCGGCTGGATGCCAGTCGCCCTGGGACATGCACGGAAACTTCGAGACGGCGGCCCAGGATTCCGGCTCGGAGTTCCTGTCCCACGAGTACAACGCGGCGGTCACCGATCTCGGAGCCGAAGTGTTCTTCCCGCCGGCGGGCATGCCTCAGATGCGTGGTCGCAACGAGAGGTTCTTTCGCACCCTGGCCAAGGGCCTCTTTTCGCGGATCGACGGCCAGACCTTCGAGAACGTCGTTGCAAAGGGCGACTACGACGCCGAGACCCGCGCGGTGCTGGATGTCGCGGAGATCGGCCGGATGATCGTGCGGTGGATCGTCGACGTCTATCACAACACGCCCCACAGCGGTCTCGGCGGCCGGACGCCGCGCAATGAGTGGCTGCGTCTCTCCAAGTTGTATCCCGTCCTGCCGCCTCCGGATGCCGACGTTAACCGCCACATCTTCGGAACCACGATCGAACGCCGGATCGGGAACGAGGGCCTGCGCGTGCTCGGCCTGCGGTATTGGAGCTTGGAGCTTCAGCGTCTGCGCCGTCAGGTCGGTCTGAAGCCGGTCCTGGTTCGGGTGAACCCCGCGGACCTCGGTCACGTCTCCGTTCGCAGCAAGGAAGGCTGGCTCACCGTTCCCTGCCAGCGCTCCGGCTTCGACGGCGTCTCCATGACGCGTTGGCTCGAGGCGGAACGCGTCTTGCGGCGTACCAATGCCGACATGGCGAAGGTGTCCGAGCCTATCGTCCATAAGGCGCTGAGCGACATCCAGGAGATGTCGGATGCCGCCACCAAGCGTGCGGGCATCGCGTCGCCGATCCTGACCTCGGAACAGTTCAGCACGCTCGAGAGCCGCTTCGAGGGTTTCGGCTTCGCGCGAGGCCCGGAGAATGGCCCGGCGATTCTCGACGACCTCGCCGAGGGCGCAGACGAGACCGAAACGGTCGACATCGAGATCCCGGGCGAGCCTGAGAATACCGTTTCGGAGGTTTCCTCCGACGAAGACGAATACGGCGTGGAGGACTGAGCATGGAAGGCACCGAGACCAACACTATCCCGCACGAGGATGCCGTAGCCCGCATGCGCCGCCTTCAGTCGGAGCGGCGCGCAAAGGGCGGGGACGTCATGAAGAATGTCCTCTCCGCCTATTTCACCACGCCGCGCGACCGGCTGCTCGAGGCCGAGATCGACAACCTGGTCGACTCCTTTCTCCTCTCGCAGGAGGCCCTCGACGGCGACGCAACTCGCCGCGTTGGTCGGCTTCGCGAAGGTCGTGCGCTGACGGTGGTCGGCGGCCCGGGTACCGGCAAGTCGAGGACGCTGGACCGCCACTTCCTGAAGCGGGAGGAGTTCGCCGGCTACGGCGACCCGAACGGTAACGGCATGCTGATCTCGGTGACCGCCCCCTCACCCTGCACGCTTCGCCTCCTGGGCATGAGCGTGCTGGCGGCGCTCGGATACGAGACTAGCCGGGAGCTGAAGGAAAACGTCGTTTGGGACATGGTGCACTATCAGCTCGAACTGCGAGGAGTTCACTTCCTGCATATCGATGAGCTCCAGCACGTCCTTCAGTCGCGGAACCAGCTCGAAATCGCAAAGGTGCAGGACACCCTCAAGGGACTGATGCAGCACCGGCGGTGGCCGGTCTGGCTGATCCTTTCGGGCCTTCCCGGTATCGCGACGATGCTGTCCGGTGACGAGCAGGTCTGGCGCCGCACCCGCCACGTCGTCTTCGAGGACCTTACGCTTGAACGGGATGCCGGGCTCGTGCGTCGCCTGATCGCGGTCTACGGCGCGGAAAAAGCCGGTCTCGAGATCAGCAGTCTCGCTGCCGACGAATTCATCGCTCGCCTGCTGCATGCTTCGATCTTCAGGTTCGGGATCGCAATCGAGCTCATTCAGGATGCAGCCCGGCACGCTTTGCTGCTGGAATCCCCTGCCCTTACCCGAGAGCATTTCGCGGCCGCCTTCGCTGCGCGTACCGGCTGCGTTCCTGACCGCAACATCTTCACCGCAGCCCAGGACTGGCACCTGATCGATCCCCGGGAGGCACTCCAGCGCAAGGATCCGGCTGACCTCGTCGTGCCGGACGAGAAGACAAATACCAAGAAGACGAAGGCCCCCCGCGATGTGAGGAACAAATGACCCAGCTTCCTATCCAGATGACCGTCGCGCACGGCCGCGACGAAACGCCCGCGAGCCTTTGCTCCCGTAACGCACTGCTGGTCGGCCGCTCCGCCCGCGATTTCTGCAAGGACGCAGGCTTCACCTTTCAGGAGGTCGTGGACGGCAAGTCTCCGGCCCTCGCGGCACTCGCGAACCGCTGCCGCGCGAACCTCGACCGATTTGGGAAGACCGCGACCGTGAAGGTCAGTGAGCGTCGCTACACGATCGGCAACCAGATCCTGACCCGGGACACCCTGAGCCGGAAGACGCTGAGGGTTTGCCCGCATTGCCTTGCGCAGGATATCGAGACCGGGCGGGGGCCGGAGAAGACCCGGCCTTATGGGCGGCTGCACTGGATGATCGATCCGATCCGCACCTGCCGCGAACACGGCCTCGGATTGGTGTCGGTCTCGGACGACAAGCACCCGCAGCGCGTGCATGACTTCGCCATGTTGTTGCTGCCGAGCCTGCCGGACCTCGATCGTCTGGTTCATGAGGCATCGCGGCGTTGTTGGTCCCCGCTGGAGAACCATCTCGCCGAGCGCCTCAGGGGCCCGGGATCTGGGGAAGCGCCCTGGTTGAGCGCCCTGCCCTTCTATGCGGCCGCCAAGTCCTGCGAGATGCTCGGGGCCGTCGCCGTTCGCGGCATCCGCTTCTCTGCCGACGCGTTCTCCGATGCTGACTGGCATGAGGCTGGTGCGGCTGGGTACGAGATTGCCGCGGCGGGAGAGCCTGGCATCCGAACCCTGCTGATGCACCTCCAGGAAGCCGCGCCGTCGCGCCTCGGCGACTGGGGCCCTCGCTCCCTGTACGGGCGCCTCTACGAGTGGCTTGCCCATGAGGCCGAGGACGACGCCTACGATCCACTTCGGGAGATCATCCGGAGACACTTCATCGAGACGCTGCCTGTCGGTCCCGGAGACGAGATCTTCGGCCAGGGCCTGACGGTCCGTCGACTCCATTCCGTGCGGTCGGCATCTCTCGAAACCGGGGCCCATCCCAAGCGACTTCGCAAGCTGCTGCACGCTGCCGGGTTCGTCCGAACTGAAGCGCTTGCTCTCTCGGACGACCGCATCGTCTTCGATGCGAATGAGGCTCGAGAGTTTCTGGACCGCGTTGCCGGGGCGATGTCGCTCAATGACGCGCGCGAATATCTGAACGTCCCTCGCCCGCAGGAACAGCATCTTCTCCAGGCGGGATACCTCCAGCCTTTCGTCATGGGCGGTACCGAGATCCTGAAGGATCACGCTTTCGCGAAAAGTGACCTCGACGCCTTCCTCCGGCGCCTCGTGGCGGGTGCGACCCCGCTGGAACCGGGCCAGAGCGATTTCCACCCGATCCCCGCCGCTGCCCAAAGGGCGACCTGTTCGGCGGTGAAAGTCGTCGAACTCATCCTCGACCGCAAGCTCACCCGGGTTCGCCTTCATCCCGATGTCCCTGGCTTCCTCTCGGTGATGGTCGATCCCGAAGAGGTGAAGGGCCTGCTCTACAAACAGAAAGCCGACTGCGTTTCACTCCGTGAGGTCGAGAAGCGGCTGGGCTCGTCGACGCGCGTCGTCTCGGCGCTGATCGAGCAGGGCCATCTTCCGGTGACCGCCGTGGTCAATCCGGTGACCCGTCTCAAGCAGCGGGTCGTTTCCGAGGAGGAGCTCGATCGCTTCACGAAGAGGTTCGTGACGCTCCATACGCTCGCCAAGGAACAGGGCATTTACTTCCGAAAGTTGGCGGACCGGTTCAACGAGGATGAGATCACGCCCGCTTTCGACCCAACCTCGGTGCATGCGACATTCTATGAAAGGCATGTTGTCGCCGACAGCGTTTCGCGAGTGAGCGGATAGTCGAGCGTCTCAAACCTCAACAATTCCAGCATCTTAAACCCTCGACTTCAGTCGGGGGTTTTTCTTTGCCCCCTGAAGTTTGCCTCAGGACGCGGCGCTCTTTCGGTAACAAGGCTGCGGCAGACTTCAGCTCGCAATCGGAGGCACCTGCGGCACATCTCAAAATAATATCTTGTTATTTCAATATCTTAGAAGATGGTCTGCGGCATCCTTTGGGTGCCGCTACATCTCAGGTGAAAATCGAGGCATGGTGTTACCGAGATTGTAGGAAAATTTCCGCCATCTGAAATGCGACGCCCGGCCTACCGGGCGTCGTTTCTTTTTTACTGCCAGGCTACAACGGCCGCGACGCCCGCTTACTATGCTCATCTGTTCTTCGAATGAGCCGCATAGCACTCCGAGCGGCAGGGCTTCCTCCGCGTAGCCGACATGGGCCGCAGGCCGCCCATCTGCCGGCTTTCGCCATCGAGCCGCTGAACTCAAGCTTCTAGGGACAGTAGGCCTCCGAATTGAGCTACTTAGATCGGATCGCGTGCCGACCAAACAAAACTGTCAGGCGGCAGTCTTATTGGCCTTCGGCGGCACTCTCGAAAATTTCGGGACTTCGCCGTCAACATCGGTGTTTTCACATTCCGCAAGATGTCCTGACCAGGAGTGAGAACGGGTCAATCTGAAACTCCTCCTCAAGAGAGGTTCCAAATAACCGTAACCATTTCTCCTGCAATTCAAAGGCTTTCGCTTCGTGCGCGGCATCGCACGCGAATTTTACGTGATGTACTTCCTGGAAATGGTGAACGATTTCATGAACAAGAATTGACAAATCGGCTGCCGTCGCCCCTGTCCATGTGTCTGGAAGATAGATAATATTCGCACGAGTATCGTAAATTGATACGATATTCGGCCGACCTTCCTGCTGTACTATTTCGGAGGCGTATTGTTTCAGCCGGGACGCAGCGATTTGGCCAGCTGGCGTAAACGCAAGCTTCGGCAAGGAGGTGGGCACGGGCTGGTCCAGTTTCGCGCCAACCCAGATCGCGATCGCCTCCAGCAGCTGTCCTCCAGGTTCTATTTGCTTCTGGCCGATGACGATTTCGAAGCCTGAGCCGAGACGTATCCGTTCGATTGTCTCATCCCGAGCCTGGGCTTCAGAACTCCAGGATGCCAAGAGCGCCGTGGCAACCACGATCAAACGCCATCCGATGGTTCTCATGTCCGTTGTCCAATGCAGTTGCTGTCGGTCGTCTCCGGCTCGTCGTCCTGTCGGTGCGCCGCCCCTGATTCGTGACGCAATGCGCCTTGAACCTAATCACCAAGGATGCTTGTTCGGAGAGTATCGAAGCGCCGCTAGGGCGCTCGTTGCCCCCTCGCGTTCGCCCAAGCATGAATGGCCAAAGGGCGATCCTTCAGAACCCAACTGGGGCATGTTCGAAGCAAAGAACGCGATCGGTCTTGCGCCGACTGCTTATCGATCGCTTCATCCCTCCGCCTCCGCGTTGCAGCCCAGCCGCACTGAGCGCGACAGGCTCAGCCTGCCGCGACGCTAAGCCGGCTGCTATGCCGAAAGCGAAAGAATAGGACAAATCGCGCAAACATCGCGAAAGTGGCGAAGCGCTTAAGCCCGTGCGGCGCTCCGATCACCGGCCGTATCGTCCATGTCCTGCAACACGACGCAAAGCGTCACGCGGTGCCTCGCCGAATGCCACCTTGTAGTCGTGTGCGAAGCGGCTGGGATTGGTGAAGCCGAACCGAAGGGCAAGGTCGGTGACGGTGCCCGCGATGTCACCTGACCGGAGAGCGTTGCGCACCGCATCGAGGCGGGCGAGGCGGATCGCTGCCAGTGGCGTCGCCTCACGGAACCGCCGGAAGCCAAGTTGCAGGCTGCGCACGCTGCACCCCGCCGCCTCCGCGACCTCGTGCAGCGCGATGGGTTCTTCGACATGGGCGCGGATATAGGCCTCCGCCCGCCGTATGATCCTCGGGATAGCGGGACTGCTCGCGTGTGCCAGATGATCCGAATGGTTGTGAGGGACCGCGCGCAGAAGTGTGTAGAGCAGGAGGTCGATGAAGGAACGGCTGGCGAGCTCGCTGCCTGCAAAGGGTTTTGGGCTGCCAAGCTCCTCCACCATCAACCCCACAAGGCGCCTCAAGCTCTGCGCCGGCGCCGCGCTCCAGTCGAAGACCGGCTCAAAGGCGAGGTCTTTCGTTACAGGCCCGCCTAGCAACGCGGATAATCGCTGCTTTAGGCTCGTCGCCGGGATCCAAACCGCAAATCGCTCGTGGTTCCCGGTCGCGGATAGCGCCGTTCCAGGCTCTCCGCGGTACATCAGGCCTGCGCTGCGGCCGATTTCATGCACAGTCCGAACGCCTAGCGTGCCGCCGAACTCCAGGGCACCTCTGCTCACGGCCGTGAGGCAGTAGTCGGGTATGCCGGCCCCGGTGACCGTGAGCGTCGCGGCGAGCCGATCCGCAATATAGGCGACGTCCAGCTCGCCGACCCCGCTCGCGCCCCGAACGGAGAACAATTTCTGGGTCCGGTCGCCTCCGGCCCCCTCCTGAATCCTGTAGCGCAACAACTTGAAATGAGGCTTGAGGAAATGCGGCTGCAGTCGCGGCCAATACACGCCGCCTTCCAGCTCCTGCAGGTCGCGGATGTGTGCGAGGCGGAATCCTTCCGGTTCCTCGCCACACGCGAATAGCGATGCGGGATTGTTCGGATCGGTTCCGGCCTGCATTGCCACCGACTCCGTTGGAGCGCGGATCGATTGCTGCTCACCGGTGGTCCCGATGCCAGCGAACCCAGGTATGACAAGTATATTGCAGAGCAATGCGAATTGCCATTGGCGAGACCCTCCTTAGCGAATGCTTGCGGCACCTGGGCCAAACCGATGAAAAGCGAGTGGTGCAGCCATCCATGTGCTATCGGGCATGGGCCGAATGGCCTGCTGCCGGTTTCGTGGACAGTCGGTTAAGCTAATCCCACCTTCTTTTCGAACTCGACCGGGCTGATGTAGCCGATGGTCGAGTGTCTGCGAACGGCGTTATAGAACCGCTCGATGTAATCGAACACGTCGGCACGAGCATCGTCGCGTGTTCGGTAGACCCTGCCTCTGATCCGCTCGGTTTTGAGCGAGGAGAAGAAGCTCTCCATCGCGGCATTGTCCCAGACATTGCCCGAGCGGCTCATCGAGCAGGTGACGCCGTTGTCGGCCATGAGCTTCTGGAACTGCTCGCTGGCATACTGGCTGCCCTGGTCCGAATGGTGCAGCAGGGCATCCGGCTTTCCCCGGCGCCAGATCGCCATCATCAGCGCATCGGTCACGAGTTGAGCGGTCATCTCGGCCTTCATCGACCAGCCCACCACCCGGCGGGAGAAGAGGTCGATGACGGCCGCAACGTACAGCCAACCCTCCGCGGTCCATATGTAGGTGAAGTCCGCGATCCAGCGCTGGTTGGGCCGTTCGGCGTGGAACTCCCGGCCGAGCGTATTCGGGGCGATGGCCGATCGTTGGCCATCATCCTTGGGCAGGCTGCGCCGACGCGGCCTGGCGCGCAAAGCTTGTGCGCGCATCAGCCGTTCGATGCGATGCAGGCCGCAATCGATGCCTTCCGCCAGCACGTCCCGCCAGACGCGCCTGGCACCATAGGTGCGATCCGAACCAAGGAAGCTTGCCCGGACCCTGGCGCCAATCTCCGCGTCGTCGCGCGCACGCCGGCTCGGCGATCGGTTGAGCCAGGCATGAAAGCCCGAGCGCGACACATCCAGCGCTTCGCAAAGCCACGCCACCGGCCAGATCCCCCGGTGCTTCGCAATGAACGTGAACCTCATGTCACGTCCTTCGCGAAGTAGGCTGCGGCCTTTTTTAGAATATCGCGCTCCGCCTTGAGCTTGGCCACCTCCCGCCGCAGCCTCTCGATCTCAAGCTGCTCCGGCTTCATCTGACCGTGGCCGGGAAAGGCCTGCGCAGGATCGGCAGAAAAGAGCTTCACCCATTTGCGCAGCTGGTTCTCATGGACATCCAGGTCCCGAGACGCCTGCGCCACACTCACTCCGCGATCCTTGATCAGGCGGACCGCCTCGATCTTGAACTCACGCCCAAACTGTCTTCGCCGCATACGCCACCTCCGGTTTCATGAAACACCTAATCTCGGTGTCCACGAAACCGGCAGCAGGCCAGAAGCGCCAAAGCAGGTTGAAGGGTTACCGCCCGGGATAACGGCTTGCTCTTCCCCCAAGCTCAATATTTCCCAACTCCAACGCTCAAGGTCCGCATGCGCCAGGAATAGTGTCGATCACGCGCGCGAAAGCGGGCATTGACGCGGGCAACTCGATCTCGATCTTTCAGCATTTCGAAAGCGCGCGGACATACCCTGATCGACCGCTAGCTTGGCGAAAGGCCGCCGCTTGACCATGAAGCACATGACTCGATCATTTCCCGTGGACAGTGTTCTATTGAACGCTGTCCTTGAGCATGTGGATCAGGGAATTCTGATGGTGGATGCCAATGGCTATGTGGCCGTCTGCAATCAGCGCGCGATTGATCTGCTCGGCCTGCCCCCCGACTTGATGCAATCCAATCCATCGTTCGAGGCGGTGAAGAGATGGCAGTTGGAGCAAGGTGAATTCGGCACAGTCACGGAGGCGCTCCTTCGCGCCATCAAGTACGAAGGCATAAATGTCGAAATTCTGGACTACGAGAGGCAGAGACCAGACGGAACGGTGCTGGAAGTTCGAACCAACCGCCTTCCCAATGGCGGAATGGTGCGCACCTTTACCGACATCACGGTGCGAAAAGCAGCCGAGAATGCGATTCGAGTGAGCGAGGAGCGCTTGCGACTGGCTTTGCAAGCAAGCAGGATGGCTGCCTGGGAACTCAATCTCGAGACGCAGTGGGTCGATCGCTCCGAGAATTCCATGGTGCTGCTGGGGATTTCTTCGGGACCGGCAGCCGATTTCATCGATCGGGTCCATTCCGACGACCGGGAACGGGTCACGGCCTTCTGGCACACCGTCATGTCGAAAGGGAGCGGCACTGCTGAAGTGCGCTATCTCTCCCCTGACGGATCGCAAACATGGCTTGCACTCCGGGCCGAGCGAAAGGACGAAAAGCGACTTATCGGATTGACCTTCGACGTCGCCGATCGGAAAGCAGCCGAGGAAGCGATCTGGCGAACCGCCAATCATGATCCGCTGACGGGCTTGGCGAACCGGGCGCTGTTCCAGGTCCGCCTAAGCGAGGCCCTGAAGAATGCAGAGGGCTCTGACGCCGGCGTGGGTCTGTTGCTGCTGGATCTCGATGACTTCAAAGATGTCAACGACACCCTCGGTCATGCGGTCGGCGATCTCCTTCTGCAGGAGGCAGCCCTTCGGCTCAGAAGCTTTGCCGGCGAAAGTGATACCGTGGCGCGCCTCGGAGGCGATGAGTTCGCCATCATCCTCAACCAGATTTCAGTGGGGAGCGACGCCGTTGCACGGGCCACGGAAATTGTAGAGGCTCTCAGCGCGCCTTTCCAGCATGAGGGACGAGCACTCTCAACAACGGTCAGCATCGGGCTAGCGACCTTCCCCGAGCATCATCGCGACCCCATCGAGTTGATGAAGGACGCCGACGTCGCGCTTTATCGCGCAAAGGAGCAAGGGCGTAGCCAGGCGGTAATGTATACCAGCGCGGCCCGCGAGACGATGGAACATCGCGTGACTATCGCTCGTGATGTGCGCGAAGGACTCGCGGCCCATCAATTCATTCCATACTACCAGCCGAAAGTGTCACTGGTCACGGGCCGGATCGTCGGGTTCGAAGCGCTTGCGCGTTGGCAGCACCCAACCAAAGGGCTTCTCACTCCCGAATACTTCGGATCCATGTTTGCCGAGCAGGCCATCTCGATTGCGCTGGGTGAACAGATGATACGCCAAGTTGCTGCTGATGTTCGGTCATGGCTGGATGAAGGTCTCGAATGCGGTCGCGTCGCGATCAATTTATCTTCGGCGGATATCTCCGATCCGAGGCTCGCCGACAGGATCATTCGCATCCTGGAAGATGCACGCGTCTCTTCGGCGCATTTTGAAGTTGAAGTGACGGAAACGGCTTTCCTCGGACGTAGGACAGCGACGGCGTCCTACCTCCTGACCAAGCTGCATGAGGCGGGCATTTCCGTCGCTCTGGATGATTTCGGAACGGGTTTTGCCTCGCTCCTCCACCTCAAGCAGTTTCCCGTGGACCATATCAAGATCGACCAGAGTTTTGTGCGGAATCTGATCAACGATGAAAGTGACGCTGCAATCGTCGCCGCAATCGTGAGCCTCGGTCATGCCATGGGGATGCACACGACTGCAGAAGGGGTTGAAAGCGCCGAACAGGCCGCGCGGCTGCGAGAAGCAGGGTGCGATTCTGCCCAAGGCTACTTCTATGCGAAACCTCTACCAGGGGAGAAGATTCCGAAAACAATTCGGAACTGGTTCGCAGCAGGAAAGACAGAGATTCGTGAGCCGAAGCGAGAAACCAGGAAAGTGTGAAAGATATTGCAGGTTTACTGCCGCCCTCCCGGCTCTCACTCATCGATTAATCCGCAGGCTAAACTGGCGCCAGGAGCGGGCATTGACCTGTTGTCCCGAGCCGAACGTTAAGCTCATCGATAGCGGTTCGCATTATCGTTGCGCATAGGTTCATCCCTCAATATTCCGCGGCCGGGGCGGACAATCTGGCTTGAATGAACTGGCTTAATTCGCGCCGCGGCCGGCCGCAGTAAAAGTCGGTACGGCTGCCGGCTCACAGCTTGCAGCACTATGAGCCAGCAGCCTTGCTCTCAGATCGGCAAAAATCACGGAATAGGCGGGATCACCAACCCGGTTCTCCTCCTCCAGAGGGTCGCGTGCCAGGTCGGCCAGAAAGGGATCTTCTGCCTCTGGCGAAATCGGAGCGCCGTTTTGCCGAACCGTCATGTCGAGACGATAACGCGCGGTCCGAATGCAGGAACGACGCGGCCAGCCGCTGCCGTCCGTCCAGCGTCCGACGACCTGGTTGGGCAAAGCGTAACTGTCCGGTGTGCCGTAACCGATGGTGCTGAAGACCGCTTCCGGCGGAGGATCGCGGAAGAGGTCTCGTCCCTGGAAGCTCGGCGCCGGTTCGATGCCTGCGAGGCCGCAGAGTGTCCTGGCGAGATCGAGGGATTCACACAGATCCGCGCGCGCCTGCGGCTGCAGATGCCCAGGCCAGGTGATCAGGCGCGGGATGCGATGAACCTCGGGGAAGAAGGTGTGCTTCTGCAACCGCCCGCGCTCGGCCAGCGAGACGCCATGATCAGCCTCGAGCACGATGATCGTGCGCTCGGCAAGACCGCTCGCTTCCAGCGCATCGAGAATCGCCCCGACTTGGTCGTCGAGCCATTTGACCAGACCGTAATAATCGGAGCGCACGCGGGCGAGATCGTCGGGAGATAGCGCGGCCGCCTGCATGACATCGACAAAACTCTGCTCGAAGGCACTTTGCGGCAATCCTCCGTCGATGCTGCGGGGCCAATCGAGATCGCGGTAGAGCGTATCGTAGGGCGCTGGCGGCATGACCGGACTGTGCGGCTGGAGATAGCTGACACGGGCGAGAAAGGGCTGCCCGGCTGCCGCCTCGCCGCGCAACCAAGTTGCAGCCGCTCGCGTGAGCTTGTTGCCCGGGAACTCGACAGGCCCCGGAAAGCTACCGCCAATCGCCGCTTTCAAGGTCGGGGTGAGGATCTGTCTACCATCGTCCTCGACGCCATCGAAGAAGCCGCCGAGGTCGGCTCCGACATGGTCATCGCTTTGCCAGGGCCGTAGCGCCACCGGCAGATGGGTCTTGCCGAAATTCAGGGTGCGATAGCCGTTGCGAGCGAAATGCTCGGGAAAGGTGATCAAATCGCGGTCGTAGGAGTAGTTCTTCCAGGAGCCTTCGTTGCCATAGACCCCGGTGACTTCGGGTGGGTTCGCAGTCATCTCGCTCGTGCGCGACGGCACGCAGATCGGCGAATTGCAGAAGCAGTTGTCGAAGCGCACGCCGGCCGACGCGATCCGGTCGATATGGGGCGTTGCGATCGCCGGATGCGGCGTGCCGTAGCAGGATAAGGCATCTGTCCTGAACTCGTCGCCCATGAGCCAGAGAATGTTCGGTCGCCCGGTCATCGCCACCCTCCCCTGGCCGAGGCATTGGCCGCCAGCAACGCTCGCAATCGGGCGGCGATCGCGGGATGGCGCGCGCTCAGGTCGGTTGCCTCCACCGGGTCGACCTCCGGCTCGACCAGGCGCCAGTTCTCGTCCGGCTCGGCGGTGAAGGCGGCGGCTTCCATGAGCTTTCGCGGCAGGAGCGGATCGAAGCCGGCGACGTATTTGAAGCGGCCGTCATAGATGGCTCTCCAACTGCCGAGGCCAGCATGGACGACATCGCGATGCCGGCGCGCGGGCTCTGCGAGCTGATGCACAAGGCTGCGGCTGTCGATGCCTGGCAGGGGCTGCGCCCCGGCGAGCTCGACGAAGGTAGCGTGCAGATCAAGCAAGGTGGTGGGGCCATCGACGGTTGCGCCCTGCGCCACGCCCGGCCCGGCGATCACCAGCGGCACATGCAGCGACGCCTGATGTGGGATGAATTTCTCCCAGTAGCCGCAATCCCCCAGCATCTCGCCATGGTCTGAGGTGAAGACGACGACGGTATCCTGCGCCTGGCCGAGCGCCTCGATCCGCGCAAGCAGGCGACCGAAGATCGCATCGATATTCGCGATCATTGCTGCATAATTGCGCCGGATCGCGCGATGCGCTTCCGGCGCCATGTCGTCAGCGGGCGCGACCGGCGCGGGCGGGTCGAGCCTTGCCGCGCCGCTCGCCATCGAGGCGGTCACGTCCATTGGCTCGTGCGGGCCGGTGAGGTTGACCTGAAGGAACCAGGGCTTGCCACTGCAGGCGCCCTCCTCGATCAAGGACAATGCGCAGGCGCCAATCCAGTTGTCGCAATAGGCCTCGTCCGGCAGAGCTGTAGGCGTGATGTTGCGGTAATTCGCGCCGGCACCGGGAAAATCAAGCGCATCCGGTCCGAGCGCGGGCGATGTACGGCCTGCGAAATCCGACCAATGCGTACCGGCCAGGCCGCTCTGTTTCAAATGGACGAAATATGGCTCGGGATGACCGTCGCGATGCGCGAAGATCGCGGCATGCTTGCCGGCACTGTCGAGGCCGCCGGTGAAGCCCAAGCGCTTCAGGCGGGACGGCCCCTGGAGTGCATGCTGGCCATCCTCCCCCCAGTCAGGCTCACCCTTGAGCATGTCGAGCTTGCCGCAGGTCATGACGTGATAGCCGGCATCCCGAAGCTGCCGATAGACATTCGGCGCATCAGGTGAGGCGCTGTCGCCATTGTTGCGCACGCCGGCGCGGTCATATTCGTAGCCCGACGCCAGGCAGGCTCGCGAAGGCCCACAGATGGGCGAGGGACAGACTGCCCGGAGGAAGCGGACGCCGCGCGCCACCACCCGATCAAGTTCCGGCGTGGGAACCCGCCCGGCATTCCGGGGGCCGGCCCAGTCGCCGCGCAGCTGGTCCGGCATGAACAGCAGGATGTTAGGTCGGCGCATCCAGCCTCTCCGCGTAATTTGATCAAATAAGGCGATAACCTGGTCTTATCTCTTGACACAAAGCTGCGCAATATGGCGTCTCTTTCTAATTGGTGATCAAATCAGGCGTTTGCCATGTCGTCCCCGAAACAGATCGCAGCCCGCAACGCCGCCGCGATCGCCGAACGCTTTACGATGAAGGGGCGCCGCGCCCTCGTGACGGGCGGAAGCGTCAGCCTCGGCCGGGAGATCGCGATTGCCTTCGCCGATGCGGGTGCCGATGTCGCCATCCATTTCTCACGCACGGCCGACACGGCCTTCGGCCTACCGCACGCATCCGAAACGACCGTGTCCGACATCCAGGAGCGCGGCGGACGCGGCCTCGCGATCGAAGCGGATTTCTCCCGGCCGGGCGAGGCGCGGCGTTGCGTGCAGGCGGCCATTGCCGGGCTGGGTGGGATCGACGTGCTCGTCGTCTGCGCCTCCGTGCAGAAGCGCACCGCCTTCACCGCACTACCCACCGACGAGATCGAGTGGCAGCTCAGGATCAACTACCTGGCCACGATCGAACTCCTCCAGGAAGCCCTGCCGCCCATGAAAGCGCGCCGTTGGGGGCGCGTCGTGACGATCGGCTCGATCAACCAGACCAGGCCCGAGCCGGACCTTGCGGTCTATGCGTCGCTGAAGAGCGCCCAGCACAACCTTGCCATCAACCTGGCTGCCGACTACGCCGCCCACGGCGTGACCGTGAACAACCTGTCGCCGGGCCTGATCGTTACCGAGCGCAATCGCTGGCGCCGGCAGGACGCCTGGCAATGGCAGCGCATTCAGCAGACTTCGGCACCGATGCAGAGGGCGGGCGACGTCAACGAGATCGCCGGAGCGGCCCTGCTTCTATGCTCCGAGGCGGGTAGCTTCATCACCGGAGCCGATCTGCAGGCGACCGGCGGCCGCCATCTCGGCTGGTAGCTTCGGCTCTCATGCAGATCTAGGGCTAGCCCACAAAAAGCGGCTCCGCCAAGCCTGCCACGCCGACATCGAGCGCCAGCAGCGCGCCGGCCAGCGGCTCTTCCGCCAGAGCTTCGGTGCTCAGTTTCTGACGGGCCGTCGTGACGTAGAGGGCCCGCAGGCCGGCTCCGCCGAAAGCGCAGGAGGTCGGCTGACTGACCGGCAGCTCGACCAAACGGTCAAGACGACCATCGGGGGCGAAACGCGCAAGGCAGCCACCTTGGTAGCGCGCGTTCCAGAGATAGCCCTCGGCGTCGACCGTCGCCCCATCCGGCCGTCCGGGCGCTGCCTCTGCAGCCGCGAAGAGACGCCATGGCCCGATCTCGCCCGTCACCGGGTCGTAGTCGGCCTGCTCGATCACGCCGCGCCGCGTATCGGTAAAGTAGAGGATGCGCCCGTCCGGCGCGAAAGCGATAGCGTTGGCGACGGTCACCTCCGACCTAACCTGTGTAACGGCGCCCTTCGCATCGATGCGATAGAGGCCGCCTGTGCTGCGCAAGCCGAAATCCCACATACTACCGCAGAATATCCGGCCGGCCGGATCGCATTTGGCGTCGTTCAGCCGATTCTCCGGCGGGCCTGTCTCGACCGAAGCCAGGAGCGTCAGCTTCGCCGTCTCCGGATCGAAGCCATAGAGCCCGTGCCTGACGGCGACTACGACACCACCGCCGCGCCGCGCTACGACCGCGCCGATCAAGTCCGGCATCGGCCAGCTTCGGACTGCCCCAGTCGCCGGGTCGAGACGATGCAGGGCGGGCGCACGCAGATCCACCCAATAGAGTAGGCCGGCGTCGGCGACCCAGCAGGGCGACTCGCCCAATTCGTCGACCGTGGTGGCCGCAATGGCGATGGGCGCCGCGCTCATCGCTCCAGCTCCGCAGCGGAGGCCGGGTCTTCCGCGATCCGGGCCAGCAGATCGTGCTTGGCCTTTTCGATATGCGCGCCCATCAGCATGGCGGCCGAGGTAGCATCGCCGCGCTCGATCGCCCGCATCAGATGCCGGTGATCGTCAATCACGCCGTGGAAGCGCCCGTCATCATAACCGTAGCGCTGCCAGAGCGCGGCAACGAGCAGCCAATGCCGGTCGACCAGCGACATGGCGCCGGGATTGCCGGCTGCATCGTTGATGACGCCATGAAAGCGATGGTTGGCGGCCGGCACCGCGGTGAACCGCCCATTCCGGACGTGATCCTCGAGCTCTTCCTGAGCGGCCTGCAGTGCCGCGATATGGCTGGCGTCTCGCCGCTCGGAGGCGCGGCGCGCCAGCATCGTCTCGACGGCGCTGCGGATGTCGAACAGATCCTCGACGAAACCGAGATCGATCGGGCGCACGCGGGCCCCGCGGTTCGGCTCGATGATCACCAGCCCCTCGCCGCTCAGCTGGCGCAAGGTCTCGCGGATCGGCATGTGGCTGACGCCGTACCGGCTCGCCAGCTCGTCGATCCGCAGCCGGGAGCCGAAGGGAAGCGCACCTGAGACGATGTCGTCACGCAAGAGCTGCTGGACGTCGGGAACTCTCGCCATAGCCTACCTGAACCCGGATTTGACCAAATCTCGCTCGCACAGGTGGATAATCTTGTCAATTTCGGACTTGCCAAGGAATGATTTGATCAAATAATCTGCTCCGCGCAGGTCGACCCGCTCGGTCCGCTGCCTTGTCGGAGGCTGACGTGAGTGATGTCGCCGGATCCTTTCAGATGAGACCGTTCCAGGGCTATCTCCGCGCCGACGGGCGCGTCGGCGTGCGCAACCATATGCTGATCCTTGGAATCAACGGTCTCGCCTTGCGGTCAAGCGAGCGCATCGCACGCAACCTGCCAGGCTCGCTTCTGGTCGCGACCTCGGCCGGCCGCGGTCAGGTCGAGCCGGATCTCGGCCTGCATCTTGATCAACTCGTCGGCCTCGGCCGCAATCCCAATGTCGGGGCCGTCCTGGTCGTCGGCGTCGATCAGGCGACGTCAGACGACGTTGCCGCCCGGATCGCGCTCTCCGGCAAACCGGTCGCCAGCGTAAGCTTCGCCGAGTGCGGCGAAGACGCGCTGGCCATCAGCGATCTCGGTCTGCGCCGTGCCACCGAACTCAGCCGCGCCGCCTCGCGGGCCCGCCGGACGCGGGTCGAGCCCACCGCGCTCGTGGTTGCGGTTGAATGCGGTCATTCCGATGCCACCTCCGGCCTCGCCAGCAATCCCATCGTCGGAGCGGCGGTGGATAGGCTCGTTGCCGCCGGCGCCTGCGTCATCGTCGGCGAAACCGTGGAATGGCTCGGCGCCGAGCACCTGCTCGCCCGCCGCGCGGCCGATGCCGATGTGGCGGCCCGCATCCATGCGGCCGTAGCAGGGCGCGAAGCGATCGCAATCGCGTCCGGGCGCAGCCTGACCGGGAACAACCCGGGCGAAGAGAACATCAAGGGCGGCCTGTCCACCATCGAGGAAAAATCGCTCGGTGCCATCGTCAAGTCCGGTACAGGCACGATCGCCGGCATGCTCGGCGTAGCGGAGGCACCGCCCGGGCCCGGCCTGTACCTGATGGACGGCCCCTCCTTCTCACCGGATTCGATGACGGGGTTCGCGGCGGCCGGCGCCACAATCATGTTGTTCACGACCGGGCCGGGCAACAGCTTCGCCAGCGCGATCGCACCGACGCTCAAGATCTCGGCCCACCCCGAGACAGTGACACGCTTGCCAGCGCAGATCGATTTCGACGCAAGCCCGATCCTGGCCGGGGCGGAGACACTGGCTGAAGGAAGCGAACGCCTCGTCGAGGCCGTCCTCGACGTCGCGGACGGCACACTGACGCTCGGCGAGATCGTCGGCGAGGGGCTGGAAGTGCCCACTCGCATCCGAGGTTCGCTGTGAACCGGGCCGCAGCGCCCCGGGTGTTCCTCCGCTGGCTCGGCGGGGCGTTGATCTATGTCCGCACCATGGCCCTCTTCCTGCTGGCCTGGTCCCTCGCGGCCGAGGCCGTGCCGAACAAGCTGTTGCTGCCCTCTCCGCTTGCCGTGGCGCAGGCGCTGCAGGAAAGCTGGCAGGATGGGGAGCTGACCGCCAATGCCGGCATCAGCCTACTACGGCTCACCATCAGCGTCGCCGCGGCGACGCTCCTCGCCATTCCACTTGGCCTCGCCATGGGCCGCAGTCGGGTGGCCGGCGATCTGCTGGAATGGACCGTGGAATTGTTGCGGCCGATCGCCGGCATCGCCTGGATTCCGCTGGCGCTGTTCATCTTCGGGATCGGGCAACGTCTGCCGATCTTCATCATGTTCTACACGGCGTTCTTCCCGCTCCTGCTCGGGACGGCCGCCGGCGCACAAACCGTCGACCGGCGCCTGATCGCCGCAGCTCGTACCATGGGGCTCTCGCAAGCGACGATCATACGGCAAGTCGTCGTGCCAGCCGCTCTGCCGTCCGTACTGGTCTCACTGCGGCTGGCGGTAGCGGCGTCCTGGACGGCCGTGGTCGCTGCGGAACTCGTGGGCGCACCGAGCGGGCTCGGCTACGCCATCGAATACTACCGCAGCATGCTTTCAACGCCCTCCGTGATGGCCTTCATCGCCGTCATCGGCTTTCTGGGCTTTCTGACCGATCGCGCCTTGCGCTGGCTTGCGGATGCGCTCGCCCCCTGGGCTCAGGCGGAGGGGGCCCGATGAAGCGGATCGCCCTGAAGCTCGTCCTGCCGCTGCTGATCCTGCTCGTCTGGGAGTTGGCCGCGAGTGGATCGACCAGGGCACCGCGCCCGAGCACGGTGATCCAGACAGCGATCAAGATGATCGCGAGCGGCGACCTACCGACAGGGCTGGCGACGAGCCTGCTGCGCGTCTTCCTCGGCTTCGCGACAGCCTCCTGCCTTGCAATTCCCTTGGGAATCGTCATGGGCAGCGTCGCCGCCGTCGAGCGCAATCTCGATCCCCTGGTCGAGAGCTTCCGCCCGATCGCGGCGATTGCGCTCCTGCCGCTGATCATCCTGTGGCTCGGAACCGGCACGCAGGCGGCGGTCGCAATCGTCGCCTATGCCGCCTTCTTCCCGATCCTGATCAACACAATTGCAGGGGTGAAGCGCATCGAACCCAATCTGATGCGGGCCGCCTATACGATGGGCGTGACGACGCTGACGCGCATGCGGGTCGTGTTGCTGCCGGCTGCTCTGCCCGCCATCCTCGTCGGCATGCGCATCGGGCTCGGCGTCGCCTGGACGGCGATCATCGCCGCAGAACTCGCGGTCGGCGCTAAAGCCGGTGGCCAGGGCGGCATCGGCCAAATGATGTTCGTGTTCTACGCCTACAGCGTCGAGTTCAACGGCATCGTCGTCTGCATGGTTGCGGTGGGGTTGGTCGCCCTGCTGCTCGACCAGACGCTGCGTTTCGCACTCGCCCGCGCCGTGCCCTGGAGCAATCCGTGAGCGAAGCCAAGATCAGCCTCTCCGGCATCGGGAAGTCCTTCGGTGCGCCGGGCGCCGCGGTCGTGGCGGTGGAGAACCTCTCTCTCGACATCCGGCCTGGTGAATTCCTCACCATCGTCGGCCCTTCCGGTTGCGGCAAGACGACTGTGCTCAACATGCTGGCTGGGCTCGAGCCTCCCACGACCGGCACAATGACGCTGGACGGCCGCCCGATCCGCGGTCCAGGTGCCGAGCGCGGCGTGATGTTCCAGGACTACGCCCTGTTCCCGTGGAAGACGGTGCACGGCAATATCGGCTTCGGCCTCGTCCACGGCCCTGCGGGAGCCGGACTTTCGAAGGCCCGGCGCGACGAGCGCGTCGCGCGCGTGATCGAGCTCGTTGGACTGAAGGGCTCGGAGGAAAAATACCCGCACCAGCTCTCGGGCGGCATGCGCCAGCGCGTCGCCCTCGCGCGGCTGATGGCCAATGAGCCGGAAATCCTGCTGATGGACGAGCCGCTGGCGGCGCTTGATGCCCAGACCCGTATCATCCTGCAGGACGAGCTGTTGCGGATCTGGGGCCAGGACAAGCCCGCCACCCAGCGCCGCACCGTCGTTTATATCACCCATTCCATCGACGAGGCGGTGTTCCTCGCCGACAGGGTGGTCGTGCTCTCCAGCCACCCCGGACGCCTGAAGCGCATCGTCGAGGTCGACCTGCCGCGACCGCGCGACGACGCCACCCGCCTGACACAGGCTTTCGCCGACCTCTGCCAGTCGATCTGGCAGTCGATCCGCGAGGAGGCCTACCGCGCCACGATGACCTGAACAACAAGAGGGAGGAACGCCATGAAGATCGGGAGTCCGACACCGACCCGCCGCCAGCTCATCAGCGGCGCTGCAAGCCTCGTCGCCGGCAGCGTTGCCATGCCGACGATCATTTGCGCCCAAAGCCGCAAGAGCGCCAAGCTCTCGGTCGGCCGACAGCCCTATGCGGCCGGCAACTCGCCGGTAACCCAGCGCATGATCGACAACAAGATGCTGGAAAAGGCCGCCGCCGAGCTCGGCTACGACGTCGCTATCGACTGGCGCGACTATCCGAGCGCGCTGCCGATGGTCGAAGCCTTCATCTCCGGCAATCTCGACATCGGCATGTGGGGCAATACGCCGATCGTGCGGCTGCTCGCGCAGGGGCAGCCGATCAACGTGCTTTCCGTCGGCGAAGGCCATATGCGCTTCGTGCTGCTGACGCGCAAAGGCTTGCCGATCAGGTCGATCGCAGACCTCAAGGGCAAGACAGTCGGCGCACTCGTCGGCGGCGACCCCTACAACGCCCTGTCGCAGATGTTGCTCTGCGAGCTCGGCAATGCCGACCCGCGCGCCTTCGACATCCGTATCGTCAACACGCCGACGCAGGCGCAGGCTGCTTCTGTCCCGGATGGCATGGATGCCGCGGTTGCGATCTATCCGGCCTTCCTCAAGGCGCAAGCCGAGATCGGCGTCGTCGGCATCATGAACTCCTTCGGCTACAGCGAGGCCGGCTATGACGGCCCAGCCGGCAAGGGCGAAGGTCATCTCCTGCCGGGCGCGAAGAAGTCCAAGTTCTTCCCGGACGGCTATTACCTGCACCGCTCCTTCTGGATCAGCAGCGACCGCATCGTCGGCACTGACGCCGGGCTCGGCGAGGCATTTCTCGTCGCCAGCCAGCGCGCAGTCGCGGAACTGGTTAAAGAGAAGCCGGGCGACATCGCCAAGTCGGTCGAGAAATACTGGGGCCTGGATCCGGCACTCGGCGCCAGGGTCGTCGACGACGAAGTGCTGTTCCAGCGCGGCTGGACCTGGCCGACCGAAGGCGACGCTGCCGCGATCACCCAGATCTCGCAATTCATGGTCGAGGGCAAACTGATCCCGAAGCCGCTGGAATGGAACAAGGTCAAATCGGCCTTTGCGAAGGCCGGTCCGCTGCTCCGGAAGGCCTATGACGCGACCGGCAAGGTTCCCGCCGAGAGCGGCTTCACCGACCAGAAGGCCAAGGACCTGCGCGGCCTGCCGGCCTGGCAGGCCGACCAGTGGAAAGCGCCGGCGTGAGCGGCAGGCCACCGGGCGCCGGCATTCCGGCAGGCGCCCGTCCCGATCCGGAACGAAGGACAATCATCATGACAACGGTCGGCTTCATCGGCCTCGGCACCATGGGGGCGCCGATGGCCCGTAATCTTCTCAAGGCGGGCCACGCGCTGACGGTCTACGACCTCAATGCGAGCGCATTGGCGAAGCTGGTCGAGGCCGGCGCCACGGCCGCCGCCTCGCCCGCCGCGGTGGCGAGCGCTTCCGAGGTCGTTGTTACGATGCTTCCCGATGCGCCCGACGTCGAAACGGCGGTGCTCGGCCCGGACGGCATCGCCCAGGGTCTAAAGCGCGGCAGCCTCTATATCGACATGAGCACGATCGATCCGCAGACGACGCAAAAGATCGGCGCCGCCCTGATGGAGATGGGCGTCGACATGCTCGACAGCCCGGTCGGCAAGACCGTCGAACACGCCGTCGCTGGCACCTCGACCCTGATGATCGGTGGTGATGCGGCCGTGCTGGAGCGCGCCCGGCCGGTGCTCTCGGCGATGGGACAGGACCTGATCTATTGCGGCGGCCTCGGCATGGGCCAGGCGATGAAGCTGACCAACAACCTGCTCGCCAGCGTGCTGATCACCGCAAGCTCGGAAGCGCTCGTCTGCGGAGCCAAGGCCGGCCTCAGCCTCGAGACGATGCTGAACGTGCTGAAGACGACCATGGCCTGGAACCAGCAGCTCGCCGTCGCCATGCACAACCGCGCGCTGAAGGGCGATTTCGAGCCCGGTTTCATGGTCAAGCTGGCGCATAAGGATTGCCGCCTGGCCTTGGCGATGAACAGCTCGCTCGGCATCGAGACCCCGGTCGGAGCCGCGACGCTCGCGGCGCTGCAGGAGGCTATCGAGGCCGGTCTCGCCAACAAGGATGTTGGCGCCGTGCTCAAGCTGCGCGAGGACCCCGCCGGCGTGCAGGTGAGGCTGCCGGCATGACGGAAACTTCCGCCATCGTCCTGCATCCGGCCGACGATGTCGCCGTGCTGGTTGGCGCGGTGGCGGCCGGCGACGACGTTGCGGTACGCGGCGCGCGAGAAGGGCTGCGGCTCGTCGCCGGAGCTACGCTCGCCAGCGGCCACAAGCTCGCGCTGCACTCTCTCGAAGCCGGCTGCGACGTCCGCAAATACGGCGAGGTCATCGGCAGGCTGACGGCACCGGTCGCGGCCGGCGACCATGTCCATGTCCATAATCTCAAGAGCCTGCGCGGCCACATCGGTTGAGATCGGTCGGTCGCGCGCAAAGCCAACAACAGGAAGGGAGAGACAATGCTCAGGACCATCCTTGCCGCGACCTCGGGCCTCCTGCTCGCCGCGATCGCGACTGCCGCTTCAGCCCAGAGCTGGCCTGACCGGCAGATCCGCCTGATCATTCCCTTCCCGCCCGGCGGGCAGCAGGAGGTCGCCTCCCGCATCCTGGTCGAAAAGCTCTCGGCCGAGCTCGGCCAGCCGATCATCATCGACTCGCGCCCCGGCGCCGACGGTAATGTCGGCACGGAAGCCGTCGCGAAGAGCGCGCCCGACGGCAATACCTGGCTCGGTTCAAGCGTGCCCTTCACGACGCAGGTCGCGCTGCATCCAAAGAGCCTGCGCTACAGCCCGACCAAGGATTTCGCACCGGTCGCCGGTTTTGGCACCACCACCTTCATGTTCACCGTACCGGCGGAGCTGCCGGTCAAGGACCTCAAGGAGTTCATCGCCTATATCAAGGCGCAGAAGGGCAAAGCCTCCTATGCCGGCTCCGGCCGCGGCTCGGTTGTCCATCTAGCGACCGAGAAATTCAAGCAGAGCGCCGGGCTCGATATGGAGATGATCCCCTATGCCGGACAGCCGCCCGCGATCGCGGATCTGCTGGCGGCACGCGTCCAGTTCATGGCGCTGGGCTCGGTCTTCGCGGCCCCGCTGGTCAAGGCCGGCAAGCTGAAGGCGCTGGCGGTGATGGACACTAAACGCAATGCCGAGCTGCCCGACGTACCGACCATCGTCGAGGCCGGCTATCCCGATCTGGCGCTGAAGAGCTTCTTCGGCATCCACGTTCCGAAAGGGACGCCCGAGGCGGTGATCCAACGCATCAACGCCGCAGTCAACAAGGCGATCACGATGCCCGATGTCGTCGAGCGCTTCGCCAAGAGCAACGTCGATCCGGCTGAGCCGAACACGCCGCAGCAATACGGCGCGCTGATCGAACAGCAGATCGCGCTCTGGGCCGGCATCATCAAGGCCGCCGGCATCGAGACCGACTGACCGGGTGGAGAGCGTCATGCAGGCCGATCTCAAGGATATTGCGGCAGGCTTGCTGCTGGTTGCTGCGGCGCTCTTCTTCGGCCTGATCGGCTTCGTGCAACTACCGCTGGGGACGAGCTTCCGCATGGGGCCGGGTTACTTCCCTGCGCTGCTGTCAGGGCTGCTGGCCGTGATGGGGCTCATCATCGCCGGACGCGCGATCGGCCGCAGCTCCGAGATCTCGACAATCAGGGTTCCGTGGCGCGGCGTCCTGCTCACGAGTGCCGCCACGGTCGCCTTCGCGCTGCTGGTGCCGGCTTATGGGCTGGTGCCAGCGCTCGTCACCGCGATCCTGCTCTCGGCATTTGCCAGCCGGCGCATGACCTGGCCGCTGGCGGTCGGCCTAGCCACCGGGCTGACGCTGTTTTCAGCGTTGCTGTTCCGCTACGGGCTCGGCGTGCCGGTGCCGCTGCTGGGAGCCTCATGATGGATCTCATCGACCATCTCGCGCTCGGCTTGCAGGTGGCGATTTCGCCGGGAAACCTGCTGTTCTGCTTCATCGGGGCGCTGCTCGGCACGCTCGTCGGCGTCCTGCCCGGCATCGGGCCGGCGGCGACAGTCGCGATGCTCCTGCCGATCACCTTCACGATGTCGCCCGAGACCTCGCTGATCATGCTGGCAGGCATCTACTACGGCGCACAATATGGCGGTTCGACCACTGCGATTCTGATCAATCTGCCGGGGGAGGCCAGCTCGGCGGTGACCGCGATCGATGGCTACCAGATGGCTCGGCAGGGGCGCGCCGGAGCAGCATTGGGCATCGCCGCCATCGGCTCCTTCATCGCGGGCAGCTTCGCGACACTGGTGATCGCCTGGTTCGCCGAGCCGCTGACCGCGGTAGCGCTCAGATTCGGGCCGGCCGAATATTTCTCGCTGATCCTGCTCGGTCTCGTCGCCTCGACCGCACTGGCGCATGGCTCGGTACTCAAAGCGCTGGCCATGATCGTGTTCGGCATGCTGCTCGGCCTCGTTGGCACCGATGTGAATTCGGGCCAGCTGCGCTACACCTTCGGCGTCGGCGAGCTGGCCGACGGGCTCGGCATCGTCGCGATCGCGGTCGGCGTCTTCGGCATCGCCGAGATCTTCCGGAACCTCGAGGACGAGCAGGAGCGCGAGATCGGCGTGAAGGCGGTCTCGGGGTTGATGCCGTCGCGCACCGATTTCAGAGCCTCCGCAGCCCCGATCGCGCGCGGAACGCTGATCGGCACCGTGCTCGGCGTGCTGCCGGGCGGCGGCGCGCTGCTCGCCTCCTTCGCCTCCTATGCCGTCGAGAAGAAAGTCGCGAAGGATCCGTCCCGCTTCGGCAAGGGTGCGATCGAGGGCGTCGCGGGGCCCGAAAGCGCCAACAATGCCGGTGCCCAGACCTCCTTCATCCCAATGCTGACGCTCGGCCTGCCAGCCAATGCGGTGATGGCCCTGATGGTCGGAGCGATGACCATCCAGGGTATCGCGCCGGGTCCGAGCGTCATCACCGACAAGCCGGAGCTGTTCTGGGGGCTGATCGCCTCGATGTGGATCGGCAATCTGATGCTGGTGCTGCTTAACCTGCCGCTAATCGGCATCTGGGTTCGGCTGTTGAGCGTACCCTATTACATCCTGTTTCCCGGGATCATCGCCTTCTCGGCGATCGGCGTCTATTCGGTCGCCTCGAACGTGTTCGACCTCTACACACTCGCCGCGTTCGGCCTCCTAGGCTATCTGTTGGTCAAGCTCGGCTTCGAGCTGACCCCGCTCCTGCTTGGTTTCGTGCTGGGTCCGATGATGGAAACCTATCTGCGCCGAGCGATGGTGCTGTCGCGCGGCGACCCGAGCTATCTGATCACGCAGCCGTTGAGCGCGGCCCTGCTGATCGCGACCGCCAGCGTTCTCTGCCTGTTGCTGCTACCCTCGGTCACACGCAAACGCAGCGAGGTCTTCGTTGAGGAAGACTAATTCCGTTTCAAGCTGCGGCTGCGGTGGTTTGGCAAGCCGCGGCCCTGCGGAGGCCACGGAGTCGGCGCCGATCGCGGCAGGTTCCGGAGACGTCTCGACCATCCTCGACATCCCGGGCGGACGAGCCGAGATCGGAACCGATGCGCCGATCTTTGACAGCGACGGCGAAGGGCCGCGGCGTTTCGTGCCGCTCCCGCCTTTCCGCCTCGACGAGACGGCCGTCACCAATGAACGTTTCCAGCGCTTCGTCGCAGCCAGCGGCCATGTCTCTGAGGCAGAACGCTATGGCTGGTCGTTCGTTTTCGCGGGCCATCTGCCCAAAGAAAGGAAAGGCAGTGCGCGCGTGACCGGCGCGGAATGGTGGCGCAAGGTCGAAGGTGCCTGCTGGCATGCTCCGGAAGGTCCGGGCTCGGACCTCGCCGCGCGGACGAACCACCCCGTCGTCCATGTCTCGCGCCGTGACGCCCTCGCCTTTGCTGCCTGGGCCGGTGGCCGGCTGCCTTCCGAAGTCGAATGGGAACATGCGGCGCGAGGCGGCCTGACCGGCGCGACGTTTCCCTGGGGCAATCGGGAGCCCGACGACGTCGGCTTCCTGCCCTGCAACATCTGGCAAGGCCGCTTTCCACAGCAGGATACCGGCGCCGACGGTTATCGCGGAACAGCGCCGGCGCGGGATTTCGCGCCGAACGGCTACGGCCTGTACCAGATGTGCGGCAATGTCTGGGAATGGACTGCAGATGCGTTCCGGGTCCGCTCGCTCAAGCGGGCGGCACAGGCGCTGAACAGGGCTGCTACCCGCGAAGGGCGATATCTGCTCAAGGGCGGCTCGTTCCTCTGCCACAAATCTTATTGCTTCCGATATCGTATCGCCGCTCGCATCGGCAACACACCAGACTCAAGCACGAGCCATACGGGGTTTCGCGTTGCCTACAACGTCGATTCGTAAGTCGGCAAACGGGCTGCGGTCTTTGAAACCTCGGATGCAACTGAAACCCAGCGAATTGATATCAGCCCTGACCTGACAGGTGGTAAGCGCCCCAAGCGGTTTCGGTCCGGCACCAGAGGCGAGCAGCGTCGGACGCGATGAGCGGCGTTTGTCCCGCTACGGCGAATCCAGTGTCTCAACCGTGAGATGAGGGATCCGAGACGTCGATGCACGAACGATGAGTTCGGGCGGGAAAACAAGGCTCTCGGTCGCGGTTGTCTCTCCACTCCCCAAGAGGCAGGTTATCGCTGCTTCCGCCATCGCTGAAAGCGGCTGCCGCAGGCTGGTCATCGGAGGATTCATCAGCCGGGCCAGGAACAGGTCGTCGATCCCAACCATTGCGATGTCCTGCGGGATGGACAGGCCCCGCTCGCGCAGTCCGGCTGCCAGACCAATCGCCAAAAGGTCGTTCATCGCGATCAATGCCGTCGGGCGCTGCGGCTGGCCCGCAAGGACGGAGGCGGCCTCGACTCCCAGCTCCGCGATCATGTCGTCGCCATACTGGTTCTGCGGCAGCGAGATCTCGTGCACGCGCGCCTCTTCGCTAAGACCGTGCCGTTCGACGGCAGTGCGGAAGCCCTTCAGGCGCGCGACGCGGGCCGCCGTCTGCGCGGGGCCTGTCACATAGGTGATGCGGTGGTGGCCTTGGGCAACGAGATGATCGACCGCCAGCGTCGTGGCCATGAGGTTGTCGACCGTGACGACGTGGATGCCTGGTTTCGCGGCAGCGGCATCGCCTTCGAAAGCGACGATGGCCAGCCCCCTGGAGACGAGTTCCGATAGATGCTCGGGGTTCAGCAACGATGAACCCGTAATGATGCCGCGAACGCCGAGCGCCATGAGGTCCTGCGCAAACTGCCGTTCCCGCTGCGGATCGCGAAAGGTGTTGCACAGGATGACCTGATAGCCGCGCCCCTGAGCGGCATGCTGTATCGCCATGGCGATCGCACCGAAGAAGGGATTTGCAACAGCCGGAACGAGTAGGCCGATCGTCGCCGTCTTGCCCGTCTTCAACTGGAGAGCGACCTGGCTCGGCTTGTAGTCGAGCTCTGCGATCGCTGCCTGGATGCGCTCGCGCGTCGCCGGGGCCATCTTATCGCGCCGGTCGTTCAGGAAGTTGGAAACGCTGGAGGCCGACACGCCGGCAGCGCGGGCCACATCGAGGATCGTCGCCATATATCAGCCCTGATTTCTGCAGGTATATCGTTGCACAAACCACCAAGCTATGAAAAGCTCGGTTCAGATGGGCACATTCCGCGCAGAAAGATGCCCCTCGGGAAACGCGAACAAGGCCTCCAAGGAGAGCGACAATGGCGAAAAAGATATCGCGGCGCGAGATGCTGCACTTTGGGGCGTTGATCGCGGCGCCGGCCGTGCTGAAAATGACGGGAACGCCTGCCGCCGCTCAGGCCGGTCGCCTCAGGATTTCCTGGTGGGGCGGCGCCGATCGCGCCAAGCGGACGCAGGCCGCCATCGATGCCTTCAAAGGGCTGAATGCCGGGCTCGACATCGTGCCCGAGAGCGTCGGCTGGGACGCGTACTGGACCAAGCTCGCGACGCAGGTCGCCGGAGGCAATCCGCCCGACATCATTCAGATGGACTATCGCTACCTGCCCGAATACGCGCGGCGCGGCGCGCTGCGGCCGCTCGACGACCTCGTCCCCTCGGTGATCGACCCCAGCGACTACGTTCCATCGGTGATCGAGGCGGGCAAGATCGACGGCAAGCAGTATGGCATCCCCATGGGGATGAACAGCGACGTGCTGCTCTACGACAAGACCATGCTGGAGAAGCTCGGCCTGCCGGCACCGACACCGGAGATGAGCTGGGCCGAGTTCACGACGCTTGGCGAGAACGTCACCAAGAAAGCCAATAAGCGCGGCTATTTCGGCGCGGCCGATCCGAGCGTGATGGAGCCAGAGCTGGAATACTGGGTGCTGACGCGCGGTCGCACGCTCTATGACGCTTCCGGGAAGCTCGGCTTCACCCGCGACGATGCTGAATCCTGGCTGGCGCTCTGCGCCGAGATGCGCGCCAAGGGTGCGATCGCGCCGCCGGAGCTCGCCGCCACCGACAAGATCACCATCGACAGCGACCTGCTGACGACCGGCCATGCCGCGATCACCTTCACCAACAGCAACCAGATCGTCGGCTATCAGGCCGCGAACAAGGGCAAGATCGGGATGGCCTTCCATCCGAAGGGCGACAAGCCCGGCGAGTATCTCAAGCCCTCGATGATGCTGTGCGTCTCGGCGACTGCCGCCGACCCCAAGATGGCCGCCGCTTTGATCGACTTCATGGTGCTCAAACCCGGCGGCGCCAAGCTGCTCGGCGTCGAGCGCGGCGTGTCGCCCTCCGCGAAGATTCGCGATCTCCTGGCGGGTGATCTCGACGAGACTGGCCGCATTCAGGTCGAACATCTTTCTGCACTCTCAAAGCGTGGCCCCGCGCCGCTGCCGCCAGCGCCGCCGAAAGGCGCCGCCGAGGTCACGGCGCTGATCCGGCAGGCAGCCGAGAAAGCAGGCTTCAAGCAACTCACGCCCAAGCAGGCGGCCGATCAACTGGTCTCGGAAGCCGAGCGCGTCCTGTCCAAGGCCTGATCATGACCGCATTCCGCGAAAGCGCGGGTACCGCGCCGGGCATCCGCGCCCGACGCGGGCAATCCGGGCGCTGGCGGCAGGCCGTGCCGGGCTATCTCTTCCTGGCTCCCTGGCTCGCCGGCTTCTTTCTCCTGACGCTCGGCCCGACCCTCGTCTCGCTCTACCTCTCCTTCACCGATTTCGACCTGCTGCGCTCGCCGCAATGGGTCGGGGCTGCGAATTACGAGCGCATCTTCACCTCCGATCCGAAATTCTGGAGCTCGGTCGCGGTCACGCTGACCTATGTCGTGCTGTCGGTTCCGCTGAAGCTTGGCTTCGCGCTCGCTGTGGCGATGTGGCTCAACCGCGGCATCGCCGGGCTCGGCATCTACCGGGCGATCTTCTATTTGCCCTCGCTGCTCGGTGGTAGCGTGGCAGTCGCGATCCTTTGGAAGCAGGTCTTCGGCTATGACGGGCTGATCAACCAGCTCCTGTGGCTCGCCTTCGGGGTCAATGGCCCGAGCTGGATCTCGAACCCCGAGACCTCGCTCTACACGCTCGTCCTGCTCAGCGTCTGGCAGTTCGGTTCGCCAATGATCATCTTCCTGGCGGGCCTGCGTCAGATTCCGCGCGATCTTTACGAGGCCGCCAGCATCGACGGCGCCACGCCGCGTCAGCAACTGACCAAGATCACCCTGCCCTTGCTCGCTCCGGTGATCTTCTTCAACCTGGTTCTGCAGACGATCGAGGCCTTCAAAGCTTTCACGCCGGCCTTCATCATCAGTGGTGGCACCGGCGGCCCGGTCGATTCTGTGCTGTTCTACACGCTCTACCTTTATCAGCAGGGCTTCGCCTATTTCCGCATGGGTTATGCCTCGGCGCTGGCCTGGATTCTGCTGCTGACGATCGCCACCTTCACGGCGCTCGCGTTCCTGTCGCAACGCTATTGGGTCTATTATGAAGACGATCCGCGCTGAGGGCTCCGTTGCGGCCGAAGAGACCGACCGCTCCTGGCGTGCGCTGCCGAAGCATCTCGCGCTGGCGCTCGCCTCGATCGCGATGCTCTATCCGCTGCTCTGGATGTTGAGCAGCTCGTTCAAGCCCGAAGAGGACATCTTCAGCGATCTCTCGCTCTGGCCGCAGACGGTGACGCTCGGCAACTACGTCGAGGGCTGGTTCGGGCTCGGCATCCAGTTCGGGCGGTTCTTCCTGAACTCGCTGATCGTCTCGGGGCTGGCCGTGGTCGGCAATCTCATGGCCTGCTCGCTCGCCGCCTTCGCCTTCGCGCGGCTGGAATTCCCGCTGAAGAAGCTCTGGTTCGCGGCGATGCTGGGCACGCTCATGCTGCCCTATCACGTCACGCTGATCCCGCAATATGTGCTGTTCCAGAAGCTCGGCTGGCTCAACACCTTCTGGCCGCTCGTCGTGCCGAAATTCCTCGCGGTCGACGCCTTCTTCATCTTTCTGATGGTGCAATTCTTCCGCGGCATCCCGCGCGAGCTCGACGAAGCCGCAGTGATCGACGGCTGCGGACCCTGGCGGATCTACTGGAGCATCATGCTGCCATTGTCGCGCCCGGTGCTGGCCGCTGCCGCGATCTTCTCCTTCATCTGGACCTGGGACGACTTCTTCGGCCCCCTGCTCTATCTCACCGACGTCGCCAACTACACGGTGCCGCTGGCACTGCGCGGCTTCGTCGATGCGACCAGCCGTTCGGCCTGGGGCCCGCTCTTCGCCATGTCGATCCTGAGCCTCGTGCCGGTCTTCGCCGCCTTCCTGATGTTCCAGAAACACATCATCGACGGTATCGCGGCCTCGGGACTGAAGCGGTGAGACCGCGATGAAATCCGGCTCCTTCCCATCGACACTCGGCGCCGCCATCCGCCACGAATGGCTTCTCGATCCGAGCAAGCTCACAGTCAATCACGGAGCCTATGGCGCGACAGCCAAGGTCGTCCTGACTGCCCAGGATGAATGGCGCCGTCGCATGGAGGCTCAACCCTCGCTGTTCATGCGCCAAACGCTGCCGCCGGCCCTACGTGCGGCCGCCGATGGCCTTGCTCGCTTCGTCGGGGCCGAGGGGCGCGATCTCGTCTTCGTCGACAATGCGACGACCGGCTGTAACGCCGTGCTGCGCTCGCTCGATTTCGCCCCGGGCGACGAAATCCTGATCCTGAGCCATGCCTATGGTGCGGTACGGAATACGGTCCGCTATCTCGCTGATCGACACAGGCTGAGGATCGTCGAGGCCAAAGTCGCATTTCCGCAGCCCGCTGCCGACCAGATCGTTGCGGCAGTTGCCAGCGCGCTGACGGGACGGACGCGCATCGCGGTGCTCGACCACATCACCTCGTCGAGCGCGATCGTCATGCCGATCGCCCGCCTCGTCGCTCTGTGCCGCGAGGCTGGCGTACCTGTGCTGGTCGATGGCGCGCATGGCCCGGCCCATGTCGATCTCGATCTGACGGCGCTCGATGCCGACTGGTATGTCGGCAACTGCCACAAATGGCTGATGGCCCCGAAGGGCTGCGCTTTTCTCTGGTCGCGGCGCGACCGCCAAACGGAAATCCATCCGTTGACGATCTCACACGGCTTTGGCCGCGGCTATATCGAGGAATTCGACTGGACGGGGACCCGTGATCCCAGCGCCTTCCTCGCCGTTGAGGCGGCTCTTGCCTTCCACGAGGCGCTCGGCGGAGCAGCCTTACGGGAGCGCAACAGAAAGCTCGCCGAACGAGGGGCCACCATCCTCGCCTCGACTCTGGGAACGGAGCTCGGTGCTGGAACCGAGCTTTCGGGTGCGATGCGGCTTGTCCGGCTTCCGATCACCGGTCCTGCGTCGCCAGACCGCGCTCTGGCAGCGAGACACCAGCTCGAAATCAGGGGATGCGACGCACCCGTATCGGCTTTGAATGGTGGACTCTGGCTGCGCCTGTCGGCTCAAGCGTATAACCAAGAAGCGGACTATGAGCAGCTAGCCCTGCTCCTCAAAGCCATATGTCACGAAGAACTGCGTTAATCGCATAGAGGCGCGGGAACCCCGATATTCATCGCGTCTTACTTCGTCTGTGATCCGCTCATCTTCGAACTGATTGCCCGCCAGACGCAAAGCTTCGACTGGCGGCATCCCCCGGTCACAGCGCGACTGGTGGCATCGGCAGTATTCGCACTCCAGCAGCGTGATTGGCGCAGAACCATCCGCGCATGTCTCAGCTCCCCTGCTGGACATCCGAAAGGACGCCTTCGAAATAGGCCGCCAGCGCCGCGTGAGCATCGAGCGGCAGCACGTGGGCGACGTATTGGTCTGGTCGCACGATCACGAGGCAGCCGCGCTCGCGGTCGATGCCGCGCATGTCGAAGATATCCTGGCCTGCGTGAAGGTCGGGGCAGAATATCTTCTCGTAGTCGCGCAGGCCCAGGCGCCCCTTCCGAGGCAGAAGCAGTTCCGGCATCGTCTCCAGCTTGAGATCGCGATGTCCCTGCTGGACGATCGCGCGCAGGTCTATGACGGCATCGACATCATCCCCGGCCCGCCGGGATCGCCGGACCGGCGACGAGGGCGAAGTCGCCAGGAAATCACAGAGCCCACGCAACCGCGAGGACGGCGCCGCCGGATCACTCCGATCCGCGAAAGCGAAGAGCCGCCAGCGGCCATCGGCCAGCGCAACATGACCGAGCTGGACCGGCTTGGCATCGGCCAGACGCACCACCGGTGCGGAATGGAAGCGGGCGCCGATCGGCAGCCCCCGGGCGAGATCGGCATGTGTCGGCTCGCCAGTGAGCAATGACGGAGCGTAGCGGGTTGCCGTCCCGGCAGTATAGCGCCCGTGCCTGACGAAATAGGCCTGGACTTCCTTCGGGTCGACACCTTCGCTGTCCGATGCCGATGACTTCAACGGCGCGCTGAGCATCTTGGCCCATTCGCGGTCGAAGTCGATCAGCTCGCGCGCGATCGCCTGTCTTTCGGACGAATAGCTGTGCAGCAGCTCCGGCCCGGAGCGCTTCTGAAGCACGGCGGCGAGTTTCCAGCCCAGGTTGAAGCTGTCCTGCATCGAGACGTTCATGCCCTGCCCCGCTTTCGGGCTGTGGGTATGGCAGGCATCGCCAGCGATGAAGACGCAAGGCAGGCGACCGCCCATCTCTTCGGCTGGTACATCGTCGAACTTGTCGCAAAGGCGCTGTCCGATCTCATAGACGGACCACCAGGCGACCTCATGCACCTCGAATTTGTAGGGATGCAGGATGCGTTGCGCCGCAGCTATGAGGTGCTCGACCCCAAAATTGCGGTTCGCGACCCGCTCATTCTGGCTGAGCTTGTCGAGCTCGACATAGATCCGGATCAGATAGCCGCCTTCGCGCGGGATGATCAGGATCGAACCCTCGCCGGCCGATTGGATCAGCGCCTTCAACCGCACATCCGGGAAATCGGTCACGGCCAGCACGTCCATGACACCCCAGGCCTGGTTGGCGGAATCGCCGTGCAACGTCCGTCCGAGCGATTTGCGCACGGCGCTGCGGGCACCATCGCAGCCGACGACGTAGTGTGCCCGGACGACCTCGATCTCGCCCTCATGGCCGGGGTCGAGGCGCTCGAGTTGCACGGTTGCGCGGTGCGGCGACGTGCCCGGTTCGGCCGCGCGGCCGATACCGATCTGCAGATCGACCAGACGCCGCGAATAGCTCGGCTGCAGCCGTGTCGGCGCCTTGCGCATGACGTCGAGGAAGAAGTCATGCACCCGCGCCTGGTTCAGGATCACATGGGGAAATTCGGAGAGCCCGTCCTCGACGTCCTGAATCCGGCCATGGCGGACGATGTTCTCCGGCCGCTCCGGGTCAGGCTTCCAGAACGAAACCTCGTTGACCCAGTAGCTCTCCTTGAGAACCCGCTCGGAAAACCCGAAGGCATGGAACATCTCGATCGTCCGGCATGCGATGCCGTCGGCCTGCCCGAGTTCCAGGGGCCCGCTCTTCTGGTCAATGATCCGCGTCTTGATATCGGGGAAGGCAGCGAGTTGCGCCGCCAGCGTCAGGCCGGCCGGGCCGCAGCCGACGATGAGGACATCGACCTCCGCCGGCAAGGTCTCGAAGGTCGGGAGCGTCTCGCTGCCCACCGGACGTTCGGAAACGTTCGGATCGCCGGCCCGAAAGCCATTCAGATGAAACTGCATGGAGGCCACCCTCGGTACTTGGGACGATTGATGCAGACAGAGCTATTACCAGCGAGAGCGCTCAGCTGCGCCGGGTGCGAGCCTGCTCCAGCCACATCTCCCAGGGGCGATGAACCTGCGCTTCGATATTCGCAACGCAGGAGCGGCTTTCGCCCTCGGTAAGATAGGTTACCTCGCCGAGCTGCATCGCCTGCAACTGGTAGCGTGCATTGAGCTCGGCATAGACCGCGCGATAGACCGCCTGCTTGATCGAGCCGCCCACCACCGTCGAGCCGTGCCCTCGCATCAGCACGATGTCGTGGCCGTCGAAATGTTCGGCCAGGGAACGGCCGAGATGGCTGTTGCTGATCAGGAGATCAGTCGCGTCGCCGCCGGCCTCTCGGATCTCGAAAACCGGTGCACCCTGCCCGACGAAGCCGGCCATGTGGAACATCGCCCGCAGCCGTACCCCTTTTACGACGCTGAGCGGCACGATGGAATGCGAGTGGCTATGGACCACGGCCGTCACATCGGGCCGCCTGCGAAAGATCTCGGCATGGATGAAACGTTCGAGATAAACCCTGCGGCCAGCGGCATTCACGGCCTCGCCGTCGAGCGTAAATTCGACGATATCCTCGGCCGTGACTCCGCTCGGCGCCATATTGCGAGCGAGCAGGAAACGGTCTGGGAGCTTGTCGTGGCGCACGCTGATATGGCCGAAAGCGTCGACGACCCCCTGGTCGAAGAGGATGTGATTGGCCGCGACAAGTTCCTCGATCATCTCCCGCGACGGGGAAACGGAGGCCTCGGCCGTATCGGCGACCTCCACCGCAATTGGATGATGATGTTCGCCGTGATCTGACGCGCACATGGTTCGGTTCCTCCCAAAATCGTCGGTCGAGAGTCTAGCGGCGGCTGGCGGGCTCTTCCGGAGCCGGATTGTTGGCGCTGGAGGCCAGGATTGCGATGGTGTCCTGCTCTGCCGCCGCGGCGCTCTTGTAGCGGGGGGCCGTGGTGACCAGCGGGCGCTCGGCATCGGCCGGAAAATAGATCTCGATCGCGAAACGCCCCGTGGCGCGGTCCTCGACAGGCTCAATGCGGATGAGTGGCATAGCGGATTCTCCGGCGGCGCGGCTGTAGTGCGTCAGCTGGACTAGACCGTGCGCCGCATGGCCGGTCCAAGACAAAAAGGCTTCTCCTGCCAAGCATTTTCATGCCAGGCGGAACGATGTTGCCGGCTGCCGGGTCAATGCTGGTTCTGGGCGGGTCGAGCCGGCCGGGCGGTGAGGTCGTTTCCGGCTTTGCGACATCGACTCAAGCCGTTGCCACCTGATGGTGAAGGTTGACCTCGCGTCCCGTGCGCGCGGATTCGAGGATCGCGAGGCAAATTTCGAGGGTCGCCATGCCCCAGGCGCCGGAATGCAGCGGCGCGCGCCCTGTCCTTACGGCGGCATGGAGTTCGTCGATCACCTCGGCGCGCGGCACGGTCGGCGCCGGCAGCGGCTCCAGCCAGCGCCGGTCGTCGGCATAGACCATGACGCCTTCCGTCAAGGGGCGAAGATCGGCCTGTTCGCAGCAGACCGTGATCGGGCCGAAATGGTTGTGGCCGGCCGCGACGGGCGGCTCGACGACGGCGCTCTTGGCTACGCCATAGGTACGAGTGTTCTTGAGGGCCGCCTCCTCTTCCGGCGTCGAGACCTGCGCCAATCCGCGGCGCGCGGCACCATAGTTGTCGGGATCGCGTCGCTGGCCCAGTTCACCGATCCAGCCGAGCTGCTCGTCGCTGTCGTAGCGGCCATAGCCGCTATAGGTCAGAGTCGCGCTGGCGCCGTCGGCAAAGGTGAGGAACGCCTGATAGGCGCCCTCCGTCGGGCGTTTGGGATCGAAGCGCCCGGTCGCAGCCCGTACGGCAGAGACCAGCCCGCCGCCCAGCAACCGGACGATATCGACCTGATGCGCTCCCTGGCTGAACACGACGCCGCCGCCCTGCGCAGTATCCAGTTCTTCCGGGCGACGTGGCCGGTAGAGGAAATCGGTATGGTTCGCCGCCGTGATCATCCGGGCTCGTCCGAAGCGGCCTGAACGGATCAGCTCCGCCGTCCTGAGATAAGACGCATCGAAGGAATGGCTGTGCCCGACCAGAAGATGGACGCCGCCGGCATCCGCCGCTTCGATCATCGCCTGGCAATCGGCGATGGTCAGCGCCATCGGTTTCTCGACGAGGACATGCTTGCCATGGGCCGCGGCAAGCCGGACATGGGCGACATGGAACTGATGAGGCGAGGCGATGTAGAGCGCCTCGACGCCCTCATCGGCACAGAGAGCCTCGACGCTGTCATAGCTGCGCGCCGGCGCGTCCGGCCGCGAGAAGTCGCTCTCGAATTGCCGGCGGGCTTCCTCGCGCGGATCGGCGGCGGCGACGAGTTGCACGAGCGGATGATGTGCCAGCGTCGGCAGCATCAGCATGAAGGCGCGGCCCAGTCCGACGACGCCCAGACGTAGCGGCTCATTCATCGCAGATACCTAAAGATCGAGCACGAGTTCGGCGGATTTCGCGCGCGACACGCAGATCATGATGTTGCGCGCCCGTTCGTGCTCGGCCAGCGCAAGGTCGCGATGGTCTGGCTCGCCGGAGACGAGCCGCGTCCGGCAGGTCCCGCAAGTGCCACTCTCGCAAGAGGACGGCAGGATCTTGCCGGCTCCCCGCAGCACTTCCAGGATCGATTTGTCGATCGGCACCTCGAAGCGCTCGCCGCTCTTCGCCAGCACGACCGTGAAGGGCGTGTTGTCTTCAGGGCGAGCTTTAGCGGCGCCGAAGTCCTCGAAATGCACGGCGGCCGAGGACCAGTGCCCGGTCATGTCGCGCACCGCCTCCATCAGGCCGCGCGGGCCGCAGCAGTAGAGATGGGCTCCCTTCGACTCTTCCAGCACCGGCCAGAGATCATAGGCCTTGTCCGGGTCGCCGCCGTCATGGTGGATCACCACCTTGCCGCGGAATTCCGGCGCCATGAACTCGTCCCGGAAGGCCATCATCTCCGGGCTGCGGGTGAAGTAGTAGAGCTTGAACGGCTTCGCCCGCGTCGCCATCAGATGCTTGATCATGGCCCGGATCGGCGTGATACCGATGCCGCCGGCGATGAGGATGTAGCTCGACGGGCCGGGCTTCAGCGCGAAGTCGTTACGCGGCGGCGTGATCGCGATCTCGTCACCGGTCTGCGTCTCGTCAATCAGGCTGACCGAGCCACCGCGGCCGCCGAGCTCCTTCTTGACGGCGATGACATAGCGATCCGCCTCGTCGGGGTCGTTGCAAAGCGAATATTTCCGCATCTCGCCGTTGGGCACGGTGATACCGAGATGCGCGCCAGGCGTGAACGGCGCCAACGGCTCGCCGTTCAGGGGGCGCAGCTCGAACAGACAGATGTCCTGGGCGATCATCTGCTTGTCCGCGATCGTGACCCGGACGGTGGCTGCTTCCTCGGTCATGTGCGCCTCAACCCGCCTCTCTCGACAAGGGCTTGAAACCGGAATAATCTAAGACTTAGATATCTAAGTAATTGGCGATTGGCTAGCCCCAACCGCTCGACTGGAGGGATCGTCCATGCTCACCCATGAGGAGAATGAACTGCTCTGCCGCGTCGAGGGCGACGCTCCGATGGGCCAGTTGATGCGGCGCCACTGGGTACCGGCGCTGCTTTCCGAGCAGCTTGTCGAGAGCGACGGCGCGCCTGTCCGCGTCCGGCTTTTCGGAGAGGACCTGGTCGCTTTTCGCGATACCGACGGTCGCATCGGCGTATTGGGCGAATACTGCCCGCACCGCAAAGCCTCGCTCTTCTTTGGCCGCAACGAGGAATGCGGCCTGCGCTGCCTCTATCATGGCTGGAAGTTCGACGTGGACGGCAAGGTGCTGGAGATGGTTTCAGAGCCGGCCGAGAGCGGCTTTGCCGAGAAGGTCCAGCACAAGGCCTATCCGACGCAGGAGGCCGGCGGCTTCATCTGGGTCTATATGGGGCCGAAGGAGTTGATGCCGGAGTTCGAAGCCCCGCCCTGGGCGCCGACGCCGGAGGCCAAGGTCTCGATCGTGAAGATCGACCTGCCCTGCAACTGGGCGCAGATCATGGAGGGGCAGATCGATTCCGCCCACTCCTCCAGCCTGCATTCATCAGACATGAAGCCGGCCCGCGTGACGACGGCGGGCGCCAATGCGACGCACTGGACGCGCCCCTCGACCGACAAGAACCCGCGCATCCAGGTCCAGCTGACGAATTACGGCTTCCGTTATGCCGCGATCCGCCGGCCCATCGTCAACGCCCAGACGCATGACTATGTCCGGCTGACGGTCTTCGTCGCGCCCTTCGCGGCACTGATCCCGCCAAACGCCTCCTATAACGTCGCGACCGTGATCGTGCCCAAGGACGACGTCTCGAGCTATTTTCATTTCATCGCCTGGGGCAATGACGACTGCATCGACCAGGAAAGCTGGCGCAAGTTCTGCGTGGCGCAGGTCGGCATCGATCTCGACAAGACCTACAAGCCCATGCTGCGCAATAAGGCGAACAACTACCTGCAGGACCGCAAGGCGATGAAGCTCGGGGATTTCACCGGTGTGCCGGGCATCCCCAATCAGGACATCATGATGTGGGAATCGATGGGGCCGATCGCCGATCGCACGAGCGAACGCCTCGGCGCCAGCGACATCGCCATCGTGCAGTTTCGCCGCGTGATGATCGATGCCGCGCGCAAGCACGCCGCCGGCAGCGAGCCGATCGGCCTGATCGAGCCGCATATCCCCCAGGCGAAGCTTCGCTCCTATCAGGGCATCGTGCCCAAGAGCGAGGACTGGCGCCGGCTCGGCGCTTCGAGCGAGGAGGTCGCGGTCCTCGACGGGATGGAGCAGGACGAGACCGAGGCCGAGATGGCTGCGGCCCGCGGGTAACTGCTGCGACTTCGCAGTTGCGAAGAAGCTTTTCGGCATCTCCGCCAAAGCGCGAAAGTCTTTGAACGCACACGGTGCGTGCGCGAGTGTTCGCGGCACCCGCGCACATCTGCCGTGAGATCAGCCATGCTCGACAAGCCTGCCCCGACCGGCCGCAGCCTCTATATCGGCGGAAGCTGGCGTCATCCGCTGTCGGGGCGCTATGTCGCGACGCTCAATCCCGGCACCAATGCAGCGATCTGCGATGTCGCCGAGGCATCCACCGCCGATGTCGATGCCGCCGTCGTGGCGGCGCGGAAGGGTTTCAAGGCCTGGCGCGAGGTTGCTCCCCTCGAACGCGGTCGCATTCTGAAGGCCATCGCCGCTGTCGTGCGCGAGAATGCCCGCGAACTCGCCACCCTCGACGCCGCCAATTGCGGCAATCCGGTGCGCGAGATGATCGGGGACGCCGCCATCGCAGCCGCTCAGCTCGACTTCTTCGGCGGCCTCGTCACCGAGATGAAGGGCGATACCATTCCAATGGGCCCCGACGCGCTCAATCTGACCGTGCGCCAGCCTTTGGGCGTCGTCGCCCGCATCCTCGCCTTCAACCATCCCTTCATGTTCTGCGCCGGCAAGATGGCCGCGCCGCTGGCGGCGGGAAACGCCGTCATCATCAAGCCGCCCGAGCAGGCGCCGCTATCGTCACTCAGGCTTGCCGAACTGGTCGGTCACCTGCTGCCGGATGGGGTCTTCAGCGTCGTGCCGGGGGGCCGGGAGGCCGGAGCCGCCCTCGCCTCCCATCCTGGCGTCGACAAGGTCGCCATCATCGGCAGCGTGCAGGCCGGCCGCGCCGTGATGAAGGCCGCGAGTGACACGATCAAGCCGGTGCTGCTCGAACTCGGCGGGAAGAACGCGCTGATCGCCTTCGCCGACGCCGATCCGGAACGGGTCGCCGCCGCGGTCGTCGCCGGCATGAACTTCACCTGGTGCGGCCAGTCCTGCGGCTCGACCAGCCGGGCCTTCATCCATCGCGACATCTACGAGGCGGTTCTCTCCCGCCTGCCGGAAAAGCTCTCCGGCTACGTGCCCGGCATCCCAACCGACGAGAACACGACCATGGGCGCGATCGTCAGCCGGACACAGCACACCCGCATCCTCGACTTCATCGCCTCGGCCAACGCCGAAGGGGCGAGGCTGGTCTGCGGTGGCGGCGTTCCAGACGACCCCAAACTCACCAGCGGCTTCTACGTCGAACCGACGATCTTCGCCGATGTGACGCCGCAGATGCGGATCGCACGCGAGGAGATTTTCGGTCCGGTGCTCTCGGTGATGCCCTGGAGCGACGAGGCGCAGATGCTGGAGACGGTCAACGCCGTCGAATACGGGCTGACCTGCTCGATCTGGACCAACGACCTTGCCAAGGCGCATCGCACTGCGCTGGCCGCTGAAGCCGGCTTCGTCTGGATCAACGAGGTCGCCAAGCACTTCCTCGGCACGCCGTTCGGCGGCTGGAAGCAGTCAGGGATAGGCCGCGAGGAATGCCTCGGCGAGCTCATCGCCTTCACTCAGGAAAAGAACATCCACGTCAGCCTGAAGCTGCCCGGCTGAAGCCTCAGGCGCGCGAAAGCTGTCGCGCATCGCTCGCCGCCTGCCGACTCTACAAGATCATTCGGGGAAAACGCCATGAACGACATGACGCTGTCCGGAATCGACGTGCCCGTCGCGTCGAGCGACAACGGCATCTGGGGAAGCGATGTGGTCGCGCAGATGCTGCGAGCCCTCGATATTCCCTATCTGGCGCTGAATCCCGGCTCCAGCTTCCGGGGCCTGCATGACAGCCTCGTCAACCATCTCGGTAACCAGCAGCCACAGATGTTGCTGTGCCTGCATGAGGAACATGCCGTCGCCGTCGCCCATGGCTACGCCAAGGTCACGGGCAAGCCGATGGGCGTCGTCCTGCACAGCAATGTCGGCCTGATGCATGGCGTGATGGCGGTCTACAACGCCTGGTGCGACCGCGTGCCGATGCTGATCCTCGGGGCGACCGGTCCGGTCGACGCCGCCGAGCGCCGCCCCTGGATCGATTGGCTGCATACGGCGAAGGACCAGGGCGCCCTGATCCGCCCTTATGTGAAATGGGACGACCAGCCCGCCTCCGTGGCAGCCGCGATCGACTCACTGATCCGTGCGACGAACCTGGCGCGCAGCGCTCCCCAGGCCCCGACCTATGTCTGCCTCGACGTCTCGATGCAGGAAAAGCGGCTCGACGAGATGCCACCCCTGCCCGATCCGAAGCGCTTCGCGGCCGCCTCGCCCAGCGTGCCGGCGGCCGCGGAGGTCGGCGAGGCCGCAAACCTGCTGCGGCAGGCCAAGGCGCCGCTCATCCTGTTTGGCCGCATGTCCCGCTCCGAGCGCGACTGGGCCCGCCGCGTCGCCCTGGCCGAGCAACTCGGCGCCTCCGTCCTGACCGACATCAAGACGGCGGCCGTCTTCCCGACGGATCACCGCCTGCATGCGGCCAAGCCGTCCTTCTTTCTCGACGCGCAGGCGGTCGATGCCATCCGCGCGGCCGATCTGATCCTGGCCTTCGACTGGATCGATCTCGGCGGCTCCTTGCGCCAGGCCGGCGCTTCGCCATCCACTCGGGTGATCAGTATCTCGCTCGACCATCATCTCCACAATGGCTGGAGCATGGACCATCAGTCGCTCGCCCCGGCCGATCTGCATCTGGCCGCCGATCCGGATGCCGCGATGCACCTGATCGCTGACGCGTTAGGCGTCGACCCGGGCATGGAGCCAGCCGTCCAGCCGGCCCTGCCGGCTCTCGCCTGCGACGGTGAGCAGCCGCTCGACGTGGTTTCGCTCGCAGCCGCAATGGGCGAGGCTCTACAGGATGAGGTCGTCACCCTCGTTCGCCTGCCACTTGGCTGGGCAACCGAGTCTTGGCATTTTCGGCACCCGCTCGACTATCTCGGCATCGACGGCGGAGCCGGCATCGGCTCGGGCCCCGGCATGTTGATCGGCGCCGCGCTCGCGCTCAAGGGCTCGGGCAGGCTGCCCGTAGCGGTCCTTGGCGACGGCGACACCATGATGGCAGCCTCTGCCTTCTGGACAGCCGCGCATTACAAGCTGCCCTTTGTCGCGATCGTCTCGAACAACCGCTCCTTCTTCAACGACGAGATCCATCAGGAACGCGTCGCCAGGCAGCGCCAGCGGCCGGTCGAAAACAAATGGATCGGCCAGCGTATCGACGAGCCCGATATCGACATCGCCGCCATCGCCCGCGCCCAAGGCCTCGTCGGCATCGGCCCGATCCGCACGGTGAACGATCTGCGCCAAGCGGTGGGCGAGGCTGTGAAGGCCGCCAAAGCCGGCAGCTCCGTTCTGATCGATGCCCGCGTCGCTCCCGGATACAATCCGGCGATGACGGCGGGCCTGACTCGCCACGCGGGCGAAACGCCGAAAGACTAGAGTTCCGCGGTGGTTTCGGACGGTCCCGCAGCCCCCTCCACCCCCGGCACTTCAGCGAGATTGCGCTGCACCGCTGCCAGGTAACCGAGGAACCGGGCGAGATCGTCCGGCGAGAAGCCGGAGGTCGCCTGCTGGACTACCTCCTGCGCCATCGGCAGCAACTCGGCTTCAAGCGCACGACCCTTGGGCGTCAGCAGCACATGCAGCTTTCGCCTGTCCTGCGGATCGCGTTCGCGGCTGATGAAGCCAGCTTTTTCCATCGCGGCCAGCGCGGTCAGCGTCGTCGGCTCCATCGTGCCGATGCGGCGGGAGAGTTCGCGCTGCGTCAGCCCGTCCTCCTGCCAGAGCGCGCGCAGGAAATACCACATGCCGGTGGTGACGCCGTGCAGCTCGATCTTGCTTTGCAGGTAGCGTTGCGTGGCGCGGTTCGCCATTCGCAGCTGATAACCGACGCTCCTGTCGAACGGCAGTTCTCGCGGCGCTCCGGGGATCCCGCTTTTCTCCTTCGCCCTGGTCGCCACGGTCGCACGCATCTCCGGCTGTCATTTTGGGGGAGTATAGGCCGCAACCGGACATTCGGTAGAGCGCGTTGGAGCGCCCGGGCGCCCATCCCGAAAAGTTTGACTGGCCAAGCAAGATAATCTTGGACCTTGCCCCGGCCGTATCACTAACGTGGTGGTCGCGTCGGCTGCGAAGCGAAACCAAGACGGCTGCGCGAGGGAAGAAGACATGCCGCCGACCTCGTCGGTCCTCGACCGTACCCGACGCCTGCGCGCCGCAAGCCAGCCGGCGGCGAAGGCCGTCCGGCGAAAGGCGAGGCGATGAGCAATGGCCAGCCAAGGGATGAGTGCACCATGCCCGCTACGGCGACCAAGCTGCGTCTAGCCGAGACCATGAGGGAGACCGATCTGGTCATCGACGGCGTGACGATGCGCTTCCAGACGCGCGAGGGTGTCGTCACCGCCGTCGATGACATGTCGTTCTCGATCGAGCGCGGCGAGTTCGTCTCGATCATCGGGCCATCCGGATGCGGCAAGTCGACCGTCTTCAACATTCTTGGCGGACTGGTACGTGGCTATGAAGGCAAGGTCAGCGTCGGTGGCGACCTGATCTCGGGCCCGCATCCCTCGATCGGCATGGTCTTCCAGGAAGAATCGACGTTTCCCTGGCGCACGGTGCTGGACAACGTCGCCTTCCCACTCGAGGTCAAGGGCGTGCGCAAGGCCGAGCGTTACGAAACCGCGCGGCGCTTCATCGACATGGTGGGCCTCAACGGCTTCGAGCAGCGCTACCCGGCGGAGCTGTCGGGGGGCATGCGCCAGCGCGTCGCCATCGCGCGCACACTGGTGTTCGAGCCCAAGATTCTGCTGATGGACGAGCCCTTTGCCGCGCTCGACGAGCAGACCCGCCTGCTGCTCGGCGACAAGGTCCTGAAGATTCAGGAAGAGCTGAAGCAGACCACCCTGCTGATCACGCACAACATCACCGAGGCGGTTCAGCTCTCGGACCGGGTCATCATCATGACCTTCCGCCCAGGCAAGGTGAAGCGCGTCGTCGATATCCGCCTGCCGCGGCCGCGCACGGACGACATCGTCGGCAGCGAGGCCTTCGGCCGCCATGTCGCCGAGATATGGAACGACCTGCGCGAGGAGGCGTCGCGCGGCATGGCCGAATCCGAGGCTGGCGCCCGCCGCGGGGGGCGCTGAGCCATGCGGCTCTCCAGAATCCTGCCTCCGGCGGTCGGTTTCGCGACGGTCGTCCTCGCGCTGGTCATCGTCGAGATCCTGCTGAGGCTCAATATCCTCAACCCATTCGTGATTCCGCTGCCCTCGACCGTGTTCGGAAGCTTCGGACGGCTTTTCGCCGAGGAGCAGTTGCTGGAGCGATTGATGATGACCGGCGGCGAGGCACTGGCCGCCAGCGTTCTCGTCGCGGTCGTCGGTGTCGCGCTCGGCGTGCTGCTCTACAAGGTCCGGGTTCTCGCACTCGCCACCGAGCCTTGGGTCGCAGGGGTGGCGGCCGCCCCCGTGGTGCTGGCCTATCCGCTCTTCCTCGTCATCTTCGGGCGCAGCACCGCCACCGTCGTCGCGATGGGTTTTGTCGCCGGCCTCGCCCCGGTCATCCTCAAAACGCTGGAAGGGCTGAAAGGCGTCAGGAAGAGCCTGATCAATGTCGGGCTGAGCTATAATCTCACGCCCGCACAGCAGTTCTGGAAGATCGAGTTCCCTGCCGCCATCCCGACGATCTTCGTCGGCGTTCGCCTCGGGCTGGTCTTCGCGCTGATCAACCTGATCGGCGTCGAGTTCCTGATCAATTTCGGCGGACTAGGCCAGCTCATCAACGATCTCGCCGAGCGCTACGATCTTGCCGGCGTCTTCGCGACGATCGTCTTCGTCATCCTCGTCAGCGTCGTCATTTTTGCGACGCTCGAGCGCATGGAGCGCTGGTTCCGGCCGGGACGCTGATCGCAAATCAAACCGTTTGGCAACGCCGCTCCGGATGGATCATGTCCGGACCGCCTGCCGTTCGCGCCGCGCCTTGTCCCGTCGATTGAAGCGCCGCATGATGAGCTTCAAGAAGAAACGCTCGGGAGGCCGCGATCAATCTCCGCCAGCTCCGCTATTTCGTCGGGATCGCCGAAGTCGGGAACATCACCAAGGCCGCCGAGCAACTCAATGTCGCGCAACCCGCCCTGGGTCTGCAGATCCGGCAGCTCGAGCAGGATCTGCAGACCGAGCTTCTGCTGCGCCATTCGCGCGGCGTCGTCCTGACGCAGGCCGGCGAGCTCCTGCTGGAACGCGCGCGGCGCATCCTGAAAGAGGTCGAGGACGCCAAGCGCGACGTTCGGGCGCTGGCCGGAAACGACCAGGAAATGCTGACCATGGGCCTGACGCCCAGCATCATGCTCCAGATCGGCCCCGACCTGCTGATCGACGCGAAGAACGGCATGCCCACGGTCTCGCTCAGTCTCGTCGAGGAGCTGAGCCACGTCCTCGTCGCCGCGATGGAGCGCGGCGAGCTCGACGCCGCTTTCGCCTATGGCGTCGACGAGCCACGCCCCGGTATCGAACGGACGGCGCTATTCGAGGAGGAGCTGGTCCTGATCAGGCCGGTCGGCGACGAGCCTCTGCCGGAGACTGTGACGCTGGCAGAAGCATTGAGCCACGATCTCGTGCAGGCCGGCGAGCGCGACTCGGTGCAACGTTTGCTCAAGGCTGCCGCCGAGAAATTCTCGTTGCCGCTGCAGATCCTCTACGAGGCGCAATCGGTTCCGGCCATGCGCGCGCTCGTCGTGCGCGGTGCCGCGGCGAGCATCATGCCCTATGGGACCGCCATCGAGGAACTGCGCACCGGCAAGCTCGCGATGCAGCGCATCTCGGACATGCCGCCAAAGCGAACGCTTTATCTGATCCGGCCCAGCAGCGCGCCGGCCTTGCGCGAGCAGCCGGCGGTCGACCGCTTTCTCGCCTCGCTCGTCGAGCACCTGCTCGAATCGCTCGGCACGCTCGCCCGCCGTGTCGGCTCCTGAACAGCCTTCCCATACGGTCCGCGTCTTGTTCTCATTTCGCGGAAGTCTTTGTGCCCCCGGCCGTCGCGGCGCACTCTGCCGCAAAACCATGGCGCGCCCGCTCGCGCCGGCCGGGAGGAATGCGTGTCCAATCTACGCCTGTCCATCGCCATCGGCGACTATGATCGCAACCGCCCGCTGATCGACGGAGCAGTCCAGATCGACGGTGTCGACCCCGTTTTCATGAAGCTGGTGCCGGAAGAGATCTTCTTCCGGGCGTTCCGCCATGCCGAGTTCGACGTCTGCGAGGCCTCGCTATCGAGCTTCACCCTCAAGACGGCACGCGGAGACAACCCTTATGTCGGCGTTCCGGCTTTCCTCTCGCGGGCCTTCCGTCATACCGGCATCTTCATCAGGACCGATCGCGGCATCGACCGACCCGAGGACCTCCGGGGCAAGCGCATCGGATGCCCGGAATACCAGCTCACGGCCTGTGTCTGGATCCGCGCGATCCTCGAGGGTGATCATGGCGTGAAGCCCTCCGAGGTGACCTGGGTTCGCGGCGGGCTGGAGCAGCCCGGTCGCGCCGAGAAGATCAGCGTGGAGCTTCCCCCCGACATCGAGGTGGTGCAGGCGCCGGCGGATCGCTCCCTCAACGAAATGCTGATGAGCGGCGAGATCGACGCCTATATCGGCCCGCGTTCGCCGCCGGCCTTCGACGCCGGTCATCCCAAGATCGCGCGCCTCTTCCCGGACCCGACCACCGCAGCCTCGGACTATTACCGGCGCACCCGCATCTTCCCGATCATGCACGTGCTCGGTGTCCGTCGTAGCATCGCTGAGGCCCAGCCCTGGTTGCCGGCCGCGCTGCTCAAGGCGTTCGAGCAGTCGAAGGCCGTCGCTCTCGCCAAATTGTCCGATACATCCGCCACCAAGATTACCCTGCCCTTCGTCGAAGAGCAGTTGCAGGCAGCCCGCAATCTGATGGGGCAGGATTTCTGGTCTTACGGAGTCGGCCCCAACCGCCATACGCTGGAGGCATTTCTCGAAGCCCACCACCGTCAGGGGCTGTCCTCGCGCCGGCTTGCCGTCGAGGATCTCTTTCACCCCAGCACGCTGGAAGCGTTCAAGATCTGAAACGGAGGAAACGATCTCCGCATTTTTCACTTCGCCGCAGAAGCGAAGGCCAGGCGACAGAGGCTGGGCGCATCGTACCGGCCGATACGGGAGGAACAGGATGACGAAATTCAGGACAATCGCGTGGACGCTCGCGGCGCTCGGCCTCGCGCTGTCGGCGGCGCAGGGAGCGGCCGCCCAGGACAAGCTCAAGCTCGCGATCGGCCAGCGCGGCAACTGGGATACCTCGATTTCGGAGGTCGGCACGCGGCTCGGCATCTTCAAGAAGCACAATCTCGAGCTTGAGATGCTCTACACGCAAGGAGGCGGTGAAACCCAGCAGGCCGTGCTCTCCAACAGCGTCGACATCGGCGTCGCCGGCGGCATCATGGGCGCACTTTCCGCTTTCTCGAAGGGTGCTCCGATCCGCATCATCGGAGCAGAGACCACAGGCGCCAAGGATCTTTACTGGTACGTCAAGAGCGACTCTCCGGTGAAGACGCTGAAGGACATCGAAGGCCGCACGGTTTCCTATTCGACCAACGGCTCGTCGACCCATGGCGTGGTCAACGCGTTCATCAAGGAGAACAACCTGAAGGTGAAAGCGACGGCGACCGGCGGCCCGGCGCCGACGTTGACCCAGGTAATGTCCGGCCAGATCGATGTCGGCTGGGCGGCGCCGCCCTTCGGCCTGCCGCAGCTCGACAAGGGCGAGATTCGCGTCGTCGCGACCGGCAACGATTCCTCGACCTTCAGGAACCAGACGGTCCGCCTGCTGATCGTCAACACCAGCACCCTGCAGAACAAGAAGGCGCTGATCGACCGCTACATGGCCGCCTATCGCGAGACCGTCGACGCCATGTATTCCAGCGACGGGGCGATCAAGGCCTATGCTGATTTCGTCGGCATTCCGGAGGCCATCGCCAAGCGCACGCGGGACGACTTCTTCCCGAAGGAAGCACTCGACCCCGACAAGATCGTCGGCCTGGACGAAATCGTTCCCGACGCGGTGACGCTGAAATATACGGCCCAGCCGCTGACCAAGGAACAGCTCGGCGAATTGATCCAGATCCCGCCGCGCAAATAAGCTTGCGTTGCAACCGCCTCGTCGATCGGGAGGGATGGAGCGATGACGACAGCCACCGTTGAGCCTGCGGCCATCCGCTCGGCGAGAATGGATCAGGCGCAAGCCGTGCGGCTGACGCGGATCGCGATCGTCGTCGCGATCCTGGCGACCTGGGAGATCACGGCGCGCTCGGGGCTGCTCTATCGCGACGTCGTGCCGTCGCTGCTCCTCATCATGCGTGCGCTCGCCCACCTCCTGGTCGAGCCGACGTTCTACGCCAATCTCGGCGTCACCGCCGGCGAGGTCGCGCTCGCCATCCTGATCGGGGGCGGCGCCGGGGTCGCCGTTGGCATCCTGCTCGGCAGCAGCCCCTTCCTGCAGCGCGCCTATGAGCCGCTACTGCACTATCTCGGTCCCACGCCAAAGATCATCTTCTTTCCGTTGCTGATCATGTGGTTCGGCGTCGGGCCGGGCTCCAAGGTTGCGATGGGAGCGCTATCTTCGTTCTTTCCGGTCGCGATCAGCGTCGCCGCCGCGATGCGCGAGATCAATACCGTGCTGATCCGGGTCGGCCTGAGTTTCCGGCTCAATGTCAGCCAGATGATCCTGAAGATCTACCTGCCAGCGATGCGCGCGCCCATCGTTAACGGCCTGCGTATCGGGCTCGGCGTCGCCATCATCGGCACGCTTCTGGCCGAGACGAAGCTCGCCAATCAGGGGTTGGGCTACGCGGTGATCCAGACTTATGCGACCTTCGACATGCCGCGCATGTACGCGTTGCTGATCGTGGTCTTCCTGCTCGCCGTCGGCATCAACGCTGTGCTCGGACGCTACACCGAGCTGCGCGCCGCCGCTGCGCGATCCCCAGATGCCCGCTGAGGCCAGCAGCCGGGCTGCGACGGTCACCGAGCGCGAGGCCAGTATCCCGCACGCGACCTATTGGCTGGCGACGCTTCCGCCGTTGTTCTGGTCCGGCAATTTCCTGATCGCCAGATTGATGCGCGACACGATTCCGCCGGTGCAGATGTCATTCTGGCGGTGGACCCTCGCCTTTCTCATCCTGCTCCCGTTCTGCTGGCAAACCATCGCCGGCTGCTGGCCGCGCATTCGCGGCAATCTGCCCTTCCTCGCTCTGCTGGGCGCAGTCGGCGTGACAGCATTCAACTGCTTCGTCTACGTGGCGCTGCATCATACCCCTGTCGCGAATGCGGCGCTCATCAACTCTCTACTGCCTGTCGTCACCTTCCTGCTGGCCTATGTCGTTCTGAAGGAAAGACTGACGCCGCAGCAACTCGCTGGAATTGTCCTCTCGCTCTGCGGGGCGGTTTTGGTCATCTGCAGAGGAAATCCGGCGAATCTTCAGACTTTCACGCCGAACAAGGGCGACATGCTGGTCTTTGCCGGCATGAGCTGCTGGGCGCTCTACACCGTGCTGATCCGCCGGCGGCCGCCCAGCCTGCCGCCGATGGCCTTTCTCGGCGTCACCATGTTCTTCGGCGTCCTGTTCCATCTGCCGGCAGTCGCCTGGGAACATATTGCGGTCGGCGGCTTCCGGCCGACGCTGGCGTCGGCCGGCGCGCTCCTCTACCTCGCAGTCTTCCCGTCGATCCTGGCCTACATCTTCTGGAACCGTTCGGTCGCCACGCTCGGCCCCAGCAAGACCGGCATGTTCATGCATCTTCTGCCACCGAGCAGCGCATTGCTCGGCTTCATCGTGCTCGGCGAAACGATCGCCTGGTTCCACCTCGCAGGCTTCGCCATCATCATCGGCGGCATTTGGCTTGTCACTTCCGCGCCGCGCCCGGCTCGATCGTAGGTCGATACCGAGATCGCACCTGCATCGTCGATGCTTAGGTGTGAAGTGGGGACGTCAATCCGCACCCGAGACGCAGGAAACCAGCAGTCATCAATCCGGGAGGGGGCCGAGATGCTCCAGCGACGGGCTCCGCGACGCCCTTCCCGCCGTTGCGCGATTCAGCGACGGTTCGATGTCGTATCGCTTTGCCATCTTCAGAATGTGGTTCGAGAGCGCACCAAGCGCCGCCGGCAGATTGTCGTCCTCCAACCTGGCGATGATCTCGAAATGCTCCGCATTCGCTTCGCTGCGAATCGAGGCGGTGGATCTATGCGAGCGCAGCGCCGCGACCTTTCCAGAAACAAGCCGATAGGCATTGATCAGGTAGCTGTTGCCGCTGTTCTCGATCGGCGCGCCGTGAAACGCCGTATCCGCCTGGGCACTGCGAAGATCATCGCCGGCGAGGATCGCTTCGTGCATCTCGCCTGCAGCCGCCTTCAGGGCGGCGAGCGTCGCGTTGCGCCCGCGCTTCATGGCGAGCTGGAGAGCCTCCGTCTCGATCATCCGCCGAAACTCGCAGAGATTTTCGATGTCTTCTCTGGTCGGCAGGAAGACGAAGCTGCCACGCTGCGGCTTGATATCGATCAGCCCCTGCTGCTCCAGGGCGGTCAACGCCTCGTGGACCGGGCTACGGCTCACGCCGAGCTTCGTGGCGAGCTTGTCTTCGGAGAGAGCATCTCCAAGTTCAACCTCGCCATCGACGATCGCCCGACGCAGTCGCTCGGTCACGCGCAAGGTCAACGCTCCTCGCTGTCTTGCACCCACCTCGCCACGTCTCCTTCCTGTCGCTGAGAGCCGAGGCTCCCGATTGGCTCCGCCGATGGCCACTAAGTGCCCAAGCCTAAAGTGAATCGAGGAAATTGCGCGTTCCGGCGATGCCCCTGCGCGCCTTTTCCACAAAGCTCAACGATGCATCGCCGCGATGGGGGGTCTCGACGCTGATCGCGATATCGGACGGGAGTTCCGCCATCAAATCCCGCAGCCATAACTCCCCTTCCCCAGGGATCATGCGCGCGCCCCTCGCCTCCGCTATGCAGGACGCATCGTCAACCGGCTGAATCGCCGGGGCGTCGCAGAGCTGCAGATAGAGCACCTGGTCCCTGAGCGCCCCAGCCGCTGCGGGGCCACCGCCGGAGCGCGACAGATGCAGCGCGTCGAGCAGGATGCCGACATTGCCGCGCCCGGACGCCGTCGCAAGCCGCCCCGCATTCTCGATCGTCGCCGCGGAGCGCCAGCGCATGAACTCGATCGCGATGGCGATGCCGTGCTTGTCAGCGATGTCGGCAATCCGCCCGAGATTTTCGGAAGCCCGGGACAGCTCCGGGTCCTCGGATGTGATCTGCATCAGCGGCATGCCGAACTCCGCTGCCGTCTCGATGACGGGCAACCAAGGCTCCATCACGGTCTCGGGCAGGAGGGTAAAGACCTCCCCGTCGAGAAAGGAGATTCCGAGATCGGCCGCCGTCGTACGGATCTCGCGGATCAGCGCCTTGTCGCCGACGATCGGATGCGCGAGCTCCAGCCCATGGGGCGCAATCAGCCTGAGGCCAGCGGAGTCGTAACCCGCCGCCGCAGCGCAGCGGACCTGCTCGACCGGCGGGCAGCCCTGAACGGTGAGATAGGCCAGCGAGAGGCGATGCTGCTTGTGCATGATCCGCCTCAATAGGTCGCGCGGCCGCCCGAAACGTCGAAGACGGCACCCGTCGAGAAGGAGCACTCTTCCGAGGCCAGCCAGCTCACCAGCGCGGCCACCTCATCCGCCTGACCAAGACGCCCCACCGGGATCTTGGAGACGACATAGGCCCTGAACTCGGGCGTGAGCTGCTGGAGCATCTCGGTTTCGATTGCTGCCGGCGTCACGCAATTCACCCGGATCTGGGTCGTCGCAAGCTCCTTGCCGATCGACTTGGTCAGCCCGATCACACCGGCCTTGGAGGCCGAATAAGCGACAGCGTTGGGGTTGCCTTCCTTGCCGGCGATCGAGGCCAGGTTGACGATGCGGCCGTAGCCGGTCTTGAGCATCTCGCGCACCGCTGCCTGGCAGCAGTGGAAGACGGCATCGAGGTTGAGCGACATGACGAAGCGCCAGCCCTCGCTCGGATATTCGGCGAACGGAGCCAGCGGCCCGTTATGGCCGGCGCAGGTCACGAGAATGCCGAGGGGGCCAAGCTCGGCCACCACGCGGGCCGTCGCATCCGCGACCGCCTTCTCATCCGTCACGTCGACCACGTAGCCGCGGGCACCGGGCAACTTCGCAGCCGCGGCGTCGGCACGCGCACCGTCGAGATCCCAGATCGCAACCCCGTGGCCTTTGGCGGCCAGCCGCTCCGCGATCGGGAAACCCAGCCCTCCTGCCCCGCCCGTCACGATGGCGACGCGCGGCGTTTCACTTGTCTGCATGCGCTCCTCCCGAAGAGCCGTCTTGGCCGAAGCCCTCAATTTGGTGGCGGGCTCTTGACTCACTCAACATACTAACATTCTAGTAGGCTAGATGGAGAGGAAACAATCTCCTTGTCAAGCAGCCGATGGCAAATCGGCCGGCAGGGAGAGCCTGAGGGACGGAATGCGATGGGATTGAATGGGTCGGCTTTTCTCGCGATCTGGCACGACATCGCCGATGGCGGTCACGAAGGCTATATCGAGTGGCACACCCGCGAGCACATGCCGGAGCGGCTATCGATTCCGGGTTTTCGCACGGGCAAGCGCCTGCATGCGCCGAAAGCGTCGCGCTATGTCTTCGGGACGATCTATGCGGCCGATGACGTCGAGGTGTTCCGCTCCGACGCCTATCTCGCGCGGCTGAACAATCCGACGCCGTGGACGGCAGAGGTCGCACCAAGCTTCCAGAATTTCCTGCGCGTCGCCTGCGACAGGGTCGCGACGGCCGGCATCGGCGATGGTGGCAGCATGGCGACTATCCGCTTCGATTTCGCGGAAGCGGATAGCGATGCGGTTTTGCGACAGGCTGCGCAGGGCCTCGTCGAGGCCGTGCAAGCTCTCCCGGGCGTGGCTTGTGTCCATCTCGGCATCGCCCGCAGCGAGGTTTCCGGCGTCCGGACCCGCGAGACGGAACTGCGCAGCGCCATGGCGGAGAAGGGTTTTGACGCCGTGCTTCTGGTCGAAGGCGCCTCCCGCAGCGGCCTCGAAGCAGCCTTGGCCGAAGCGAAGCAGCTGGCCATCGCCACGGGAGCGCTGACCGAGCCCGTCATCGATGTCTACGAGACGGCCTTCAGCATCACCAGCGAAGACATGCAGGCCCATAACCACGCGCAAGCTCATCAAGGTTGAGCAGGCCTCGAGCATCAAGCATCGGCCTGGGGCTTTACACGCGACAACAAGAGATCGGGCAGCCCCCCGATAACAGCCAGCCGGCCCAAGAAGCCGGCAAATCATCAGCAAACAGAGGAGGATTCATGTTGGGCATTTCTTCATTCCGCGCCGCTGCGCTGGCTTTGGCGGCCAGCATCGGCTTCTTCGGCGCCTCCGCGCAGGCCGACGCCCAGTCTCTCGACAAGATCAAGAAGGCAGGCGTCATCCGCATCGGCGTGATGGGCGAGCAGGCCCCCTGGGGCTCGATCGACGCAACCGGGCAGAACATCGGCTACGACGTCGATGTGGGCCGGCTGATCGGCGAGGAGCTTGGCGTCAAGGTCGAGTTCGTGCCGAACGCCGTAGCCGCCCGCATCCCGAACCTGCTGACCAACAAGGTCGACGTCCAGATGGCGGTGATGGGCATGTATCCCGATCGCGCCAAGGCCGTGCAGTTCTCGAAGCCCTATTCCGGTCTGAAAATCATCTTGCTCTCCAGCAAGAAGAACAAGATCGAGAAGATCGAGGACGCCCGCAACCTGCGCATCGGCGTGCCACGCGGCGCGGCGCAGGACAAGGCGATCACCACCCTGCTCGGCGACATTCCGAACATCCGCCGCTTCGACGATGACAGTTCCACCATGCAGGCGCTGGTCTCCGGCCAGGTCGATGCGATCGGTGGCAACACCACCTACAAGATCAATCTGGACAAGGCTTCGCCGGGGAACGACTTCGAGCAGAAACTGGTCTTCAACGAGCAATGGCAGGGCATCTGCACCAAGCTCGGAGACGCCGAGATCAACAACTGGCTCAACCAGTTCATCGACAAGATCGCGGCCGACGGCCGGCTCGAGAAGATCAGCCAGAAGTGGCTGGCCCAGCCGCTGCCGACCTTCCCGGCCTCGGTCGAGGGCGTGCCCTTCTCCGTGAAGTGACGGGCCAAACTCAACCCTTCAAAATGCCGCAACACGAGGCGCGACCGCATATCTGCGGCCGCGTCCGCTGCCCACCTTCTCCGGAGCCGCGATGCGAACGATCTTCATCCTGAACGGGCCGAACCTCAACCTGCTCGGCCAGCGCGAACCGGAGATCTACGGACGGACCACGCTCGACGAGATCCGTGGCTGGTGCGAGAGCGACGCGGCCGATCTCGGCCTCGCCATCGATTTCCGCCAGTCGAATTTCGAGGGCGAGATCATCGAGGCGATCCATGCCGCGCGGAAGGACGCTGCCGGCATCATCATCAACCCGGCGGGCTACACCTTCACCTCGATCGCCATTCTGGACGCTCTCAAGATGTTCGAACGCCCAAAGATCGAGTTGCACATCTCGAACATCCATCAGCGCGAGGCAATCTACCATAATTCACTGGTCTCGAAGACGGCGACGGCGGTGATCGCCGGGCTGGGCGCCTATGGTTACAGGCTGGCGCTGCAAGCCATGGCGGAGATGACCCGATGACCCGCATCGCCCTGCTCGGTGCCGGCCTCATCGGCCGCGAGCACGCCGACCTCATGGCCTCGCACCCCGAGATATCCATCGCCGCGATCTGCGATCCTTCCCCGGAGGCCGCGCAGCTTGCCGAGCGGCTGTCCGTACCCCACCGCGTCGACTACGCCGCCATGCTCGACGAGCTGCGCCCCGACGGCGCGATCGTCGCGCTGCCGAACCAGCTCCACGCCCCTGCCGCGCTGGCCTGCATCGAACGCGGGATCGCCTGCCTGATCGAGAAGCCAGTCGCGGAAAGCATCGCCTCCGCTGCCCTGATCGTCGAGGCGAGTGAACGCACCGGCGTGCCGGTGCTGGTGGGTCATCAACGCCGCCATAGCCCGGACATCCGCGCAGCCAAGCAGGCGATCATGGCTGGAGAGCTCGGTGACATCGTCGCCGTCAACGGCATGACGCTGTTCGACAAACCGGCCAATTACTTCGACGTCGCCTGGAGAAAGAGCGCCGGCGGCGGCGTGCTGCTCATCAACCTGATCCACGACATCGATATCCTGCGTCATCTGGTTGGCGAGATCGACAGCATTCGAGCCTTCACCTCGCATGCGCGCGGCTTTGCGGTGGAAGACGGGGCTAGCCTTTCCATCCGCTTCACCAACGGGGCCTTGGGAAGCTTCATCATCTCCGACAACGCCGTCAGCCCCTGGGCCTGGGAATACAGCTCGGGCCAAGCTCTCTACCACCCCACACAGCCGGGCCCTTGCCTGTTCCTGGCGGGCAGCAAGGCGGCTCTGTCGGTCTCCGACATGTATCTGTGGCGCCATGAGCGAAGCGACGAGCACTGGCAGCACCCCTTGGCGCGCCATTATCGGGGGACCGCCGGCCAGCCGACCTATGTCGCCCAGCTCGCCCATTTCGCTGCGATCGTCCGGCGAGAGGAACAGCCGCTCATCACGGCCCGAGACGGCATGGCCACGCTCGCCGCGACACTCGCGGTCGATCGCGCCGCCCGCGAAGATCGAACCGTCACCCTGGCGGAGATGCTCGAGCAAGGAGGAGCGGCATGAGCGGCGCAACCCCAGCCATAAAGACGATCCGCGGCGAAACCATTCCGGCCCTCGGCCTCGGGACCTTCGAATTGACCGGCCCAGCCGGCGAGGCGGCGATCCGGACGGCGATCGATCTCGGCTACCGCCAGATCGACACCGCGATCCGCTATGGCAACGAGGTTGAGGTCGGGCGCGCCATCCGCGCTTCGGGTCTCGCGCGGGGTGAATTCTTCGTCACGACCAAGATCTGGTTCAACGACCTCTCGCCGGACACCGTCCACCGCCGCGTCGATGAAAGTCTCGACCGGCTCGGGCTCGATCAGGTCGATCTGCTGCTCGTCCACTGGCCTACGAAAGATGTCCCCCTCGACGAGACATTGGCGGCCTATGCCGAGGAAAAGCAGAGGGGGCGGACGCGGCTGATCGGCGTCAGCAACTTCCCGGTCGCGCTGCTCGACGAGGCGCTGGAGGTGCACAAGGCCGACCTGTTCTGCAACCAGGTCGAGTATCATCCCTTCCTGTCGCAGGAGAAGCTGCTCGCCCGGATGCGGCGCGCCGGCATGCTGCTGAACGCCTACCAACCGATCGCGCGCGGCAAGGTCTTCGACAATGACCTGCTCAAGGCGCTCGGCCGGAAATACGGCAAGTCGGCCGGGCAGGTGACGCTGCGCTGGCTCATCCAGCAGGACGGCGTCGGCGCCATCCCGCGCTCGTCCAAGCCCGAGAACATGCGGGCCAATCTCGACATCTTCGATTTCGAGCTGTCGCCGGAAGACATGGCGGCGATCCACGGGCTCGCCAGCGGTCGGCGCTATTCCAGCTTCGCCTGGGAACCCGCCTGGGACGACTGAGACGAGACCTGCCGCCCAAAACAGGGGAGGAACGATGACACTCGACTTCAGCGTCGTGGCAGACGCCTGGAAATCGCTGCTGTTCGGAACGCTCGGAACCTTGTTCCTGGCCTTTTCCGGCATGGCCATCGCGATGGTCGTCGGTGTCCTGGGCGTGGTCATCCTGCGGATGCAGATGCGGATTCCGTCGCTGCTGGTCACGCTCTTCGTCGAGATCGTGCGCAATACCCCATTCCTGGTGCAGATCTTCTTCCTGTTCTTCGCGCTGCCGCTCGCCGGTGTCCGCCTGAATCCGACGATCACGGCGATCCTGGCGCTCGGCCTCAATGGCGGCGCCTATGCGATCGAGATCATCCGCGGCGGAGTCGAGAGCATCCCGAAGGGGCAGACGGAGGCGGGCCTGGCGCTCGGCATGCACAAGCACGAAGTCTTCCGGCTGATCGTGCTCGTCCCTGCCCTGCGAGCGATCTTTCCGTCGCTCGCCAGCCAGTTCATCCTGCTGACGCTGACCACGGCGATCTGCACCTCGATCTCCGCCTATGAGCTGACATCGGTCGGCCAGCGGATCGAAGCGGAAACCTTCCGCAGCTTCGAGGTCTATTTCACGCTTACGACGATCTATCTGGTGATCTCGCTCGTGACGATGTGGCTGCTCGCCGCGCTGGGCCGCTGGGCCTTCAGCTATCCGCAGCGCTGAGGGGCAGGACATGGGCATTCAGGAACTGACCTATCTGCTGCAAGGCCTGCTCTGGACCTTGCTCCTCACCGCCATCGGCTTCGTCGGCGGCATCGTGTTCGGCATGGTCGTCGCCCTGCTCAGGGTCTCGCCTTCGCCATGGCTGCGGATTCCGATGATCTGCTGGATCGGGGTGTTCCAGGGCACTCCGCTGCTGATGCAGCTCTTCGTCGCCTATTTCGGCCTGCCTTTGCTCGGCTTCAACCTTCCAGCTTGGGGCGCCGTCTCGATCGCGCTGACGGCGCATGCCTCGGCCTTCCTCGGCGAGATCTGGCGCGGCGCGATCCAGGCCGTGCCGGGCGGCCAGACCGAAGCCGCCAATGCGCTCGGCCTGCCCGGCTGGAGCCGTATGGTCGACGTCGTGATGCCGCAGGCGTTCAAGCTGTCGCTGCCGGCGACGGTCGGTTTCCTGGTGCAGCTGCTCAAGGGAACCTCGCTCGCGGCGATCGTCGGCTTCATCGAGCTGACCCGGGCCGGCACCATCGTTTCCAATCAGATCTACAAGCCCCTGCTCGTCTTCGGCGTGGTGGGTGCGCTGTATTGCGTCATGTGCTGGCCGCTCTCGCTCTGGGGCCGCAGGCTCGAGCAGCGGATGGCAGCCGGAGCCGCGAGATGAAGGAGAGCGACATGGCCCAGACGAACGCCACCGCAAGCCGCACGGCGCGAGAGGCCGTCGCACCGATGATCGAAATGCGGAGGGTCGATAAATTCTATGGCCCGTTCCACGCTCTCAAGCGGATCGATCTCTCCGTGATCAAGGGCGAGAAGATCGTGCTTTGCGGCCCTTCCGGCTCGGGCAAGTCGACGCTGATCCGCTGCATCAACCATCTCGAGCCGATTGCGAGCGGCGAGATCGTGGTGGCGGGGCACCGGCTGACCGACAGCCAGGCGGCCGTCGATGCCGTGCGCCGGGAAGTTGGCATGGTGTTCCAGCAGTTCAACCTGTTTCCCCACAAGACGGTGCTGGAAAACTGCATCCTGGCCCCCATGCGGGTTCGCAAGCTTTCCCGCGCCGACGCGGAGGAGACCGCCCGCATGTATCTGGAGCGGGTCCGCATCGGGGACCAGGCGGCAAAATACCCGGCTCAGCTTTCCGGAGGTCAGCAGCAGCGTGTGGCGATCGCCCGCGCACTGTGCATGGAGCCGAAAGCCATGCTGTTCGACGAGCCGACCTCGGCGCTCGACCCCGAGATGGTCAAAGAAGTGCTGGACACGATGGTGTCGCTAGCCCGCGACGGCATGACCATGATCTGCGTCACGCACGAAATGGGCTTCGCCCGCCAGGTGGCCGACCGGGTAATCTTCATGGCCGATGGCGAGATCATCGAGGAAAATTCGCCGGCCGCATTCTTCTCGAACCCGCAGCATGCGCGCTCCCGCGCCTTTCTCGGCGAAATCCTCGCGCATCACTGAGCGCCGTTGCCGGGAGCTTTGGTGGCCTTGCAAGCCCTCGGAGGTACCTGGCCCCGGAAAATGATCCGCTCTGAGCGTCCGCGACCTCCCCGACGTTAGCCGGCGAGGACCTGCGAGGGCGAGCAGCCGAAGCGCTTGCGAAAACTGCGGTTGAAATAGGACAGATCGCCGAAGCCGACCTCGAAGGCGACGCCGCTGATCGTGATGGCGTCGTCCTCCGCCGACATCAGCTTGAGCCAGGCGCGCTCGAGCCGGCGCTCCAGGACATAGTCCGAGAAGGTGCGCCCCTCGGCGCCGAAAGCCTTCTGGATCGCGCGCGGGGTCACTCCGTAGAGCCCGGCGATCAGGTCGATCGAGAGTTCGCGCCGTTCCAACCTGGTCTCGATATCGGCCTTGATCGCGGCGAGCCGACCGCCGCGCCTCGGCGTCGCGGCCGCCAGAGGTGCGCTGCGATCGGCCAGCATCACGCCGACCAGATCATGGACGTGGCCTATGGCGAGGTCGCGCAGCGGCATCGAATTGAGCGGGAACAGGCCGCGCAGGAGCAGGGCACCGTAGTGAGCCAGCACCTGCAGGCCGCGATTGCCGCGCGGGATCGCCAGCATCAGCTCGTCGGTCGCGAGCTGCGCCAGCGCCGGCAAGCGCGCCGGATCGAGCGCGATCAGGTCGATACGACCGAGTTCGACCAGGGTGAAGCGCGTTTCCCCCGCGAGATCGACGACCGCGGCATCACGCGCCCTCAACGAGACGCGACGACCCGCCTGCTCGATCACGCAACGGCCATCCGAGGGGCGGACGAGAATGTAGCGTGACTCCTGCTCGCTCCGGCGCGCTGGCCAGATCCAAGGCGTCACAGGGGAAAAGCAGGACATCAGCCCGATATCGGGCCGTGTCGTCAGCATGCTGCGCGCAGCAAACGGCAGGGCCGCCCCGGCGCGGATGTCCTCTCCGGCAGGCACGCGCCCGAAAACCTTGTGCGCCAGCGCCTGGATCTCCTCGGGCGCAGCCTCACTTGAAACCAGCCAGAACGGCGCGAAGCTCTCGGCTTCGGCCGGCTCGGTGATCGCAAGCCGTGGCATCTCGGCCACAGCCGCCTTGTCGTGCATTGGAGTTCGCTTTTGTCCCATAGCGCGTTCGCGCGAGTCCAAGATGATACCTGAAATATAACTTTAGAGATCGCAGGCATTCAACTTGTTCTGAGCTTCATGCCGCGGATATCGATGGTTAAATCTAGATTATTCTAGTTCTAACCTAAGATCGAAACGACATCATGACTTCGAATCGAGAGCCCCGGAGCGGTATCCCTCCGCTCGAATATCGACCCGGGCGGACGACGACAGGTGTCTTCATGAGCAACCGTACTTCCCTCGCCCTCAGTCTGCCGGCTCTGCTTTGCGCTTCGGCCGCGATGGCGCAATCGTCCCAACCTCGATCCAATGTGATCGACCTCGACACGATCACCGTCACGGCGGCGCGTACCGAGCGCAGCACGGCCGAGACACCGCAATCGATCCAGGTGCTCGACCGGGCGCAGATCGAGGAGCAATTGAAGTTCAGTCCGAACGCCGCGGCCGCGCTCGGCAAGCTCGTACCCGGCTACTCGATGTCGACGCAGATGGTGTCGAGTGCCTCGGAAAATTATCGCGGCCGTGACCTCCTCGTGCTGATCGACGGCGTGCCGATGAACACGCCGCTGCGTGACGTCGCCCGCATCCTCTCGCTGATCGACCTCAACACGGTCGAACGCATCGAGGTGGTCGCGGGCGCCTCCAGCCTCTTCGGCGCCGGCGCAACGGGCGGCACGGTCAACTTCATCACGAAGAAGGCGGCCGATGGCAGCAAGCCGCGCGTGACGATCAATACCGCTGTGCGTGGCTTCACGCAGACTCTCGGCCGCTCGCTGGCACCCGAGGCCTCGGTCACCGTTTCCGGCAAGATTCCGGATGGCTTCGATTACCTGATCTCCGGCAGCGCCCGTGGCGCTGGCCGCACCTATGACGGCGCCGGGCGGGAACTGCCTTCCGATGGCCTGCTCGGCCAGGGTGGTGGCGACCGCTACAAGGCCGGCAATCTCTTGGCGAAGCTTGGCTATGACTTCGATGCCAGCAAGCGGATCGAATTGCAGGGCTCCCTGATCGCCTTCGATCAGAACCCGAAATACCTGACCAACTACGCCGCTCCCTTCGCCCGACCCGATCGGACACGGCCCTATCCCGGCGAGCACGTCATCGAGGACACCAAGTCGGTCTCGCTGCGCTACAGCGACAGCGACTTCGCCCTCGGCAAGCTAAGCCTGCTCGGCTACTACAACGACATCAAGAAGCGCTTCAATTATTCCGCCTTCTCATACCCTTACAACTCGCAGGTCTACTACTCCTTCAACCCGGCGTCGCCGACGAGTCCGGACAACCAGACCACGCTGTATTCGCAGCGCGGCGGCGTAAACCTGACGATCGATACGCCGCTCGATCGCATCCTGCCCGGCGCCAAGTTCACCTGGGGCGGCGACCTCATCCATGAGAAAACCTGGCAGACCCTGAGCAATGGCCAGGACGTGTTCACGCCGCTGAAGCAGACGACCAGCGCCGCCTTCGGCCAGTTACAGCTTCCGGTCGGAGACCGGATTATCCTGCGCGGCGGCCTGCGCTACGAGTATTTCTCGCTGGGGGTCAGCGACTATGTCCGACCTGCCGCTTATGCGGCGGTGGCTGCCAACAACGCCCAGGGCTTCCAGAGCTTTGTGCTGCCGGCGCTCAACGTCACCGGCGGAAACTTCGACTACAAGGCCTGGACGGGCAATCTCGGCGCGACCGTCAAGCTCTCCGAGAGCAGCGAGATCTTCGGCGGCTTCTCGCAGGGCTTCGCGCTGCCCGATGTCGGTGCTTTCACACGGCGGGCGGGCATCTCCACCGCCTATGCGTGCCCGGTCGCGAACCCGAACTGCCTGCCGGCGAGCCGACGCGGCATCAGCTACGCCTCGATCGCGCCGGAGGCTCAGATCGTCAACAGTTACGAGCTTGGTATCCGCGGCAGCCACGGCATCTTCAAGGGCTCGCTGACCGGCTTCATCAGCACGTCCAGCAAAGGCGTCACCTTCGACCAGGCGAGCAACACGATCTCGCAGCAGAAGGAGCGGATCTGGGGCGTCGAGGCGACCGGTGACGTCGCCGTGACCGAGCAGTTCACCCTCGGCACCGTGCTGTCCTGGCGCGAGGGCCGTTACGACACCAATGGCGACCGCAAGCTCGACAGTGCCCTGCCGAACAACCGCATCGGCTCGCCCTATCGCGGCATGCTTTATGGCAGCTATCGCTTCGGCAATGGCATGCAGCTCCGCGTCGAGGGTGAAGCATTCTCCGACCGCAACGTCGCGACCGACCTGCGCGGCACCCGCAACAGGCTGAAGGGTGCGGCCACCATGAATGTCGCCTTCACCGCCCCGGTGCTCGACGGCGAGGCCTATGTCGCGGTCAACAACCTGTTCGACCGCAACTATCAGAACCCGACCGCGACCTCGGTGCGCAACCTCGCCAACTACGCCTGGGGCCGCACCGTGACGCTCGGCTTCCGCAAGACCTTCTGACCATGGTCAGCCTTGAGATAGACGCCGACGGCATCGTGACACTGCGCTTCGCGCCGCCCTATGCCGACAATGACGAGCGCGCCTATCTCGACGCGCTCGCCGAGCTCGGCCGGCGGCAGGAACCCTTCCTGCTGCTCACCGTCTTCGGCGGTGGCCGCAAGCTGTCGAAGGCCGGCGAGCGAGAACAGGCAATCTGGTTCAAGCGGACGCGGGCGCAATTCGGCACGCTCTGCGATGCCTGTGCCATCGTGCGTCCGGGCGCGACCGAGGCCATGGCCGACGTCTTCCGCCGGCTGTGGCCCTTCCCGATCAGCTTGGAGACCGACGAGGCGGCGGCGCGCGCCTTCCTGCTGAAACACAGGAGAGCGGCATGAGCGCGACCGAGGCGAGCATCGGCGCGGCACCAGCCGGCAACGCGGCGCGCTACCGGCTCCTTGCGGTGCTTGGCGGGCTCTATCTCGCGCAAGCGATCCCGTCTTACCTCTTCGTCGCGGCGCTGCCGCCGATCATGCGGGAGGCCGGCGTCTCGCGCACCTCCATCGGTTATATGAGCATCCTGCTCTTGCCGCTGGTGCTCAAATTCGCCTGGGCGCCGTGGATCGACCGGATCAGGCCGTTTGCGCGAGCGCACCGGGCCGGCTGGGTCTTCCTCACCCAGAGCGGGACGATCCTGTGCATCCTCGCTTTGATCGCAGTCGGACCGTTCGATGTCACCAAGATCATCGCGATCGGCTTTACTGCCTCGCTGCTGATCTCGACCCAGGACATCGCCACCGACGGCTATGCCGCGAAATATCTGCCGGAAGCCGACCGAGCCGTCGGCAATGCCATCCAGGGCGGCTCGATCGCTTTCGGCGTGGTGATCGGCGGCACGCTGGGCCTCGTCCTGCACCACCACATCGGCTGGACCGGCATGCTCGTCACCATCGCCGCGATCTCGCTGCTGCCGCTCGTCGCGGCTGCGATGATGCGCGAGAGCGACCCGACGCCGAACGAAGTGACCAAACGCCCCTCGATCCGCGCTTTCCTGCGCCGGCCGGAAGCACGCCGGATCCTCTGGATCGCGCTGACCTACCGGGCAAGCGAAGGTCTGGTGAAGGCGATGGAGGGCTCCTACCTCGTCGACGCCGGCGTGCCCTTGAACCAGATCGGCTATCTCTCGGGCATTTCTGCGACGACCGCGGGCCTCGCCGGCTCGGCGATCGCTGCCTTGCTGGTGAAGCGGCGCGGCATCGCCTTCGTGCTCGCCTTGCTCGGGGGCATGCGCACGCTCTGCTTCCTGCTCTTCGCCTGCCATGCGCTGGGCGCTGTCGTCGGCGCCTGGCCACTGTTCGGCGCCGCCGGCTTTCAAACGCTGATCCGCTATATGGAGATCGTCGCGCTCTATTCGCTGTTCATGGCAGTGACGAGCTCCGACCAGCCGGGGACCGACTTCACCATTCTCGCCTGCGCTCAGATGCTGGTCTATCTGGCAGGCTCGATGCTGGCCGGTAAACTCGCCGATGCACTCGGCTACGGCGCGCTGTTTTCGCTGGCGACAGCGATCTCGGCGGCAGCGGTGGTTGCAACCGTGATCATGATCAGGCCCGGCAGGCCCGGAAGACCGGGCTGACCGAGCGCCTGCATCGGCATGCGGCGGTTAAGCCAGCATCCTGGTGTCACCACAGACCGAGATCTCCTGGCCAGAGGTCGTTCGTCCGAACGGCGATGCCAGGAAGACAATGTGCCTGGCGATGTCGTTTGGATCGACGAAGCGCTTGATCGACACGCCGCCGAACAGCCGTTCTGTCATCTCCTCATGCGAGATATTGAAGCTGCGCGCCTTGTTGGCGATGACGCTCTGGATGCGCGGCCCCTCCACGAGACCGGGGCAGATCGCATTGGCGCGAATGCCGAACTCGCCGAGCTCGGCAGCGAGCGCCTTGGTAAAGCCGATGACGCCCCATTTTGCCGCACCATACGGAGAGCGCAGCGGAAAACCGTGCTTTCCGGCCTGACTCGACAGATTGACGATCGAAGCGTTGCCCGACTGCTTGAGATGCGCCACTGCGAGCCGCGTGCAGTTGAACTGCCCGGTCAGGTCAATGGCAAGACAGGAATCCCAATCTTCCGGCGCGATCTCGTCGACGCGGCCGGTGGGTCCGGCGATGCCGGCATTGTTGACGAGGCAATCAAGTCCACCGCCGAGTGCACTGAGCGCTTCGTCGAACAGGCGTGCAACGGCCTTGCGATCGGAAACATCGCAGATCGAGCGGGTGATCGCCGGATCGCTCTCGGCCAGTGCGGCTAGTGCCGCCTCGTCGACATCGCAGACATGGACTTTCGCCCCCTCTGCCGCGAAGGCCCGGGCCGTCGCCAGTCCGATTCCGTTCGCGCCGGCCGTCACCAGTACGCGCAACCCGTCGATCATCAGATCCATGGCCTCAAGCCTTTCCTCGTCTCACCCGCATGGTCATTCTGCCAGCCGCGCCGTGCGTTCGATGTGATCGGCGGCAGCGCGGATGTCTTCCTCCAGCGCCGCGCGTGCCGCGGCCGGGTCGTGCTGGCGCAACGCCGCGATCAAGGCGGCATGTGCGACCACCGCACTGCCGCCGTCGAGCCGACGCGGTTCGTGGCGCATGTCGAGATTGAGGACGGGTCCGGCCTTAAGCCAGAGCCGCTCGATCATCTCGATCAGCGAGGGCATGCCCGCAGCTTCATAGAGCACGAAATGGAGGTGGCGGTTGGCCGCGACCGCCCCGGCAGTGTCTGGCGGATCGGCTTTCGCCGCCTCGCGGAAGGCAGCCTCATGCCGCTCGATCGCGTCGATCTGCACTGGCGTGACGATCCTGGCCGCTTCTTCGACAGCGAACCCCTCGACGACGAGGCGGATGCGTGTCAGCTCGCAAAACTGCGCCAATGTCAGGACGGGCACCCGCACCGCCCGACCCGGCAGGACTTCGAGCGCCTTGTCGGCTGCGAGCCGGCTGACGGCTTCGCGCACCGGCATCATCGAGACGCCCAGCGCTTCGGCGACGCGCCTGAGCGAAAGCTTCTCGCCCGGCGCCAACCGTCCGGCGATCAGCAGCTCGCGCAGTTCGCCCGTGACACGCTCGCCGAGCGTCTCGTGCGAGAGCGAGCCGACCTCGTCGAGCGCGGACGTGTCGGATGCCCGCCGCACAGCGGATGGATCTGGCTCGCCTTTGCGGTCGACGAGGGGCTGGACTCGGGCGATCATGTCTGCCAACCTAACTGTGATCACAGATCACGACAAGCGGTTCTAAGAGGCCGCGACGAGACTGAAAAAGCGCCGAGGCGCGACCGTTCTGGGAGGAACGTATGACTGGGATCATCAAGGGCATTTCGCGTCGTCAGGCGCTCGTGGGAACAGGGGCAGCCGTCGCGACCAGTCTCGTCGCAAGTCCGTCCGTCATTCTCGCACAGACATCCGACACGATCCGCTTCGGTCATCTGACGCCGCGCACCGGGTTCCTCGGGCCACTCGGCGAATATGGGGTGATGGCCGTGGACCTGGCGGTCGAAGAGATCAACGCGGCGGGCGGCGTCAACGGGCGCAAGCTCGAAGCGCTCAAGGAGGATTCGGTCAACCCACAGACCGCCTCGACCAAGGCCGAACGCATGTTCGAGCGCGACCAGGTGGCCTGCATCATCGGCGAGATTTCGTCGGCCTCCTGCCTGACGATCTCGCAGGTCGCGGCGCGCAACAGGAAGCTGTTCGTCAATACCGGCGGCAATTCGGATGCGCTGCGCGGGGAGAGTTGCAACCGCTACATGTTCCATGTCGAGCACCAGAACTCGATGTATGTGAAGAGCGCCGGCCGCTCCCTGCTGGCGCAGGGCCTGGTCAAGGGCAAGAAATGGTTCTCGCTCACCGCCGACTATGCCTTCGGCCATGACCTCAGCAAGGTCGCCAAGCGCTTCATGGAAGCCAATGGCGGCCAGTTCGCCGCCGATAAGCTGGTGCCGACCGACGCGACCGACTTCTCGGCCTTGCTGCTGGAGATCCGCGCGGCGAAGCCTGATCTCGTTATCTCCAATCTCGCCGGCAACCAGATCACCAATTTCCTCAAGCAGTATTCCGAGTTCGGCCTGACCTTCCCGGTCGCCGGCTTCGGTTTCGATACCGCCCTCGCCTGGGCCGCTGGCAAGGACAATTTCGGCGGTATCTGGCCTTGCGTCTGGCATCACCTGATCGATACGCCGTCAAGCAAGGCCTTCGTCGCCGCCTTCACCAAGAAATACGGCAAGCCGCCGGAGAACCAGGCCTGGGGCGACTATGTCGGCGTCAAGGTCATGGCCCAGTCGATGAACGAGCTGAAGTCGACAGACACCGCCAAGATCCTCGAGCATCTGGAAAAAGGCGCGAAGTTCGACGTGATGAAGCCGCGCCAGGGCTATTTCCGCGCCTCCGACCATCAGCTCATCAGCGAGATGTACACGATCACCGCGCTGCCGGCGGCACAGGTCAAGAACCAGTGGGACCTCTTCACCTCGTCGCCCCCGGTGCCCGGCCCGAATGAGGACATGGAGGTGATCGCCACCCAGGGCGACGAAGCCGTCTGCAAGATGAGCTGAGCCCCCTCCCTCGACTGCGGAGTCATTCCGGGCAAGCCGCACCAGCGGCACCGATCCGGGATCCATGCCTGAACCGTTCCGGCATGGATCTCGCGCCTCCCTCGATCGCCCGGAATGACCGGGTGATCGACGGATCGAAACTGCAAAGGCCGTCCCTTGCTCACGCTTTTCATCCAGCAGGTGCTGAACGGGCTGCTTGACGGGGTCTACTACCTCCTGATCGCGCTCGGCCTGTCGCTGATCTTTTCGCTCGGCGGCATCGTCAACCTGGCGCATGGCGCCTTCTATGCGATCGGCGCCTATCTCACGATCGTGCTGGCACCGTATCTCGGCTTTGGCGGAGCGATCATCGCTTCGCCACTGCTGGTCGCGCTGATCGGCATTGTGATCGAGCGCGGCCTGTTCCAGCACTTCTACCGGCGCGACCCGATCCTTTCGCTGCTTCTGACCTTCGGTCTTGCCATGGTCGCGGAACAGGCGCTGCGCATGATCTTCGGTGCTCCACCCCTCTCCTTCTCGATCCCGACGGCGCTGCGCGGGCAGCTCTTCATCGGCGACTTCATCTATTCGCGCTACCGCGCGCTGCTGATCGTCATCGCCGCCGCCTGCGTGATCGGCCTCTGGTTCCTGTTGCAGCGAACCTCCTTCGGCCGGGTCGTGCGGGCTGGCGTGCAGAACCCGGACATGGTCGGCGCGCTCGGCATCTCGCTGCAGCCCTATATGATGGCGGTGGCGGGCATCGGCATCGGCCTGGCCGGGCTCGCCGGCGTGCTGCTCGCGCCGATCTATTCGATCCATCCCGCGATGGGGCAGGAGATCATCACCCCGGCCTTCGTCGTGGTCGTCATCGGCGGCCTCGGCTCCTTCTGGGGCGTCGTCGTCGCTGCGCTGATGGTCGGCCTGGTCAAGGGCGTCACCATCGGCCTCGGCTACACGCAGTGGTCGACGGCGGTGATCTATCTGATGATGCTGCTCGTCCTGCTCTTCCGTCCGCGCGGCCTGTTCGGCGAGCGCATCCAGCGCTTCGAGTGAGGCCGCGATGAGCCCTTCCGCCCGCGACTATCTTCCGCTCGTCGCATCCGCGATCGCGCTCGTCGCGCTGCCGTCGCTGATGCATCTGATCGGTCTTGGCACCACCTCCGCCACCGAGGTCGTGGTCTTCGCCATCGCCTGCATGGCGCTCAACATCCTCGTCGGCACCACCGGCCTTGTCTCCTTCGGACACGGCGCCTGGTTCGGCATCGCCGCCTATGCCGCCGGGCTGATGCAGCGCAACTGGTTCCCCGGCCAGTTCGTGCTGCCGGTCCTGCTGGCGGTCGCGCTTGTCGCCCTGATCGCGTTGGCCTTCGGAGCGCTGATCCTGCGCCGACGCGGCGTCTATTTCTCGCTTCTAACCCTGGCGCTCGCGGCGATGGTCTATTCGGTCGCCTTCCGCTGGACCTCGGTGACCGGCGGCGAGGATGGGCTGGGCGGGATCAAACGCCCTCTCTTCGGCGACATCGACTTCGAGACCGCCCTGCCCTTCTACACGCTGGTAGCGTTCATCGGCTTCGGCGTCGTCTACCTGCTCTGGCGTTTCCAGCGCTCGCCGATCGGCACCGTGCTCGTCGCCATCCGCGAGAACGAGCAGCGCGCCCGCTTCCTCGGCTATGCCACCACGCGCTACAAGATCGTCGCCTTCACGGTCTCGGCTGCGCTGACCGGGCTGGCCGGCACGCTACTGCTGTTCAACAATCGGATGACCTCGGCCGACCCGATCTCGGTCGCCTTCTCCGGCGAGTTGCTGGCGATGGTGGTGATCGGGGGCATGCGCTCGTTCCTCGGGCCGGCACTGGGTGCCCTCTTCTTCGTCGTCTTCCGCGACTACCTTTCGAGCGCGACCGAGAACTGGCTGCTCTGGTTCGGCCTGCTCTTCGTCGCCTTCATCGTCTTCTCGCCGGACGGGCTGGTCGGCGTCGGCCAGCGCCTGCTCAAGCCCTTCCGAAAGACGCCCGCGGAAGATGCGGCGATGTCGGCCCGCAAGGCCGGCGCCGTCGAATTGCCGGCCTTCATGAAGCCGGGCGATGCCGGCGACGGCACGATCCTGACCGCGAGCGGCCTCGCCAAGAGCTTTGGCGGCATCAAGGCAGTAGAGGATGTCAGCTTTGCCATGCGTGACCGCCGGCTGCACGCGCTGATCGGCCCGAACGGCGCGGGCAAGACGACTGCCTTCAACCTGATTTCCGGCATGTTCACGCCCGACCGTGGCGCGGTGCGCCTGCGCGATCACAACGTCGCGGGTCTCAGCCCCGATGCGATCACACGCGCCGGCATCGGCCGCGCCTTCCAGATCACCAACCTCTTCCCTTCACTCTCTGTGGCCGAGAATGTCAGGCTCTCGGTGCAGGCACGGGCGCCCGAGCGCTTCGGTTTCTGGCACGCGGCTGCCGGCCTCGGACAGGTCAACGACGAGACACGTCAGGTCATCGCGACGATGGGGCTGTCGGGTATCGAGCGTGCCGAGGCGGGCTCGCTCAGCTATGGCGGCCAGCGCCTGCTCGACATGTCGCTGGCGCTGGCGACGAGTCCGCGCGTGCTGCTGCTCGACGAACCGCTGGCCGGCCTCGCTGCGGCCGAGCGGGAACGTGTCGGCAACCTGATCAAGTCGATCTCGACCGAGCTGCCGGTTCTGCTCGTGGAGCACGACATCGACCGCGTCTTCGCCATTGCCGACCATGTCACAGTGATGAACGACGGCAGCGTTCTGGTCGATGGCACGGTCGAGGATGCGCGCTCCTCGGCCAAGGTGCAGGAAATCTATATCGGATCGGGCGCGCATGCGCTGGCGGCGAAGCCGCGCGAGAGTGCGGCGGGCGAGGCCGTGCTGCTCGGCCTGAAGGATGTCGATACCTTCTATGGCAAGAGCCACATCCTGCGCGACGTCTCATTCGACGTGCACGACAATGAGATCGTGGCGCTGCTCGGGCGCAACGGCGCCGGCAAATCGACGCTGCTCAAGACCATCACAGGCATAGCGCCGCCGGCAGACGGCAGCATCCGGCTCGCCGGTGCGGAGATCGCGCGGCAGACGCCAGCCGCCATAGCTCGGGCCGGCGTCGCCTATGTGCCGCAGGGACGCGGCCTCTTCGCAGGGATGAGCGTCAAGGACAACATGGAGCTCGGCCGGCTGCGGCGGCTCACCGGCAACGGCACGCATTGGGAGGACGAGAAGATTTTCTCGTTCTTCCCGCGCATCCGCGAGCGCTGGAACTCGCCGGCCGACTATCTCTCCGGCGGCGAACAGCAAATGGTGGCGGTGGCCCGCGCGCTTTCCGGCGACACCCGGGTGCTGCTCCTGGACGAGCCGTTCGAGGGGCTGGCGCCCGCAGTGGTCGAGGAACTCTTCGAGGCCTTCGACAAGCTGCGCCGGGAGATCGCGATCGTGATCGTCGACCATCATCTCGACCTGGCACTGGCGCTCTCCGACCGTACGGTCGTGCTGGAGCGCGGGCAGGTCACGCATATCGGCCCATCGCGGGCGCTCAGCCAGGATCTGGTGCTGCGTCGGCAGGTTCTCTGGCTATGAACCGCGGCCATCCGACTCCCAAGCTTGCGCAAGGACATGTTTCAATGACCAAGATCGCCATCGTCGGTTCCGGCCTGATCGGCCGCGCCTGGGCGACCGTCTTTGCCAGCCACGGCTTCGACGTCGCCTTGCATGACGTCGTACCCGGCGCTGCCGATGCGGCGAGAGCTCACATCGCCACCAATCTCGGCGAGCTGGCCGAACACGGACTCGTCGAAGATCCGAACGGCGCACTGGCCCGCATCCGGGTCGCGTCGGATCTGGCGGATGCCCTCTCGGGCGCCGGCTTCGTGCAGGAGAACGGGCCGGAAACCGTCGAGGCCAAGCGCGCGCTCTTCGCCGAAATGGACGAGCTTGCCGCTCCGGACACGATCCTCGCTTCATCGACCTCCTTCATCATGGCCTCGGTCTTCAGCGAAGGCCTGAAGGGTCGCGCCCGCTGCCTCGTCGGCCATCCGGTGAACCCGCCGCATCTCGTTCCGATCGTCGAGATCGCGCCGGCCCCCTGGACCGACCCTGCCATCGTCGAGCGTGCCAAGGCGATCTATGAGAAGGCGGGACAGGTACCGATCACGCTGCGCAAGGAGAAGGCCGGTTTTGTCCTCAACCGCCTGCAGGCTGTGCTGCTGGCAGAGGCCTTCCGCCTCGTCGGTGAAGGCGTCGCCAGTGCGGAGGATGTCGACAAGACGATCCGCGACGGGCTCGGGCTGCGCTGGGCCTTCATGGGTCCGTTCGAGACGATCGAGCTCAATGCTCCCGGCGGCATCCCGGATTACTGTTCCCGCTACGCAGCTTCGCTCGACCGCATGGTCAAGTCGTCCGGGGGGCTCGGCAACCCGTTCGAGGCGTCGACGGTTGCCGAGGTGATGCGCGAGTGGCGCGGCACGCAATCGGCTGAACGCGTCAAGCGCCTGAGCGACTGGCGCGACGGACGGCTCGCCGCCCTGCGCGCCCACAAGCGCGCCGCGGCCCGCAAGCCCGATTGAGACAAAGATCCGCGCGAGAAGAGGAACGGAACCATGGCCAAGAGCCGCAAAGTCATGATCACCTGCGCGGTGACGGGCGCGATCCACACCCCGTCGATGTCGCCTTACCTCCCGGTGACGCCGCAGGAGATCATCGACGCTGCCGTTGGCGCCGCAGAGGCCGGCGCAGCACTCGTTCATGTTCACGCCCGCAACCCGAAGACCGGCCAGCCCGACCAGTCGCCGGAAGCCTTCGAGCCTTTCCTCAAGGTGATCAAGCAGCGCTGCGACGCCGTCATCAACATCACGACCGGCGGCGCGCCGACCATGAGCGTCGAGGAGCGCCTGCAACCCTGCGCGCATTTCAAGCCGGAGGTCGCATCGCTCAACATGGGGTCGATGAATTTCGGCCTCTATCCGATGCTGGGGCGGTTCAAGGAGTTCCAGCACGATTGGGAACGGCCCTATCTCGAAGGCTCGAAGGACCGGATCTTCAAGAACACCTTCCAGGACATCGAGAACATCCTGACGACCTGCGCCGAGAACGGCACGCGCTTCGAGATCGAGTGCTATGACATCGGTCATCTCTATACGCTCGCCCATTTTGCCGATCGCGGCCTGGTGAAGCCTCCCTTCTTCGTTCAGTCGGTCTTCGGCATCCTCGGCGGCATCGGTCCCCATCCCGAGGACGTCGCCCATATGAAGCGCACCGCGGACCGGCTCTTCGGCGAGGACTACCATTGGTCGGTCCTGGGAGCGGGGCGCCATCAGTTGGCGATCGCGGCCATGGCCGTCTCGATGGGAGGCAATCTGCGTGTCGGCCTGGAGGATTCGCTCTGGCTTGGCCCCGGCCAGCTTGCGAAGTCGAACGCCGACCAGGTCCGCGCCGCGCGACAGATCGTCGAAGGCCTGGGCTTGGAGATTGCGACCCCGGCCGAAGCCCGCGAAGCGCTTCAGCTCAAGGGGCCGGACAAGGTGGCGTTCTAAAACCCTGTTCCCTACGCCCGAGCTGCGGCCCGCGGCGATGGATTCAGCGATTCCGCACGCTGCCGAGCGGACGAGAGAACGCTTTGTTCCCGGCCTCTACGTCTGACGATGTCGCGGATGGGCACCGATTGGGGCAGAGCTCATCTGGCTTTGCCTGGAACGCATGGGCCGAGACGCGGGCTCAGGCCGAGCGCTCGATATAACGCGGTGACAGTCCCCGCGATTGCGCGCTCCCGTAGCTGATAAGCTGTGCCTGCATCTGGAGAGCCTTGTCGCGTCAGGGCGAGCGATAATGCTCCTGAAAATACATTTGTGTCATCAAACATTCATTTGTATGATCCATGGCAAAACCGCTGCCCCGCACGTCACGGAGGCAGACCGTTGCCGGTATCGGCGGCGTGTTCCGGAGGGAAGCCATGCAGCGGGTCGTTCAGATTTCCGACACCCATCTCAGCCCGACAAAACAGCATTTCGCCTGCAACTGGCAACCGCTGACAAGTTGGCTGGCGGCGGAGACCCCCGACCTCATCGTCCATACCGGTGACGTCACCGTCGACGGTGCCGATCTCGACGAGGACATGCGCCATTGCCGGACGCTGCTCGACACGCTCGGCGCGCCCGTCCTCAGTGTCCCCGGCAATCATGACGTTGGTGAGGCCTATCACCCGCATCAACCGGTGAACGACGCACGCCTGACGCGCTGGCGCAGCCATCTCGGCGAGGACTTCTGGGCGCGCGACATCGAGAACTGGCGGCTGATCGGCCTCAATTCGATGCTGTTCGGCAGCGACGAGGCCGAGGAAAGACGCCAGCTCGCCTGGCTCGATCGGCAGATCGCCGAAGCGCAAGGCCGGCGGCTAGGCTGGTTCCTGCATCGCCCACTCTTCATCGAAGCACCCGACGAGGGTGACAAGGGCTATTGGAGCGTGCCGCCGCGACCGCGCGCACATCTGCTCGATCTCGTTCACCGCCACGAGGTCGCCTTTGTCGCCAGCGGCCATCTACATCGCGCGCATGACTTCACGATCTCAGGCACGCGCTACATCTGGGGGCCCTCCTCCGGCTTCGTCGTAGGCCCGGAAACACAGGCCGGCATGGCTGGAACGACAACGCTCGGCGCCGTCCGCTACGAATTCGACGGCCGGAATTTCTCTGCCGCGATTCACCAGATTCCGGCCCTGAAGACGCTCTGGATCGACGATGTCCTCCATGAGGTCTACCCGCCGCGCGCCGCCTGATACGTCCGCCCGGCCGCCTCTGAGCAGCCAGCAAGACCCGCCCAACGACGAGCCCAGAGGGCCACAGAAAGGCGAACGACATGGCCAAGGTCGTCCTCAATGGCATCGCCAAATCCTTCGGAGCGACGAAGGTTCTCGGCGGTGTCGATCTCGATATCGCCGATGGTGAATTCCTGACACTGGTCGGCCCGTCCGGCTGCGGAAAATCGACGCTCATCCGGATCATCGCCGGGCTTGAGCATCAGGACAGCGGCAGCGTCGCCATCGGTGGCAATCCGGTGGACCATCTGCGCCCGCATGAGCGGCGCGTCGCGATGGTGTTCCAGTCCTATGCGCTCTATCCGCATATGAGCGTGGGAGCGAACATCGCCCTGCCGTTGACGATGTCGCGGCTCAAGCTCTGGCAACGATTGCCGCTGTTGCGGCTGCTATCGGCGCAGCGTCGAACGGTGATGCGGGGCATCGAAGCCGATGTCACGGCCGTGGCGGCACAGCTGCAGCTCGGTCACCTGCTCGACCGCAAGCCAGCTCAACTTTCCGGCGGCCAGCGGCAGCGCGTCGCGCTCGGGCGCGCCATGGTGCGCAACCCCGACGTCTTCCTGATGGACGAACCGCTCTCCAATCTCGACGCCAAGCTACGCGTCCATATGCGCACCGAGCTTGCCGAGCTGCACAAGCGTCTCGGCACGACCTTCATCTACGTGACGCATGACCAGGTCGAGGCGATGACGATGTCGGATCGGGTCGCGATGATGGATTCGGGCTCCGTCCTGCAGCTCGGCACGCCTTCGCAACTCTACGAGAAGCCGGCCTCGCTCAAGGTCGCGCAGTTCATCGGCAGCCCCGCCATCAACCTGCTCCCCGCGACGGTCGCTGGCGGCGGCCGTGTCGAGCTCTTCGGACGCCCGCTGGCGCTCGCTCTCCCGTTGGCACAGGGGCAGGCCGTGACCCTCGGCGTCCGCTCCGAAGCGCTCTCGCTGGTGCAGGGCGAGCCTGGCGGCAGCGGCCGCGCCTGGTTCTCTGCCCGCCTGCGGCGCAAGGAGAATCTCGGTTCGGAGTATGTGCTGCACTTTGACCTGGCCGGGCGCGACGCGACCGGCGTGACGATGCGCGCGACGCCGGCTGTGGCAGCCAGCGTAAACAAGACCGCGGAGGTCACGCTCGGCTTCGACGAGGCCGCAGCTCATGTCTTCGCGGCCGATGGGGAACGCATCGAGCCGCGCAGCCAGGGCACCGCGACCGGCTCCGTCGTGCCGCTGAGGGCCTGAGTATGACACTGGCCCTCGCCTCACCCGCCGGGTTCGCCTCCGCCACGCGCCGCCGGCTCTGGATCGAGCGCTTCACAGGTCTCGGCTTTGCCTTGCCGGCCTTCGTCCTGCTGCTGCTGACGATCCTGCTACCGCTGGCGGTACTGTTCTGGCTCAGCCTGACGAACTACGAATTCGGCGGCGTCGACATGGACTGGGTCGGGCTCGCCAATTTCCAGAAGGCGCTGGGCGACCCCGTCATCCGGCGCTCGCTGGTCAATACGCTCCTTTACGTCGCCATCGTCGTGCCGGGCGGCGTGCTCGGCGCGCTGCTGATCGCCGTGCTGGTGCATCGGCGCAAGCGCACGCGCTCGCTCTACGAGGTCATCTACTTCCTGCCGGTGACCTCGACGCTGATCGCCATGGCCACCGTCTGGCAGTTCCTGCTGCACCCCTCGCTCGGACCGGTCAACGGGCTGCTGAAATGGCTCGGAATCGGGCCGATCGCCTTTCTCAGCGAGCCTTCGACAGCCCTGGCGACGCTCGCCGTGATCGGCATCTGGCAGCTCATCGGCTTCAACATGATCCTGTTCCTGGCCGGGCTCACCGCGATCCCACGCGATCTCTACGAGGCAGCCGATATCGACGGCTGCTCGAGCGGGATCGACCGCTTCCTGACCATCACCTGGCCACTGCTCGGGCCGACGACGATGTTCGTCCTCGTCACGACGATGATCACCGCCTTCAAGATCTTCGATACGGTGGCGGTGATGACGCGCGGCGGCCCGGTCGGCTCCACCGAGGTGCTCCTCTACAACGTCTATCTCGAAGGCTTTCAGTATTTCCACACCGGCTACGCCGCGGCGCTGACCTTCATCTTCCTCGCCTTCATCCTCGTCTTCTCGGCCGTGCAGACCTTCGCCCTCGACAAGAAGGTGCACTACTGATGACCGTGCTCGCCCTCTCCGCCGTGCCGGCCGCGCCCGCCCATTCGGCGCTGCGTCGCTTTCTGACGCTGGCACTGGTCCATGGCGTTCTGATCGCCGGCGCAATCTTCATGCTGGCGCCTTTCGTCTGGATGCTGGTGACCTCGATCAAGCCGCCGGCCGAGATCTTCAGCGCCGAGATATCGCTGTGGCCGAAGCAATTCTACGGCCTGCAGAACTACAGCTTCGCCATGGAGAAGGCGCCGCTGCTGCGCTTCGCGCTGAATGGCGTCATCCTCTGTGGCGGCATCCTGATCGTGCAGCTTCTCGTCGCGATCCCCTGCGCCTATGCGCTGGCGAAGCTGAACTTCCCCGGCCGCAACCTGCTTTTCGTGCTGGTGCTGCTCGGCCTGTGCATCCCGGTGCAGGTGCCGGCGATGCCGCTCTATATCGCGCTGGCCCAGCTCGGGCTGCTCAACACCTATTTCTCGATGATGGTGCCGTTCTTCCTGTCGGTCTTCGCCATCTTCCTGTTCCGCCAGTTCTTCCGCAGCTTTCCCGACGACATCATCAATGCCGCCCGACTGGACGGCATGAGCGAGTTCGAGATCGTCTGGCGCATCGTCACGCCGAGCGCCTGGCCGGCGATCGCCGCCTTCTCGGTCTTCTCGGCCGTGGCGCACTGGAACGACCTCTACTGGCCGCTGATCGTCATCTCGGACGCCAAGCTCGCGCCGCCTCCACTCGGAATGATGTTCTTCGCCGATGCCGAGACCGGATCGAACTACGGTGCGCTGACAGCTGCAGCCACCATTCTGACCGCGCCGCTCGTCATCGCCTTCCTCGTCGCGAGGCGCCGATTCATCGACGGCATCACCATGACCGGGGTGAAGTAGCGGCCGCGCCGCCGGCCGCCCCCAAGACGTTCAGGCCTGAAACAACGCAACCCGACAGCCCCGCTGTCCTCGCCAAGGAGATCACGCATGAAACCTCTCGGCAAAGCTCTTGCCGCAGCAGCGCTCGCCCTCGTCGCCTCGACCGCCGCCAGGGCAGAGCAAGTCACGCTCGACGTGCTCTATGCCTTCCCGGCCTTCGCGAAATTCCACGAGCCGATCGCCGCGGAATTCATGAAGAAGCACCCCGACATCAAGATCAATTTCCGGGCGCCGGCCGCGAGCTACGACGAAGGCCATCAGGCCATGCTGCGCCAGTCCGTCACCAACCAGCTGCCGGACGTCTACTATTCCGGCTTCCACCTGCTGACAGAGCTCACCGAGGCGCTCGACAAGCGCAAGCAGATCGTCGATCTCGGCCCGCTGCTCAAGGCCGAACCGGAAGACTGGCGAAAGGCCAACTATTCCGACGCCTTGCTCTCGCTCGGCCAGGTCAACGGCAAGCAGGTCGGCCTCGCCTTCAACGCCTCGACACCGCTGATGTATTTCAACGCCGAGCTGGTGAAGAAGGCCGGTGGCGACCCCGAGAAGATGCCGGACAACTGGGCCGATATCGTCGCCCTCGCCAAGAAGATCCATAGCGGCGACACCGCTGGCCTCGCCTACAACATCCACGACTGGCCGGACGACTGGCTCTGGCGCGGCGTGATCCTGCAGGGCGGCCACTCGATGCTCTCGGCCGACGGCAAGAAGGTCGCGTTCGGCGGCGAGGTCGGCGAGAAGACGCTCGCCATGTTGCGCAGCTTCGTGACCGAGGGCGGCATGCCGCTGATCGACTGGGACCAGTCCCGCCAGCAGTTCATTGCGGGCAAGATCGGCATCTTCTTCGATACCCCTGCCCGCCTGCGCCAGGTCACGGATCTGATCGGCGACCGCTTCACCCTGAAGACCGCCCTGTTCCCGGTCGACGACAAGGCCAAGGGCAAGCTGCCGACCGGCGGCAACGCGGCTCTGATCACTGCCAAGGATCCGGCCAAGCAGAAAGCCGCCTGGGAGTTCATCAAGTTCGTCACCGGCCCTGAAGCCCAGAAGATCGTCGTCGAGACCGCTGGCTACATGCCGACGAACCTGCGTGCCGGCGAGGACGCCTTCCTCGGTCCGTTCTACAAGGCGAATGCCAATTTCCGGACCATCAACGGACAGGTTTCCCGCGCTGCGCCGTGGGAGGGCTATCCGGGCGGCAACTCGGTGCGCATCTGGCGCCAGCAGCGCGAGGTCATCGCCGGCGTGATGCGCGGCGAGATCCAGCCCAAGGCTGGTATCGAGCGCATCGTCTCCGAGACCGAAGCCCTGATGAAGTGAGCCAAGGTTTCGCTCATTGACGAGGCCGCCCGGCACGAGAGCCGGGCGGCCATATCTCTTCCTTCCCGCGGATATGACCGATGATCATCGCCCAGCTCAGCGATTTCCACGCCCGGCCCCATGGCCGGCCCGCCTATGGCGTCATCGACACCAATGCAGCGATCGGGCACGCGGTCGACGCCGTTCTCGCGATGCAACCGCAACCGGACTGCGTCCTCGTGACCGGGGATCTCACCGATTGCGGTCTTGCCGAGGAATACGCAATCGTGCGGGAGCAGCTCGCCCGGCTGCCAATGCCGGTCTATATCGTGCCCGGCAATCATGATCGCCGCGAGAATTTCGTGGCGGCGCTGTCCCCCCAGCAGGACTATCTCCCTGAGAGCGGCCCGCTGAACTATGTGATCGAGGATTTCCCGGTCCGGCTGATCGGGCTCGACACGCTCGTACCCGGCGAAAGCGGCGGCGCCCTCAGCCCCGAAAGCGAAGCCTGGTTGGCCGAAAGACTGGCCGAGGGCGCTGGGCGGTCCACGCTGATCTTCATGCACCACCCGCCCTTCCGCGTCGCGGTCGACGGCATGGACGGCATCCTTTGCCGCGTCTCGCCGAGCTTTGCCGGCCTGATCGCCCGGCACCCCGAAATCGAGCGCATCGTCTGCGGCCACTATCATCGCCCAATCCAGCGCCGCTTCGCCGGCACGATCGGCTATGTCGCGCCGGGCACTGCGCATCAGGTGGCCCTCGACCTGCGGCGCGGAACCGAGAATCGCATGGTCATGGAGCCTCCGGCCTTCGCCGTGCATGCCTGGGATCCCGAGGCCGGGGTGGTCAGCCATCTGCAGCCGATCGGGGACTATGGGCCGATCCGGGATTTCGTGCTCGATCCGGCCTATCCCGGCAAGCTGGAGGCGACCGCAGCACAATGACCGAGCCGCGTCTTCTCAAACTGCTCGATCAAGCCGAAGCACTGGCGCGCCGAGCAGGCGAAACGCTGGTCCGGATGCAGAGCGCCGAACTCGCTGTCGCGCGCAAGGAGCTCAATGACGTGGTCACGGCGGCCGATCTCGCCTCCGAGCGCCTCGTCATCGACGGCCTGCGTGCCCTGACGCCGGAGACCGCGATCCTCTCGGAAGAGGCCGGCTTCTCCGGCTCGGAGCAGGCCCCGCGCTGGATCATCGATCCGCTCGACGGCACGGTGAATTACGCCTCCGGCCTGCCCTGGTTCTCCGTCACCCTGGCCTATCAGGAACAGGGTCGCACCCTGCTCGGCCTGACGCATGCGCCGCTCGCCGGGCTCTTCGCGCTCTTTGCCGAAGGGGGCATCGCGACGGTGGACGGCCGGCCGGCGCGGGTGTCTGAAACGGCGCGGCTGAGCGATGCCGTCGTCTCGATCTGCCTGACCTCGCACTACACGGCCGACGAGGCGAACCGGACCAGCGACGTGATCCGCCGTCTCGCCGGCTTGTGCCGCGGCGTGCGCGTCATCGTTTCGGGTGGACTGGAGATGTCCCTGGTAGCAGCCGGGCGGCTCGACGCCTTCATCGGTCTCAAGGCCGATATCGTCTCGCACGCGGCGGCGATGCCGCTCGTGCGGGCAGCCGGAGGCAAGGTCACCACCGTCGAGGGTCAGGATTCGCGCGACGAAGACCTCGAAAAGGTCGTCACCAACGGCCGCATCCATGAAGAACTCCTCAGGGCCATCCGCAGCGCCTGAGGAGTCGCTCTTTCACATGCTGCCGGTTTGCGAGCCCGCCAGGACCGCCGCCGCGGCGTCCTCATCGGTGATCAGCACTGATGCCAGCTTCCCGCGCAGGGTCGCCGCAATGATCCCGGCCTTGTTCACCCCGCCCGATGCGAGGATCACGGTCGGTATCCGGCGCAGATCATCCAGCGGCAGGGCAATGGCGCGACGATTGATCGGATGAGCGACGGCCTGACCGCTGCGATCGATGAACTGGCCGAGCATGTCGCCGACCGCTCCGGCCTCGGCCAGCTCCGCGGCACCGACATCGCCCGGCAGCCCGTAGCGCACCAGCAGCGAACGCGCGCTCAGATCGCCTGCGCTGAGGATAGCGACATCGGTCGCCTGGATGCGGGCGAAGGCTGCCTCGAACACGTCCTGTGCCAGGATCGTATCGCGCGACTGCGGCGTGCCGGCATAGATTGGCGCGGCGAGATAATGGCATTCGGCCTGCCAGAGCCGGGCGAAGCGGCTGGCGATCTCGAAGGTATTGATCTCGATGCCATAGGTCAGCCCGCCCATCATCGAGGTGACGGCAAGATCGCGGTATTGCCCGGCACGGACATGGCGAATGGTTTCCCGCAAGGTGCCGCCCCAGCCGACCCCGAAGATGCCCGATGGCCTCTCCTCGATGACCCGCGAGACGAATTCGCCCGCCGCCTTGCCGATCTGGACGGCGATCTGGCCGGGGTCGGCCGGACTCGGGACGACGATCGCCTCCTTGAGCCCGAACTCGGCCATGAGCGCGCGCTCGAGCCGGACACAACTCTCCAGCCGGGAGTTGATCGTGATGTTCACCAGCCCGTTGCTGCGAGCCTCGACCAGCAGTCGGTTGACGCGAAGGCGGGTCATCTTCAGCCGGTCCGCAATCTCCGCCTGGGTCAGCCCTTCCATATAGTAGAGCCAGGCGGCTCGAACTTGCGTCTGCGGTTCCTCCGGCATTGCTGCATCCTGATGCGATGGGCAGGCCGCCAGCGCCTCGGCGCGGCGGTGTTCGGCATGGTGGTCGAATCTGGCTTACATCGCTTTCGCACTCTCCCACAACGTGCAGAAGATGCATGGTTTCGCGCTTGACGCAAACCAATGTAAATCAGAGAATACATTTGTTGAAGGACTGTTTCGCAGAACGAGTGCCGATCTCCCATGTCCCACGCCGTCTTCCTCCACGCAGCAGGCGATGCACGCGTCGCGCCATTCAACCTGCGCGAGGGAGCTGCGGGCGAAACCCTGCTCGACGTCGCGGCCGTCGGGCTCTGTGGCAGTGACCTGCATTACTACAAGGACGGCGGCATCGGGTCCGCCGTGATCGCAACGCCGTTCGTGCCGGGCCATGAATTCAGCGGCTGGCTCACGGAAGATCTGCCGGAGCTCGGCCTGGCGCGCGGCGCACTGGTCGCCGTCGATCCAAACCAGGCCTGTGGGCGTTGCGAACATTGCCAGAGCGGGCATCCCAATCTGTGTCCCGAGGTGGTCTTCATCGGTGCGCCTCCGCATGACGGGGCGATGACCGAACGGATCTGGGTGCCGAAATCACAGGTCGTCGCGGTGCCCGTGACCTTCTCCCCGAGCGATGCTGTGATGCTCGAGCCGCTCGGCGTCGCAATCCATGCGGTCGATCTGGCCAAGCCGCGCCTGCTCGAACGCATCGCGCTCATCGGCTGCGGCCCGATCGGCCTGCTGATCCTGCAGGTGCTGCGGGCGGCGGGAGCCGGGGAAATCCTCGCCTGCGATCCGCAACCGCATCGCCGCGAGCTCGCGCTCAGGCTGGGCGCGAGCAAGGCAGGTGCGAGCGTCGCGGATATCGGCGAATGGACGAAGGGCGAAGGCCTGCCGCTGGTGATCGAGGCGACCAACGCTCCCGAGGGTTTCCGCGACGCGATCCGCGCCGCCCGCATCGGCGGCCGCGTCGTGCTCGTCGGCATTCCAGACGGCGACAGCTATGTGGTTCCCGCCGCGGAGGCCCGCAGGCGCGGGCTCAGCATCAAATTCTCGCGCCGGATGGGCCATGTCTATCCACGAGCCATCGAGCTGGTGGCACTGGGCAAGGTCGATGTCGAGGCCGTAATCAGCCATCGCTTCGATCTCGCCGAGGGTCCGGCCGCGTTCCGTCGCCATGCCGCCAACGAAACCGGGATGGTGAAAAGCATGATCTACCCGGGCGGCCTACCGGACGGGCACCGTTGAACACGCTCCGCAGGTTCTGATGTGACCTATATCGGCATCGATCTCGGGACTTCGTCGGTCAAGGCCGTGTTGACTGACGACCGCCAGCAGGTGCTCGCCGTGGCCGCGCGGGATCTCACGGTCGATCGCCTCTTTCCGCTTTGGTCCGAGCAGGATCCGGCAGACTGGATCACCGCCACGGTGGATGCCTTGCGCGGCCTGAAGGCGGCCGCCGCCGAGGACTTTCGCTGCTGCGCCGGCATTGGACTCTCCGGGCAGATGCATGGCGCAGTCCTGCTCGACGAGCACGACCAGCCTTTGCGCCCCTGCATCCTCTGGAACGACGGCCGCGCCGTCGCGGAATGCGCCGAGATCGAAGCAATAGAACCGGATTTGCGTGAGATCACCGGCAACATCGCCATGCCCGGCTTCACCGCACCCAAATTGCTCTGGGTCCGCAGGCACGAGCCAGCGATCTTCCGACGAACCCGCAGGATTCTGCTGCCGAAGGCCTATCTGCGGCTCGCATTGACCGGCGAAGCCATCGAAGAGATGTCCGACGCCTCCGGGACGCTCTGGCTCGACACAGGCCGTCGTGGCTGGTCGGATCGCATGCTGGCCGCAACGGGCGTCGATCGCAGCTTCATGCCCACTCTCGTCGAGGGCTCGCAGGCCGCTGGGCGCATGCGGGCCGATCTGAGCCGCGAGCTTGGCTTCGATGCGCCGCCGCTCTTTGCCGGCGGCGCCGGAGACAATGCCGCCGGGGCGATCGGCCTGGGCGCCGTCGAACCGGGCAGTTGCTTCCTGTCGCTTGGAACATCCGGGGTATTCTGGCGCACTACCGCGGGCTTCGAGCCACGCGACGCGAGCGCCGTTCACGCCTTCTGCCATGCCCTGCCCGACCGCTGGCACCAGATGTCCGTCCATCTCTCGGCCGCAGCGAGCTTGAGTTGGTGGGCTGAAGTGTCCGGGCACACCGAAATCGAGCTGCTGAACGAGCTCGGCCTGCAAGCTGACGCCCCTTCCCCGGTCTTTTTCACCCCATACCTGTCGGGCGAACGGACGCCTCATAACGATCCTCGGATGCGCGGCGGCTTCGCTTGCCTTGGCCACGACACCGATCGCAAGGCCATGACCCAGGCGGTGCTGGAGGGCGTCGCCTTCGCCTTCAAGGATGGGAAGGACGCGTTGGAAACCGGGGCTTTTCCCATCAGGGAAGCGATGGTCATCGGCGGCGGTTCACGCTCGGATCTGTGGCTGTCGATCCTCGCCGACGTGCTCGACATGCGCCTGCAGCGATATCGCCAGGCGGAAACCGGCGGTGCGTTCGGAGCCGCACGTCTCGCCCGCCTGGCCTGCTCGGGTGAGGACCCGCGTGCGGTCTGCCTGCCACCTTTCGGCGATCCGGAGATATTCGCCCCGAACCCAGACCGGGTTGCAGCCTATGCCGAGCGTTACGCACTCTGGAGACGTGCTGCGGAGGTGGCTCGCCCGCTTCGGTAGGGTGGCATCAGATTTGACAGAAATTCGGGTAAATGCTCTTCATGTGATCATCTGCTCTCGATTGCCATTACCCAATGCACAGCCAAAAGTCGCCCTTCGATCTCGTCATCCTCGATTGCGACGGCGTACTCGTCGACAGCGAAGTCATCAGTTGCCGAACCCTTGTCGATATTCTCTCGCCCTTTGATGCAAGCTATGATTTGAAAGCAGTGATGCGCCGCTATCTCGGGCGGCCATCCAGCGCAGTCATCGAGGATTACGAGCGAATGACCGGCCGCCCGGCCCCGGCTGATTTCACGCGAGACTGGCGGGCACGCCTGTTCGCCTCGTTCAAAGCCGACCTCCAGGCGATCGAGGGGGTCCGCAGCACCGTTCAGGCCCTCGGCAGCGATTATTGCGTCGCCTCGTCCAGCGACGAAGAACGCATCGAGTTCTGCCTGCGGAAGACGGACCTCTGGGATCTCTTCATGGGGCGCATCTTCAGCACGACACGCGTACGGCATGGCAAACCCGCCCCGGATCTGTTTCTACTGGCCGCAAGCGAGCGCGGCGCGGCACCGGAACGTTGCCTGGTGATCGAGGACAGCGTCAGCGGCGTCACCGCAGCGAAGGCGGCAGGAATGACGGCCTACGGCCTTGCAGCCGGCAGCCATTTCGCCGTCCTCGATCAGAGGCAGGCCCTGCTGGCCGCAGGGGCGGACCGGCTCCTCGACGCCTGGCAGGATCTGGCGCCCATGCCGGCGATCCACTGAGAAGCTGCGATGGCCGACAATGACAGCGCCCGCCTCGACGACGCAGCCCGGGCCGGCTGGCTCTACTACATCGCCGGCCGCACCCAGGACGATATCGCGCAGATCCTGAACATCTCGCGCCCGGCGGCGCAGCGACTGGTCTCGCTCTGCCGCAGCGAGGGGCTGATCAGCTTCCGCATGAACCACCCGATCAGCACCTGCATGGAGCTCGCCGCGCGGCTGCGCGACCGCTTCGAGCTGCAGCACTGCGACATCGCACCCTCCGACGGCTCGGCTGAAACGGGCGCGGCCGGGGTCGCAGCGCTCGGCGGCGTCCTGATCGAGCGCTGGCTGCGCTCGCGCAAATCGCTGGTCATGGCGCTCGGGACCGGCCGCTCGATGCGCGCGAGCATCGAGCGCGTGCCGCCGATGACCTGCCCGCTGCATCGGCTCGTCTCGCTGGTCGGGACAATTTCGCCAGACGGCTCGGCCAGCCCGTTCGATACGCTGGTCAAGCTCGCCGAGATCACCAAGGCGCAGCACTTCCCGATGCCGCTGCCGCTCTATGTGTCGAGCCCGGAAGAGCGGGCGCAGCTCGTCGAGATCGAGTCGATCAGACGCATCCGCGCCATCGCCAGCGAGGCCGACCTCTGGATGATGGGCATCAGCCAGATCGGCGAGGACGCGGTCCTATACCGGGACGGCTTCATGACGCGCAGCGAACTGCTCGACATGGTTCGCCACGGCGCCGTCGGCGAAGTGACCGGCTGGGTCTTCGACGCCGAGGGACACCTCCTCGACCGGGGCACCAATTTGCGCGTGACGAGCGTGCCGCCGGAGCCCGGTAGCGCGCGGCTGCGCATCTGCATCGGCCAGGGACCCGCCAAGGTCGCGCCATTGCGCGCCGCACTGGCCGGCCAGATCATCAATGGCCTCGTCACCGACGAGGACACCGCGCGCGCCCTGCTCGCGGACTGACACCACGCCCATCTCCAGCTCAACACCCCCTCGCGCGCAAAAACGCGGAACGCGAGCGGCTGTCATCCGCCCGTCACCAACGGTTGACATAACAAGCCAGTGTGCGAGCATATGCTTCAATAAAGAGCATATGCTCGCATAAGATGGATGAGGGAGGCTTTCCATGCGACCTTTCTATGGTGCCTTGGCGGGTGCGGGCGCTTTGCTGCTGGCGGGGATTACCTCCGTCCAGGCGGCGACGGAGATCGAGTTCTGGCACGCGATGAGCGGAGCGCTCGGCGAGCGCGTCGACGAGCTCGTGAAGAAATTCAACGACTCGCAGAAGGACTACGTCGTCAAGGCGGTCGCCAAGGGCACCTACGACGAAGTGCTCAACGGCACGATCGCGGCCTATCGCGCCAAGCGTCAGCCCGAGATCGTCCAGTCGAACGAGCGCTCCTTCCTCACGATGGTCAACTCCGGCGCGATCGTCCCAACCAGCGAATTGATGGCGCAGCAGGGCCACCCGATCGACACGACGAAATATATCGCGCCGGTCGTCAGCTACTATGCGATCGGCGGCAAGCTGCAGGCGATGCCGTTCAACTCCTCGACGCCGATCCTGTTCTACAACCGCGACCACTTCAAAGCCGCCGGCTTCGACAAGCCCGGCGCGACCTGGCAGGAGCTGGAGCCGCAGCTCGATGCGATCAAGGCCAAGGGTGTGTCGAAATGCGCCATGGTGCTCCCCGGCGACTATGAGTGGAGCTTTCTCGAGAACTACAGCGCCGTGAACGACATCCCGTACGCGACCAAGCGCAACGGCATGGACGGCCTCGACACCAATTTCGTCTTCAACAAGGGCAAGCTGGTCGGCCAGGTCGAGCGTATGAAGCGCCTGATCGGCTCCGGTGTGATGCAGATCGCGGGCCAGGGCATCATCCCGATCCAACTTTTCACCTCCGGCGAATGCTCGACGATCATCGCCTCCACAGCCTCGCATGCGGCTGTCGTCGCCGCCGCGAAATTCGACTGGAGCGCGACGGAATTGCCCTACGAGCAAGGCGTCACCCCGAAGAATAGCGTCATCGGCGGTGCCGCGCTCTGGACCCTGAAGGGGCACACGCCGGAAAAGTACAAGGCGGTCGCCGCCTTCTACGACTTCCTGGCCAAGACCGACACGCAGGTCTGGTGGCACCAGGCGACGGGCTATGTCCCGGTCACGACCGCCGCTTACGAAGCGGCCAAGGCGCAGGGCTACTACCAGAAGAACCCGACGCGCGAGATCGCCGTGGTCCAGTTGATGCGCGGCACGCCGAGCGACAATTCGCTCGGCTTCCGCATCGGCAACAGCAACCAGATCAATGTCGCGATCATGGAAGAGGTCTCGGCCGCCTTCCTCGGCAAGAAGCCGGTGCAGCAGGCGCTGGATGATGCGGTCTCTCGCGGCAACGAGGCGCTGCGTCGCTACGAGCAGCTCAATGCCGGCAAGAAATGATGCAGTCGCCCTCCCCGCACCGGCGGGTGGGGGCGTCCTGCGCGCCCGCTGGCCGTTGCAGCGCCTGCTCCTGAAGGGCACTCGCGATGGTCAAGCCGAGAGCGGACTGAAGCGCGCGCATTTCAAGGAATGGCGCCTGCCTTTCTGGCTGCTGGCGCCACAGCTTTTCATCCTGCTGCTTTTCTTCTTCATTCCCTCGATCAGGGCACTGATCCAGGCCTTCCAGCTCACGGACCCGTTCGGCGCCACCACCCAATGGGTCGGCTTCCAGAATTTCGAGCGGCTGTTCCGCAGCGGGGTCTACTGGTCCTCGGCGCAGGTGACGCTGATCTTCACGCTCGCGCAGAACGCGCTGACATTGTCGCTCGCGCTGCTGCTCGCCTTCGCCTCGAACCATATCCTGCGCGGCCGCGGCGCCTATCGCACCGTGCTGCTGCTGCCCTATGCCATCGCGCCCGCGATCGCCGGCATCATGCTCGCCTTCCTGTTCAATCCCCGCGTCGGCCCCGTCGCCCATATGCTGCAGGGACTGGGGCTGGACTGGGACCCGAACCGCAATTCCTGGCATGCGCTTGCGCTGGTGGTCATGGCCGCCTCGTGGAAGCACATCTGCTACAACTACATCTTCCTGGTCGCGGCGCTGATGTCGGTGCCCCAGTCGATCCTCGAATCCGCCTATCTCGACGGCGCGGGGCCGATCCAGCGCTTCCTGCGCATCTCGCTTCCGATGATCGCGCCGACACTGTTCTTCCTGATCGTGATCAACTTCGTCTACGGGCTGTTCGAGACCTTCGCCATCGTCGACGCCACCACCCGCGGCGGCCCAGCCGGGGCCACCTCGATCCTGGTCTACAAGGTCTATCAGGACGGCTTCGTCACGCTCGATCTCGGCTCGTCGGCCGCGCAATCCGTCGTACTGATGGCGCTCGCGCTCTTCCTGACCTTCGCGCAGTTCCGCTTCGTGGAGCGCCGCGTGAATTACAGCGTCTAGCCAGCGATGAACGAACGCACGCCGATCATCGACGCCGTCTGCCACCTCATCCTGCTGGTGGGCGCGGCGCTCGTCTGCCTGCCGATCTATTTCGTCTTCGTCACCGGCTCGCTCACGCAACAGGAGATCATGCGGGTGCCGATGTCCTGGCTCCCCGGCGACCAGTTCTTCGCGAACATGCAGACCGTGCTGAGCAACGCGAATTTCGGCCAGCTGCTGCTCAACTCCTTCATCATCGCGACCGGCATCACCGTCGGGAAACTCGCGGTCTCGGTGATCGCGGCCTTCGCCGTCACCTATTTCCGCTTCCCCTTCCGGATGACGGCCTTCTGGCTGATCTTCATGTCGCTGATGCTGCCGATCGAGGTGCGCATCGTACCGACCTATGAATCGGCAGCGAACGTCGCCCTGCCCCTCAACATCCTCGGCTCCTGGTTCGGCGTCCAGGCGCTGGTCGATCTCGACTGGAACCTGGTCAACACCTATTCCGGCCTGATCCTGCCGCTGATCGCCTCTGCGACCGCGACGTTCCTGTTCCGTCAGTTCTTCCTCACCGTCCCAGACGAGCTCTGTGAGGCCGCCCGCATCGACGGCGCGACGCCCTGGCAATTCTTCCGGCTGATCCTGCTGCCGCTCTCGCGTTCGAACATCGTGGCACTGGCGATCATCCTCTTCCTGATGGGCTGGAACCAGTATCTCTGGCCGCTCTTGCTCACCACCGAGCCCGCCATGGCCAATGCCGTGATCGGCCTGAAGAAGCTGATGCCGCAGAGCGACTCGCTGCCGACCTGGCACCTCCTGATGAACGCGGCCTTCCTGACGATGCTGCCGCCGACCCTCGTCATCCTCATCCTCCAGCGCTGGTTCGTGAAGGGGCTGGTGGATAGCGGCAAATAACCCGCCAACAGGCAAGCAAGGCTTTTCGACATGCGGATCATCGGTCATCGCGGCGCGCGCAACATCTGGGCGGAGAACAGCCTGAGCGGTTTCCGCAATGTCTGCGCCCTCGGCGTCGATGCCGTCGAGCTCGATGTGCATCTCTCCAGCGACGGCGAGATCATGGTGATCCACGACCCGTTGCTCGACCGCACCACCGACCACAAGGGACCCGTCGCGCATCTCTCGCGCGCAGCGCTCGCGAAGGTGACGCTCGGCGATACACTGGGCGAGACGGTCCCGACTCTGCCGGAGGTGCTCGATATCTTCGGCCCGACCGGGATCGAGCTCGAGATCGAGATGAAGATGGATGCCTTCGGCAATCCCTATCCCGGCCTCCTCGACAAGGTCATCGCCCTCGTGGAAGCCCGCAAGATGGCCTCCCGCGTCGTGCTGACCTGCTTCGTGCCGGAGGTCATCGAGGAAATCCGGGCGAAGGCGCCGCATATGCGCCGGCTCGCCTCGGTCGATCGCCGCTCCTGCGAGGCCTTCGGCGGCGTCGACCGGACCTTGCAGCGCTTCGTCGATCTCGGCTGCATCATCGCCGTCGAGCAATCGCTGCTGCGGCTCTGCGTCGATCGCGCCGTCGGCATCGTCGGGCGCGACAAGCTCGGGGCCTGGGTTCCCAACACACTGCGCGAGCTCGATTTCTGGCTCGGCCAGCCGATCTCGCAGATCACCAGCGACCGCCCCGATCTCGCCCTGCAATTGCGCGCCGCACGGAAGGCTTGAGCGATGGCGATGCGCCTGTCCCGCGCGGCGCTCGGACAGCTCGGGCCCTTGGTCGGCATCCCCGGTTATCGGCGGGACGAGCTCAGTCCAGGCATCGTCCATGTCGGCGTCGGCAATTTCCACCGTGCCCATCAGGCAGCCTATCTCGACGAATTGTTCGAGAGCGGGCTGGACCATGACTGGGCGATCATCGGCACGGGCGTGCGCGAGAGCGATGCCGGGATGGGTCGTGACCTCGCCGCGCAGGATTTCCTGACCACGGTGGTGACGCAGGAAGCCGAGAGATCACAGGCGCGCGTCACCGGCGCGATGATCGATTTCGTCGAGCCGGGCGATGCAGTCGCGATCATCGAACGTCTCGTCGATCCCCGCACGCGGATCGTCTCGCTCACCGTCACCGAGGGCGGCTACTACATCGACCCGGCGACACAGGCTTTCGACCCCGGCCACCCCGACATCGTCGGCGATGCTGTGAATCGTCTGGCATTGCCCAAGACGGCTTTCGGCCTGATCGCCGCCGGACTCCTGAAGCGGCGTGCGGCCGGCTTGCCGCCCTTCACGGTCATGTCCTGCGACAACCTGCCGGGCAACGGCCATGTCACGGCGGCTGCCGTCGCTGGCCTGGTCGATCTCGTCGACCCGGCTGCCGCTCGCTGGATCCGCGAAACCGTCGCCTTTCCCAACGGCATGGTCGACCGCATCACGCCAGCCACCTCCGACCGCGAGCGCCAAACCCTGCGCGACGATTTCGGGGTCGAGGACCGCCGCCCGGTGTTCTGCGAGGATTTCAGGCAATGGGTCCTGGAGGATCATTTTCCCGCCGGTCGCCCGCGGCTGGAAGAAGTCGGCGTGCAGTTCGTCGCCGATGTCGCGCCTTTCGAGCTGATGAAGATCCGCATCCTCAATGGCGGTCATGCGACGATCTCTTACCCCGCCGGCCTGCTCGGCATCCATTTCGTCCACGAGGCGATGGAGGATGCGCAGATCGCCCGCTTCCTGTCGGTTCTTCTCGATGAGGAGATCATCCCCGTCGTCCCGCCGGTGCCGGATACCGATCTGGCCGCCTACAAGCGCACCATCGAGCGGCGCTTCGCCAATCCGAAGATCGGCGACACGATCCGCAGGCTCTGCCTGGACGGCTCCAACCGCCAGCCGAAATTCATTCTGCCGACGCTACGCGACGCGCTGCGGACGGGCCGGCCTGTCGATGGTCTCGCGCTCGTCAGCGCCTTGTGGTGTCGCTACTGCCACGGCGAGACCGAAGGCGGACAGGCGATTGCTCCGAATGACCCCGGCTGGTCGCGCCTGACGGAGCAGGCAGGCCGCGCAAGGCACACGCCGGAGGCCTGGCTCGCGATGCAGGACGTCTATGGCGACCTTGGACAAGACGAACGCTTCCTGCGGGCGTTCAGCCTGGCATTGCAGCATGTCTGGCAGCACGGAACCCGCGCGAGCATCGACCGTTATCTTGCCTCGCGAGGCTCTTGATGGCCGCCCGCGCGGGGTCGACAAGGCAAGCCACCACGCAAATCAGCTGTGGGATTTGTCGATCTCGACGTCATGACGCAGCCGTGGCCGCCTGGGCCCGCCGTTGCCGCAGCACGTCCGCGATGAAGAGGCGCGACAGCGCGTGATAGAGCGGCTCGCGGGTGATCAGGCGCGCGGTTCCGTATCCCAGCACCGATGCCGCCATCAGCGCCATGACGTTGTCGTGGTTTCCGGTCATTTCCAGAATAATGACGAAGGCCGTCATCGGCGCTTGCACGACCCCGGAGAAATATCCCGCCATCCCCAGGACGGCGGCCAGGCCGATCGGCGAGCCGAGAAGGCCGCCGAGCGTACTGCCGAGCCCTGCCCCCACGGAAAGCGACGGCGCGAAGAGCCCTCCCGGAATGCCCGAGACAGAGGAAGCCAGGCTCGCCACGAACTTCGCGATGAAAAAGGGCATCGGCAGGGGCGCACCCTCGATGGCGCTGCGCGCCTGCGCATATCCGGTTCCGAAGGTCATGCCATTGGAAGCGACGCCGACGACGGCGACAAGGAATCCGGCGAGCACCGCCACCGCCAAGGTGCGCTTGAGAGGGGTGGTCGCCCGCCACCGGCGAATGCGCCGGGTCAGGGAAATCATGCCCGCGCTGAAACAGGCTCCGAAGGCTCCGCCGAGAATGCCGCAGCACAGCACGAGCGGCCAGTCACGCCCAAGCTCGGCCGTCGCATTCGTGAAGCCGAAGTAGGTGTAGTTGCCGACGATCGCGAGCGAGGCGAGGCCTGCGATGATGACCGCCGACAGGACGATGCCGTTGGTGCGGGCCTGATAGGTCCGGCTCATCTCCTCGATGGCGAAGACGATGCCGGCGAGCGGCGTGTTGAAGGCCGCAGCGATGCCGGCGGCCGAACCGGCCAGGATGAGGCCGCGAGCCTGCACCATGCCGCCCCAACGAGCCGCCTGCAGCATGATCGAGGCACCGACCTGCACCGTCGGCCCCTCTCGGCCGATCGAGGCGCCGCAGAGCAGGCCGAGCACCGTCATGGCGATCTTTCCGACGGCGATCCGCAGCGAGAGAAAACCGGAGCGCTCGGCATCCTCGCGCAGGTGGCGGGCTGCGATCGCCTGGGGAATGCCGCTGCCCTGCGAACCCTGGACGAAGCGGGCCGCGACGAAGGCGCAGAGCCCGAAGCCCAGCGGTGTCACCAGCAGGGGCAGGAAGCGCAGCCCGTCCTGTCGCCCGGCGATCGCGGAGAACAGGTGCTGCGCCTCATCGGCCAGCCTGGCAAAACCCGCGCTGACGATACCGATCGCGAGCGCGCCGAGCCAGAAGACCAGCCGCTGCCGCCAATAGCGCGGCGTGACGACCAGCGTGCGCGAGCGTCGCAGAATTCTCGATCCGCCAGCGGCCACGCCATCAACCCTTCAAGTCACTGCAATGCCGGTTCTTGCCGGATTCTCCCCCCACCTGTCGAGCAGCATCCCTGGCGAGACTAGGAGAAGCACCGTTCCGGTCACAGTATCCTGCCAAGCTTCCTACAACTCACCAGCGCAGGAAGCGTGGGAAGACCAGTGCGCCGAGGCCGGCGACAGCAGCAATGGCGATCGTGTACCAGGTTGCGAGGAAGGGAGCGGTATCGTCCGGGCAATGCAGGCTATAGGCGACGGCCGCCAGCCCCGCCGAGGCAAGGCCGGCGCAGGCTCCCGTCAACTGCCCGTCGACGGGAGCGCCTCGCCGCGCAAGCAGCAGCAGCACGATGAGCGGACAGAGCGAATAGAGCGGAACGGCGATGAGGCAGGCACGCCAGTAGCGGCCGAAGACCAGCGCACTCCATTGCTCCGCCGGCGCCTGTGCCAAGCTGAGGGCAGCCCAGCAGGCGGCCAGCAGGAGCGGCACTGCCACCAAGGGCAGACGTTTCCCTACCGTCCGACCCGGCTGCAGGCTGCGCAGGAACAGCGGAAGCGCGATGCCTGCAATGCTGGCGCCGAGCAACGCCTTGGCCAGGACTGGGATCGTCAGCCATGCGCTGCCGAAATCGGGCCGGGAACCGAGCGTGAGAAGGACGAGGCCCGCCGTCACCGCAAGCGCGAAGACGGCACAGAGCCAGGTGGTGCGGCGTAGCCAGCCAGTATCGACCGGTCGGTGGCTCGCACTCAGCAGGGAAATCAGCTCGTTGGTCTGCATGTCCGATCTTCGATTGGCCTTCTTGAGCAGAAATTCGCGACGTCGTTGGGAAACGTTACGGGGAAAGATGTCGCAGCCGCATCATGTCGACCTCGCCCCGCTCCGCGAGAGGAACTTTGCCATGGCCTGCAGGCCGCGGTGAATCGCGACCTTGGCGGCGCTCTCCGTCATGCCCGCTGCGCTGGCCGCTTCGGCGACGCTGGTGCCTTGCAGCCTGACCCTGTCGATCAGGAGGCGTGTGCGTTCAGGCAGGCTCGCCATGGCGCGGTCGAGGTCGAGCCGCGCCTCGGCCGCCGGTATCGCTGGCCGGTCCGCGAATTGGAACGCTTCGTCGTCGAGCGGCCGGTTGCCGGCGTGACGGCCCGTGCGGCGCAAATGATCAACCAGCTTGTAGCGTGCGATCGCGTGAGCCCAGGCGGTGACCGGGCTCGTCGGATCGTAGGTATGGCGGGAGAGGTGCAGCGCCAGCAGCACCTCCTGCAGAACATCCTCGACCTCGCTCTGCTCATGGCGCCCGGCACGGGCCAGCATCTGCCGCAGGTAATCGCGCAAGCGCCCGGCGATAGCCTCGAGAAAGCGGCGATAGGCGGCGCCGTCGCCGGCGAGCGCCGCAAGGAAGGCAGGCCTGAGCTGCGTTTCGAGTTCTTCGAGCGACAAGGTCGATGCGCTTCTCAGATAGGTGGACGTCGATCCGCTTATCCCGTCGCATGGCGGAGCCCGGCTCACAAGCGCGTGACCGTATGGTGAGCCCGCTCGGCGACGCCGATACGCTGCTACGGTCGCGCCGCGCGCCGGCTTTTCGGAGGACGGTTCATGGCTCGGAGGATCTGCCTTGCGCTCGCCATCCTGGTCAGTTTGGCCGGGTCGATCCCCGCACGGGCTCAGCAGCCGGCTCCGATGCTGTTGCCCTGCCCCTCCTCCGACGCCTGCAAGGTCGTGAATGGCTCATATCGCATCGCATTGCCTCCGCAGGCCGCAGCCGGGCAGCGCCAGGGAGCGATCGTCTTCTTCCACGGCTATCAAGGCTCGGCCGCGGAGGTGATCGCCGATCCTGCGCTGATTGCGGTGGCGCGGCGGCTCGGCGTCGCACTGATCGCGCCCGAAGGGCTCGGCCATAGCTGGTCCTTCCCAGGCTCCCCGTCCCAGCGCCGCGACGAATTCGCCTATGTCGCTGCGATGCTCGACGATGTCACGCAGCGCTTCCCGATAGACCCCGGCCGTCTCATGGCGAGCGGCTTCTCGCAAGGTGGCTCGATGGTCTGGTATCTCGCCTGCCGGATGCCGACGCGTTTCGCCGCCTTCGCACCGATCGCGGGCGCGTTCTGGGAACCGATGCCGGCAAGCTGTACCGCCCCCCGGCCGAAGCTAGTCCATGTCCATGGCGTCGGCGACACCACGGTTCCTCTGGCTGGACGGGCATTGCGGCAAGGGTTCAGGCAGGGAGACCTTTTCAAGAGCTTCGCCATTCTCGCGCCGGGTGGTTGCACCGCCGCCTGGGCCGACACCCCGCAGGCCCTCACGGCCGGAGCTGCCTTGACCTGTCGGCTGGCGAGCGGATGCAGCGGGGATGCGCGGCTCGAACTCTGCCTGCATAGCGGCGGCCACGTCGCGGACGCAGCCTGGGTCGAACGGGCCTGGCGGCTGACGATGCCGCCGGCGCCGACACGGCGGGCCGTCGGCGCCACGCTCACGTCTCCGTGAGCCTGTAACCAGCAGCAGCCCCATTGCGATCTCTCCGGCAATACCGCCCTCGCGGATAGCCGGAGAGATCTCATGCGCCATGACCCGATTGCCGCTGCTGCCGTTATCGGCACAGCCGAAGAGGCAGAGGTCACCGGCGCCGACATCGTCGCCGCGCGTCTCGCCGCAGCGGGCGCAACCCACGCTTTCGGCATTCCAGGCGGCGAGGTCCTGGCACTGATCGACGCGCTGGAGCGGGCCGGCATCCGCTTCCTGCTCGCCAAGCACGAGAACGCCGCCGGCTTCATGGCCGAAGGGCTCTGGCACATGACCGGTGCGTTGCCGGTACTGGTGGCGACGCTGGGCCCAGGCGTCGCCAACGCGGTCAATGCCGTCGCCAATGCCAGCCAGGACCGCGTGCCACTGCTCTTCATCACCGGCTGCGTCGATCAGGCGCTCGCCGAGAGCTACACCCACCAGGTCTTCGATCATCAGGCGGTACTGCAGCCGCTGGTGAAGGCGAGCTTCCGAGCCGCACCTGGCACCGAGGACCTCGTCGTCGCCAAGGCGATCACACTCGCCCGGCGCGGACGGCCCGGGCCCGTCCATATCGATCTGCCGATCTCCGTTGCGGAAGGGAGCGTTCCCCGGCGTGCTCCCCCGCCCCTGCCCTCGCTTGGACCGGCGGTGCCCGCCGATCTCGCAGAGGCATGCAGGCTCGTCGCAAGGGCAGGCAAGCCGCTCGTCATCGCCGGGCTCGATCTCGTCAAGGAGGATGGTTCGGCTGCGCTGGAGCGCTTCATTGCCCGCACCGGCGCACCGCTGCTGACGACCTACAAGGCCAAGGGGCTGCTGCCCGAGACAGATCCCCGTGTGATCGGTGGCGTGGGTCTCTCGCCCAAAGCCGACGCGATCGTCCGTCCGCTGGTCGAGGCGGCCGACCTCATCGTGCTTGCCGGCTACGACCCGATCGAGATGCGCCAGGGCTGGCGGAATCCCTGGCCCGCAGACAAACCCGTGATCGACATCGTCGCGGAGGCGCTGCCGCACGGCATGCATGCTTCGACGCTTCTGCTCGAAGGCGATGTCGACATAGCCCTGTCGCGGCTGGCGGATGCGCTGCCGGCCGAGCGGTCAGCCTGGCCCGGTGGGGAACCTGCCAGGGTACGGGCCCGTTTTCGCGAGGCCTTCGCGCCGTTGCCCGCCTGGGGCCCGCATGCCGTCTTCGAAACCCTGCGCGCGGTGGCACCGGCCGGCACCGTTGCGACCGCGGATTCCGGCGCACACCGCATCCTGCTCAGCCAGATGTGGGACTGCGATGGTCCGCTGCAGCTGCTGCAGTCGACCGGACTCTGCACCATGGGTTGCGCCCTGCCGCTGGCTACGGGCGCAGCGCTCGGCTCGGGCCGGCCGGTACTCTGCTTTGTCGGCGATGCCGGGCTGGAGATGGTGCTTGGCGAGCTGGCGACGCTGCGGGATCTGCGGCTTCCGGTCGTCATCGTCGCGCTCGTCGACGAGAGCCTGGGCCTGATCGCGCTCAAGCAGCGGCAAATGGGCTTAGGCCGCGTCGGCGTCGATTTCGGGAGCACCGATTTTGCGGCGGTGGCGCAAGCGATGGGTGGCCACGGCGTCACGATCGCGGACCGGAAGACTCTCGAGCGCGAGACGATTGCTGCGTTTGCCCGCGAGGGCTTCACCCTCCTCGCCTGCCGGATCGATGCCGCGCAGTATGAAGGGGCCTTTTGATGGCCAATCCTCACGACAAGCCGGCGAAGCGTCCGCGCGACGAGCGGCTGGATTTTTTTCGCGGTGTGACGATGCTGATCATCTTCGTCGCACATCTGCCGGAGAACAGCTGGAATGCCTGGATTCCGGCCCGTTTCGGGTTTTCGTCCGGTGCCGAGCTCTTCGTCTTCTGCTCCGGCATCGCCAGCGCGCTCGCCTTCGGCAGCGTGTTTGTGCGACGCGGCCTCTGGCTCGGCACGGCGCGGATAGGCTACCGGATCTGGCAGGTCTACTGGGCTCAGCTCGGTCTCGTGCTGGCACTGATCGCACTGGCCGCTGGAATCGACCGATTCTTCGGCCTCGGCGTGCTCGCCAAGCAGTTTCCATCGTTGCTGGGCGATCCCGAACGCGCGCTGCTCGGCCTGGCCACGCTGACCTGGCAACCGGATTATCTGGACATCCTGCCGATGTACCTCGTCATCCTGTCGCTGGTGCCGGTGATGATGGTGCTACGGCGCCTGCACGATGCCCTGCCCTTCCTGCTCGCCGCGTTGCTCTATGGGCTGGTCTGGACCGCGGGGCTCGACCTGCCTGGCAATCCCTGGACGGGCGCAGGCTGGTTCCTGAACCCCTTTGCCTGGCAGCTCATCTTCTTCATCGGCTTCTTCGTTGCGATGAAATGGCTGCCGGTGCCCCGGCTCGGCGATGCTCGGCTGATGCTGACGGCGACGATCTTCCTCGCCCTGTCGGTGCCGCTTTCCTTCTGGGGCGTGCTCGACCACTGGCCTGCGGCCCAGGCCCTGCACGACCTCATTCTGCCCGCAAGCGAGAAGAACGGCCTGCATATCCTGCGCGTGCTGCATTTCCTCGCGCTGGCCTATGTCGTGCTGAGCTTGATCGAGCCCTGGCGCCGGCGGCTCGACAGCGGCGCCGGCCATCTCCTGATCCTGATCGGCCGGCAGTCCCTGGCCTGTTTCCTGGCAAGTGTCGTGCTGGCGCGGCTCATGGGCGTCGTGGCGGATAGCTTCGGCCGTAGCGAGCCGGTGGTGGCACTGCTCAACCTCACGGGCTTCGCGTTGATCCTCGCCACGGCGGTCGTGGTCGGCTGGTTCAAGAGCGCGCCCTGGCTTGCGTCCGCGAAGCCGTTTCCCCGGGCGCAGGAGACGACTCCAGCCGGCCTCCCTCTCTCAACACGGGTCCGTGAAGCGAGTTGAACGGCGTTTGATCGCCCTCCTGCGAACTCTCCGATGAGCGCCCCAAACGAGCGCCGACATGGAGCTGCCGATGCCCTTCTATCACGATCTCTCCGGCGACCGCCTCACCGTCGCCAACGACGCTGCCAGATGCGCCTGGAACGAGACGCTCGAGGCGCTCCTGGCCCATGCCGCTGCGACGCCCGAACATCTCGCCTGTACGCTCGCGGCCGATCCCGATTTCGCGCTCGCTCATGCCGCCAAGGGGCTGATGCTGCTCTCGCTCGCCCGTGCCGAGCTTGTCGGCCCGGCTCGGACCTGCCTCGGCCTTGCCGAAGCCGCTGCGCGGCTCAGGCCGGTCACGCGGCGCGAACGGATGGTCATCGAGGCGCTGGCGTTGTGGCTCGACGAGGCACCGCGCCGCGCGGCCGAGCGGCTGGAAGCGATCCTACTCAGCCATCCCCACGACGTGCTCGCGCTCAAGCTCTCCCACGGGCTGCGCTTCATGCTCGGCGACCAGCGCGAGATGCTCGCCACCTTGCATCGCTTCGCGCCCGGCTTCGGCGAGGACCATCCGCTCTCCGGCTATGTCAACGGCTGCTACGCCTTCGCACTGGAGGAACGCGGCCTCTATGCCGAAGCCGAGCGAACGGGACGCCGCGCCGTGCAGCTCTGCCCGCGCGATGCCTGGGGGCGCCATGCCGTCGCCCATGTGCTGGAAATGACCGGCCGGGCAAATGAGGGCGTCGCCTGGCTCGGCGACAGCCGCAGCATCGCCCATGCCAACAACCTGCGCTTCCACATCTTCTGGCACCTCGCCCTGTTCCGGCTGGAGCGCGGCGAGACCGCCGAGGTGCTGCGGCTTTATGACGAAGACATCCGCGCTGACCCGACGGATGATTACCGCGACATCGCAAACGGGGCCTCTCTGCTGGCGCGCCTCGAATACGCGGGCGTCGCTGTCGGTGGCCGCTGGGAAGAGCTGGCCGCCAAGGCGGAGGGCCGCGTGCATGACGGGCGCCTCGTCTTCGCCGATCTGCACTACCTGCTCTCGCTGCTCGGCGCCGGCCGTCGCGATGCGGCCGAAACCATGGCGCAAAGCCTCTTGCACGATGCACGGACCCATCCGAGCCGCGAGCGTGCCGAGGCCGCCCGAAGTGGCGCGCTCGCAGCGCACGGGCTGATCGCGCTCAGCGAGGGCGCTCACGCGGAGGCCGCCCGCCTGCTCGGCGCCGCACGCAGTAGCCTCGCCGCGATCGGCGGAAGCCATGCCCAGCGTGACCTGTTCGAGCAGGCCCACATCGAGAGCCTGATCCGCGCCGGCAGTCACGACCTCGCAGCGCGGCTCCTCGAGCAACGCCTCGCCCGACGCGGGGGCTCCAACCGCTTCGCGGCGCGCCGGCTCGCGCAATTGCGCCGCCACACGCCAGGCCGCCTCGCCGCGCTCGCGGTCGCTGCCACCCCCCTCGCTGTCACGCATTGACACTCGCAGAAAGGATCCGAGCCATGACCACCGCAACCATGACCCGCAGCGTCGCCCTCCCTTCAAGCCGGACGGTGATCAACCTTGCACTGGGCGGCTTCGCCGGTCTCGGTTTCTGGGAGCTGTTTTCGGCCGTGCCGACCGCCTGGGTCGCCGGCTTCCCGCTGGAGCCGCCGGAGCTGGTGAAGGCGCTGTTCTACCATCAGTTCGGTCTCCAGCTATCGACCCCGATAGCGAAGTTGCTCCACTTCACCACGGGCTTCCTGTTCTACCCACTCGGCTACTGGATCCTGACCCGCTGGGTGAAGAGCTTCGGCATGCCGGCCGACGGCTGGATCTGGGGCGTGATCACCTATTTCATCGCGCTCGCCTTCTTCGCCCCGCTCGGCGGCCAGCGCTTCCTGCTCAACGACGTGCCGCTTCTCTCCTTCATGAGCCTCATCGGCCATGCCCTCTACGGCTGGCTCTCGGCCTACGTCTTCGAGGCGCTGGAGGCCCGCAAACCGTGACTGCCCGTCGGCAAGGGCGAGGCATCATGCCGGACAGGCGCCGCTGCATCTTGCTCGGACTCGCGGCGCTGGTGGCCTCGACGGCGAGCGCCGGCACCGTTGGCGCGGTCAACACGCTCGGCTCCCGCGAGCGGATCGCGATCCGCGGCTACGACCCTGTCGCCTATTTCCGAGACGGTGGCCCGCGACCCGGCAGGCCCGAGTTCTCGGTCCGCCACGGTGGCGCGATCTGGCGTTTCGCCAGCGCCGAGCACAAGGCGCTGTTCGAGGCCGACCCCGAACGCTATCTGCCGGCCTATGGCGGCTTCTGCGCCTACGGCACCGCGCGAGGCTATCTCGTCAAAATCGAGCCGGAAGCCTGGTCGATCATCGACGGCAAGCTCTATCTCAACTACGACCTCGACGTGCGGCAGACCTGGCTCAAGGAGACGGCGGCCTACATCGCACGGGCCGACAGGAACTGGCCACGCCTGAGCGTGCGCCCTGCCGGTTCGGCCGCCGTCAATCGTTGACGTTCGCCGCAGGAAACGTCGGGTGCGCTGCTGGGTCGGATTGGCGAATCGTCACCGCGGCGCGCCGTGGAATACTCACCCAGGATGGGTTTCCTGCGCTAATATGCTGATAATATTACACCTTGCGCGCAGTGATTAGTGCAATGCGATTGACGTCATCGACGATGCGCCTTGCCGGGACTTTGGCGAGCAGCCCGTCCACGATGCAGCGTGCGGCCTTGTCCTGGAAGGCCATATAACCATCGTGTCGTGGCCGCATCATCGCGCCTTCGAGCGTCGCGCGCGTCCGGCTGTAGAAGCCGTTGGCAGCCTGGTCGACTGCCTTGTCCAACCAGGCAGCTCCATGTCCCGGCTGGCCGCCGGCTGCGGCATAGGGCCCACGCTGGACCTCGCCCGATGTGACCCAGTAGGCGAATTTCAGAGCCGCCTCGTGCTGTGCGGAGCGGGCGGAGACCGCAAGACCCGTCCCGCCGAGAACCGAGCCCAACGGCCCGCTCGACCCAAGGCAGGGGATGTCGGCGAAGGCGAGCCGGTTTGCCCGGAAGCCGACATGGGCGTAGCTGACATATCCGTAAACCAGCGGGCAGCACGCGAGATCGTCGCTATCCGCCAGCAGGTCGAGTGCCGCGATCGGATCGAGCGAAAAACAGCGCTCGTCGAGATGGTCGGCGAGTTCGGCAAGCTGCCCGATCACGGCTTCGCCGACGGCGCGCGGCAGGAAGTCTTCGCCATTGCCGCCGGGCCGCCAACCGAGGTTGGCGGCAAGCGTCATCACGCACATCAGCGAATGGGGCGCGCGCAAGGGCAGGACGACCTTGCCTGTGCGGGCCAACGCGATGACCTCCCCCCATGCTTCGGGCGCGCTGTCGAGCAGGTCGGGCCGCCAGGCCTGCACCTGTGTCGCTGCGTCCAGCGGAAGCGCCCAGAGCCGGCCATCGAAAACATAGCTGTGATAGGACAGCCCGACCGAGCCGGCGAGCATCGCGCGCCGCTCAGCCGAGAAGCCCGGCTGGTCGAGCGGGTAGAGGCAGCCCTCGCGGGACACCTGCCCGGCATGGGGATGGTCGATGACGATCAGATCGTAGCGTCGCGCCAACTCCTCGACCGGAAAGGACTCGAAGTCCTGGAGCGAGCGCTTCTCCCAGGTGATCTCGACGCCGTTACGGTCCTTGTAGAGGGCCGAGCAGGCAACGAGAGGGTCATAGCCGCGCGGGTGGTCCCAGGTCATTCCGCGCAGGCGGATACCAGCCATTCTCGTCGATCCTCTTGTCAGGCGTTCTTGAGGGCGTCGGCAAAGGCGGCGTTGAACCAGTCGACGAGACCTTCGGTGCTGCCTTCGCCGCGCAGGAAGGCGTTGGTCTTCACACCGCCTTCCTCGAAGAACGGCACATAGCCGGCAAATCGCGGCCGCAGATAGGCCGAGCCAAGCGTGCGCAGCGTGCCGGAGAAGAAACCGAGGCTCTGTGCATCGCAGTCCGGATCAGTCCAGGCCTGGAGCATTCCGGGCTGGCCGCCATCAGCGAAATAGTGCGTGCGCTGATAATCCGGCGCACAGAGCCAGAGCCCGTAGCGCACCGCCTCGGCCACGTCGCGGCAGCGGCTGGTGACGCCGAATCCGGCACCGCCGAGCAATGTGCCCTGGCAGGCGCGATCGCCCGCCGCGACGATATCGGCGAAGCGCAGTGGCTTCTCGGCGTCCCCGCGACAGTAGTTGGTGTAGCCGAAGGTGTAGGGGATATAGGCGATCTCGTCGCCGTCGGCGGCCAGATCCAACATCTGGATCGGGTTCATCCGGACCGATTCCGGATGACTCAGCGCAACCAAGGCCTTGAGACGCTCCAGCAACCGAATGCCGAACTCCCGGTCGAGGAAGACCGGGTTCTCCGCCGTCACCGGGCGCCCCAGATTGGCGGCGAGCGTCAGCACCATGCAGACTGCGTCGATCGGACAGGCCGGCACGCCGACCCAAAGCCCGTGCTCGCGCAGCTCCCGCGCCAGTCGCAGCAATTGGTCGAATGTCGCCGGTGGATGGCGCCCGGCCTTGGTCATGAGGTCGGGCCGATAAGCGGCGACCTGCGCGGCGGCATCGATCGGCAGACCGTAGATGGCGCCCTGCCAGTGATAGGAGCGCCAGGATGGACCGACGGCCCCGGCATCGAGCCAGGCCATGGCTTCCGCCGGAATATGCGGCGTCAGGTCGACGAGCAGGCCCCGCTTTGCAGCCTGGCCGACGAAGGGGTGATCGAACACGATGAGATCGAAACGCTCGGCCAGCTCCTCCAGCGGCAATTCGCCAAAGTCGCGCAGGCTGCGCGCCCGCCAGGAGATCGCGACGCCAGGCCGTTCGGCACGATAGCGCGCAATGCTCTTCTCGAGGGGTGCGCGCCCGCGTGGGTGGTCCCAGGTGATACCTTCGAGGGTCGTGCTCACGCCTTGACTCCTTCGGCCTTCTTGCGTTCGGAGCGAGCGACGAAATCGCGGATGCGCTGCATGCCGTCGCCGGTGAGGAAGAGCGCGCAGACCGCGTCGCGCTCGGCGTCGAGTCCAGCGTCGAGACCGGTTTGCCAGGCGGCCAGGTTCAGCCGCTTCAGATCGGCCAGTGCGCCAGCCGGGTGCCGCGCCATCTGTTCGGCCAGCGCCAGCGCCTCACCGAGCGCATCCTCCGCGACGCGGTTGACCACGCCCCAGCTCGCCATCTCCTGCGCGCTGGCGAAGCGCCCGGTCATCAGAAGCTCGGCGGCCCGATTGGGACCGAGCTTGCGGGCGAGGCGCTGCGTACCGCCACCGCCCGGGACGAGACCGAGCTTGACCTCGGGCAGGCCCAGCTTGGCGTCGGCATGGGCGACGATCAGATCGGCTGAAAGCGCGATCTCGAAGCCACCGCCGAGCGCATAGCCTTCGACCGCGGCGATCACGGGCTTGGGCATCCCTTCGAGCGCGCCATAGACGCGGCCGGCACTCTCCTGGAAGTCCCGGAAAGCTTCGGCCGACTGCGTGGCATAGGCCTTGACGTCCGCGCCGGCCATGAAGTTACCGCCGGCGCCGCGCAGCACGAGCGCGCGGATCACCGGGTCGACCGCCGCCTCGGCGATCGCCGCGAGTATCTCCTCGACCATGGCGCCGCTCATGGCGTTGAGTTGGTCGGGACGCGAGAAGGTCAGCAGCGCGACCGGGCCGCGCCGCTCGAAATCGATGAGCACGTTCGTCATGCTGCGGCTTCATCCGCTTTCGGATGAACCCAGACGGCACCGGAATTCCGCAACGCCGCGATACGCTCGCTGTCGAAACCGAGTTCGGCGAGAATTTCGACCGTATGCTCGCCGACCATCGGCGCGTGCCGCTCAATCTTACCAGGCGTTTCTGAGAGCGTGATCGGCACATTGACCGTCTGCACTTCGCCGATCACCGGATGCTGGTATGAGGTGAAGGCGTTCATGTGCTTCACCTGCGGGTCCTCCGGCACCTCCTCCTGGCGCAGCACCTCGCCGCACCAGAGATCGAAGGAGAGCAGCCGTTCCATCCAGGTGGCGGTCGTGCGCGTCTGCGTCACCGCCTCGATGGCGGCGTGAACCTCGTCCCGCCGGTCGAACAGCGCCTCGGCGTCGTCGAAGCGGGCAAGCTCCGGCGCTTCCAGCGCCTCGACCAGCTTCGCGAAGGGGTTCATCGCGATGTTCAGGAAGCCGTCCTTCGTGCGGTAGACGCCGAAGGGCGCCGGCATACCGGGATGGGCGATGCCTGAATTCGGGCGCTCGAAGACACGCCCGGTATTGAGCGTGGTCACGAATTCCTGGGTCTGGTGCGCGATCAAGGCTCGGAACAGATCGACCTCGATCTTCTGGCCGCGGCCGGTCTTCTCGCGATGATAGAGCGCCGCGAGGATGCCGTAGACCATATGGTAGGAGCCGAGCTGGTCGGCGATGGCGACGCCGAGCGGCGTCGGCGAGACGCCGGAGCGCCCGGTGACGGACATGATGCCAGACAACCCCTGCAGCAGCAGATCCTGGCCAGGCCTCTCCAGATAGGGGCCGCTTTCGCCATAGCCGGAACCGGAGCAGTAGATCAGCCGTGGGTTGAGGCGCGAGAGCTCCTCGTAACCGAAGCCGAGCCGGTCGAGCACGCCCGGCCGGAAGTTCTGAACGAAGACATCGGCCGTGGCGGCGATGTCCTGCAGCAGCTTCTTGCCCTCGGGATTCTTCAGGTCGACCGCGAGCGAGCGCTTGTTGCGGTTCCAGGCGAGGAAGCTGGGGTTCTCGAAATCGCCGACCTTGCGATTGAAGAAGGAAGGCAGGTCCCGATAGAGATCGCCGCTGACCGGCCGCTCGACCTTGATCACGTCGGCACCGAGATCGCCAAGCATCTGCGTGGCGAAGGGGCCGAACAACAGGTGACTGAAATCGAGCACGCGCAGCCCTGAAAGCGCTCCGCTCATGCGGCTTCTCCTTCGTTGTCGCCGGCCTGGCGCGGATCGCGCCAGCCGAGCGCGGCCGAGATTCCGGCCGCAGTGGCTATGACGGCCCGTTCCGCCTCGTCGACGCCGACCGCGAGGCCCTTCTGGGCGAGGAACGGGATGGTGAGGCAAGCGGCGATGACGCCGCGATGATCGAAGACAGGCTGGCTGAGATTGGTCACGCCGGAGACGACGAGGCTTTCGCGACGCTCGCCGCCCTCGGCGAGCACCTTCTCGGCGCGCTCCGGCAAGGTTCTGGCCAGCTCGGGAAAGGAGGCGATGCTCGCATCCAGCAGCGCCTGGCGGTGATGCTCCGGCTGGTAGGCGAAGAGCACGGCACCGGAACTCGTCTCGGCCAGCGGAAACTGCGCCCCCAGGCGGACCGCATAGTGCATCGCTCGCGGCGCATCGACCTGTGCGACGATCAGGACGCGCGCGCCGCTGAGCACTGCAAGATGGCAGGATTGCTGAGCGTCGGAGGCCAGCTTCTCCATCTGGGGCAGCGCGACCGAGAGCAGCCGATTGGTCGGAGGATTTTCGTGCGACAGCTCGAAGAGCTTGAGCGTCAGCGCGTACTGATCGGAGTCGGCATCGCGCCGGATATAGCCGCGCGCTTCGAGGGCGAGCGCGATCCGATAGATCTCGCCCATCGAGCGACCGAGCGTACCGGCGATCGTGGTCAGCGACATGCCGCTCGCCGAGCTCGCAAGCAGCTCGATGATGTCGAGCCCCTTTTCCAGCGCCGGCGCGCGATAGCGATTGGAAGCGTCGTTCTCGTCACTCACGGTTCCGACTCCCTGTGGAGCCGGGTCGGAAACCCGGCTCCAGCGGCGTTCTCATCAACGGCCGAGCTGCTTGCGGACGTCCGCGACCAGATTCGGCGACCAGTCCGGGAATGCCTTCTGGATCGATTCGGCAGCCTTCTCGAAGGCGGCGCGGTCGACATCGGAGACGATCGTCATGCCGTGCTTCTGAAGCTCGGCGACCGAGCTGTCGTAGACCTTGTCGGATTCGGCCGTCATCCAGTCGCAAGCCTCGTTCGCGGAGGCCTCCAGAGCCTTCTTCTGGTCCGCATTGAGCGCGTTGAAGGCCTTCAGGCTCATCACGACCATGGCGGCGTCGAGGATGTGATTCGTCTTCATGTAGAACTTCGCGGCCTCGAAGTGCTTCTGATCGACGATCGCGTTCGGCGGTGCTTCGGCGGCGTCGATGACGCCTTGCGAAAGCGCGCTGTAGACCTCGGGCCAGGGCATCGGGGTTGCCTGGCCGCCCGTCGATTTGACGAGCTCCGTGTAGATCGCAACCGGCTGCACGCGGACCTTCAGCCCGGCAGTATCGGCCGGCGTCCGGACCGCCTTGTTGCGCGTATAGAGATCGCGCGTGCCGAAATTGAAGAAGCACAGCGGCTTGATGTTGTACTTGACGAGGTCCTTCTCCCAGCCCTTCACCAGCGGTGAGTTCGCGACCTTCTTCACCTCGTCCCAGTTCTTGAACAGGAACGGATGCACCATCACGGAATAGTTCGGCACATACTGGGCGATGGTGCCCGGGCCGACCTGGGTGATGATGTTGGAGCCGAGCGTGAGCTGCTCGAGAACCGCCGAGTTCTCGCCGAGCTGCGCGCTGGGGAACAGGTCGATCTGCACCGCCCCACCGGATGCCTTCTCCATCGCAGCCTTCAGACGCTGCCCGCCGAGATTGACGATGTGGGTCGGCGAATTCATGTGGCCGAAGCGCAGGACGGGCGTCTTCTGCTGTGCCTGCGCGGACGGTGCCGTCGCCAGCAGCGCCAGAACGAGTCCCGCCGAGGCGGCGATGGTCCGAGTCGTCATGTTTCTTCTCCCAGTTGTGCTGTTCTTGTTGTCGGTTGCGGTCAGAGATAGCCGAGCCAGGTCGCCGTGCCGGGGATGGCCGCAATCAGCGCCGCGATGCCCAGCAGCATGGCAAGCCAGGGCAGCGATTCCCGGATGAAGTCCTGGAGCGGCACACGCGCGATGGTGCAGGTCGTGAACATGACGGTGCCGACGGGCGGAGTGATCCCGCCGAGATGGATCATGTAGACGAAGAAGATGCCGAAATGGATCGGGTCCACACCCAGCTTCACCGCCGCCGGTGCGAACATCGGCGCCAGGATCAGGATCAGAGCGGTGCCCTCGACGAACATGCCCGCGATCAGCAGCAGCACCGCGACAATCAGGAAGAGCATGAACTTGTTGGCGGCCGTGACGACGAGCATCTCCGCCACCCTCTGCGGCAACTGCTCGAAGGACAACGCCCAGCTCAGGGCGGTCGAAGCGGCCAGAATGATCATGATCACGCTGGTCGTCGTAGCCGTGGAAGCCAGAGACTCGGCGATGTCGCGCCAGTTGCACTCGCGGTAGACGGCGCAGAAGAGCAGCGCATAGATGACCGCGACGGCACCGGCTTCCGAGGCGGTAAATATCCCGATGCGGATGCCGATCACGATGATCGCCGGCATCAGCATCGCCGGGACGGCACCCCAGAATGTCTGGAGCAGGCGCGCCGGACTGGCTCGTTCCGTACTGCGCTCATAGTTGCGCCGCTTGGCGACCCAATGGGACATGACCATCATCCCGGCCGTCATGATCAGGCCAGGCACGATGCCGGCCATGAACAGCCTGCCGATCGAAAGGTCGGTGACGAAGCCATAGAGGATAAGGCCGATGCCCGGCGGGATCATCGGCGCGATCAGCGCCGAAGCCGCGGTGACGATCGCGGCATAGGCCGGGCTGTAGCCGCGGCGGACCATCTCGGGATTGAGGGTCTTGGCATGCATCGCCGCTTCGGCATTGGCAGAGCCTGTCATGCCGGCCTGCAGCATCGACAGCACGATGTTCACCTGCGCGAGGCCGCCGATCATGTGCGCCGTCAGTGCCGAGGCGAAATCCATCAGCCGGCGGGTGATCCCGGAGATGTTCATCAATTCGCCCGCCAGAATGAACAGCGGGATCGCGATCAGCGGGAAAGACTGCGTCCCGACGATGATGTTCTGGATGTAGGCGACATCGAGAATATCCGGGTCCGACAGCGTCACCGCGATGCCGGTGCCGAGGAGGACGAAAGCGATCGGCAGACCGATGACGGTCAGCGACAGGAAGACCCCGAGCAGGGCAGCGGGGCTCATTGCGCATGCCTCCCGATCGGCCGCCCCATCGCGCTGCAGACCAGCGACCAGATCTCATAGGCAGCGAAGACCGCGAAGCCGACCGGCATCGCCATGTAGACCCAGATCATGGAGATGCGCATGGAGGCGATTTCCATGCGTGTCCGCATCGCGAGGTCCCAGGAATAACGGATGAGGAAAAGCGCGATCGCGATCATCAGCAGCCGCACGATGGCGGCGAGGATCCCGGCGACCCCTGCCGGCAGCATCGTGGTGAACAGGTCCACCGCCATGTGCGAGCCCTCATGGGCTGCCGGCGTCAGGCCGAGGAAGACCAGCCAGACGAACAGGATCGTGGCGAGGTCGAAGCTGAAGATCAGCGGCGTGTTGAGAACGTAGCGAAAGACGACGGCGATCGCGACGATCCCGACGATGAGCGCCACGAGCGCGATGAGCAGCGCCCGATAGGCGGCAGCGAGGATATGCAAGGGCGCCTCCGATTGGGGCGCTGTTCTGCTTGTGCGCCTCTCTCGCATATGAAATCAACTTTCATATACGAAATCAAGACGACTCTGCTTAGGCTTTTTCGAAAAAGCGTTTCATGGCCGACCGGCTCCCGGGAAATGGGTTCCGGGGCGCCACGTTTCGGCCTTCGTGAGGAACGCTACGGTCAAGTGCCGGGAGGCTCTGTCACCGAGCGCCTGCCTGTATTGCTGGCAGGCGCCATCCCGTGACCTTATCGGCTCTCTTCCGACCCCAAGCCGGCGCAGACGAGCCGCACCAGCATGTCGATCTGCTGCTCCAGAGCCGCGACCGGCACCGCGATGAGCTTTTCGTCCAGCCCAAGGACCAGGACACCATGGACGGCTGAAAACAACGTACGGGTCAGCAGGGTGAGCCGGTCCCCGCCCGCATTCGGAAGCAGTTCGGAGAGCGGCACGGCGATGTGTCGGAACAGCTGCATCTGCTCGGAGACAGCCCAGTCCGGCACTTCGCTGCCCTCCGCCATGCGATGGTCGAACAATGTGCGCCACAGATGCAGGTTGGCCCGGGCGAAGCGGCAATAGGCAAGCGCAATCGCGACCAGGCGCTCAACCGCCCCCTCCGGCCCTGATTCGACCTCGGTCAGAGCAACATCGAGCCGGGAGAGCGTGCGCGAGCCAACGCGCAGGACGAGCTCGTCCATGTCCTGGACCAGATTGTAGATCGCCCCCAGCGAACAGCCGACCTCGCTCGCCAGCTCCCGCGCCTTGAGCCCGGCAAGCCCTTGCGCCGCGATCGCCCGCTCCGCCGCCGCGATCAGCGCCTGCCGCTGCTCTTCTCTGCGCCGCTGGGTTTCCGACATGCTCACCTGCACCGCTCCTTGGCCTCTGCCCGGCCTCTTTTTTGAACATTGTTCAAAATTATTCTTGAACGCCGTTCAAGTTCGGTATACATCGCAATCGTGAACAATGTTCATAGCGGAGGTTCGCCAATGTTCAAGACGTTCGTTACCCTCTTCCGCGGTCAGGTTGCCGCAGCTGGCGAGGAGATCGCCGACCGCAATGCCCTGATCATCCTAGACCAGCAGATTTGGGATGCCTCGGCCGCCTTCGAGCGCGCCCGGCGCGCGCTGGCCGTCGCCATCGCTCAGGACCGCCAGGAGAGCACGCGCATCACCGGTATCGAAATCCGGATCGCGGATCTCGAAGTCCGCGTCGGTGCCGCCTTGCGATCCGGCGACGAGGCGGCTGCCCGCGAGGGGGCGGAAGCGATCGCCACGCTGGAGGCCGACCGCGACGCCGCAGCGGCAGGGCAAGCCCTCTTCGCCGCCGAGATCCTGAAGCTGCGCCGGCATGTCACCCAGGCGCAGGCGCGTATCGCCGAGCTGGAGCGCGGCCGGCGGCTGGCACGGGCCTCGGAATCGGTCCGGCATCTGCGCCGTGGCCGCATCGAGCCCGCCCCTCTGCATGAGGCGAGCCTCGCCGAGGCCGAAAAGACGCTGAGCCGGCTGCGCGAGCGCCAGATCGAGACCGAGGCAGCCGAGCAGGCTCTCGACCAGCTCGACGATGCCGCCACCGCCTCGGTGGCCGAGAAGCTCGCGGCGAAGGGCTTCGGCCCGCGCCTGAGGACGACGGCGGACGACGTTCTCGCCCGCTTGCGCGGCGGCCTCGCCGAGCCCGGCACGGCCTGATTCTACATCGGTTTTCTCACATTATCTCAACGCATTGGAGACCGCCATGAATCCGAACGCTCAACCTCACAGCAGCGCCTGGGTCAGCTTCACCTACGCGTCGTTCTTTGCCGCCGCCGGCCTCGTCGTCGCGGGTATCCTCTTCCTGCCGCTGGACTGGTGGGCAAAGGGCTATCTCGGCATGGGCGTCGCCATGCTTGTCCAATCCTGCATCACGATGACCAAGACGGTGCGCGACAATCACGAGGCGGCCAGACTGGTGAACCGCATCGAGGATGCCCGTACCGAGCGGCTGCTGATGGAGACCGGCAAGGTCTAATGGAGTTCTGACGAGGGCGGAGCGTTTCCGACGCTCCGCTAACCGCCACTTAACCGCGTACGAACCGCAGCGGCAGCCCGCAACGATTGCTTTGCCAATCCCTGCGAGCCTCCGCCAAAGCCTCCCTCGGAGCTGCCATGTTCGACACCCTGCTCTTGAAGCGCCGCTTCGCGCCCCTGTTCTGGGCGCAGTTCTTTTCCGCCTTCAACGACAACTTCCTGAAGAACGCGCTGGTCTTCATCATCCTCTACCGGATGCAGGGCTCGCATGGCGAAGCGCTGGTGACGCTGGCCGGCGGCCTGTTCATCGCGCCCTTCTTCCTGCTCTCGGGGCTGGGCGGCCAGATCGCCGACCGTTTCGACAAGGCCCTGATCGCGCAGAGGCTGAAGCTGGCCGAAATGGGCGCATCTGCCGTTGCGGTCGCCGGCTTCTGGTTCCATTCCGTGCCGGTACTCTTCGTCGCGCTCGGCCTCTTCGGAACGATCGCGGCGCTGTTCGGGCCGATCAAATACGGCATCCTGCCCGACCATCTGAAGCGCGAGGAACTGCCGGCCGGCAACGCGCTGATCGAAGGCGCGACCTTCATCGCCATCCTGCTCGGCACCATCGCCGGCGGCCTGACGGCGCGCGAGGGCGGCGACGCCGCCTCGCTTTCGGCGCTGATCCTGGTCTTCGCCGCCGCCTGCTGGGGCTCGACCCTCTTCATCCCCAGGACCGGCGCCGCCGCACCCGACCTTGCCATCGACCGCAACATCATCCGCTCGACACGCGACCTTCTTGTCGATCTCTGGGGCGACGCCCGCCTGTGGCGCACCGGCGTCATGGTCTCGCTGTTCTGGCTGATCGGCGCGGTGGTGATGTCCCTCCTGCCCTCGCTGGTGAAGAACGGCATGGGTGGCACGGAGATCGTGGTCAGCATCTATCTCGGCCTCTTCGCGATCGCGATCGCGGTCGGCTCCGGCATCGGTTCGTTCCTGTCGAGCGGGCGCATCGTATTGCTGCCGGTACCGATCGCCGGCTTCGTCATCGCCCTGTTCGCGCTCGATCTCGGCTGGGCGATCTCCGGCATCGCTCCGCATGTCCCGGCCGTCGAGGCGGGACCATTCTTCGCCAACCCATCCGCCTGGCGCGTCGCCATCGACCTGACCGGCCTCGCCATCGCCGGCGGCGTCTTCATCGTGCCCTCCTTCGCCGCCACCCAGACCTGGGCACCGGCCGAGAAGCGGGCCCGCATCGTCGCGGCGGTTAATGTGCTGTCCGCCGCCTTCATGGTGGCCGGCGCCATCGTCGTCGCATTGCTGCAGGCTGCGGGGCTGACGCTGGCGCAGCTCTTCCTGATCCTCGGCGCCTTCACCCTCGCCGCCTCCGTCTGGATCCTGCGCGTTCTGCCGACCAATCCGGTCAGCGATGCGCTCTCGATCGTGCTGCGTGCCTTTTACCGGCTCGAGGTCACCGGCCAGGAGAACATCGCCAAGGCCGGACCGAACGCCGTCATCGCGCTCAACCATGTCAGCTTCCTCGACTGGGCGGTGGCGCTCGCCATCCTCGACAAGGAGCCGGTTTTCGCCATCGACCACGGCATGGCCCAGCGCTGGTGGGTGAAGCCCTTCCTGCGCATGACCCGCGCCATGCCGCTCGACCCGACGCGCCCGCTGGCGACACGCACACTGATCAATGCCGTCAAGGACGGAGAAAGCCTCGTGATCTTCCCAGAAGGGCGTCTCACCGTGACCGGCAGCCTGATGAAGGTCTATGACGGCGCCGCCATGATCGCTGAGAAGTCCGGCGCCAAGGTCGTGCCGGTCCGCATCGAGGGGCTGGAGGCGACCATCTTCTCCCGCCTCACCCGGGAGCAGGTTCGCCGCCGCTGGTTTCCCAAGCTTCGCGTCTCGGTGCTGGAACCGGTCGCCCTCACCGTGCCGGAGGAGCTCAAGGGCAAGGCGCGCCGGCAGGCGGCAGGCGCGGCGCTCTACCAGATCATGTCAGACCTGATCTTCCGCACCACGCCGATCGACCGCAGCGTCTTCGACGCCGTGGCCGAGGCGGCCGGCATCCATGGCTGGAGCCGCGTCGCGGTCGAGGATCCATTGACCGGGGCGCTGACCTATCGCCGTCTCATGATCGGCGCCCATGTGCTCGGCCGCAAGCTGATGCCGATGGCCGAGAAGGGCGAGGCGATCGGCGTGATGCTGCCCAACGCCAACGGCGCGGCGGTGACGCTGCTCGGCCTGTTCTCTGCGGCCCGCGTACCGGCGATGATCAACTTCACCGCCGGCGCAACCAATGTCGCCGCCGCTTGCAAGGCCGCGCTGATCAGGACCATCGTCACCTCGCGCGCCTTCGTCGAAAAGGGGCGCCTGACCGGGCTGGTCGAGGCGCTGCAACCTGATGTCCGCATCGTCTATCTGGAAGACGTTCGTGAGACGGTCAGCTTGAGCGACAAGCTGAAGGCCTTCTGGGGTCATGGCCAGGCGCTCGTGCCGGCGACGGGGGCGGATCGCGCCGCGATCCTGTTCACCTCGGGCTCGGAAGGCACACCGAAGGGCGTCGTCCTGTCGAATGCGAACATGCTCGCCAATGCGGCGCAGGCCGCCGCGCGCATCGATTTCGGCCGGCGCGACAAGGTCTTCAACGTCCTGCCGGTGTTCCACTCCTTCGGTTTGACGGTGGGGCTCGTCCTGCCGCTGGTCTCCGGCGTGCCGGTCTATCTCTACCCCTCGCCGTTGCACTATCGGATCGTGCCGGAGCTGGTCTACGGCTCGAACGCCACGATCCTGTTCGGCACCGACACCTTCCTCTCCGGCTACGCCCGCGCCGCCCATCCTTACGATCTGCGCTCGCTGCGCTACATCCTCGCCGGTGCCGAGCCGGTGAAGGAGGCGACGCGACGGACCTATATGGAAAAGTTCGGCCAACGCATCCTGGAGGGCTACGGCGTCACCGAGACCGCGCCGGTACTGGCGCTCAATACGCCGATGTTCAACCGCTTCGGTACGGTCGGGCGGATCATGCCTGGCATGGAGGCGCGGCTGGAGCCCGTGCCGGGTGTCGAGGATGGCGGGCGCCTCTCCGTACGCGGCCCCAACATCATGCTCGGCTATCTGCGCGCCGAGAATCCCGGCGTGCTGGAGCCGCCACCGGAAGGCTGGCACGACACCGGCGACATCGTCACCATCGACCGCGACGGCTTCATCACCATCAAGGGTCGCGCCAAGCGCTTCGCCAAGATCGCCGGCGAGATGGTCTCGCTCGCGGCGATCGAGGGCATGGCTGCCGAGCTCTGGCCCGATGCGCTCTCCGCCGTCGCCAGCCTGCCCGATCCGCGCAAGGGCGAGCGATTGGTGCTGGTGACGCAGAAGCAGGGCGCGACCCGTGCCGATTTCCAGGCTTTCGCCAAGACCAAGGGTGCCTCCGAATTGATGGTACCGGCCGAGGTGCTGGTCGTGCCGGCCGTGCCGGTGCTCGGCTCGGGCAAGCTCGACTTCGCCGGGGTCACGCGCCTCGTCAAGGAACGCGCTGCGGCGCAGGCGGCAGCGTGATCGGTTTCTGGCTCAAGGCGCTGACGCGCCCGACCCTCGACCTCACGCTCGCCACCCATGCCGGGCTGGAGACGCGGATCGTCGAACGCCCGGGTGCTGTGCTCGATGACGAAGCGCTCGGGGCGCTGGTGGAGAAGCTGCGCGGCATCGCCTCCCGCACACTGGACAAGGGGGCTCTCACCTACGGCGTCTTCTCCGGCGAACGCGAGCGCCTTGCCCAAACAGTGGTGACTCTGATCACTGACAAGGCGAGCGGTCAGGCCATTGCCTTCAATGCGCTGGCCGAGATGAAAATACCGCTCGACGGCGACACGCAGACCGTCACCCATCTCGGCCTCGTCATGGTCGATCCCGAGGCGCGCGGGCGCGGCCTGTCCTGGGTGCTCTACGGCCTGACCGTGCTGGTGCTGTTCGTCCGCGGCGGGCTGCGGCCGCGCTGGGTCTCCAACGTCACGCAGGTGCCCGGCGTAGTCGGCATGGTCTGCCAGACCTTCTCCGACGTCTATCCCTCGCCAGATCCCGGCAGCCGCCAGAGCTTCGCCCATCTGACGCTGGCGCGGCGGATCATGCGCGATCACCGCGACGTCTTCGGCGTCGGCCCGGAGGCCGGCTTCGACGAGGCCCGCTCCGTCATCACCAACGCCTATACCGGTGGCTCCGACGACCTGAAGAAGAGCTTCGAGGTCGCGACCCATCACCGCGAGGAACGCTACAACGACTTCTGCCGACACGAGCTCGACTATGAGCGCGGCGACGACGTGCTCCAGATCGGTCGCATGGACCTCGCCGCGGCGCGGCGCTACCTACTCGGCCAGGTGCCCCGCGCCTCGCTGCCCGGGTTGATCGGCGCCTCGCTCTTCCTCCTGCTGCAGAGCTTCGTCCTGCCACTCTTCCACTGGCTCGACGACAGCCGACGCTTCGGTATCCTGCGACCCCGCGCGGCAAAGGCGAAACCCTGATGCAAGGCTCCGATGGCGAACGTTTCGACTATGAGCGCTTCACCACCCGCAATATCGGTTTCGTCACTCCTGCCGAGCAGGAGCGGCTGAGAGCGAGCCGCGTCTTCGTCTGCGGCGTCGGCGGCATGGGCGGGGCGGCCTTCATGGCGCTGGTGCGAGCCGGCATCGGCCATTTCGTCGTCGCCGATATCGATGTCTTCGAGGTCTCGAACCTGAATCGCCAGGTCTTCGCCAACGCCGCCACGATCGGCCGGCCCAAGGCGGAAGCTGCCGCCGAAGCCGCCCGCGCGATCAACCCGACGGTGCAGATCGAGGTACTCGGTGCCGAATGGAGCGAGCGGCTGCCGGAGATCGCTGCGCGCTGCCCTGTCATCGTCAATGGCATGGACGACATCGCGGCAGGCCTGCATCTCTACCGCACAGCCAAGTTGGCCGGCGCGACCGTCATCGACGCCTATATGTCCCCCCTGCCCTCGATCATCGTCGTTCGCCCGGACGACCCGCGCCCCGAGGAGCGTCTGGGCTTCCCGACGCTGGGCAAGGACTGGCAGAGCCTGAGCGAGGGAGACCGGCGCGCCGCGCTCTTCTGCGAGGTCGAGCACGTCATGCTGCATTCGCGCTCGCGCCATCACGTCGATCTTGCCATCGCCGCCGAGGTCGCGGCCGGCCGACGCAGCCGCATGTCCTTCGCGCCGATGGTCATCACCACCGGCATGCTGATGGCCGATGAAGCGATCGCGCTCGCACTCGGGCGCCACACGGGCACGGATTGCCGCGGCTGGTTCTTCAACCCGCATCGCCCCGCGGTGGAGAAGCCTCTCCCAGCGCCCCTTGCCGCTCTGCTGCGGCCCTTCGTGCGCCGGGCGCTGCGCAAGATGATGGCCGGGCCATGAATCCGGCTCTGGTCGCCGACACCATCGCCGACCTCTGCGGCGCGCTTGGCGTCGGCGTGGCGATACTGACTCTGCGGCGGCGCGATCCGCATGGCGCCCTCACCGCGCGCTTCCTGCCGGCGCTCGGCCTCGTTGCCGCCCTCTTCACCTTGCGTGGCCTCGGCGGCTGGAGCGGCAGCGCCCTGCTCCAGCGCAGCGCCCTCGTGTGTGCCTCGCTTTTCCCGCTCGCCGCGCTGATCGTGGCCGAGGGGACGCTGCGCCGGCATGCCCCGCGCTGGCTCAAGCTCGCTGTGCTCGCCGGGGCGCTGTTGCTCGCACTCGCCAGCCTCGCCGGCCTTCCAAACCACGTGCTGCTCTATGGCTCGCTGCTCGCTGCCTTCCAGATCGCGACCTTTGCCAGCCTCGGCCTGCTGCTCTTCATCCGCGACCGAACCTCCCTGACCGCGGCCGAGAATGACGGCGTCTGGCGGCTCGGCTGGGGCGCCTTCCTCGTCCTGCCCTTCATCCTGAGCGATTTTCGCGGCCTCTGGCCGGACATGCCGGTCAGGCTCGGCGGGCTCGGCGCGCTGCTGATCGTCTCGCTGATGCTGGTGACCGGAGGTTCGACCCGGACGCGCCGGCAAGGCTTCGCGCTGATGGTGCTGCGCCTCGTCGGCGCGATGGCGCTCGGGCTCGGAGCGGCCTTCCTCATGGCGAACCCCGATCTCGCCGACATGGCACGGATGGTCGCGATCGCCCTCGCTGGGGTGCTGGCCATCGGCCTCATGGTCGATGCGCTGAACGGCGCCTTCGAGCAAAGCACCCCCGGCATGCTGGCCTCGCTGGCCCGCTCAGGCGCAATGGGGCGCGAGGCGCTCGTCGCCCAGCTCACGGAGCATCCGCTGTTCGAGAATGCCGCCCGCCTGCGCGAAGTCGACCTCGCCGACTACGACCCACCGGTCCTGCGCGCGGCCCTTTCGGACGTGGCCGTGCTGCGCGCGGCCGATCGTCCCTGGGGCCGCAAGCTCGACGCTCCCGACTATCAGCGCCTCGCCGCGTTGCTCGCGACCCATTCCGCCAGCCACTTGCTGGTCCTGGGACGGGATCCACTCGATCTCATCCTGCTGACGGTGCCGGTCGTCTCCGCAGATCCCGCGACCGAGACCGCGCTGGTGCTGATCCGCCGGCTGCTCGCAGACGCGCCCCGGGAGGCCGCATGATCGAGATCCTCCGCAATGACCGCCGGCGCGCCTTTGCCGTCTCGGCCGAGATCTACCCGCGCGAGAGCGCCTATGTGCCACCGATGTGGTCCGATTTCGACCGCATACTCGATCCCGCGCGCAATCCTCTCGTCACCGAAGGGCATGGTCGCTTCGAGCTGTTCACCGCACTGCGCGACGGCCGCCCGCTCGGCCGCATCGTCGCGACGATCCACGACGCCTCGAACGCCCGCCATGGCATGCGCAGGGCCCAGTTCGGCTATTTCGACTGCGCCGACGATCCGGAGGTCGCAACCGCCCTGCTCGGCGCCGCCGAGGAGTGGGCCCGCGAGCGCGGCATGACGGAGATCGTGGGCAACTTCAACCTGACCGCGATGCAGCAGATCGGCATGGTGACGGAGGGCTTCGAGCGCGCGCCCTATACCGATATGATCTGGAGCCCACCGCATCTGCCGCTCGTGCTCGAAGCAAACGGCTACGCCCGAACCTTCCCGATGACCACCTTCGAGATCGCGCTCGGCGAAATCGATCCTGCCCGGCTGCTCGGCCCGAAACAGCACGCTGTTCTCGCCGATCTCGACTACAGCTGGCTGCCGATCGACCGCAGTCATTTCGCGCAGCGGCTCGAGGATTCGCGCCTCATCCTCAATGACGGCTTCGATGCCAATCCCATGTTCGTGCCGCCCACGGCCGGCGAATACCGCTTCCAGGCCGGCGACATGATGTGGGTCATCGACAAGCGGATATCGACCGTGATCCAGTTCCGTGGCGAGCCGGTCGGCGCGATCATCGCGATCCCCGACCTCAACCCGCTGGTGAAAGCGGTCGGTGGGCGCATCGGCCCCTCCTTCCCGCTGCGCTTCATCTGGCACCGCTGGACCAATAAGCGGGCCGTGATCGTCTACCAATCCGTCTGCCGCGCCTTCCACGACCGCGGGATCAACGGCGCCATGCTCTACAAGGTCTCAAGGGCGCTGAAGGCCGCCGGCTACACCACGCTCGGCGGCACCTGGATCGCCGACATCAATGGGCCGAGCTTGCGGCAGGCGGAAAAGGCCGGTGCGAAGCCGCTGCACAAGCTCCATCTCTTCGCCAAATCTCTGGCCCGGTGAGCCCGCTATGATCGAGCGCCCGCTCCTGGAGGAACTTGTCGCCGAGGCGCGGCTGGCACCCAGCGTCCACAACATCCAGCCAACGCGCTGGCGTTGCATCGGCGAACGCATCCTCGTCCTGGCCGATCCGTCGCGCCGCCTGCCCGTCGCCGATCCGAGCGGTCACGATGTCCGCCTCTCGCATGGTGCTGCCGTCGAAGGCATGGCTCTGTCCCTCGGACGGCGCGGGCTCCGCCTCATCGAAACCGAGCTTCACCCCGCTGTGGCGCCGGCCGTGGATGGCCTTGCCCCGATCGCAACGCTACGGATCGCAGCCGGCGGCGAGCCTGATCCTCTTGCGGCTGCTGCGCCACGCCGCAGCAGCTGGCGCGGCCGGTTCGACAGGGCGACCGGCGCGGCCGACGCCGCCATGGCCGAGGTCGCGGCCGCAGAGCACGATCTGCTGGTGGTCGCAGCGGATCAGGTCGGGCGGATCGCGCAACTCGCCGATAGGGCGAACCTGCATTTTCTCTGCGATGCGGCGCATCGCCGCGAGTTGCTGAGCTGGATGCGGCTCTCGCCGCGCCATGCCCGCTATGCGACCGATGGGCTCAATGCGGAAGCGCTGGCGATGGGGCGGATAGAGGCCTTTGGGGCCGGACTTGTGCTGGGGCCGCTGTTCGAGCCGCTGCACACGCTCGGCCTCGCTGGTGCCCTGACGGGCGAAAGCACGAAGACGCGCTCCGGCGCGATCGCGCTGTTCCACCGGCCGGTGGGGGAAGACCCGCTCCTGTCGGGTCGGGCCTTCTATCGCGCCTGGCTCGGTCTGACGCAACGCGGCTTCAGTGCATGCCCGATGTCTGTTCTGGTCGATTGGCCCGAGGCGCGCGAGGCGCTGGAAGCTCTCGTCCCGCTGCCGCCCAGCCGCCGGCTGGTCAACGTCTTCCGCTTCGGGCTGGCGCCGCGAGCACGGGCCGGCGGGCATAGCCGCCTGCCCGTCGACGCTCTGATCACCTAGCGGCGACGGAGCGATCCGAGCGGATCACACGTCTCTGCCAATGGCTTGGAGCCGGATCCGATCAGATCGATTCAACCTGACCGGAGCCGATTCCAGCGTATCGCGTTACGCGCCGAGCCCACCCATGAGGGTGTACTTGATCTCGATGAACTCCTCGATGCCGTGGAGCGAGCCCTCGCGACCGAGGCCGGATTCCTTGACACCGCCGAAGGGCGCGACCTCCGTGCCGAGAATGGCCGAATTGACGCCGACCATGCCATATTCGAGCTCTTCAGCGACCCTGAAGGCACGGCCGAGGTCCTTGGTGTAGAAATAGGCGGCCAGGCCGAAGGGCGTGTCGTTTGCCATGGCGACGACCTCGTCCTCGCTCTTGAAGCGATAAACCGGCGCCAGCGGCCCGAAGGTCTCCTCCCGCGTAACCAGCATTTTCGTCGTGACGCCCGACAACACGGTCGGCTCATAGAAGGTGCGGCCGAGCGCATGGCGCTTGCCGCCGACCATCACCCTGGCGCCGCCCGCGACCGCATCCGCGACGTGACGCTCGACCTTCTCGACCGCGCGCTCGTTGATCAGCGGCCCCTGCACCACGCCGACCTCGACGCCGTTGCCGACCTTCATCTTCGCGACCTCGCCGGCGAACTTCTCGACGAAAGCGTCGTGAATGCCCTCCTGCACGAAGAGCCGGTTGGTGCAGACGCAGGTCTGGCCCATGTTGCGGAACTTCGCCGCGATCGCGCCCTGCACGGCGGCATCGAGATCGGCGTCGTCGAAGACGATGAAAGGCGCGTTGCCGCCAAGCTCGAGCCCGACCTTCTTCACGGTCGAGGCCGCCTGCTGCATCAGCAGCTTGCCGACCGGGGTCGAGCCGGTGAAACCGATGAAGCGCACGGCCGGATGCGAGGTCATGACGCCGCCGATCGCGACCGCATCACCCGTGACGATGTTGATGACGCCCTTCGGGAAGCCCGCCCGCTCCGCCAGCACAACCAGCGCCAATGCGGTCAACGGCGTGTCGGGAGCCGGCTTGACCACGAAGGTGCAGCCCGCCGCGAGGCCCGGCGCGCATTTGCGCGTGATCATCGCCGCCGGGAAGTTCCAGGGCGTGATCGCGGCGCAGACGCCGACCGGCTGCTTCGAGACGATGATGCGCGAATGCGGGAAGGGCGAGGGAATCGTCTCGCCATAGATGCGCTTGGCCTCCTCCGCGTAGAATTCCACGAAGGAGGCGGCATAGGCGACCTCACCGCGCGCCTCGGCCAGCGGCTTGCCCTGCTCCGCCGTCATGATCTGTGCCAGATCCTCCTGGTTCGCCATGATCAGCTCGAACCACTTGCGCAGGATCTGCGAACGCTCCTTGGCAGTCTTCTTCGCCCAGGGCTTGAAGGCGCGCGCGGCAGCCTCGACCGCAGCCGTGGTTTCGTCCGCACCGAAGCGCGGCACCTTGGCTAGCACCTCGCCCGTCGCCGGGTTCTCCACCGCGTCGACAGCCTCGCCGATCCAGGCGCCATCGACATGGCACTGTGACTTCAGGAGGGACGGATCGTTCAATGTCAGCATGATGGAATCCAGCTTGGCTTTGCTTCAATGCGCCAGGGGGCAGAACCCCATCTTCCAGATTCCAGCCCAGCCGCACAACCTCGCAGCAACGAAAGCCGGAGGTGCTGCCAACGCAACGGCCCCTCTACGTTTCATCCGCATGACAAGCCCCTGAAGGCACGGGCCGCGCCGCGAGATGGATGCCGGCGAGCATGCATCGCACCGAACCGCCTGCCAGCTCGATCGTCGACACGTCGAGCGGGAGGATCCGGGCATGTTTTTCCAGAGTCGCCACCTGCTCCGACCGTAGCGCCTCGAGCGCGCGGGCAGACAGGGCGAGGACGCGGCCCTTGCGCCCATCGAGCTCGATGGCGTTGCCGGCGAAATCCGCGATCTGTTCGTGAGTGAGATCGATCACGGTCCGCCCCGTCTGGGCCAGCCGCTCCGCGATCTCCGCTCGCCGGGCCGTGTTCTTCACTGTCGCCAGCCCGATCAGCGCGAAATCGGTGCCGATGCACATCAGCACATTGGTGTGGTAGATCGCCCGCCCCCCGGCGTCTGCGGCATCGAAGACCACCGGCTCGAAGTTGAAATGCGTGCAGAAGCGCTCCAGCGCGACCTCGTTGGTGCGGTTCGAGCGGGCGGCGTAGGCGACACGCTCGATATGGTCGAGCACCATCGCGCCCGTGCCTTCGAGGAAGACCCCGTCCGGCTCAAGCCCCGAATAGTCGATCACGTCCTGCACGCGATAGCGCCGCTTCAGCATCTCGATGATGTCAGGGCGCCGTTCCTTCCGCCGGCTCGGCGAGAACATCGGGTAGAGCGCAACATGGCCGCCGGCATGCGTCGAGAACCAGTTGTTCGGAAACACCGAATCCGGTGTCTCCTGCCCCTGATCTTCGAACAGATGCACTGTGACGCCGGCATCCTCCAGCATCGCGGCGGCCCGCGTCACCTCGCCCTTTGCCGAGGCCGCGATCTCATCGGCATTGCGACCAGCATCGGTCGCCTGGAACAGGTTGTCGCTCGCGGTCTCGCTGTTGGGCCCGAAATGATGCGGCCGGATCATCACCACGGCGCGCGGCGCCTGCACGGAGAGCTTCTGCATGATTGTCGCACCTCGATTGTCGGGAAGCCACGACCGGGCATGCTGCCAGCACCGCGGCGCCTGTCGCGCCTTGGCTGCGTTTCCAGGTCTTGCTGAACGAGATGAAGTTAGCCTCGACAAAATGCAGAGAGAATTTTTAACAATCTCGCCGACCGATCCAAAATATGGCAATCTGCACAGCCATATTGAGCAAAATACAATGCACATATTCGACGAGCTCGACCATAGGCTGATCGCCGCGCTGCGCGAAGACGGGCGCGCACCGGTCTCCAAGCTAGGCACGATCCTCGGCGTCTCGCGCGCGACCGTGCAGACCCGGCTCGACCGTCTGCTGGAATCGGGTGCAGTACTCGGCTTCACCGTGCGTGCCCGGCAGGATTACGACGACCGCACCATACGGGCGATCATGATGATCGAAGTGGCCGGGCGCTCGACCACTGCGGTGATCCGGCAATTGCGCGGTCTACCGGAACTGCATTCCCTTCACACGACCAACGGCGCCTGGGATCTGATCGCTGAGATCCGCGCGATGAGCCTCAGCGATTTCGACCGCGTGCTGCGCGAGGTTCGCAACATCGACGGCATCCTCAACAGCGAAACGAGTCTGCTGCTCTCCTCCGTATGAGTCCCCTCCGCAGCCGCGGCGATTGGCGGAGCCCCTCCGACCGTCAGCTGGCGGCAGCCATGGCAAGATCGGGTGGCGCCCGGAGCCCTGTTCCCGCGCCGATCCCGAACACAGCCTGGTGCACCTGGTCGATCGCCCCCGCAATCGCGCCGATCAGCGTGGCGCGCCCACCCAGTCTGCTGCTCTCGATCCGGACCGGCTCGGCCATGCAGCGCCCGAGATGGGCAGCGATGCAGCGAACCAGCTCCGGCCGCGCCCCGACATTGCCGCCCATCACCACGACCTCCGGATCGATGATGCTGTGAATGGCGAGGATCGCCGTGGCGACGATCCGCGCAACCTCATCCATGACCGCACGACCAGCCGCGTCCTCGTCGAGCCGATCGAAGATCTCCCGCACCGTCAGCTTGTCGCTTCCGCCGAGCGCGACGTAACGACCGAGCATCGCCGCACTGCCGACCGCCATCTCCAGCGTGCCGACGCGATGGCCGCGCGCATCGTAAGGGTCGCCCCCGAGCGGGAGGTAGGAGATTTCGCCGGCCGCGCCGCGAGCACCCCGCAACAAGCGGCCATCAGCAAAGATCCCGAGCCCGATTCCGGTGCCGAGCGCGACGAAGGCGAAGCTGCGCGCGTCCTTGCTGCCGCCGCACCAATGCTCCCCGACGGCCGCCAGGTTGACGTCGTTCTCGATGGCGACGTCGATCCCAAGCCGGGCCCGCAGGGCCGCGCGGACGTCGAACGTGTCCAGCCCTGGAACATTGGGCGCGATCATGATGGCGCCGGAGCGCGGATCGACGATGCCGGGGCTCCCCATCACGGCGCTGCGGACGCGGTCTCGCGCAATGCCGACCTTTTCAACGAGCGTATCGGCAAGGCGCCCAATCTGCTCGATGACGGCAGCGCCGCCGGCATGCTGGGTCGGTTCGACGATCTCCGCCACGATTTGCCCGTGCAGATCAGCGAGCGCCAGATGCAGCTTGGTGCCGCCGAGATCGATGCCGAGCACGAAAGCCGCGTCGGGACGGATCGCATAGGTCACGGCGCTGCGGCCGACCGCGCCCTGGACCTGCCCTTCCTCGCGCACCCAGCCGCCGCGCTCCAGCTCCCGCATCACCTCGGAGATCGTCTGCTTGGAGAGACCGGTGCCGCGTGCAATCTCCGCCCGCGAGATCGGGCCGCCGCGCAGCACCTGTTCGATCACCAGCCGTGTCGAGGCCTGCCGGGCGATCATCGCAGGAGCACGGTCTAGGGTCATGAGGCATCCGGGTAAGTTTGTCTGTATCCAGAACTAATTGACCCGCAATCGCAGCGTCAAGAGACAGGCACAGCCTTGAAAACTGCGATTTCCCGCCTCGCGCCGGATGCAGGTCGAATATTCCTGATGGGTTTGTTCGGCAGATTTACAAACCAGACCCGACATGCTTGCTTAAGCGTAATGCGGACAAACCGCCAAGAGGAAGGGGAACCTCATGAGGAGAATTCGCAAGACTCTGCTGGCCGCAACCGTGGCGGCCCTCGCCTTCGGCAGCGCGCAGGCCGCGACATTGCGCGTGGGCGTGCAGGAGGATCCGGACGCGCTCGACCCGGCTCTGGGTGGCACCTATGGAGGCCGCTTCGTCTTCGCCTCCCTTTGCGACAAGTTGGTCGACATCGCCCCCGACCTGAAGATCGTCCCGCAGCTCGCCGAAAGCTGGGAATGGGCGCCGGATGGGAAGGCGATCACCTTTACCCTGCGCAAGGGCGTGAAGTTTCATGACGGCACGGCGTTCGATGCCGAAGCGGTCAAGTTCAACATCGAGCGCATGCAGACCCTACCCGACTCCAAGCGCAAGGCGGAGCTCGCGCCGGTCAGCGGCGTGGAAGTAATCTCGGCCGACAAGGTCAAGCTCACGCTGTCCGAGCCGTTCGTGCCGCTGCTCGCCAACCTCAGTGACCGCGCCGGCATGATGGTTTCGCCGAAGGCGGCGAAGGAGAAAGGCGCCGATTTTGCCGCTGCCCCGGTCTGCGCCGGCCCGTACCAATTCGTGGAACGGAAGTCGCGCGATCTCATCCGCGTGAAGAAGTTCGCCGATTACTGGAATGCCGGCGCGATCGGCTATGACGAGGTGGTCTATTACTACATCGCCGATTCCACGGTCCGGCTTCAGCGTCTGCGCGCCGGCGATCTCGACCTGGCCGAGCGCATCGCGCCGATCGATCTGAAGACCGTGCGCGAGGACGGCAATCTCGCGCTGCATTCGGGCCAGGGCTTCGCAGTCTCGCATCTCATGGTCAACGTCGCCAACGGCCCCAAGGCCGACACCCCGCTCGGCAAGAGCGCGAAGCTGCGCCAGGCCTTCGAACTCTCGATCGACCGCAACATCATCAACAAGGTGGCGTTCAACGGCGAGTTCCTCGCCGACAACCAGATGGTCGCGCCATCCAGCCCGTTCTACGACGAGACGCACAAGGCACCGGCCCGTGACGTGACGCGGGCCAAGGCGCTGATCGCCGAGGCTGGAATGACGCGCGTTCCCGTCGAGCTCACCTTCGGCAACACCGCGGCGGATGCGCGCGTCGCCCAGATCGTGCAGTCGATGGCGAGCGAGGCCGGCTTCGACGTCAAGCTGCTGCCGCTCGAGAACGCTTCCGCCACGGAGCGCTATCTCAACGGCAATTTCGAGATGTATATCGGCAACTGGAGCGGGCGCCCCGATCCGGACGCGACACTTGTGGTGTTCTTCGGCTGCGAAGGGTCGCAGAACGTCAACAAGTACTGCAACAAGGAGCTCGACGGTCTGTTGACCGAGGCGCGCGGCGCCGCCGACAACGCCAAGCGCAAAGCCCTCTACACCAAGGCAACCGCGATCCTGGTCAGCGAACTGCCGACGATCCCGCTCTATCATCCCAACTGGTTCTTCGCCGCACGCAAGGGCGTGGACGGGGTCGTGATGGTCCCGGACGGGCTGTTGCGCCTGACCGGCATGAAGCCCGGCAAATGAAAGAGCGTCCCTGCGCACGCGGTCCGAAGGCCCGCGTGCGGGACTGGTGGGGGCCGCCCCTGCCATGATGAGCCTGCTGCTGCGGCGCCTCGGCGTCATGCTGCCGACCTTGCTGCTGGTCTCGATGCTCGTCTTCGGGCTGCAGAAGCTCCTGCCCGGCGACCCTGCAATCGCGCTCGCCGGCGAGGAGCGCGACCCGGCGGTCATCACCTATCTGCGCGAGAAATATCGCCTCAACGACCCCGTGCCCGTGCAGTATGCAGCCTGGCTCGGCGGCGTCGTGACCGGGGATTTCGGCACGTCCATCCGCACCCGGCTGCCGATCGGCGCGATGCTTCTGGAGAAGCTGCCGGTCACGATCGAGCTTGCGGTGCTCTCGATGCTCGTCGCCGTCCTGATCGGGCTGCCGATCGGCATCGTCGCGGCGCTGAAGCGCGGCTCCGTGCTTGATTATGGCTCCAGCCTGTTCGGCCTTGCCGGACTTTCGATCCCGCATTTCTGGCTCGGCATCATGCTGATCCTGCTCTTCTCGGTGAATCTCGGCTGGCTGCCGGCAGGAGGCTATGTCGCGCCGTCGGAAGATCTGTGGGGCAATCTCAAGTCCATGCTGATGCCGGCGCTGGTGCTCGGCAGCGGCACAGCGGCCATCCTGATGCGCCATACACGCAGCGCCATGATCCAGGTCATGAAGCAGGATTATGTCCGCACGGCCCGGGCCAAGGGCACGCTGGAGCGCGGCATCGTGCTGCGGCACGCGCTGCCCAACGCCCTCATCCCGGTGGTGACCCTCGGCACGCTGCAATTCGGCGAACTGCTCGCCGGCGCCGTGCTCACCGAGCAGGTCTTCTCGATTCCGGGCTTCGGCAAGATGATCGTCGATGGGGTCTTCAGCCGCGACTATGCCGTGGTGCAGGCCGTCGTGCTCTGCACCGCCGCCTTTTTCCTACTGATGAGCTTCCTTGCCGATCTCACCTACATGCTCCTCAACCCGAAGCTGAGGGGCTGAGGATGGCGGGCTCGACCGAGACCGCGGCAGCGGCTCCGCCCCGGCATCCGGCAGGATTGTTGCGCGTGCTGCGCGAGCCCTCGACGTTGATCGGCGCGGCGATCGTGCTGTTCTTCATCGCTGTCGCCGTGTTCGCGCCTGCGCTGGCCCTCTACGATCCCAACGCCCCGGACTGGATGGCGATCCGCGCGGCGCCGACCCCGGCGCACTGGTTCGGCACCGACGATCTCGGGCGCGACGTGCTCTCGCGGGTGATCTACGGTGCGCGGACCTCGCTCGCCGCCGGCATCATTTCGGTCGTCATCGCGGTCCTCTTCGGCGTGCCGCTGGGCATGATCGCCGGCTATTTCGGCGGTGTAACCGACATGGTGATCGCGCGGCTGGCGGACGCCTTCCTCGCCTGCCCCTTCCTGGTGCTGGCCATCGCGCTCGCCGCCTTCCTCGGACCGAGCCTCGAGAATGCGATGATCGCGATCGGCGTCTCGGCAATGCCGATCTTCGTGCGCCTGGCACGAGCGGAGACACTGGTCGTCTGCACCGAGGACTACATCACGGCTGCCCGCTCGCTCGGCATAAGTCATGCCGCAATGCTCTACCGGCAGATCAGACCCAACATCATGCCGCCGATCGTGGTACAGGCGACGCTGACCATGGCAACGGCCGTGCTCGCCGAGGCCGGGCTCGCCTTCCTCGGGCTGGGGCAACTCCCGCCTGCCCCCTCCTGGGGCAGCATGCTCGACATCGCACGCCAGTTTCTCGGAGAGGCGCCGTGGATGGCATTATGGCCGGGCCTGGCGATCGTCGCGGTGGTCGTCGGTTTCAACCTGCTCGGCGACGGGCTGAACGACGCGCTGACCCCACAGGATTGACGGCCTCCTGCTCCCATCCAAATGAAGGACGCCCCAGAGCATGCGCCGCCTTAGGCTGAGCCTGCCATCCGGTTCCTTCCATTGACGGGTGCGCAGGCTGCCGGCGCTGAAGTCGCCCCCCGACCCCGAGCGCCGGCAGCCGACCCGGCAGAGCCCGTCAATCGCTTCAAAACCCATCGCTGGCCAAGGCAAGCGGCCCGGCTGCGCCTTCAGTCCGCCGCGCAGTTCGGCGATAATGGGGCCAGATCACGATAGCCAGCTGTTCCCGCTTGGCGAACAGCCCGTTCCGGAATCGTAACCTACCATCTCAAGCCAGCGCCTCGATATTTGGCAGGAGAAACCAGAAAGGGACGATCATGGCTCTTCAACTCAGCGGTATCCATCATCTGACGGCCATCACCGCCGATGCGCCCGGCAACAAGCGCTTCTACACCGACACGCTCGGCCTGCGCCTCGTCAAGAAGACCGTCAACCAGGACGACACCTCGGCCTATCACCTGTTCTACGCAGACGGACAGGCAAGCCCGGGCACGGACATCACCTTCTTCGACTGGCCGGCGGCACCGGAACGGCGCGGCACGCATTCGATCTCGCGCACCGCATTGCGCGTCGCGGGCGAGAACAGCCTGAACTGGTGGCACGAGCGCCTTTCGGCCGACGGCTACGCCAAGAGCGACGTGGCGCTGCTGGACGGCAGGGCATCCTTCGACGCCGAAGATCCGGAAGGCCAGCGCCTGCGCTTCGTCAATGACGGCGGCTCCGGTGAAGCTCACGCCTGGTCGGGCAGTCCCGTTCCGGCCGAGCACCAGATCCGCGGGCTCGGCCCGATCACGATCAGCGTGCCCGATCTCGGCCCGACCGAGGCCGTGCTGACGCAGATCATGAACATGCGCCGCGAACGCAGCTACGCTTCGCCCGACGGCGCCGGCGAGGTGCATGTCTTCACGATGGGCGAAGGGGGCCCGGCCGCGGAGCTGCATGTCGCGGTCCAGCCCGGCCTGCCCATTGCGCGGCAAGGTGCGGGTGGCGTCCACCACGTCGCCTTCCGGACTCCCGATATCGAGGGCATGCACGCGTGGTCGCGCCGCCTGGCCGAAAACCGGATTCCCTCCAGCGGAGAGGTCGAGCGCTACTATTTCCGTTCGCTCTATTTCCGCGAGCCGGGCGGCAACCTGTTCGAGATCGCGACCGATGGTCCCGGTTTCGCGGTCGACGAGCCGCTCGAGACACTCGGCGAGCGGCTGGCGCTGCCGCCCTTCCTCGAGCCGCAGCGGGCGCGGATCGAGGCCGGTCTCAAGCCGCTTGCCTGATCACCGCGCGTCCCGAGCGGGCGCGCGCCATACCCCGCCCAGGAACGTGTGAGCCCCGCGATCACGCTCCTGGGCCTTGGCCGCCTAACGGCTGTCCCGATCGAGGCGCGCATAGTCCGCCGCAAGGAAATCGAGCAACGCACGCACCGAAGGCAGCAGACCCCGACGCGAGGGAAAGACGGCATGGATGATGCCGGCGCGCGGCTCCCAATCCGGTAGCACCTCGACCAATCGCCCCGCCCTGACGTCGTCGATCACCACCATTGTCGGCATCTGCGCGATGCCGACGCCCTCCAGCGCGGCGTGGCGCAGGGCGACCATGTCCTCCGTGACGAAGCGGGGCTGGTGACGGACCACGGCCTCGGCGCCGTCAGGCCCTTTCAACCGCCATTCGTGGCTCTGATGCGGGCCGCCCCATGACAGGCTCGGCAGCGTGCCGGCATCGGCCGGGACCAGCGGCCGGCCGATGCCCTCCAGCACCCGCGGTGCCGCGACCAGCCGCTGCGTGCTTTCCGCCAGCACCTTCATCACCATCTCGCTTTCGTCGAGCGGCGGAAAGCGCACCCTGATCGCCATGTCGAAGCCCTCGCGGATCACGTCGACACGCCGGTTCGTGCTCTCCAACTGCACCTCGACCTTGGGATGAGCGGCGAGGAAGCGGGCGATCATCGCGCCAACCTGGAAATAGAGCACCGCCGACGGACAGGCGACGCGGACCACACCCTGCGGTGCGGCCCGGGTGCGATCGATCGCCTCCTGCGCCGCCTCGGCCTCGACCAGCATCGCCACGCAGTGACGGTAATACTCCCGGCCTACCTCAGTCACGGCGAAGCGCCGCGTCGAGCGCTGCACCAGCCGCACTCCCAATCGCTCTTCCAGCAGCGCCAGGCGCCGGCTCAATCGCGAGCGCGGCATGCCGAGGACGCGGGCGGCCGCAGCGAAGCCCTGATGCTCCACCACCTGCGCGAAGAAGTAGAGATCGTTGAGGTCCTGCATCGTCGCAATTGTCCTACAGATAGGACAGTGCGTCGCAAATCAGACGGCTACTGCCTATTCTGTCCTGACCATAATCTCCCCGACAACAGAGCGCCACAGCAGCGCCCGCCAAGGAGACAAGTCCATGAGACAGGTTCCCGGCATCTTCGGCAGCTCAGAGACGCATTGGGTCGGCGACGGCTTTCCGGTGCGTTCGATGTTCTCGCATGCAGCCCAGGGCGACCATGTGAGTCCCTTCCTGCTGCTCGACTATGCCGGGCCGGCCGCGTTCTCTCCCGCGGAGCACCCGCGCGGCGTCGGCGTCCACCCCCATCGCGGCTTCGCGACCGTCACCATCGTCTATCAGGGCGAGGTCGAGCATCGCGACTCGACCGGCGAAGGCGGCCTGATCGGCCCCGGCGACGTGCAGTGGATGACCGCCGCTTCCGGCATCCTGCACGAGGAATTCCATTCGCAGGCCTTCACCCGCAAGGGCGGCACGCTCGAGATGGTGCAGCTCTGGGTGAACCTGCCGGCGAAGGACAAGGGGGTTGAGCCCGGCTACCAAACGCTGCTCGACAAGGACATCCCGACCGTCGAGCTGCCCGGCGATGCCGGTACGTTGCGTGTCATCGCCGGCGACTACAAGGGCCAAGCCGGCCTGGCCCGAACCTTCACCCCGATCGACATCTGGGATCTTCGCCTCAACCGCGGTGGAACGACCTCGCTGACCCTGCCGGAGGGGCACATGCTCGGCATCGCCGTGCTGCGTGGCCATGTCCTGATCAATGGCGCCGACAAGGTCCGCGAGGCCCAGTTCGTGCTGCTCGACCGCGAAGGCGGCGCCGTCACGATCGAAGGCGAGACCGACGCGACGCTGCTGGTCCTCAGCGGCGAGCCCATCGACGAGCCAGTCGCGATGCATGGCCCCTTCGTCATGAACACAACGGAAGAGATCCATCAGGCCATGGCCGATTTCCAGAGCGGCCGCTTCGGCAAGATCCCGCCCAGCAAGATCCCGGCCTGATCGCCGGCAACGGCGCCGTCCGCCGCCGCGATGCCGGACATCTGCAAGCAAGGAGATGACGCCATGACGACCTCAGGCAATCCCGCCAACTTCAACGGCCAGCGGCCCATCATCGACCCGGACGATGCGGTCATGCTGCTGATCGACCACCAGAGCGGCCTGTTCCAGACCGTCGCCGACATGCCGATGCCAGTGCTGCGCAACCATGCCACCGCGCTCGCCAGGATGGCGACGCTGAGCAAGATGCCGGTGATCACCACCGCCTCGGTGCCGCAGGGGCCGAACGGCCCGCTGATCCCGGAAATCCATGAGAACGCGCCGCATGCCAAGTACGTCGCCCGCAAGGGCGAGATCAATGCCTGGGACAACCCCGACTTTGTCGCCGCGGTGAAGGCGACCGGGCGCAAGACCCTGATCATCGCCGGTACCATCACCTCGGTCTGCATGGCCTTCCCTGCGATCGCCGCCGCCCATGAAGGTTACAAGGTGTTCGCCGTGGTCGACGCTTCCGGCACCTATTCGAAGATGGCGCAGGAGATCACGCTCGCCCGCATCGTCCAGGCCGGCGTCGTGCCTATGGACACAGCCGCCGTTGCCTCCGAATTGCAGAAGACCTGGCATCGCGAGGACGCGCAAGCATGGGCCGAGGTCTATACGAAGATCTTCCCGCCCTATCAGCTGCTGATCGAGAGCTACCTGAAGGCACAACAGGTCCAGAAGGACCAGGAACAGCTCGACTCCCAACGCAGCTGACGCACAATCTCACTGTGGCACCGCCGGGGCGCAAGCGCCGGCGGATCACGCCCCGCGCAGAGTCTTTTTCAGAAAGGACAGCGACATGACGAAGGTACTCGTCCTCTATTACTCCAGCTACGGCCATATCGAGACAATGGCGCAGGTCGTCGCCGAAGGCGTGCGCGAGGCCGGCGCCCAAGCGGTCATCAAGCGGGTGCCCGAGCTCGTGCCCGAGGAAATCGCCCGCAAGTCCGGCTTCAAGCTCGACCAGACGGCGCCCATCGCGACCGTCGACGAACTGCCGGATTACGACGCGATCATCATCGGCGTGCCGACCCGTTTTGGTAACATGCCGGCGCAGATGAAGAACTTCCTCGATCAGACCGGCGGTCTCTGGGCCCAGGGCAAGCTCGTCGGCAAGGTCGGCAGCGTCTTCACTTCGACCGCGACACAGCACGGCGGCCAGGAAAGCACGATCCTCTCGACCCAGATCGTGCTGCTGCATCAGGGCATGGTCATCGTCGGCCTGCCTTACAGCTTCCAGGGCCAGATGACGCTGGCGGAGATCACGGGCGGGTCGCCCTACGGCGCCAGCACGATCGCGGCCGGGGACGGCTCGCGCCAACCCTCGCAGAATGAGCTCGCGGGCGCCCGCTATCAGGGCCGGCATGTGGCGCAGATCGCGAGCAAACTCGCCGCCAAGTGAGCGGCTTGGGCGGGCCCACCGGCCCGCCTTTTCTTTGCCAAGGCTCCGGCGCTCAAAGCCCCTCATGGTCATGAAGAGCGGCCATGATCTCCGCCCTCAGCCAGGCAACCGACGGATGGGCTCCCATCGTCCGATGCGAGAGCATCGAGATCTGCAATGGTGGGCTGGCATAGGGCGGGTCGCGGAACGCCAGCACTTGATGCTGCTCCGCGAGGTGCTTCGGCACGAAGGCGATCATGTCCGTCGATGCGACCAGGGGAGGAACCGCTAGGATGTGCGAGGCGGTCGCTCCCACCGTCCTGGTCAGCCCGGCCTCCAGTAGCAGAGCATCGAGCTGCAGCGGATTGCTGCTGACATAAGCACGCTCCAGCCCCTCCTGATCGATAGTCCCGCCGGCCGTCATCGCCCCCTGCCCCGCGATCAGGATGTCGAGATGCGGATAGCGGGCCAATGCCGTGAGATCGAAGGCGCCGTCGGTCGCCGGATGCCCCGCTCGCATGATCCACACGTTCGGACCGCTCACCAATGGCTCCATGGCGAAGCGCGAGGGCGCGCGCCCGAAGGCACCAATGACCAGATGGAGCGTGCCGCGATCGAGCCCTTCGACAAGGTTGAGATCGTTGAATGGCCGTAACCAGAACCGCACCCTCGGTGCAACCTGCTGCAAACGACGCAGGAGCGGCGGCATCAGCGTGCCGATGACATAGTCCGATGTCGCGATGACAAACTGTGCTTCCGCTGTCGCCGGATCGAAGCGCGGCCCTTGGAAGGCGGCCTCGATCTGATGGAGAGCCTCCCGAAGCGGAGAGGACAGCTCCATCGCCCTCGGCGTCGGATGCATGCGATCCGGACCACGGATGAACAACTCGTCATCGAGCTGACGGCGCAGCTTGTTCAAGGCATGGCTCACCGCCGACTGCGTCAACCCTAGTCGCGCCGCCGCGCGAGAGACGCCCTGTTCTTCCATGACGGCATCGAAGATGCGGATGAGATTGAGGTCGGCGTTATGAATAGAGCTCATTTTTCAAATGGTATCAGTTCATTTCAATCATAACCATACAGCTCCTACATCTGGTTCTGCAATCAGCCGCGACAGATAGGCCAAGGGCCTTCGCGGCTGACGCGGAGCCAACATCATGAGCGCAGCCATCGCACGCCTCGCCCCGGCAGAGGGACAACCGAAGATCACCACCAACCCCGCGCCGGCGCAGAGGCGAAAGCCGCGCCGGGCGCTGATCAATCTCGCCCGCGCCTCGGTGCTCGTCGGCGGCGTCGGCCTTGCGATCGTCATCCCTCTTGGCTGGGGGCATTGGGTTGCGGGCATGACCGACCAGACGACCGACAATGCCTATGTTCGCGCCGATACGACGCCGATCAGCACGCAGGTCAATGGCCGGATCAAGCGGCTCGCAGTCGCGGATTTCCAGACGGTCAAGGCGGGAGACCCGCTATTCGAGATCGACGATGCGGAATACGTCGCCCGCGTTTCTCAGGCCGAGGCTGGAGTTGCAGCCGCCGAGGCCGCCCTGCGCAACCTCGAAAGCCGGATCGAGCTTCAGCGGCTCACGATCACGCAGGCGGAATCCGGCATCGCCGCGATCCTCGCCGACCGTGATCGCGCCTCGCAGGAACGCGGGCGGCAGGAGGCGCTGACCCGCGACGGCTGGACCACAGCCCAGCGCCTCGAGCTCGCCGTCGCCGATACGAAGCGCTTCGATGCCCGTCTGCGCGAGAAGGAGGCCGAAGTGGCGGTCCAGCGCCAGCAGCTCGAGGTGCTCAGCACGCAGGAGCAACAGGCCAGGGCTGAGCAGGAGGGCCGTCGCGCCGCCCTCGACCTCGCCCGGATCGAGCTGGGCAACACCCGGATTGTCGCGCCGGTTGCTGGTGCGGTCAGCGCCAGTGCGGCTCGTGAAGGACAATATGTCAGAACGGGCACGCAGCTGATCTCAGTCGTGCCGCTGCAGCAGGTCCATGTGATCGCCAACTACAAGGAGACCCAGCTCTCGCGTGTCCGCCCCGGGCAACTGGTGAGCCTCAAGATCGACACCTTCCCTGGGCTCGAGCTCAAGGGTCGAGTCGAGCGTCTTTCGCCGGCGAGCGGTGCGGAATTCAGTCTGCTGCCGGCCGACAATGCGACCGGCAACTTCACCAAGGTCGCCCAGCGTATCGCCGTCCGCATTGCGCTCGATCCGGCGCCGGAGCTGCAGGGCCTGCTACGCCCGGGAATGTCGGTGGTCACGACCATCCACACCGACCGGCAGGCCACGGACGCGGCCGCGCACTGAGCCATTCTTTCGGGGAGAACGTCCATGGCCTCCACCGCCCACCCGGCAGCGCCAGCCAGGCCGACCCCGGCGGCGCCGAGCCTGCGTGCGATCGTCGGCGTCGCCGCCGTGCTGCTCGGCACCTTCACCTCGCTGATCAACGCGCGCCTGACCGATATCGGCCTCGGCGACATCCGCGGCGCGCTCGGCATCGGCGCTGACGAAGGCTCCTGGATCGTCACGGCCTATATCGCCGCCGAGGTGGCTGCAATCCCGGCAGGGGTCTGGCTGCGCGGCATCCTCTCGCCCGCCCGCGGCGTACTGCTCGGCTCGCTCCTGTTCACACTATTCTCGCTTGCCGCACCGTTCAGCCCGTCATTGCCGACGCTGCTGACGATCCAGGCCCTGCGCGGGCTGAGCGCTGGCGTGCTGATCCCGATGGCCTATGCCGTCGTGATGCGGCATCTGCCCCAGCATCTGCGTCTCTACGGCCTGTCCCTCTATGCCTTGATCTCGGCCTTCACGCCGTCGCTCTCCGTCTTCATCGAAGCCTGGGTGCTAGAGCGCTTCAGCTGGCAGTACCTGTTCTGGCTCAACGTGCTGCCCGGCGTGTTGACGCTGTTCGCAGGCGCCTACGGGCTGACGCGCGATCCGATCAAGTACATGCGCTTTCGCCGCCCCGACAGCTTCAGCATCGTCGCCCTGTCGCTCGGGCTGGCGGCGCTGGTGACGGCGCTCGACCAGGGCAACCGGCTCGACTGGTTCGCCTCGGGACTGATCGCTGGGCTTTCCGCCTCGGCCATCCTCCTGCTGGGCGGCGCGCTGGTGCATGCCCTGCTGCATCACGACCCGCTGGTCGATCCACGCCTGCTCTGGCGGCGCAACACCGGTCTCGGCCTGTTCATGATGTTCCTGACACGGATCGCGGCGATGTCGTCGGCCCTCGTGCTGCCGCAGTATCTCGCCCGCATCCAGGGCTTCCGCGCCTTGGAGAGCGGCAGCGTCTTCCTCGCCTCGGCCCTGCCGCAACTGGTGCTGATGCCGCTCGTCGCATGGCTCTGCTACCGCATCGACCCGCGCCATCTGATGGCGTTCGGCGCGGCGCTCACCGGTGCCGGGCTGCTGGCGATGACGGGGCTCACGCATGAATGGAGCGGCAACGAATTCCTGCTGCCGCTGGCCCTGCAATCGAGCGCCGCGCCTTTCGTCGCGATCCCGACGATGGTCTTGATCACGGAGGATATTGCGATCCGCGAGATCCCGTGGATCGCTTCGCTGGTCCACATCGTCCGGACCGTCGGCTCGGCCGTTGGCGTCGCCGCGGTCGGCACGTTCGTGCGGGTCCAGGAGCAGGTGAATTCGAACCTGCTGGGCCTCCATGTCACAGCGACGAGCGGGCCGGCCGGGCAGCGCATCGAGGCCTTGTCGCAGGCCTTGGCCTCGCATCTTCCCGATGCCGCCGCCGCGAAGGCCGCGACCGCGTTCGTCGCCCGTCTCGTCCAGCGCGAAGCCTTCGTCCTGGCCTATCGCGACGCCTTCCTGCTGCTAGGCAGCATGATGCTGGCGGCAGCCCTGATCAGCCTCCTCTTCCGCAGGACGCCCCTGCCCGGAAAGCTGCTGTAGATCGTTTCAAAGGAGCTTCTCATGTCACCCGAAACGCCATGCCCCAACGAATACTCCACCTTCTCGGTCATCGTGCGTAAAACTGCTATTTCGGCAGGTCTGGTTCTTCTCGCCGGGGGCTTCGTGTTCAGCGGCGTCAGCAAACTGTTCGATTTCTCGGCCGCGACAGCGGAGATGGCGCATCACGGCCTGCCCTTTCCCGCCTTGATGGCAGCGGCCGTCATCGTCACCCAGCTCGGCGGCTCAGCCCTGCTGATCTGGCCGCGGACGAGCTGGATCGGCGCCGGCTTGCTGGCCGGTTTCACCGCGATGGCGACCCTGATCGCTCATGCGCCGTGGAGCGATGCCGGCCCGATCGTGCTGCCACAAAGCGTGGTCTTCCTGCAGAATGCCGGGATTCTCGGGGGGCTGCTGCTCGCGCTGGCCTTCGGTGCGAGAGGCTCGATCGCGAGGCTGATCGAGCGCTTCCGCACTTGATCGTGCGAGAACCGGATTCGGTTCCATCAGACAAGGGCCGTGCGGTACCGCCCCCTTTTTTCACTCAGCTTGGTCTGGCGGCAGGCTGATGGCGTCGAGGTCGAGGCGGCTGCGGCTCACCAGGACGGAATCCTCGTCCGCGTAGACCCAGTCTCCCGGCTGGAAACGCACGGAGCCGAACTCCACCGGCACACCGCTGAGGCCCGCGGCTGCATGCGCGCCGCGGCGTGCCGTTGCCCCCAGGGCTTTCACACCGATGTCGAGTTTGGTCAGGCCTGCCGTGTCGCGGACCACGCCGTTGATCACCACGCCGGCCCAGTGGTTGGCGATGGCGATCTCGGCGAGCCTGTCGCCGAGGACGCCGATCCGCTTCGAGCCTCCGGCGTCGACCACGAGCACTCTGCCTTGCCCTTCGTTGCTCAATTCCTTCAGCAGTGGAGAATGATCCTCGAACGTTTTGAGGCAAACACATGGGCCGTAGAAGCGGTGGCGCTGGCCATAGGAATTGAACTGCAACTCGCAGACCTCAACCGCTTCCGGATAGGTATCATAGATGTCTGCCGTGCCGATCAGCATCGGGGCCTCGTTTGACGAAAGACTGAAACGAGCACGCGCGACGGTACTTAGCTCGCACGCGCGTGCAGATCGCGTGATCCCGAAATCGGCTCTAGCGTGCCGGATAGCGCAGCGGGGCCGCAGCCTTCTCCGCCGGCCAAACGACTTCGAAGCCGTCATTCGCCTGATATTGGACGGCGATCATGGTCTTCTCGGTGATGAGCTGATGGAGGCCGCCGAGATCGGACGGCTCGTATTTCACCTTGCCGTAAGGCGTGGAGAATTCGCTGCCAGCGAGCTTGGCGATGATGGCGTCGCGATCCCATTTGCCCGCCGCCTTGGCGGCATCGATCAGCGTCTGCATTGCGGCATAGCCCTGCACCGCCGTCGACACCACCTCTCCGCCGCGCGCCGCATCGGCCTTCCTGACCCATTCGGCGAGCCCCGGGGTCTTCTGCTTCGACGACCAGAGGTCGAGCACCACCACGCCGTCGCCCGCTGCGCCATAGTCGGAACGCTTTTCGCCGGCGCCCTGGGTCACGAGCAGTTTCGGCTTGATAGCGAGTTGCTGGGCCTGGCGCGCGATCTGCAGATTGTCGCCGGAATAGCCGATGACGAAGAGAACATCGGGGTCGAGCGCCTTCACCCGGTTGAGGATCGGCGAGAAGTCGGGCGACCCCGCCCGGAAGGGCTCGTTCATGACAACGTCGAGCCCGGCCTCCTTGGCGAATTTCTGGGTGAATTTCGAGCCGTCGGTGCCGTAGAGCTTATCCTCATAGGCGATGGCGACGGTCTTGAGGCCGGGCACGCTCTTGAAGAAGTTCACGGCTGCCTTCTGGCGATGATAGTCCCAGATATAGACATGGAAGTACCAGGGATTCTTGCCGAAGCTCTCCTCCAGCCGAACGGACGACGAGCCCGGATGGATGAAGATGGTGTTGTAGCGCTGGATCGCACTCAGCAAGGCGAAATCCGAGGTGCTGCCGAAGCCGCCGACCACGGCATCGACCTTGTCCTGTCCGCCCAGCTTGGCGGCAACGGTCGCGGAGGTGTTCGACTCACCCTTGGTATCCTCGACGATAAGCTCGAGCTTGCGGCCGAGCAGCCCGCCCTGCGCATTCACCTCGCCGGCCGCATATTGAATGCCCCAGAGGAGCTGGGTTCCGGCACCGGCCAACCCACCGGTCAGCGGCAGCGGCACGCCGATCCGGATCGGCGGCTCGCCTTGCGCCTTGGCCGGCAATGCTGCAGCCAGCACGATCCCGGCTGCCATCGCAAGCTTCTTGATGGAACTCCGCATCATCGGTCCTCCCCTATGTTATTGGCTTCAAAGGCTTCTCACCTTCACATACCCAGGTAGGCGACGCGCAGGCGCTCGTCGCTGCGCACCTCGTCGATCCCGCCTTCGAGCATCACATGCCCCTCATTGAGGATGATGCAGCGGTCGGCGACCGCGATCGCAGCCGCCACGTTCTGCTCGGCCATCAGGATTGCGCAGTTGCTCGCGGCCTTGATGCGCCCGAGCGCCTCGAAAACATCCTCGACCAGCTTGGGTGAAAGCCCCGCCGAGGGTTCGTCGAGGATCATGACCCGCGGCTCGATCATCAGGGCGCGGGAGATCGCCAGCATCTGCCGCTGGCCGCCGCTCATCGAGCCGGCGAGCTGCTCGCGCCGCTCGTGCAGGATCGGGAAGAGCTCGAAGACGGTATCGAACGATCGCCTGCGTTCGGTGGCCGTTGCGGCGGGCCTGAGGGCCTCGAGCGCCCCGGTCAGGTTGTCAATGACGCTGACATTGGCGAAGCAGCGCGCGCCGTCGGGAACGAAGGCGATCGAGCGGCGCGCGAGTTGCCAAGGGTTGAGGCTGGACAATTCCTCGCCATCCAGCCGCACGGACCGGGTCCTGGCCCTGACAGTGCCGACCACTGAGCGCAACGACGTGGTCTTGCCGGCGCCATTCGAGCCGAGCAGAACCATGACCTCTCCGCCGACGACGGACAGCGACAATTGCGGCACAATGGTCAGGGCGCCGTACCCCGCGCCGGAGATCGCGGCCTCGAAGCGGTTCATAACGTAAACCCCTTGCCGAGATAGGCTTCCCTGACGGCCGGATTGCGCAGGACCTCGGCAGGCGCGGCCTCAGCGAGGAGCTTGCCGTTGTTCAGGACGATCGCATGGCCGCAGAGCGTGGCGATGATCCGCATCACATGCTCGATCACCACCACCGTGATGCCTCCGGCATGGACCTTGCGCACAAGGTCGATCACCTGCGCGGTATCCTCCAGGCTCAAGCCCGCCATCGCCTCGTCCAGCAGCAGCAAGCGGGGCCGGCAGGCCAGCGCCCGCGCGATCTCGAGGCGGCGCAGATCGGAAATCGAAAGCTCCGCGCAGGTCGTATCGAGCGGTGCGGTCAGCCCGCAGAACCGCGCGATGTCGGCTACGTTCCTCGCCTGACAGGGCAAGGCCCGATCGGAGCGGACATAGCGCAACGGCACGCCGATTACCTCGCCGATCGTCAGCTCCCTGGGGACGCGTGGAACCTGATAGGTTCGCGCCAGGCCCGCGGCGACGATCTGGTCTGAGCGCAGCCGCGTCACCGGCTGATCGCCGAGCAAGATCTGCCCGCTATTGGGCGGGATCTGGCCCGAGGCCATGTTGCAGAAAGTGCTCTTGCCAGAGCCATTGGGGCCGATCAGGGCCGTGATGCTCCCACTCGGAATGTTCAAGGACAGATCGTTGATCGCCTTCAGCCCGCCGAAGGCGACGGTGCAGGCGGTGACTGTGAGCCAGGTCATGCCAGCCTCCCATTGCCGGGGGCCGCAACCAGGTCGGGCGAGCCAGCCGTCCGCCGCCGCAACAGGGCCATGCCGCCCACCAGCCCCTTCGGCAGGAGGAGAATGAAGAGGATGATGACGGCGCCGTAGACGACCTGGTAACCGGTTCCGCCGACGATATGCCGCGCCAATTCCTCCAGGAGACGCAGCACCAGCGCACCCAGGATCGGGCCGAGCGTCGTGTCCATGCCGCCGAGAATGCTGACCGCCAGCGGCAGCACGCTCCAGTTGGGCGTGAACACATCCTCGGGGATGACGTAGCCGTATAGCCCGGCGTAGCAGGCGCCGGCGACCCCGGCGATCATGCCCGAGACCGCGAAGGTTGCGACTTTCGTGGCGACGACAGGAACGCCGGAGGAGGCGGCCAGGGCCGGATTGCTCCGGATCATGAAGAAGGCGGGGCGGAAGCGGCCACCGAGCAGGATGTCGCTGACCATGGCCGCGACGATGAGGAACACCGCGATGAGCACGAGCTGGGCAGCCGGCGAACCTTCCATCAGGACCGGCGGCATGATGCCGGTTGAACCGCCGGTGATGCCGGGCGTAACCAGGATCAGAACCTGCATCGATAGGCCGAACGACATGGTCGCGATGGTGAAATAGAGCCGACGCAGGCGCAGGGTGACCAGCCCGAGCAAGATGGCCGCCAGGGCGCAGAGCAGGATGGCGCACAGCCAGCCGAGCACCGCACCGAACTGAGGCGTCAGCAGGCCGGAGCCGTAAGCGCCGATGCCGAAGAAGGCCGAGTGCCCGAGCGAGACCTGGCCGGTTCGCGACAGAATATCCCAGGACAGAGCGAGGATCGCGGAGATGGCGATGCCGATCGCCGTCTGGATCAGGAAGGCGTTGCCGCTGAGGGCAGTGCCGCCGAGCCCGGCCCCGACCGCAAGGTAGATCGCCAGTTGGCGCGAGATCGTGGTCACTGCGCCGCCCTCCCGAACAATCCGCTCGGGCGCACGATCAGCACCAGCAGCAACAGCAGGAAGGCAACGCCGAAGCCGAAACTGCCGCCCTGCGGCACAAAGGTGCTGGTCAGCCCCTCCGCCAGGGCGAGGATCGCGGCGCCGATCAGGGCTCCCGGAATATTACCGAGGCCCCCGAGCGCGATGATCGCGAAGGCCCGGATGACGAGATCGAGCCCAACGGCAGGGTGGACATAGAGCGTCAGCGCCACCAGCCCGCCTGCAACGCCGGCCGCAAAACCGCCAATGACGAAGGACAGCTCGAATACCCGGTCAACATTGATGCCGGTATGCATCGCAAGCTCCGGATCGTCGCTCGCGAAACGCATCTGCGTGCCATAGCGGGTGTGCCGCATGATGAATTGCAGCAGCAGGAAGAGCAGGCCCCCGACACCGGCCACGACCAGATTGTTGCCGGGGATCGTGACCTCGCCGAGCTTGAGCGCCGGCAGCAATTGCGGCGCCTGCATCACTCGCGGATCGGGGCTCCAGAGGATGATCGCCAGGTTCACCAGCAGGATCGAGAGGCCGAGCGTCGCCAGCAATTGATTGTGTTCGTCATGCTTGAGAATACGCGCGAGGAATCCGCGATAGACCAAAGCCGAGAAGAGGCCGATGGCGACGCCTGAGATCAACATGCCGATCCAGGGCGAGATGCCGAAGCGCGTGAACAGGGCATAGGTGAGAAAAGCGCCCAGCATCACGAACTCGCCATGAGCGAAATTGATGATGCGCGTCACGCCGACGGTGAGCGTCAGGCCGGCGGCGATCGCCGCATAGAGGCCGGCGACGGTCAGCGACAGCAGGACGGCTTGCAAGACGGAGGCCCAGGTCATGGCTTTCGCTCCCTCCTTGCCGCCGGGTCAGTCTTCGACCAGGACGGCGGCGGCTTCCGAGAAATCGACGAGCTTCGATTTGTAGTCGCTGCGCGGCAGCGTGTTGTTCGGCACGAGCTCGATCCGGGTCGTGACGACCAGCGTGGCGCGGATATCCTTCTCGATCCGCTCGGCCAGGCGACCGGGATCCGCCATATGCTCGGCGAGTTCGACGAGAACCTTCAGCGGTGGCATCTGCTTGACGCCCTTGGCACTCGGCCGGATCGACATCACGCCGCTGACATCGGGCGCGAAGCGGTTGACAACTTCGCGGATCGCCGAGGGGAAGACGTTGACGCCGCGCACGATCATCATGTCGTCCGTCCGGCCGATGCAGCGGATCCGCGGCGACGTGCGCCCGCAGCGGCAGGGCTCCGTCCAGACCATGACGTGGTCGCGGGTGCGGAAGCGCAGCAGCGGGGCGCCCTGATGGCGAAGATGGGTGAGGACGAGTTCTCCTGTCGCGCCCTCGCCGATCGGAACCGTCTCGCCGGAGCTCGGGTCGATCAGCTCGAAATGAACGAAGCCGCGGCCACTGAAATGCATGCCGGCCTGCTCTTCGCATTCGCCCCAGAGCGAGACCGAGATGTCGCCGAGCCCCATCGCCTCGTAGACCCTGGCGCCCCAACCCTGCTCCAGCTTGGCGCGCATCGCCGGTTCACCGCCGCCGGGCTCGCCGGCGACCATGATCCGCTCGATGCTGCTGCCGGGCAGGTCCAGATCGCGCTGCTCCCCGATCTCGGCCAGGTGGAGTGCGTAGGAGGGCGTGCAGGCCAGCGTTCGGGGTCGGAGCAGCTTGATCGCCGCCAGCAAGCGCTCGGTGTTGCCCGTGCCGACGGGGATGTGACAGAAACCGAGGCGGTTGAAGGCTTCAAGCGCAGCGCCAGCCACGAAAGGCCCGGCATTGTAGGTCGAGATGACGACCTCGCCGCGCTGGGTGCCCGGAGCCGTATAGCTCCGGCAGGAGGTGGTCACCCAATTGTCGAGGTCGCCCGGCGTCAGCGGAACATAGCTCGGCAGCCCCGTGGTGCCGCTTGTGGAGAAGATGCGCGTCAGCTTGTCGACCGAACTGGCGAAATGGGTGCCGATCGGCTCGTTCTCGCTGCGGGTGGCGCGCAGTTCGTCCTTCTCGGTGAAGGGAAGTGCGGCGATGTCGTCGAGCCCACCGACCTTCGCGGCGCTATCGAATCCCGCTTCGCGTAGCTTCGTCTGATAGAAGCGGGAGTTCGCCAGCAGATAGTCGATCTGCGCCTGGTAAAGCGGCTCGTCGATCTTACGCTGCTCGGGCCACGGGAGTTTCTCGATCTCGGGCTGGTACATGGCACTGTCTCCGCGGCTTCAGTCTTCGCGCTTGTAGGAAATCGCCTTCTCGGCGTGATGAGCCATGAGGAAGCCAATCGGGCGCTCTTGCTCCTCGGCGAGATGACCGAGCAGGCCAGCCGTCCTGGCTAACAGCGGGATCGCCTTGATCATTGCGGGCGGGAACTTCAGATCGAGCAGCACGGCCGCGATCGGCCCCGAGACGTTGAGCGGCATCGGCTTGCCCCAGGCTTCGGCGACCGCAGGCCGGAGCCGGCGCAGCAGATCGACATGGATTCCCGAAACCCCGCGTTCATCGGCGAGCGCAAGGATGCGCTCCGAGCGCGGATCGACCGGGTGGTGGATCGGGTGGCCGAAGCCTGGAATCTTCCCGCCTCGCGCCCGGACCTCGGTCGCGATGCTGCGGACGACTGCGTCCGGATCGCCGCCCTTCTCGACCTGCTCACGAGCCTCGCTCAGCATGTCCCCGCAGAGCTGGGCCGTGCCGAGGACGACTGTGCCGCAGCCGAGAATGCCGGCGGCGACGGCTCCTTGCAGGCTGTTCGGGTCGGCCGCGAGGGTCATCCGTGCCGCCTGTGCGGTCGGTGTCAGGCCATGCTCCGCTATGGCGATCAGCAGCGTATCGAGAAAGAAGAGCTGCTCGGGATCCGGGTCGTGCCCGGTGACAAGCAGGAAGAAGAACGCGGTGAAGCTCTTCTGCCCCATGAGGTCGTTGCAGAGATCCCGGCCACGCACCTCGATGCTGCTTGCGTCGGCGGTGCAGATGCTGGTGACGGGCTCGCCCGCCTTGCCGATCATCATGGCCTCACCCGCCCGGTCCGAAGGGTGAAGGAGTCTTGGCGAGCTGGAAAAAGAGCGTGCGTTTCCACACGCCGAAGCGGCGTTGCAGACATTCGTCTCCTCCACGATTTCAGCCGGTCGCGCCGGCTTGTCATTCATTATTGTAGGACAATATTTGAGGACAAATTCTTGTCAACCCCTGATCTCGATGCTAGGTGTGCCCAGGGAGGAAGCATGTCGGACGCCATCGATTTCGCAGCACAGGGGCCGGTCCGCGGCGCGACGGTCGATTATGTGATGCAGCACCTGCGCGACGGCATCGTCGAAGGCCGGTATGCTCCCGGCCAGCGCCTGATCGAAGCCGACCTGACGCGGGAGCTCGGCGTCAGCCGTGGACCGTTGCGCGAGGCGCTGCGGCGCCTTTCCGCCGACAACCTGCTGGAAATCGTGCCAAACCGTGGCGCGATCGTTCGCCGGCTCTCGATGCGTGAAATGCTGGAGCTGTTCTCTATCCGCATCGCGCTGGAGAGCCACGCAGCGCGCGAAGCCACGCGGATGCTGGCTACCCCGGGCGTTAGAGCCCGCTTCGAAGCCGACATCCAGCCGATATGGCTGGATCGCCCCCGCCTCGCCGACCCCAACTATATCAACGAGAACCGCTCTTTCCATGAGGCGATCATCCGGGCCACCGGCAATGAGCGGCTGATGGCCCTGACGATCCAGATGCAGCTGACTCTGCTCATGTTTCAGCTCAACGGTGCTCTGACCGCCGACAGCATCGCAACCTCGGTCGTCGAGCATCGCGCAATCGCAACCGCGATGCTCGACGGAGATCCCGAAGCGGCCGCGACGCAAGCCCGAACCCATCTCGAACGCGCGCGCAACCTGGCAGAGAACATGCCGTCCAAAGTCTTCGGCAACGGCACGCGCGTCGCGAGGCTCTGAGCGGAGAGCCTTCGCCGAAGGGGGCATTCCGGCAGATCGCGGTCAGGCCGCGACCTCCGCCTCCTGCAACAGCCGCTGCATCTCCTCTCGCCCGAGGCTAGCGCCGAAGATCGCGCTGCCTGTCGCGAAGGCCCGACTCGCGGCAAGCACGCCGGCATCGACCGGGTCGAAGCCGATACGATCGATGAATCCCGTAACCAGGTGGCGGGCCTGCGTGTCATCCCCGGCCAGAGCCAGGGCTCGCCGTTCAGGATCGCCGGAGGGTCGCGCCGCTTCGTCGATTTCGTGGTAGCCCATGTGGTTGAAGCTGCGTACGAGCCGGGCTCCAGCGAGATAGTCCTGGATCAATTCACTGCTGGAGCGGGCGCCCTCGAATTCGGGAATCACCCCATCGGTTGGCGCCCAGTAGTTCATCGCGTCGATCACGACCTTGCCCGCGAACAGCTCGGGCCGCAGAGCGCGATACTTCGACAAGGGCAGAGCCAGGATGACGATGTCGGAGGCGGCGATCACCACCTCCGCCTCGTCGGCCCGGGCGCCGGGGACCATGATATCCAGCAGGAGGGCGATCTCAGCCGCCGGCTTTGCCGTCGCGACCCGGACATCGTAGCCAGCCGCGACGGCGCGGCGCGCGAGCGCCGTGCCGACCCGCCCTGCCCCCAGGATGCCGATCGTCTCCACAGTCTTGTTCATCAGCGCCTCCTCAGGCAGCCAGCCTTGCACCGAGTTCGGCCTCGACCAGCGGCTTGACCCGCGTGCCGAGCAACTCGATCGAACGCAGAAAATCCTTCTGCGGGAGATGACCCACATCCATCTGGAAGAACTGGCGCATGTGGCCGATCTGCCCATGCAGCGTGACGATGCGCTGGGCGATCTCCTCGGGGTCGCCCACGAACAGCGCACCGGCGCCGCTCGCCTCCAGGTCGTAGTGATGGCGCGGCGGCGGCGCGAAACCGCGAATCTTGCCGATCGATTCCATCACAGCATGCCAGTGGGTCCAGAACTGCTCCTTGGCCTTGGTCGCGTCCTCGGCGACAAAGCCTGGACTCGCGATCGAAATCTTCAGCTTTCCGGCCGGAACTTCCGCCTGCGCGCCGGCACGACGGTAAAGCTCCGCGAGCGGCGCGAAACGCGCAGCCTGCCCGCCTATGATCGCATAGGAGACGGGCAGTCCCAGCAATCCGGCACGCACCGAGGATTGCGGGTTGCCGCCGGTCGCCAGCCAGATCGGCAGCGAACCGCTATCGGGGCGCGGCACGACCAGCGCATCGTTCAGCGCCGGTCGATGCTTGCCCTTCCAGGTCACCGTCTCGGTCTCGTTGATATCGAGCAGGAGGTCGAGCTTCTCGGCGAAGAGCTCGTCATAATCATTCAGGTTATGACCGAACAGCGGGAACGACTCCGTCGACGAACCGCGCCCGGCCGTGATCTCGGCCCGACCGTTCGAGACCGCGTCCAACGTGGCGAACTGCTGGTAGACGCGGACCGGATCATCCGTGCTGAGCACCGTCACCGCGCTGCCCAGCTTGATCGTCTTCGTCACGCTGGCGGCGGCACCCAACACCACGGCGGCGGCTGAGGCCGGCATCTCGCGGGTGTGGTGCTCGCCGATCCCGAAGAAGTCGAGCCCGACCTCGTCGGCGAGCTTGATGGCCTCGAGCAGGTTGCGCGTCGCCTGCGCGGTCGAGCCGAGCTCGCCCGTCGCCGCGTCGCGCTGTACATCGCCGAAGCTGTAGATTCCAAGTTCCATGATCCCTCCTTCTGCGAAGGGCGGTGCTTGTCGCCCTGCCCTTCTGTCGGTATATTTTCGTAACCTGGCCTAATATTGTGACCGTCGAAAACCGTGCAAGGAGGCACATAGGTGTTACCTGAGACCGGCGGATTGCTGGAGATGTGCCGTCCGGTGCGCCAGATCCTGGCGCGCGTCGGGGACAAATGGAGCGTGCTGATCGTGATGGCGCTGCGTGACGGGCCGCGCCGCTTCAACGAGATCAAGCGCGCCATCGGCACGATCTCGCAGCGCATGCTGACATTGACCCTGAAAGGCATGGAACGCGACGGGCTGGTCAGGCGGACGGTGACACCGACTAAGCCGCCGCGCGTCGATTACGAGCTCACCGAGCTGGGCCACTCGTTGCGCCTGCCAGTCGAGCAGCTTGGGCACTGGGCGATCGAGCACGAGGCGTGGATCGCGAAGGCTCAGGAAGCCTTCGACCGTCACGACAGGCTTGGCCAGCCCCGTCTCTCGCGAACAGACGCGGAATGATCGATGCCGACTCCGGCAATGGCCCCGTGGCTTACGCCGGCGGCCGGAAGGTCGTGGTAATCGGTAGGCTCCGCCTCAGCGTCTTGGTCACGGGCGTCTTTTCCCAGACAGCCGCAAGCCGCTCCTGGGCATCGGCCGCCTGCGGCAGGCTGAAGAAGACCTCGCGTCGGATCGATTCCTCGCCGTTCGCATCCCTGAGGAAACGGGCCTCGACCTCGATCCGGCCGAGATCCCAGCCCTTGCGATCCGCATACATCCGCAGGGTCAGCGAGGTGCAGGCCGCCAATGCCGACAGCAGGATCTCATAGGGTGCCGGGCCGCTGTCGGTCCCGCCGGCGCTGACGGGCTCATCGGCTCTGAGAACATGGGTGCGTGTGCGGATCTCCTGGGCGAGCCCGCTGTCGCAGACGAGGTGAACGGACGACATCCGAAACTCCTGGGAGTGCGCCGGCTACTCCGGCAGGGGAATGAACTCGTTCTCATCGGGGACGTGACCGAAGCGGCCCTGCTTCCAGTCTTCCTTCGCCTGTTCGATGCGTTCCTTGCTCGACGAAACGAAGTTCCACCAGATATAGCGCGGCCCCTCCAGCGCCGTGCCGCCGAGGAACATCATCACCGTCGGCTGCGCCGCGCGCACGGTGATGCGGTCGCCGGGCTTGAAGATCAGCAGGCGCGGCCCCTCGAAGCGGTCGCCGGCGATCTCGACCTCGCCGCTCACGACATAGATCGCCCGCTCCTCATGATCGGCATCGAGCGGCACGCTCATCCCGGCGCCGAGCGCGACCTCGACGTAGAACCAGTCGGAGACCGTGGTGACGGGCGATGCCCTGCCGAAGGCGGACCCCGCGATCACCCGTGCCTTCACGCCCGTGTCCTGGACGATGGGCATGTCCTCCGCCGCATAATGCTGGAAGGAGGGTGCAATCTCCTCCTTGGCAGCCGGCAACGCGATCCAGCTCTGCAACCCGTACATGTTGTGCCGGCCGTCGCGGTCGACCTCCGGGGTCCGCTCGGAATACGAGATGCCCTTGCCGGCCGTCATCAGGTTCATCGCGCCCGGGCTGATCTCCTGGATATTGCCCTCGCTGTCGCGATGGGTGATGCGCCCGCCGAACAGATAGCTCACGGTCGCGAGGCCGATATGGGGATGGGGCCTGACGTCCATCCCCTGCCCGGCAATGAACTGCACCGGCCCGAAATGGTCGAAGAAGATGAACGGCCCGACCATCTGCCGTCGGCCATGCGGCAGAGCGCGCCGGACATTGAACCCGCCGAGGTCGCGCACGCGGGGCACGATGACGAGTTCCAGCGCATCGCAGGATTTTGGATCGCCGGTGATCGGATCTTCCGTCGGCAGCCAGCTCATCGGTCCCTCGCGCCTGTGGTCCAACGGAGATCCGGCCCTCATCCGGGTTACGCCAGAGTCTCCGATCAAGACTATGATCGCTCGCGCCCACGCTGGCGAGGCTTTCGGCTCGAGCCATCGTTCGACACAGAAGAACATGGCGTTCGCTATGGCTGCACTTTTGCCGCTGCGGCCTGATGCTAGGATTTTCGGGCCGGGCGGCGTCGCTTCGACCTGTTTCCGGTACGGCCTACCGCCGCCGAGGCACCCGGTCAGCGTGCCGCACCAGCAGCGAGGATGGAAACATGACCAGCGAAGCCATTCGCGACCCGAAGAAAGATCACCTGCTGACGCCACAGAACTCGGCCTTCATCATCATCGACTACCAGCCGGTCCAGGTGAACTCGATCGCCTCGATGGACCGCCAGCTGCTGATCAACAACATCGTCGGCTCGTCCAAGGCGGCAGTTGTTTATGGACTGCCCATCGTCCATTCGACGGTGAATGTGAAAACCGGCTTGAACAAGCCGCCGATCCCGCAGATCCAGAAGGCGCTGAAGGGCATCCCGACGGTCGACCGGACCTCGATCAACTCCTGGGAGGATATCGAATTCCGCCAGGCCGTCGAGGCGACCGGACGCAAGAAGCTGATCATGACAGCGCTTTGGACCGAGGCCTGCCTGACCTTCCCGGCACTCGATGCGCTCGCAGAAGGCTATGAGGTCTATGTTGTGGCTGACGCGGTTGGCGGTACCTCGGTCGCCGCCCATGAGGCGGCGCTGCGCCGGATCGAGCAGGCCGGCGGCAAGATGATCAGCGTCGTGCAACTCTTCTGCGAATTGCAGCGCGACTGGGCCCGCAAGGACACCGTGCCGGAGTTCATGAATCTGTTCATCGAAACCGGCGGCACTGCCGGCATCCAGTTCTCCTACGACCGCAGCGAATAGTAAAATAAGCCGCTACCCCACCGCTCGGGGTAGCGGTCCAGCAGATCGTGCCGCACTTCGGCAATTTCCTACGGGAGGAACCTGGCTATGAGCGAACTGGTTCTGGTCGTCGCCCTGCGCGCCAAACCCGGCAGGGAGAGCGAATTGCGGCGGGATCTCGCGGCGGTGGTCGAACCGTCGCGCCAGGAAGAAGGCAGCCTGCGCTACGACCTCTTCGTCGATCAGAACGAGCCCGGCCGCTTCGTCTTCGTCGAGCACTGGGCCTCGCGCGAGCAGCGCGACAGGCATCATCACGAGGGGCCGCACATCCAGCATTTCCAGGCCCATGGTGCGGAGAATGTCGAGCAGATGGAATTCGCCTATTTCCTCGACCGCGTCGTCTGACACCCAGAGCGGCTTACTCCTCAAAATTGGCCAACAGCCGAAAAAGGCGCCGACTAGACAGGTCGCACTCTCGGTGACCGTTGCAGTTTGTGCTTCGCGTCGCGAACAGGTTCCCAGCATGATCGAGAATCCGAACCAGCTCCGCTTCCTTCTGCCCATTCTGGCACCCCTCTATAGGGCGCAGGAACCGCTCGCCTATCTGTTCCTGCGCCTCACTTCCGGCCTCATCATGGCCCAGTTCGGCTGGACGAAGCTGTTCAATGGCGGCATGGGGCGCGACATCGAACTCTTTCAGAAACTCGGCCTCGAGCCGGCCGTACCGTTCGCCTATTTTACGAGCGGCCTCGAACTGATCGGCGGCGTTGCCGTCGCTCTGGGGCTATTGACGCGGCCCTTTGCCTTCATGCTCTTCATCGAACTCTTAGTCATCGCCATTATGGTCATGATCCCACGCGGCGCAGGCTATCACCTCACGGTCGTTTGGCTGGGAGCCTATGCTCTCATGGCTGTCCAAGGCGGCGGGCGCCTCTCGCTCGACCGCTGGCTCGGGCGCGAAATGTAAGGTGATGGAGGCCGCCCGTCGCACCGACCTAGGCTCCGTCCGCTCTGCTTGGGAGCTTTTGCTCCCAAGGCGCGCCATTGGTTAAGCGCTGGCCAAGATAGTCGACGAGTGTCCGGACCCTAAGGGACACGTATCGAGTCGATGGATAGACCGCATAGATCGTGTCAGAAAGCGGACGTTCGTCCGGCAAGACGTGGATCAGCGTTCCGGCCCGCAAGGCATCAGCCGCGATGAACAAGGGTAGGATTGCCAACCCGAGACCGGCAATGGCGAAATCTCGCATTACCTCGCCATTGTTTGCAACGATATGGCTGTGCGTCACGATCGAGCGCGGCGGCAAATCCGGAGCTACCGGCGCGAATTGCCAGAGCCGGCCAGCATGAGCATGGGCATAGTCAATGCAGTTGTGAGCCGCAATCTCGGTGATTGCTTGCGGCAGCGGCCTCTCTCGCGCATAGCCGGGACTGCAGCAAATCACGCGGCGGCTCTCGCACAACTTGCGCGCGATGAGAGTAGAATCCGGCAGGCGACCGATCCGGATAGCCAGATCGTAACCGCCCTCGACAAGATCCAGCATGCGGTCGTCGAGGTCGATGGCGAGCCCAAGAGCGGGGTGCAACCGAGCGAAATCTGAAAGCATCGTCCCCAGATGCAATGTAGCAAAGCTCATCGGCACCGTGACGCGCAATTGCCCACTCAAGGGTCCAGGCCGATCTGCCACAGACTCGATCGCTTGATCGATCACCTGTCGCACTCCGCGCATCTGCTCGTAGAAGATGCGCCCCCGCTCGGTGGGAATGATGTGACGGGTAGAGCGTTGCAGCAACGCGACGCCAAGCGTCTCTTCCAGGTCGCTCAAGCGCTTGCTGACGACTGATTTAGATAATCTGAGCTCGGCTGCGGCAGCCGTTACCCCCCCTGCCTCTACGACTTTCAGGAATGTCTGAATATCCTCAAAGCGCCAGCTCATTGTTCCAAGATAACGGCCCGGACGTATCGAGCGAAGCGGCTTCGGTGACATGCCGGGGAAGCCTTCAGAAAACTCATGCTATCGGCGTCGGCGCATAGGCGGCAAAGCGCCAGCCGGCATCCTCCCGCAGCCAGACTGCCAGATAGCGATTGTTCAGCGATTTCGGTGTACCGTTGAGGCTGACATCCGCTTTCATCACGCCCGTTACCAGGGCGACATCGCCACGGACCTTGATGTCCTGATCCTCATGGTCGATGCAGTGATAGTCGAAGAACTTCGCCCGGACCTTCTCGAGATAACTCGCCTTGTCGTCGCGCGCCGCGTTCGAGTGTGTGTAGACGAGTTCCTCGGACAGCAGTTCACCGAGCGCGGCGAGATCGGCTCGACGCATCGCCTCGTAGCGCCGCTCCTCCAGCTGTTCGATCACCTTGATTGCGGCATCGGTCATAAGGGCATCCTTTGCTTTCGCGAAAAGGCCAGGCGCCGTCAGAGCGTCCGCCCGGCATCGATCTTGAGGTGAGCGCCGGTGAGATGCGGAAGCTGGTCGCTCAACGCGAAGGCGACGTAGCGCCCCAGCTCCGCGGCATCGACCACCTCGCCCATCGGCAGGCTCTGCGCCACCTGGTCGAGATAGCCGGGCATCGCTCTGGTCGCGCCGGTCGCGGTCGTGCCCGGCACCAGCGTATTGACTCTGATGCGATGCGGCGCCAGCTCGAGTGCGAGGGCGTGCATCAGCGCGTGCACGCCGCCCTTGCTGGCAACGTAAGGCAACAAGCCGGGGACCGGCCTCAGCGCCGTCGACGACCCGGTTGCGATGATCGAGCCGCCCTGCCCTTGCCGGACCAGCACCCGTGCGGCCTCCATCACAGTCAGGAAGGTTCCGGTGAGATTGACGTCGAGCACCTGCCGCCAATCTTCGAGCGTCAGCTCCACCGCCGACTTTCGTGAACCGATGATGCCGGCATTCGCGACCACGCCATCGATGCGGCCGAAGCGATCCAGCGCAGTATTGAACAGGCGAGCGACAGCCTCGGCATTGCGGATATCCGTGGGCATCGCCAGCGCAGCCCCAGCGGTTGCCTCGATGGCAGCCGCCGCCTCCATCAACCTGTCTGTGTCCAGCCCCGCCATGACGAGGCTTGCGCCCTGCGAGGCGCAGGCCTCCGCCGTTGCTTTGCCAATACCGGATTCCGCTCCGGTCACGACGACGGCTTTGCCGACGAGCAGCATGATCTTCTCCTGCGCGAAAGCTTGGCAGCAGATGAGAGTGTGGACCGACCGGCGCCTTCGCCGGCCGGTGCGACGCGCCCTAAGCCGAGAAGGGTGCGAAATCGCTGTGGTGCTGGATCCAGGGACGCGGCGGCGGCGCCCCCCAACGATTGACGACCTTGATGTTGGTCAGGTCGGGATCGATATCTGCCACCCTGGGCTCGTAGCCAGCATCGTTGACGATGACCTCCATCTCCGAGGAGCATTCGACCATGAAGCCGGACCGGTCGACATAGTAGGTGAAGAGATTGTCGCCGGCGCCGTGGCGGCCCGGTCCCCAGGCGATGACGCGGTCCAGCGCATCGAGAACGTCGCCCAGCCGCATGAAATCGCTGAACTGGGCGAACTCCCAGGCATAGTGATGGATGCCTGGTCGAGGGCCCTTGACGCATCCGACGGTGTGGTGTCGCCCGTCGGCCGCCCGCATCCAGACGAGCTCGCATCCCGTCGTTCGCTCGGACAACTTCAGGCCGATCGCCTCGTGCAACTCGCCGTAGATCCGCCAGGGATCGGGCGAGGTCAGGTTGACGTGGCAGATGCCACGCGGGTGAATGCCCGCTCCGGCATAGCGCCGCGGCTGATCCGCCGGCATCGGCGTATGCACTTCGAAAACCTGCCCGTCGCTGGTGGCGAAGGTGACCGAATGCTCGATGCAGGCCAGCGAAGGCGTACGGGACAGCACGGTCAAGCCGGCTGCCGCCGCGCGCGACGCCGCCGCCTCGACCGCGTCGGCATCGTGGGCTTCCAGCCCGACGGCACGTGCCGCGTTGGCCGGGGCCTGATGCAGCATGAGCTCGGCCCGCCGGCCCGTCGCCGTCAGGATGGCCTTGCCGTCGTGACGATCCACTACGCGCAGGCCGAGCACGTCTTCGGCATCACGAACCGAGGCATCCAGATCCTCGACATTCAAAGCCATGTAGCTCTGGCGAGTGACCAGCGGCGTCATGAGCGTAACTCCCTCGTGCAATCCGTTGTTATGCTTGTTTCGTTCGGCGACGGTCGAACCGCGATCAGGCGGCGTTCGCCTTGGCCACCTCGTCACGGACAGGGTTGCGCAGGATGCCGAGGCCTTCGATCTCGACCTCGCAGACATCGCCGTCCTTCATGAAGAGCTGCGGCTTGCGCGCGAAGCCGACGCCGGCCGGCGTGCCCGTGACGATCAGGTCGCCCGGCTCCAGCGTGATCGCTTCGCTGAGATAGTAGATCAGGTCGGTGAGCGGAAACACGAGATCATTCGTGTTGGCGGACTGAACCACCTTGCCGTTGAGGCGCGTCTCGATCTTCAGCCCCTTGCCACCGGGCGGCAATTCGTCGGCCGTCACGAAATCCGGGCCGAAGGCGCCGGTATCGTCGAAATTCTTGCCGACCGTCCATTGCGGCGACTTGAACTGGTAGTCGCGGATCGAGCCGTCGTTGAAGATCGAATAACCGGCGACATGATCGAGCGCGGCCTCGCGCGAGATATGCCGGCCGCCCTTGCCGATCACCGCCACCAGCTCGCCCTCGAAATCGAGCTGGGGCGAAGCCAGAGGTCGCACGATGGCCTCGCCATGACCGATGAGGCTCGAGGCGAAACGCGGGAACACCGCCGGGTAACTGGGAACGTCCTTGTAGGGACTCTCGGCCGCATGATCGATGTAGTTCAGCCCAACGCAGACCACCTTGGGCGGACGGGCGACCGGCGGGCAAAAACGCAGGCTCGCCTGGTCCAGACGCTTGCCGCGAGGCGCAGCCGCCAACGCTGCCAGTGCCTGCGGTCCGTCCGCGAGAACCTTGCCGAGATCGATGGCGCCGAGATCGAAGAGGTCGGCGCCGTCACGAACGGCCAAGCCCTGCTGCTGACCCGAAACATAACTCACATACCGCATCGTCTTCTCCCTGATTGGATGACGAGACGGTAGCAGTCAATTTCGGAACGTCAATAGATTTTCGAATATCTCAATCAAGATCGACAATCAGCCTTACCCACGCTCTGGGGAAAGAACCCCCTCGGCCGCCAGCAGAATCTGCACGGTGCGATCGAGGTGGCGCCGAATGAGGAAGACCGCAGCGTCAGCGTCGCGGGCAAGCGCCGCCTCCGCGATCTCGCGATGCTCGCCGAGATGGTCGCGCGGCTCGCGCAGATACTGCACCGACAGGCGCCGGTACCGATCGGCCTGATCGTAGAGTTGCTCGCGGAAATGTAGCAGCCAAGGCGATCCACAGGCCGAGACAAGCGTGAGATGGAAGGCGCGGTGGCGCTTCTCCCATTCGGAATCGACCAACCCCTCCGGCCCCAGCTTCGGCTTCTTGCTGAGTTCATGGAGCGCGGCGACGATGCTCGCCTCCCAGGCATCGTCACCCTTCTCGATCGACAATCGGAGGCCCATCGCATCCAATTCCTTGCGCATGAACGTGATGTCCAGCAGATCCGAACGCGACACCGGCGCGACCCGGAAGCCCTTGTGCTCCTCGAGCACGACGAGACCGTCGGATGCCAGCTTCATCAGCGCCTCGCGCAGCGGGCTGAGGCCGATCTCGTAGAGCGCCCGCAGCTCCTCGAAACGCAGGCGCACACCCGGCTTCAATCGGCATTCGAGGATATCGCGCCGCAGCAGCTCGTAGATGCCGGACATGCGCGTACGCCCTTTCGGCTCCTCACTCACCGGACGGGCAAGCTCGCGCTGGGTTGGGCGCACGATGTTCAAAACGGCCTCCACTCTCTCGTCATCTGGGCAACTCGGCTTGTAACACGATCTCCTATGATTTCACATGATATCTTCTATTTTCGAAAATATTTGACATGAGCTGAAAATGTCATAGCCTCGCTCGCAATCAAGGAGCGCCGACAGCGCCCGTTACGAGGGAGAAAGCAGACATGATCCTGAAGGCCTATCGCTCACTGGCTGTGCTTGCTCCGGCAGCACTGCTCTCGCTCCTTTCAACGAGCGCCCTCGCCCAGCCGGCATCGGGCGAGCCGATCAGGATCGGCGCCGTCGTCTCCGCCACCGGCAGCCTTGCTGGGGTCGGCCTTCCTGAACGCGAAGGCATCCTCATGGCGCAGAAGGTCCTGAATGCGCGCGGCGGCGTGAATGGCCGACCGATCGAGATCCTGATCGAGGACGATGCCTCGAGCCCTGACGTCGCCGTCGGCAAGGTCAACGCGCTGGTGCACTCGCAGAAGGTCCAGGCGCTCATCGGAACCTCCGGCATCGCGCAGACGGTCGCGGTCGGCGGCATCACCGCCCCGCTCAAGCTGACGCAGGTCGCCTTCTCGGGCCTCGGCCCCGCCGTGGAACGCGAGCGCACCTGCCTGTTCCACATCACCCCCTCGCAGGAGCTGAACGCCCGCGCGCTGCTCTCCTATGTGCGCGACATGAAGGCGAAGAAGATCGGCGTGCTGCACGATTCCGGCTATGGCCAGGTCGTCTGGAACAGCATGAAGGACCTCGCCGGCGAATACGGCGTAACCTGGTCGCAGGTCGAGAAATTCGAGATCGCTGCCACAGACCTGACCACGCAGGCCGCCAAGGTCCGCGCCAGTTCGCCCGACGCAGTGATCGTGATCTCGACCTCGCCGATGCCGTTCCGTAACGCGCGCCAGGTGCGCATCGCGGCACCGATCGTCTCGGTCCACGGCACTGCGACCTATGACTACGTCAAGGCGATGGGCGATGCGGCCGACAATGTCATCCATGCCGAGTTCCTGATCGCGGAGGATCCGCTGCCGCATCAGCGCGAGTTCGTCGAGTTGTTCCAGAAGGAGCATGGTCGCCTGCCGAAACATTTCGAGGCCGGCGGCTGGGACGCGGTGATGGCGCTCGCCGACGCGATGAAAACGGCAGGCCCCAACGCCTCCAACGAGGTACTCTGCAACGCGATGCGACGGCCATACCAGGGCGTGATGGCCAAGTTCGACTTTTCCGCACCCGACATGGGTGGGCTGACGCTCGCCAGCTTCAATTACTCGAAGCTGGTCAAGGGCAGGTTCACGCGCCTCGACTACTCCGCCGCCGCAAAGTGACCGTGGAGGCGCGGGCGCCTGTCGCCCACCTCCCCTGACGGACTCCGCATTATGTCAGCCAGTCTCATCATGCAGGCGATCCTGTCCGGGATCACCAACGGCTTCGTCTATGCGCTGATTGGCGTCGGGCTGGCCGTGATTTTCAAGGGCACGCAGATCGTCAACGCGATGCAGGGCGAATTCGCCGTGATCGGCGCGATGGTCGCCGTCTTCGCCCTCGAACCGGCCGGCCTGCCCTACGGCCTGGCCGTCCTCCTCGGCATTCTTGCCGGGGCGGTCACCGGCTTCGTCATCGACCGGCTCTTCGTCCAGCCGATGATGCGCCAGAAGGCCGGCGAGGAAAGCTTCCTGCTGCTGACGATCGGGCTCGCGGTCACGCTTTCGGCCGCCGTGCTCTATCTCGCTGGCCGGAACTCCTATCTGCTGCCGAGCTGGGGAGAGGAAGGCGTCGTCGAGATCCTCGACGCCTTCCTGCAGATCCAGGCGCTCTGGCTGATCGCCGCCGCGATCATCGTGGTTGTCGCCCTGCGCCTGTTCTATGGCCGCACGCTGCTCGGCCTATCGATGATGGCCGCCTCCATGGACCCGGACGGAGCAGCCACGAATGGCATCGATGTGCGCTGGATGCGCTCACTAACCTTCGTGCTCGGCGGCATGGTCGGCGCTATCGCCGGCATTCTCGTCGCGCCGCTGGTGGCCGTGAACTATCACCTCGGCATTGCCCTGACGCTGAAGGGCTTCGCCGCCGCCATTCTGGGCGGGCTGACCAATCCGCTCGGCGCGGTGATCGGTGGCGTGACGCTGGGCTTGCTTGAGTCCCTCGCGGTCATCGCCTTCCCGTCCGGCTACAAGGACGTGATCGCGCTGGCGATCATGATCGCCATCATGATCCTGATGCCGAACGGCCTCCTGGGCCGCGTCGGGCGGGTCGGAGGCTAGCCATGCTGAACCGGCTCACCCTCCCGCTCCTGTTCATGCTCGTTCTGGCCTGGGCGCTGGCACCTCTGCTGCTCTCGCGCCATCTGGTTGACCTTCTGGTCTTCGCCGGTCTGTTCACCATCGGAGGGCTCGGTGTCGGGTTGCTCCTCGGCCAGTGCGGCATCGTCAATCTGGCGCAGGCGGTCTTCTACGGCATCGGCGCCTACAGCTCGGCCTATCTCACCACCCAGCTCGGCCTGCCGAGCCTAGCCGGCTTCGTGGCCGGCATGGCGGCGAGTGCCGCGATCGCCATCGCCGTCGGCTGGCCGATCCTGCGCCTGACCGGCTTCTTCCTCGCCTTGGCGACGCTCGCGCTGAGCCTGATCGGTAACGTCCTGTTCTTCGAATGGGACTGGCTGACCGGCGGCACGCTCGGGATCGGCGGCATTCCGAAGCTCAGCCTGTTCGGCTTCGCCTTCGACACGCCCGAACGCGTCTACTATCTCGTCTGGCCGATCGCGTTCCTCGTCCTGGCCCTGGCCGACAATCTGGTGCGCGGCCGGCCGGGCCTCGCCATGCGGGCCATGCGCGACGCTGCCCCGGCTGCCGAAGTGCTCGGCGTCGACATGCACAGTCTCAAGACCGCGATGTTCGTGATCTGCGCGATGCTCGGCTCGCTCGCCGGCTCGCTCTTCGCGCATTACGTCTCCTATATCAGTGTCCAGAGCTTCACCGTCGAACGCTCGATCGCCTTCCTGCTGATCCCGGTCGTCGCCGGCTCGACCTCGATCTGGGGAACGATCCTCGGCGCGCTGTTCGTGACCTTCGTACCGGAGCTCCTGAGTGGCTTCGGTGACATCCATCAGGTTCTGTTCGGGCTCGCCCTGGTGCTGGTCGTGACCCTGCTGCCTGACGGCCTGACCGGAGGGACACAGCGCCTCGCCATGCTGCTGAAGCGGAGGATGGCCTGATGAATGCCGCCCCCGCCCTGAACCTGACCTCTGCAGCCGATGCGGCCGTTCCCGCTACGCTGGAACTATCGGGCATCGCCCACAGCTTCGGCGGCTTCAAGGTGCTGACTGACGTCAACTTCACCGTGCCGGAGGGCCAGATCGTCGGACTTATCGGCCCGAACGGATCAGGCAAGAGCACCTGCTTCAATATCGTCTCGGGCTTCCTGCGTCCCAAGGCCGGCAAGGTCCTGCTCTGCGGTCGCGATATCGCCTCGGACAGCATCCCGGCGCGCACCGGCTACGGGCTGATGCGGACCTTCCAGACGCCCAAGGTGTTCGAACGCATGTCGGTTCTGGAGAACGTCATGGTCGGCCTGCACAAGGACGGCCGCAGCGGCATCCTGACGAGCATGCTGCGCACGCCCGCCGCGCGGCGCGAGCTCCACCGGCTGCGCGAAGCGGCCGAGCAATGCTGCCGCAAATTCGGGTTGGGCGCGCTCCTCGACACCCCGACCGGGCGCCTACCGGCCGGCCAGCGCCGTGTCGTCGAGCTCGCCCGCGCCTATGTCGGCTCGCCCCGGCTGCTGCTGCTCGACGAGCCTTCCTCCGGGCTCAACACCGAGGAGATCGCGCTGCTGCGAGGCTGGATCGCGACGCTCAACCGGGAAGGAATCACGATCCTGCTGGTCAGCCACGATATGGGGCTGATGACGATCGCGGACACCGTGCACGCTCTCTACTTCGGCGAGATCATCGCGTCGGGGCCCATGTCGGCGATCCAGGCGCATCCGCGCGTGCGTGAAGCCTATCTGGGGAGCTGAGCGATGCTGGAGATCCAATCGCTGCGCGCCGGCTACGGTGCCCTCCCCGTACTGCACGACATCAACCTGTCGATCGGCCGCAACGAAGCGGTCGCGATCGTCGGGCCGAATGGGGCAGGCAAGACGACGCTGGTACGAACACTATGCGGCCTTGTGAGCCCGATGGCCGGCCGCATCGTCAAGGATGGCGCCGATCTCGGCACTTTGCCGGCACATAAGCGCCCCGAGCATGGGATCGCCGTCGTCCTCGAAAACCGGAACCTGTTCGTCGAGTTGTCGGTCGGAGACAATCTGCGCCTCGCCGAAAATGCCGGCCGAAAGGCAGCCGGCGATCGCAGCCGGTTCAGCCTCGAGGCGGTGCTGGAACTCTTTCCCATCGTGAAGGAGCGCTACTGCGCCTCTGTCGGGCTGCTCTCGGGCGGCCAGCAGCAGATGGTTGCGATCGCCCGGGCTCTGCTGCTGCAGCCGGACCTGCTGATCCTCGACGAGCTGACGACCGGCCTCGCCCCCAAGATCGTCAAGGAGATCCTTGGCGTCCTGAACGGCCTGCGGACGCAGGGCATGGCGATCCTGCTGGTCGAGCAGAGCATCACGATCGCCGCCGAGATGACCGACCGCGCCTACGTGCTCTCGGTCGGCAAGGTCGTCCAGGAGATCGGGCACGGCGAATGGCCATCGGTGCTCGCCGATGACCGCCTGATCAAGGCGTATCTGCACGGCTGAGAACGTCACGCCGCCTGGCGGCAACGAGGACAAGGGAACACTCATATGGAACTGGGTCTTTCGGGGCGTACCGCCTTGATCGGCGGAGCCAGCAAGGGCATCGGCAAGGGCATCGCGCGAGCACTCGCGCGGGAAGGCGTCAACGTCGCGCTGCTCGCCCGTGGACAGGAGGCGCTGGAGGAGGCCGCCCGCGAGATCCGCGCAGAATCGCCAGTCTCCGTCGTCACGCTCTCGGCCGACATCACGCAGGCGGATTCGGTCGCCGCTGCCGCATGCACGCTCGCGGCCCAGCCCGGCTTTTCGACCCTCAATATTCTGATCAACAATGCCGGCGCACCAGTCACCCGAAACGACCGGCAGATATTCTGGGACGACGACGAATGGCGCGCGCTAACCGAGGTCAAGACGCTCGGCGCGCTGCGTCTCATCCGCGAATTCCTGCCGATGATGGCGCGCGACGGCACCGGACGCGTCATCAACATCACCGGCTCGTCTGGCGTTGCGGTCTGGCGGCCGGCCGTAATGCACGGGCTCAACAACGCGGCGCTGATCCATACCACCGGCTATCTGGCGCAGGATCTCTGGAGCGAACAGATCACCGTGAACGCGATCGTTCCGGGGCTCGTCGGCACAGAATTTCGCGAAGAATGGGCGGACGGGCTGGCTGCGCAGCAGGGCAAGAGCCGCGCCGAATTCCTCGCCGATTTCTGCCGCGAGCGCGGCATCTTCATGGAGCGTTGGGCGGAGGTCGAGGAGATCGCGGACCTCGCCCTTTTCATCGCCTCGGACCGCGCCCGCTACATCAACGGCGCCAAACTGAACATCGATGGCGGCTTCAGCGTCAACGCCCGCTGAGGCCGCAGAGGCTTTTCAAACCGCATCGTCAGCCGTCACTTTAGGAGAAGCAAGATGAGCCACCTCATTCGTCAAATGGGCTTCGTCGCATTCGCCACACCCGACCCCGACGGTTCGGCGCAGGACCTGATCGATCTCGTCGGCCTCAAGATCACCGGGCGGCGCGATGATACCGTGTTCCTCTCTTCCAACGAACGGCGCTGGGAAGTCGCGCTGACGCGCGGCGGCGGCCGCGCCGCGCTGGCTATCGGGCTCGAAGCGATCGATGCCGACGCTGTCGCCGAAGTCGAACGTCGCGCCCGCTCCGAGGGTCTGGAGATCCTGGACGACCGCCCGCTGCATGACGGCATCGAGCGCGCCGTGCGCTTCGCGACGCCATGGGGCCCGGTCTTCGAGGTGCATACGCCGGTCGCCCGCGATCAATCGCAGCGCCATCTCGGCGCCGGCGCACGGGCCAAGCGCATCGAACACGTCAACCTCAAGGTTCCCGACCGGCTCGCCTTCAGCGACCTGCTCGTCAAGCTGCTCGGCATGCAACTCTCCGACCGCACGGGCGGCGACGAGTTCCGCTGGTTCCGTGCCGCGGACGGCTATCATCACACCGTCGCGCTCTGCCCGGGCGATGGCGACCTGCATCACTACGCCTTCGACTTCCATGCACTCGAGGACCTCGCCGGCATTGCTGATGGCCTTGTGCTGAAGAACCGCTCTCTACTCTGGGGACCCGGGCGCCACGGCGCCGGCGGCAATGTCTTCCAGTACTATGTCGATCCCGATGGCTGCGTCGTCGAGATGTCGGTCGGCATGGACCGGATCGACAATGACCTGCTCTACGAACCGCGCAGCTGGACGATCTCGCCGTCGCTGGCCGATCGCTGGATCAACCTGTGGGGCTCTCCACCGCCGTCCAACTTCATCGCCCCCTCGCTCGCCTTCGCGAAGCACCCCGCCAAGGCAGCATGAGGGAGATGAGATCATGGCCACGATGAAAGCCTTGCAGTTCGATAGCTATGGACCGCCCTCTGCCCTGTCGCTGCGGGATGTCGACAGGCCCGTCCCGGCGCCGGGCGAGGCGCTGGTCGAGCTGCGCGCCTCTGCGATCAATCCCAGCGACGTCAAGAACGTCGCCGGCTGGTTCAAGGCCTCGCTGCCGCGCGTGCCGGGACGCGACTATGCGGGCGTCGTCGTCGCCGGCGATGGCTGGGTCGGCAAGGAGGTCTGGGGAAGTGGCGCCGGGCTGGGCGTGACCCGCGACGGCAGCCATGCCCAGTACCTGGTCGTCGCGCTCGATGCCCTGTCCGAAAAGCCCAAAGGCCTGTCGATGGAGCAGGCTGCGGCGATCGGCGTTCCCTATCTCGCGGCCTGGTCGGGGCTGGTCGATGGCGCGGGGATTCGGGCCGGAGAAACCCTCGCCATCACTGGTGCGGCTGGTGCGGTCGGCCGCGCCGCGACCCAGATCGCACATTGGAAGGGCGCCCGGGTGATCGGCGCCGACATCGTGAAGGAAGTTCCAGGCACGGACGCCTATATCGACCTGCGCAAGAAGAAGGATCTCACCGCCGAGGTGCGAGCACTGACCGGTGGCAAGGGCGCCGACATCGTCTTCGACACCGTCGGCGGCGCGCTGTTCGAGCCCTGCCTGGCAGCGCTCGGCATCGGCGGCCGGCAGATCGCCATCGCCAGCGGCGGGCAACGGCGGGTGACTTTCGACCTCGTCGATTTCTACCACGATCTGCACCATCTGATCGGCGTCGACACCATGAAGCTGAGCGGCCCCCAGATCGCCGCGATCATGGACCAGCTCAGGAGCGGGTTCGACGCTGGGCACCTGCAAGCGCCGCCGGTTCAAGGCTGGCCTATCGGTGCCGCGACTGAGGCCTATGGCGAGGTCGGCAAGGGCGGGTCATCGACCAAGCACGTCCTGCTCCCTGCGCAGGCTTGACAGGCCGCGCCAACGCTCTCCGGCGAGGTCCACCGGATGGCTGACGCAAAGGGCATCATCCTCATTCACGGCTCCTGGCGTGGCGGCTGGTGCTGGTCCGAGGTCGCGGAGATATTGCGCGCAGGGTCTCGCGGTGGTGACGCGCTCGCGGCTCGGCTGTTCAGATCGTACCGGCACCCTGCGGCCGGATCTGACCGTGGAACGGATGGTCGATGAGGAGGCGGTCTGAGCGGTTTTCCCGTCGCGACGAGACTTGCTGTCGTCGATCCGGGTTCTGCTAGACTATCTGCCGGGAGGCCCAGGGCAATCTGATGGAGCAGCTCAGCCAGTCGATGCGCATCATGCGCATAATCACCAACTGCGGGCATCGAAGAGGCATGGTTAGGTGTCGGTGAAGAGGGGTCTGTCGTGACCAGTGGCCTTCATCATGTCACCCTGATCACCCGCAAGGTGCAGGCGAATGTCGACTTCTATGTAGGCTTCCTCGGCCTGCGGCTGGTGAAGCGCACGAGCGGCTACGAGGACGCCCGCCAGCTTCATCTCTTCTATGGCGATGCGCAGGGCTCGCCCGGCACGCTCGTCACCTTCCTGGTCTGGGAAGACGGTTCGCCCGGACGCGCCGGACACGGCCAGGTCAGCGAGATCGCTTTCGCGGTCGCCCCTGCAGCGATCGGCTTCTGGCTGGAACGCGCCCTGCGCTTCGGCATTGCGACGGAAGGGCCGTTGCAGGAGTTCGGCGAGACCGTCCTGCGCCTGCGCGATCCAGACGGTTTCGTGGTGAAGCTGGTCGGCAGCGCCTTGCGCGGCGAAGGCTGGACCTCTGGCGATATTCCGCCGGAGCATCGCATCCATCGCCTGCGCGGCGTGACGCTGCTTTCAGCGACCACCGAGGAAACCGTGCATTTCCTCACCACACATGCGGGATTTGCCCGACACGCCCGCGACGGCGCCATCGAACGGCTGCGCTCGGAAGCGGGAGACAACCTCGATATCCGCGACGCCGGCGGTTTCTGGCCCGGAATTCCTGGCACCGGCACGGCGGACCATGTCGCGGTCCGGGTTAACGATACGGCCCGGTTGACGGGCATCGAGCGCGATCTCTCGAAACTGAATTCCAGCCCGACCACGCTGCACGACCGCCAGTATTTCACCTCGCTCTACGTGCGCGAGCCAGGCGGAACGTTGATCGAATTCGCGACCGACGGCCCGGGTTTCACCATTGACGAGCCCGTCAAGACACTGGGCACTCAGCTTTTCATGCCCCCAGACGCCCGCGACCAGAGCGACGACATACGGGTGGTCCTGCCGCAATTCGCCCTGCCTGGCGAGGAGCGGGTCGTCTATCGCGATCTGCCCTTCGTCCATCGCTTCCATCAGCCCGCAGACCCCGATGGCAGCGTGCTCGTGCTGCTCCATGGCAGCGGAGGCGACGAAACCGACCTGATGCCGTTCGCCCGGCGTGTCGCGCCGCGCGCCACCCTGCTCGGACTGCGCGGCCGCAGCACCGAGGAAGGAACCTCGCGCTGGTTCCGGCGTCGTTCCGAGCGCGCCTTCGATCAGGACGATATCCGCTTCGAGGCCGGGGCCCTCGCCGCCTTCATGGAAGGGGCGCTGACGGCCTATGGCCTTGTACCGGAGCGTCTCGTCTTTCTCGGCTATTCGAATGGCGCCAACCTGCTCGCAGCCGCCATGCAGCTCCATCCAGGACTGGCGCGCCGAGCCATTCTCCTGCGCCCCGCCGCAGTGCTGAAGGAACCGCCAGATGCGATGCTCTCCGGCGCCTCGCTGCTGATGCTGACCGGCGCCGAGGACCATTATCGCGATCTGGCGGCGCCGCTCGAAACCGCGCTGCGCAAAGCCGGTGCAAATGTCGAGGCACAGGTCGTTGCCGCCGGGCACGCGCTGACAGAGCAGGATCGTGACCTATCTGCGGACTGGCTGTTGCGCCACGCGTCCTGAGGGGGATACCTCAGCGCCCTGCGACAAAGGCGGCAAACCCCGCGATGAACTGCGCGAGGCGCTGGCGAGTTGTCTCATCCGTCAGGTTGCCCTCGGCATCGAAGACGCTCTGCGCCCGCGATACCAGCAGGCGCCCCTCGAACCACGGCTTCGTTCCGAGCGTGCGCAGCACCGGCAACCAGGCATCCTGTGCCAGAATCGTCCCGAACCCGCCGGGTGAGGCGCCGAGCACGGCGACCGGCTTGCCACCAAAGAGCGAAGGAATGTCGGACGCCGGCCGCGTCAGCCAGTCGATTGCATTCTTGAACACGCCGGGCAGCGAATTGTTGTATTCGGGCGTGAACAGCAGCAGGCCGTCCGCAGTCGCCAGTTGCTGCTTAAGAGCCTGCACCGCCGACGGAATCCCGTGCTCTCGCTCGTCGTCTCCGTTGTAGAGCGGGATACCCGAGATGCTTCCTGCTTCCAGCGTCGCGCCATCCGGCGCCAGTTCCATGGCGGCGCGCAAGAGGCCGGCATTGAACGAAGCCTTCCTCAGGCTGCCAGAGATTCCCAGAAGACGTGCCATGATCGAAGCTCCCTCGCGCCCAGCACCCGACTTGCCGAACCCGATGCTGACGCATCTTCACGGCTCTGGCTATCATGGCCGGCGCCAAGGCCCAGAAGGCCAGTCGGCGAAGCTGGTGAACATGCGCGGGAGCCGCGTGCAACGACGTCGGTCCAAGGCAGCAAGCGCAAAGAGCGCCGTGGCTTGTGGCGCTGCTATCAACCGCCGGGGAACCAGGCGGAGATCGGAGGAACAAGCTGAGAGGAAGAAGCAACCAGAGACCGCAGATCGCGACTAAGTCTCTGATTTAAATGGCGCGGGCGACGGGGCTCGAACCCGCGACCTCCGGCGTGACAGGCCGGCACTCTAACCAACTGAGCTACGCCCGCGCTGGGCGACTGAGGCGCGGTGGCCGTCAGCGACGTGGTGAGTATTGCCCCCGGCCCGAAGTGTCAAGCACCGGATGCCGGCAAAATCACTTCCGTGGAAAATATCCCCGGCACCACGAAATCCGCCCCCGTCCACGCCGGCCCGCGGGCGGCTATTCGCGCGAAGCCAGGCAGGGGTCCAGCATCACATGGCGAGCGTTCTGGCGGTTGTAGCCGCCACGCAGAACGGCGGTATCGCCAAGCTTGAGGTCGCCGGCGCCATAGGTCACGCAGAGCACACGTACGCCTGGATCGGCGCAGACGGCGACATACCAGACCGTACCGTCGGTCTGGAGCAGGGTGACGGGACCCGCGATCGCCATGTCGACGCGCGAATCGCGCGGCACCGTATCGGGCAGTTGGGCGGCGATGCTCTCGCAGCTCGCTGGCGTTCCCGGCTGCTCGGGCTGGGAGAAGGCCGGCCGCCCCTCAAAGAAGGAATCGGGCAGTACCGATTGCGCCAGCGCCGGCTGCACGCCAACGAGCAGCAGGGAGAGAAGCGGAGGCAAAGCGCGGCTGGAGTGGCGTGGTCGGAAGATCATGGCCGGAAGAGTGCCGAGGAAGATGGCGGAATTCCGCAGCGCCGCGAGATTGATTGTCAAGCCGGCACCCGGCCAGCTTGCGATACGCACGCCGAGGCCTTAAACGCGAGCACAAGGGCGGTTAGCTCAGTTGGTAGAGCATCTCGTTTACACCGAGAATGTCGGCGGTTCGAGCCCGTCACCGCCCACCACTCCCAAGCGTCGATAGAATTCCCAATCTTGTTTCGCTCTACGCGGAAGCGAGTCGGATGTCCTTCTTGGGCCGATCTCATGCCCGGGATTGCAGGCGTGGAACGCCGAGCCGAGGTCCTCGCGACTCGTGTTCACATCATTGTTTGGATTCGTGCGTTGAATTGCCCGGCCACACGGGCGATGCCCCGGCTGGTTCAAACAGAAAATGGATACGACACGTCATGGGATCACTCGAAAGCGCTCGCCCCTACGCGCTGACGGCCTTCAGGATTGCGCTCGGCCTCGTCATGTTCTCATTCGGGGCGGCAAAGATCCTGCACATCTATCCCGGCAACTTTACGCCGCCGATCGGGTCCCTGCCCTGGACCGCCGGGCTGATCGAGCTGATCGCTGGCTTCCTTTTCCTCGTCGGCTTCCAGACCAGAGCAGCGGCCTTCGTCCTGTCCGGCTTGATGGCCGCGGCCTACTTCATCTCGCATTTCCCCAGAAGCTTCTTTCCGACCGAGAACGGAGGCTATGCCGCCGCCGTCTTCTGTTTCGCGTTCCTGTATTTCGTGACGGCGGGCGGCGGGTATCTGAGCCTCGACCGCGCTCTCCGCACGAGGGCGGCCTGACGCCGGCCCATGCTGCTCACGGCGGCTGATCCAACGACCCGCCCATAAAAAAGGCTGCCGAGCCTAGGCCCGGCAGCCTCGATCATTACGTCGACACCCTTCGCTCAGTGAGCGACGACACCCGCCGCATCGTCATCCGCGCCCTTGGGCGGGGGAGCGTTGAGATCCTCCTCCCAGACGATCGGAACCGGCTGGCGGGTCAGCGCATGCTGGAGCACCTGCTCCATGCGCGAGACCGGGACGATCTCCAGCCCGTCACGGACGGACTTCGGCAGGTCGATCAGGTCCTTGGCGTTCTCCTCGGGGATCAGCACCTTCTTGATGCCACCCCGCAGAGCCGCCAGCAGCTTCTCCTTCAGACCGCCGATCGGCAGCACCCTGCCCCGCAGCGTGACTTCGCCGGTCATGGCGACGTCGCGATTGGTCGGGATGCCGGTCAGGATGGAGACGATTGCCGTCGCCATCGCGATGCCCGCGGACGGACCGTCCTTCGGAGTCGCCCCCTCAGGCAGGTGGACGTGGATGTCGCGCCGGTCGAAGAGCGGCGGCTCGATGCCGAAATCGATGGCCCGCGAGCGGACGTAGGACGCCGCCGCCGAGATCGATTCCTTCATCACGTCGCGCAGATTGCCGGTGACCGTCATGCGGCCCTTGCCGGGCATCATGACACCCTCGATCGTCAGCAATTCGCCGCCGACCTCGGTCCAGGCCAGACCGGTGACGACACCGACCTGATCTTCCGTCTCCGCCATGCCGTAGCGATAACGCGGCGGGCCGAGATACTCTTCGAGCAGCGGCTCGTCGACGACGACCTTGGCCTTCTTGCCGAGCACGATGTCCTTCACGCCCTTGCGGACCGTGTTGGAGAGCTCGCGCTCGAGATTGCGGACACCGGCCTCGCGGGTATAGCGCCGCACCAGCGTCTGCAAGGCCTCGTTGGTGATCGACCACTCCTTGCCGTCGAGCCCGTGCTTCTTGATCGCGTTCGGGATCAAGTGCTTGCGCGAGATCTCGGTCTTCTCCTCCTCCGTGTAGCCGGCGATGCGGATCACCTCCATCCGGTCCAGCAGGGCCGGCGGGATGTTCAGCGTGTTCGCCGTCGTCACGAACATCACGTTCGACAGGTCGTAATCGACCTCGAGGTAATGGTCGTTGAAGGTGGCGTTCTGCTCGGGGTCGAGCACCTCCAGCAGGGCTGCCGACGGATCGCCGCGGAAGTCCTGACCCATCTTGTCGATCTCGTCGAGCAGGATGAGCGGGTTGGAGGTCTTGGCCTTCTTCATCGACTGGATGATCTTGCCGGGCATCGAGCCGATATAGGTACGGCGGTGACCGCGGATCTCGGCCTCGTCACGCACGCCGCCGAGCGACATGCGGACGAACTCGCGCCCCGTCGCCTTGGCGATCGACTTGCCGAGCGAGGTCTTGCCGACGCCGGGAGGGCCGACGAGGCAGAGGATCGGGCCGGCGAGCTTGTTGGCGCGCTGCTGCACGGCGAGATACTCGACGATGCGATCCTTGACCTTGTCCAGGCCGAAGTGATCGTCGTCCAGGATCGCCTGGGCGGCGTTGAGGTCCTTCTTGATCTTCGAGCGCTTGTTCCACGGGATGCCGAGCATCCAGTCGAGATAGTTGCGCACGACGGTCGCTTCCGCGGACATCGGCGACATCTGGCGCAGCTTCTTCATCTCCGCGGTCGCCTTGTCACGGGCTTCCTTGGTCAGCTTGGTCTGCGCGATGCGCTCCTCCAGCTCGGCCAGCTCGTCACGGCCTTCCTCGCCGTCGCCCAGCTCCTTCTGGATCGCCTTCATCTGCTCGTTGAGATAGTACTCGCGCTGGGTCTTCTCCATCTGGCGCTTGACGCGCGAGCGGATGCGCTTCTCGACCTGGAGCACGGACATCTCGCTCTCCATGAGCGACAGGACCTTCTCTAGACGATGGGCGACGTTGGTGATCTCCAGCACGGCCTGCCGGTCGGCGATCTTGACCGCCAGATGCGAGGCGACCGTGTCGGCGAGCTTGGTAGGCTCGTCGATCTGCGAGACGGCGGCAACGATCTCACCCGAGATCTTCTTGTTGAGCTTCACATAGCTCTCGAACTCGGAGACGACCGAACGCGCCAGCGCCTCGATCTCGACCTTCTTGCCCTCCTCCTCGGCGAGGCCGGTGGCTTCCGCCTCATAGAAGGAGTCACTGGCCGAATAGGACAGCGCCTTGGCCCGGCCGACACCCTCGACCAGCACTTTCACGGTGGAGTCGGGCAGCTTCAGGAGCTGCAGCACGCGGGCGAGCGTACCGATCTCATAGATCTCGTTGGGCTGTGGGTCATCGTCACCGGCGTTCTTCTGGGTGGCCAGCAGGATGAGCCCGTCCGTCTTCACCACTTCCTCGAGCGCGCGGATGGACTTCTCGCGGCCGACGAAGAGTGGGACGATCATATGCGGAAAAACGACGATATCGCGCAGAGGCAGAACCGGATAGGTGCCGGTCTCGCCAGAGACGAAGGTAGCGCGGGGCGTCGACGTCATTGACTTTTCCTTTGCAGTTGCGCCCGGCGAACCCCCAAGATGGGCGGGACGATCGGACGTATGCGGCCAGGGCGACCATTCACCCTTCCGCCCTCGCGTGCCGCACCCTCATCAGGCATGCGACTCTCGCAAGTGCACCTAAGGTGGAGACTTCCTCGCCGGCTTTCAAGCGAGGCAACCGGTTCATGCACTGCTGCCTTGCGTGCCCGGAAACCCTCGGAAAATCCCACCTTCGGCTTCGTCTTGAATGTTTCAGTTTCGAACCGGCCTGCCGCGATGCGGGACCGCGGCTGGACCCTGCCGATCAAAACGCAAAACGCGCGCCAGGGGGCGCGCGTCCTGTTGTCGCAATGCAGCAAGAGCTCAGGAGGCCGAGGCCGTCTTGGTCTCGTCCTCGCGCTCGGCATAGATGAAGAGCGGTCGAGCCTTGCTCTCCACGGCCTCCGGACCGATCACCACCTGCTCGACGCCTTCCAGCCCCGGCAGCTCGTACATGGTCTCGAGCAGGATGCCCTCCATGATGGAGCGCAGGCCGCGCGCGCCGGTCTTCCGCTCGATCGCCTTGCGGGCGATCAGGCTGACCGCCTCGTCGGTGAAGGTGAGCTGGGTGTCCTCCATCTCGAACAGGCGCTGATACTGCTTCACCAGTGCGTTCTTCGGCTCGGTGAGGATGGTCTTCAGCGCCGCCTCGTCGAGGTCCTCCAGCGTCGCGAGGACCGGCAGGCGGCCGACGAACTCCGGAATCAGGCCGAACTTCAGCAGGTCCTCGGGCTCGACGTCGCGGAAGATCGCGCCGGTGCGGCGGTCATCCGGCGATTCGACCTTGGCGCCGAAGCCGATCGAGGTGCCCTTGCCGCGACCCGAGATGATCTTGTCCAGCCCGGCGAAGGCGCCGCCACAGATGAACAGGATGTTCGTCGTGTCGACCTGCAGGAACTCCTGCTGCGGATGCTTGCGCCCGCCCTGCGGCGGCACGGAGGCGACGGTGCCCTCCATGATCTTCAGCAGCGCCTGCTGGACACCTTCGCCCGAGACGTCCCGGGTGATCGAGGGATTGTCCGACTTGCGGCTGATCTTGTCGATCTCGTCGATGTAGACGATGCCGCGCTGCGCCCGCTCGACATTGTAGTCGGAGGCCTGGAGCAGCTTGAGGATGATGTTCTCGACATCCTCGCCGACATAACCGGCCTCGGTCAGGGTCGTCGCATCAGCCATGGTGAAGGGCACGTCGAGGATGCGGGCGAGCGTCTGCGCGAGCAGCGTCTTGCCCGAGCCAGTCGGCCCGATCAGCAGGATATTCGACTTGGCCAGCTCGACGTCGTTGTGCTTGGTCGCGTGGCTGAGGCGCTTGTAGTGGTTGTGGACCGCCACCGAGAGCACCTTCTTGGCATGCTCCTGGCCAATGACGTAGTCGTCCAGAACCTTGCGGATCTCCTTGGGTGTCGGCACGCCGTCCTTCGACTTCACCAGCGCGGATTTCGATTCCTCGCGGATGATGTCCATGCAGAGCTCGACGCATTCATCGCAGATGAACACGGTCGGGCCCGCGATGAGCTTGCGGACCTCGTGTTGGCTCTTTCCGCAGAAAGAGCAGTACAGCGTGCTCTTCGAGTCGCCGCCGGGCTTGTTAGCCATTGTCCATCTCCAGTTCCGGAGGCCGGAGCGGCACCTGCCGAGGCGGATGCAGCCGTCGTCCCTCCGTCATAAATAAGCGCTCAGATCACGATGATTAGGTTAACGACCCGTTCCGGTACATCCGGGTAGGCAGGGTCGATCCAAACCGGATCATGACGGGGCGCTTGTCCGCTCACCCCCGGCCCCATGCAAACACGGGGCCGATATCCTTTCAATATGGGCATTCCATGGCCGCGAGCCAACCCACAGGATCGGGAGGCTCGCCGCGCCCTCACGCCGGCTCGTCGGTGCGCTTCTCGAGCACCTTGTCGATCAGGCCGAATTCCTTGGCCTGCTCGGCGGTCATGAAGTTGTCGCGCTCGAGGGCGTTGTGAATGTCCTCGTAGCTGCGGCCCGTGTGCTTCACATAGATTTCATTCAGCCGCTTCTTCAGGCTCTCGACCTCCTTGGCGTGGATCAGGATGTCGGTGACCTGGCCCTGATAGCCGCCGGAAGGCTGGTGGACCATGATACGCGCATTCGGCAGGGCGAAGCGCATGTCCTTGGCGCCGGCGGTCAGCAGCAGCGAGCCCATCGAGGCGGCCTGGCCGACGCACAGCGTCGTCACCGGGCAGCGGATGAACTGCATCGTGTCGTAGATCGACAGGCCGGAGGTGACCACGCCGCCCGGCGAATTGATGTAGAAGGAGATTTCCTTCTTGGGGTTCTCGGCCTCGAGGAAGAGGAGCTGGGCGACGACCAGCGACGCCGAGACGTCCTCGACCGGACCGGTCAGGAAGATGATGCGTTCGCGCAACAGGCGCGAATAGATGTCGAAGGCGCGCTCGCCGCGGCTCGACTGCTCGACCACCATCGGGACGAGATTGTTGTAGGTCTCGATCGGATCGCGAAGCATGGGGTCAATCCTTGGGTGAGAGCGCCGCATCGCGGCGATTTATCGAATCAGCGGCTGCTAGGAAGACAACCACATAAGCACGGCAATCGCGGCTGAAAAGGGAAGCGCCGCCGGTCACGAAGGCCGGCGGCGCAAATGCCTGTATTAAGGTTGCCGGCGACCTCAGGCGGAGGCGTCGTCGGCCTTCTCGTCGGCCTTGGCCTCGGCCTTCTTGGTCTTCTTGGCGGCAGCCTTCTTCGGCTTGGCTTCAGCGGCAGCCTCGACCTCGTCATCGGCGAAGAGCGCCTCGCGCGAAACGGTCTCGTCGGCGACCTTCACCTGGCCGAGGAGGTGGTCGACGACCTTCTCCTCGAAGATCGGGGCACGGATCTCGGCGAGAGCCTGCGGATTCTTACGGTAGAACTCCCAGACCTGCTTCTCCTGGCCCGGGAACTGGCGAGCGCGCTCGATCAGGGCCTGGGTGACCTCGTCATCCGAGATCTGGACCTTGGCCTGCTCGCCGATCTCCGCCAGCACGAGGCCGAGGCGCACGCGGCGCTCGGCGATCTTGCGGTAGTCAGCGCGAGCCGCGTCCTCAGTGGTGTCCTCGTCGGCGAAGGTCTTGCCGGCCTGCTTCATGTCGGCCTCGACCTGGCTCCAGACCGCGGCGAACTCCTGCTCGACCAAGGTCGGCGGCAGCTCGAAGCCGTACTTGCCGTCGAGCGCGTCGAGCAGGCCCTTCTTGAGCTTGCGGCGCGACTGGGCGGTGAAGTCACGGCCGATCTGCTCGCGCACCGCGGTCTTCAGGGCGTCGAGCGACTCCATGCCGAACGCCTTGGCGAGCTCGTCGTCGATCTTGACGGCCTCTGGAGCCTGGACGTCGGTCACGGTGACCTCGAACTCGGCCGGCTTGCCGGCGAGGTTCTCGGCCGCATAATTCTCGGGGAAGGTCACCTTGACGGTGCGCTTCTCGCCCGTCTTGGCGCCCTCGAGCTGCTCCTCGAAGCCCGGGATGAACTGGCCGGCGCCAAGATCGAGCGGGATGCCCTCGCCCGTGCCGCCGTCGAACTTCTCGCCGTCGAGCGTGCCGACGAAGGAGATGATCAGGCGGTCGCCCTTCTCGGCCTTGGCCTTCTCGCCCTTGGTGGCATAGCTGCGGTTACCGGCGGCCATGCGTTCCAGCGCGGAGTCGACATCGGCGTCCGGAACCTCGGCGACGGGCTTCACGAGCGAAACGTCCGACAGGTCGGCGAGCTCGATCTTCGGCAGCACCTCGAGCGCGACGGTGAAGGCGAGATCGCCCTTGGCCTCCATCGCGGCCTCGATCTCGTCCTTGTTCTCGGGGAAGCGGATCTGCGGTTCGAAGGCGAGCTTCAGGTTGTTGTCGGCGACGATCTTCTGGTTCGCCTCGTTGACGGCGCTCTGCAGCACGTCGGACATGACCGAGCGGCCATAGAGACGGCGCAGATGGGCGACCGGCACCTTGCCCGGACGGAAGCCGTTGATGCGGGCCTTGCCCTGGAGGTCCTGCAGGCTGTCGTCGAGCCTGGTCTTCAGGTCGGCGGCGTTCAGCACCACCTGGAATTCGCGCTTGAGGCCCTGGGACAGGGTTTCGGTCACGTTCATTTTTATACCGCCAACAGCTCGTTACTGCATCAATGTCCAAAGCGCGACGCCGGTTCCGACCGCCGCCGCGCTCGCGAAAAACTCTTCCATACCGACCATCGTTTTCGCGCCCTGACGGGTGCGCGATGATCGTCAGACCGATGGTGCGGGCGGAGGGACTCGAACCCCCACGACTTTCGCCGCTGGAACCTAAATCCAGTGCGTCTACCAGTTCCGCCACGCCCGCCGGCCCGATAGCGCTGCGCGCGAGCAAACGCAGCGCGGCCATCGTCAAGCCGCAGCGCTATACGCATTTCGGGCGGCGGTTGCAGCAAAAAAATGACGGTTCTGCAAAGAAGCGGCACCAGCCGCTTTTCCGCAGCCGCCTCGCCCGCCCTCTCGCCAGCGCAGGCGCGCCAGATTATGCGATGGGAATGACGCGCCCGCTGCCCGACCGTCCGACCGCTTCGACCCGCCGCCAGATGCTGGCGGGGCTGGGCAGCGCGAGCCTGATCGCCCCCGGCCTGGTCGCCCCCCTGCCCGCAACGGCCCAGAGCCCGAAGCCAGCGGACGGCGAAAAGCCGGCACAGGAGCCCGCCATACGCACACTCGGCGCCGGCCCCGCCAAGGTCCGGCTGCGACCAGCGCCAGCCGCGGAGAGCGAGATCTGGGCCTTCGACGGCGCCACACCGGGTCCAGCCCTGCGAATCAGGCAGGGCGAGACGCTGAGGCTCAGGCTTGAGAACAAAACGACGGCGCCGCTCTCGCTGCACTGGCAGGGCCTGCGCGGCGAGGCGTCGCAGGATGGCGTCGGCGGCTTCAGCCAGCCGCCGATCGCGCCGGGCGAGAGCTTCGAATACCGGCTCTCGCCACCGGATTCGGGCACGATCCTCTATCGCCCCCTCCTCGTCGGCGGCTCATCCGAGCCGGCCGGGCGGGGCCTCACCGGGCTGCTGATCGTCGAGGAGCACGAACCGCCGGCCGTCGCCCTCGACCTGCCGGTTCTGGTCACCGACTGGTTGATCGGCGACGATCAGGCGATCCAGCCCTTCGATCTGCACAGCACGAGTTCGGCCGCGGCAGGACGGCTCGGGAGCTGGCTCACCGTCAATGGCAAGCCGCCGCCGCAGCCGGTCAAACTGCCGCCGGGCTCGCGCGTGCGGCTCCGGCTCGCCAATGGCTGCAACGCCCGGATCATGCGGCTGCGCTTCGACGGGACCAAGGCCGCCGTCGTCGCTGTGGACGGCCAGCCGACCGAGACCTTCGAGCCGGTCCATGCGCAACTGCCCTTCGCGCCGGGCACTCGTTACGACGTGATGCTCGACCTGCCGATCGAAGCCGGCGCCTCCGTCAACGTCACCGCCCTGATCGGCCCAGGATTACCGCTGGTTCGCATCGTCACCGAGGGCGCGGCCAAGGTGCCGCCGGCGGCGCAGCCCGCGCTCAAGCTCAACCCTGCCCTGCCCGCAGCGGTCAGGATGCAGGACGCGCTGCGGCCGGAAATGGTGATCGAAGGCGGGGCCAGGCTGACGCCGGACCGGACGCTCGACTTCACCGGCCTCGACCTCGCCCGGCCCTGGCTGGTCAATGGCGGCGTCGGGGCGAGGGACGCCAAGCCGCTGTTCAGCGTGAAGCGCGGCACGCCGATCGTGATGGCGATCGACAACCGCACGGCCTTCATCCAGCCGCTGCATGTGCATGGCCACGCCTTCCGGCTGCTGCATCCGCTCGACGACGGCTGGGAGAACTATTTCCTCGATACGGTGCAGATCCCCGAAGGCAAGAAGCGGCACATCGCCTTCATCGCCGAGAATCCCGGCCGCTGGCTGATCTCCTCCACGGTACTGGAACGCTTCGATCTCGGGCTATGGGGCTGGTTCGAGGTGACGTGAGGCGCTTACCCGGCCCTCACAACCCCAGCCGCTCGACCACGTCCTGCACGATCGCGTCCTTGCTGTCCTCGACCGAGACGACGAGCGGCCGCTCGTCGGGCCCGGGCTCCTGCAAGGTGGCGAACTGGCTGTCGAGCAGCGCCGGCGGCATGAAGTGATGCTGGCGGGCGGCCATGCGCCGGCCGATCAGTTCGCGCGAGCCCTTGAGATAGACCAGCACGACATCCGGCCGGTCGCCGATGATGACGTCGCGATAGACCTTCTTCAGCGCCGAGCAGGTGACAATGCCGTGCGCGCCCTTGCCTCGCAGATCGTCGACCCAGGCCGCGATGGCCGCGAGCCAGGGCTTGCGGTCCTCGTCGGTCAGCGGCGTGCCGCCGGCCATCTTGGCGACGTTCTCAGGGGGGTGGAAGGAATCCGCATCGCGGAAGGGCCAGCCGAGGCGCGCGGCAAGCCGCTCGCCGAGCGAGGTCTTGCCCGAGCTGGCGACGCCCATGATGACGATGACGGCCGGTCGACCGCCCTTCTTTTCCGTGCTCACGCGGCTCAGCCCTGCTTTTTCGGCTCGACATGGCCGCCGAAGCCGGCGCGCATGGCGGAAAGGATCTTCTCGCCGAAGGTGTGGTCGACGCGCGAGCGGAAGCGGGCGAACAGCGCCGAGGTCAGCACCTCGGCCGGCGTCGCCGTCTCGACCGCCGCATCGACCGTCCAGCGACCCTCGCCCGAATCCGAGACGTTGCCGGTATAGGCGGAGAGTTCCTCGTCGGCGGCCAGCGCCTCGGCGGTCAGGTCGAGCAGCCAGGAGGTGACGACCGAGCCGCGGCGCCAGACCTCGGCGATCTCGGCAACGTCGAAGTCGAAGCCGTAATCGGCCGGCAGGCCTTCCTTGGCGGAGGCGTTGCGCAGCAGGTCGAAGCCCTCTGCGAAGGCCTGCATCATGCCGTATTCGATGCCGTTATGGACCATCTTGACGAAATGGCCTGAGCCGGTCGGGCCGCAATGCAGATAGCCCTGCTCGCTCGTCGGGTTGCGTCCCTCGCGATGCCTGGTCGGCTCGACCTCGCCCTTGCCGGGCGCGAGCACCTTGAAGATCGGCTCCAGCCGGTCGAAGGCCTCCTTCGCGCCGCCGATCATCAGGCAATAGCCGCGCTCCAGCCCGTGCACGCCCCCGGAAGTGCCGACATCCATGTAATGGATGCCCTTGGCCGCCAGTTCCTTGCCGCGGCGGACGTCGTCCTTCCAGAATGCGTTGCCGCCGTCGATCAGCACGTCACCCTCGCCGACGAGGCCGGCGAGCTCGGCGAGCGTGCCTTCGGTGATCTTGCCGGCCGGGAGCATCACCCAGATCGCACGCGGTGCCTTCAGCTTGGCGACCATGTCCTTGAGGTCGGAGGCCACGACCGCGCCATCAGCGGCGAGCGCCTGCCCCGGTTTCGGATCGCGATCATAGACCACGCATTCATGACCGGCGCGCATCAGCCGGCGCACGATGTTGCCCCCCATCCGGCCGAGGCCGATCACTCCGAGCTGCATGTCACGTCACTCCTGCCGGAAAGCCGGCTCTCTTGCCTGCTTGAAGCATGGCGGCCGCGGGCGGAGCAAGCGGAAGGCCGGTTCAACGCGCCCCAGCGGCGCGATCCTGCAAGCGCCGCCAGCGGCCCGGTGTGACGCCGTAGGCGCGGTGGAACTGGCGGGTCAGATGGCTCTGGTCGGCGAAACCGCAGGCGACTGCGACCTCCGCCGGCGCCGTTCCGAGCGCGAGAAGCCCGCGCGCCCGGCCAAGGCGACGCATGACGAGGTAATTATAAGGGCTCGTCCCGAAAGCCGCGCGGAATTGCCGCGCCAGGGTGAAGCGGTCGAGCCCGGTCAGCCTCTCCAGCGCGTCGCTGGCAACTGCCGTTTCGAGATGGCTGTCGAGATAGTCACGCGCTCGCTCCAGCGCCGGGCGGTCGAGCCGCTGCCGGCGCAGGCCTGTCGCGGACGGATCAGCCGCGGCAAGCGCGTCGGCCAGGGGCACGACCATGTCGTCGAGCCCAAGCCCCTCGAGCGGGGCATCGAGATCGCGCAATGCGCGGGTGATGGCAGCGACCAGCCGTGCATCCTGCGAGACCGCCGCCGGAACGAAAGGCAGGCTGCGGCCGACCTCGCCCATCGCCTCACGGATCAGCCGCGGCTCGACATACATCATCCGATAGCGAAAGCCCTCGGCGATGCCGGAACGGCCGTTATGGACCTCGTCGGGATGGATCACGATCGCGTGGCCGCTCAGGCTGTCGCGCCGCGAGCCCCGGTAGTCGAAGGACTGCACGCCGGAGAGCGTCAGACCGAAGGCATAGGTGTCGTGGCGGTGCGGATCATAGGCGTAGCCATGGAAGAAGGCCTCGATGCGCTCGATGCCTGCCGCGCCGGTGCCGAGCCGTACCCAGTCCGCGGCACCCGGCTTGCACGATCGTTCAAGACTGGCCTTTCCGGCCTCGGCTAACGCTCCGTCCATGCGTTACGATACCAAGATCGCCATCGTGGTGCGCGAGAATCTCGCGACCTGGCAAAAACTCAATGTCGCGAGCTTCCTCGCCGGCGGGCTCGTCGGCGCCGCGCCGGAGCTGGCGGGAGAGCCCCATCAGGACGGCTCCGGCCGGTTCTACGGCCCGCTGATCCGGCAGCCCGTCCTGATCTTCGCTGCGACGACGGAGGAGCTGAAACAGGTGCTCCAGCGCGCGCAGGGCCGCAGCGTCAGGGCGCATCTCTATACCAACGAGCTGTTTTCCACCGGAAACGACATCGACAACCGTGCCGCCGTGGCGGCAGTCGCGACGGCCGATCTCGACCTCGTCGGTCTCGGGCTCCATGGCGAGCGCAAGGACATCGACAAGATCATCAAGGGCCTCAAGCTCCACGGCTGAATCTCCACCTCCGGGGCCGCTCTCCACGGAAGTCTATTTTTGCCATTTACGAGCAGGAGAGAATCGCCTTAGCCTCCCTCTTGTCGGTAACAACTGAAAGGAGGTGATCCAGTGTCTCATTGTCATCAACCGCTGGTGCAAGGCGGCCGGACCTGGACCTCTTCTTGCTGGGGTTTCTGTTCCGCGTGAGTTTTCGCACCTTTGATCCGGTTCGCTGGATCGCGGTTCGACAATGGAAGGGCTGTCCGCAAGGACGGCCCTTCTTGCTTTTCGGCTTGGGCGATCGTCAGCTATCGCCGCCCGATCAAATCTCGGCGCGAAACGTCTTTCCAAGCTTCTCCGCGAAGCCGAAATAGTGCCGGAACACATAGAATAGCGGGTTCCAGCGCGCGGTATCGATATGGTTGGTTCCCGGGACCACGATCTCGCGATGGGCATGCACGCGAACGACGTCGAGCTCGACGATCCGCATGCCCTGCTCGTTCGCCCCATCAGGCCGCTCGCCATGGAGCCCGACGAGCTTCGCCTCGAACTGCAAGGGGCACTCCCGGATGCGCGGCGGCGAGACCAGCTCTGACGGGCTGGGGCTGAAGCCGCCGAGCGCGAATTTGTCGGCGGCATGCACGAAGCCCATCGCCGCCTTGTGCGCCGGAACGGGGTCGCGCCCCGTCGTATGCGCAATCTTCTCGACCTTGTACCAGAGATCGGCAGAGGCGAAGTTCAGCGTGCACACGCCTTCACGCAAGAGGTTCGCGACGCCATGGCCGGCGCCGGCGAGGCCAAGCACGATGCGTGTACCGAGCGCCCAGGCGGAAGACATCGGCGTGATGTTGGCCGAGCCGTCGGCGTTCCGCGTGACGACAAGGACGACCGGAGTTCCGAAATAGAGGACCGAGGGCGTGATCGTGACGGTTTCCGTTCCCGGATGATCTGCGGCCGTCGGCTTGGTCAGGGAAAGCATCGGAGTCGAACCTTCTGATTGCGAGGCCGATCTCTTTATTCCCGCCGCGGCGCCGGTTGTTACGGCAATGGCCGTAGCATCGGCGGGGCTCGGCGCGCCATTGTGCTGGCGGCTCGCGCCCCGGCATGCCAAAAGACCGACGTGACCTCTTTCGTTCCGCTGCCCAACCCGTCCGTCGGCCATGCCCATCTCCGCTCCTGAGCCGAGCCGCGAGGCGATCCTCGACTTCATCGAGGAGGAGCGCGCCGCCGGCCGCGAGGTCGGCCGGCGCGAGATCGCGCGCGCCTTCAGCCTCGACCAGGGCGGCAAGATCTGGCTGAAGCGCCTGCTCCGCGAGATGGAGCAGGAGGGCGAGATCGGCGGCGACGGCAAGGAACGGCCGGTGCATCCGCGCGGTGCCTTGCCCCCGGTCCTGCTCTGCGAGATCAAGTCACGCGATCGCGATGGCGACCTCGTCGCCCAGCCGCTCGAATGGGACGAGAACGACCAGGGCGCGCCGCCGCGGATCCTGATCGAGAACCGGCGCGAAGGTCGGCGCAAGCCTCGGGATGCGAAACCCGCCCCCGGTGTCGGCGACCATGCCCTGCTCAAGCTGACGCGGCTGCGCGGCGTCGACGGCTACGCCTATTCCGGCCACGTGCTGAAGGTGATGGGCAAGGCGAAGGCCGCCGTGCTCGGCATCTTCCGTGCCCTGCCCGATGGCTCGGGCCGGCTGGTACCAATCGACAAGAAGGCGCAGGGGCGCGAAGCACTCATCCCGAAGGGCCGCACGGGCGACGCGCAGGACGGCGACCTCGTCTCGGTCAGTTTGCGCCGCGAGAGCCGTTTCGGCCCGCCGGAAGCGCAGGTGCGCGAGCGGCTGGGCTCGATCAAGTCGGAGCGTGCCGTCAGCCTGATCGCGATCCACGCCCACGGCATCCCGCATGAATTCCCGCCGGCCGCCCTGCAGGAAGCGGCCGAGGCGCCGCTTGCGACGCTGAAAGGGCGCGAGGATTGGCGCGAACTGGCTCTCGTCACCATCGACCCGGCCGACGCCAAGGACCATGACGACGCGGTCCATGCCGCGCCGGACGAGAACCCCGACAACCCCGGTGGCTTCGTCGTCACCGTCGCCATCGCCGATGTCGCAGCCTATGTCCGCCCCGGCTCGGCGCTCGACCGCGAGGCGCTGGAACGCGGCAACTCGGTCTATTTCCCCGACCGCGTCGTGCCGATGCTGCCGGAGCGGATCTCGAACGATCTCTGCTCGCTGCGCGAGAACGAGGACCGGCCGGCCATGGCGGTCCGTCTCGTGCTCAAGGCCGACGGCTCGAAGAAGAGCCACTCCTTCCACCGCGTACTGATGCGCTCGGCGGCAAAGCTCTCCTACCAGCAGGCGCAAAGCGCCATCGACGGCAAGCCCGACGAAAAGACCGCAGCAATCCGCGAGAGCGTGCTGATGCCGCTCTGGGCGGCCTATGGCGTGGCGGCGCGCGCCCGCGACCAGCGCCAGCCACTCGACCTCGACCTGCCCGAGCGCAAGCTGATCCTCAAGGCCGACGGCTCGGTCGAGCGCGTCATCGTGCCTGAGCGGCTGGCGGCGCACCGGCTGATCGAGGAATTCATGATCCTCGCCAATGTGGCGGCCGCTGAGACACTGGAGAAGGCCGGGAGCCTCCTGATCTACCGCAGCCATGACGAACCCTCGCTGGAGAAGATGCGAGCGCTCGGCGAGGTGCTGGCCTCGATCGGCATCAAGCTGCCGAAGGACGGGGTGTTGAGGCCGGTTCTGTTCAACCGCATCCTGGCGATGATCAAGGGCTCGGAGAACGAGACGCTGATCAACGAGGTGGTGCTGCGCACGCAGGCCCAGGCTGAGTATGTCGCTGAGAATTACGGGCATTTCGGTCTCAATCTGCGCCGCTACGCCCATTTCACCTCACCGATCCGGCGCTATGCCGACCTGATCGTGCATCGGGCGCTGATCACCGCGCTCAAGCTCGGCGATGACGGCTTGCCGAAGAACACGACGCTGGCGGAATTGCGCGAGATCGCGACCCGCATCTCGGCCGCGGAGCGGCGCGCGATGGCGGCCGAGCGCGAGACCACCGACCGGTTGATCGCACATTTCCTCGCCGACCAGATCGGCGCGAGTTTCGACGGGCGCATTGGTGGCGTGAACAAGGCCGGCCTGTTCGTGAAGCTGGACGACACCGGCGCCGATGGCTTCATCCCGGCCTCGACGCTCGGCGGCGACTACTACCGCTATGACGAGGCCGCCCACGCGCTGATCGGTGACCGCACCGGCGAAAGCTGGCGGCTCGGCGACAGGGTGCATGTGAAGCTGGTCGAAGCGGCGCCCGTCGCCGGCGCGCTGCGCTTCGAGCTGCTCTCGGCCGGGCGGACTGTGGCGACAGGCCGCGCTGGCCAGCGCCGCCGCGGCGCGCCATATGGAGACAGCCGGCCCGCGGCCCCCTTCGGCCGCAAGAGCAAGGCCGGAAAGAGCAACGCTGGGCCTGGCAGAGCGAAGCCGGGCAAGAGCAGGCCCGGCAAGAGGCGATGATGGGCGTTCAGTTTCATGGCTCGGCCGGCGAGGCGGTCACGCGCGACTGGCGCCAGGCGATCATGCGCGGCCTCAGGGGCCATTGCCCCCGTTGCGGCGAGGGCCGGCTGTTCCGCGCTTTCCTCAAGCCGGTCGATCGCTGCGAGAGCTGCGGCGAGGAACTGCACCACCAGCGTGCCGACGACCTGCCGCCCTATGTCGTCATCACCATCGTCGGCCACATCATCGTCGGCGGGCTTCTGCTTGCCGAGAAATATGGCGATTGGCCCATGTGGTGGCATATGGCGCTGTGGCCGGCGCTGACGGTCATTCTCTCGATCGCGCTGATGCAACCCGTCAAAGGCGGCGTCGTCGGCCTGCAATGGGCGTTGCGCATGCACGGCTTCGGCGGCGAAGCCGACCAGCCGGAGCGCCAACCCCTGCCTCCTCGCGGAAGACAGCCATGACCGATCATACCGTGACATTGACGCAGGCCGAGCGCGCGCGGGTCTCGACCAACCAGCGGCCCAAGGACGCCGCGACGATGCTGATCATCGATCGCACCAGCGCCCGGCCGAAGGTTCTGATGGGCAAGCGCCATGAGAGCCACAAGTTCATGCCGGGCAAATACGTTTTCCCCGGGGGGCGGCTCGACGACGGCGACCGGCGCATGGTGGCGACCGGCGCCCTCCCGCAGATTTGCGAGGACAGGCTGCTCAAGCGGGCTGTGCGGCCCAGCATCGGCAAGGCGCGCGCGCTGGCGCTGGCAGCGATTCGCGAGACCTTCGAGGAAACCGGGCTGCTCTTCGGCACGGGCGAATTCGGCGCGCCCGAGATCGCCCCCGAGGGCAGCTGGAGCGACTTCGCCCGGCACGGTATCTTCCCGGATCTCTCCACCATCACCTTCGTCGCCCGCGCGATCACGCCGCCGCGCCGGCCGAAACGCTTCGACACGCGCTTCTTCACCATCGACGCTTCGGCGCTCGCCAAGAAGATCGACGGCGTCACCGGGCCGGATTCGGAGCTGACCGACCTCGTTTGGGTCGATTTCGACGAGGCGAAGGAGCTCGACCTGCCGACGATCACCAAGGTCATCATCCAGGAGGTCGAAGCCCGGATCGCTGGCGGCTTCGCGCCTTATCTGCCGGTACCCTTCTATTGGGAGAAGCGTGGCAGCTTCGTGCGCGAGGAACTCTGAGGCGGTCGAGGGATGCGTCGGTCTCCCGGGCGGCGCTATTCTTCCTTGACTTCGCCGGCCCTTTGCGGCATCTCCCGCGCTGACGGTTTGCCGGGCCACCCCGGCCATTTTCTTTTCTGAGGGTCCGCCAAGGCCCGCATGGTTCGAGGATAAGCCCATGGCCAAGGCCGTGACGATCAAGATCAAGCTGCTTTCGACCGCCGACACCGGCTTCTTCTACGTGACGAAGAAGAACTCGCGCACGATGACCGAGAAGATGACGAAGAAGAAGTACGACCCGGTCGCGCGCAAGCACGTCGAGTTCAAGGAAACCAAGATCAAGTAAGCCAAAGCGGCCTGACCACTTGGTTTTGCTTCTGAAAAAACCGCCCCTAACGGGGCGGTTTTTTCGTTTGGGTCACGGCACGTCCCTGCATCATCGGCCGAGGATGTAGGCCTTTCAAGCCAGCAGGCTCAGGAAGCGCGCCAGAATCCTATGCGCGGGCTTGGCGATCATTACCCGAACCGCTTGATTTCCATCATGACTGCGATTGCCGCAATCCAGGCCATTGCCAGAAGTGCGGTCCCGCCGTGCCCGGCCAGCGCCCTCCGCCAACGAGGCAAATGGGCGCGGCGCGCCCCTTCCGCGGCGTCCTCGCCGCCGACTTGGTCCGAATGGCTCATCGCGCTATCCCCCCGGCACTCGCTTATTCGAGCGCTGCGAAGAACGGTGCGCAATCCGAAGGTAAGAGCTGTCCCGGCTTTCCACAGGCTGTCGCGACACCGTCACAACAGGCGAAATGCTCTCAGCGCGCCAATCTAGCGCAGACCCACACTCCGGCTGGGTATCTGAGCTTCGCTTATCCCGGTCGTCCGCTTGGACATTTCCCGGACGCGGACGGCTGTCAGGCATTTTCGCCGCATCATGTCATTTGACGACGCAAGATTATTGGATCTGGGGATCATGGGGGCGGGATCTGGCCCTGCCCTTGCATCAGCCTATTGGGCTGGCCCGGTCGGACGCCGCTCCGGCCGGGTCTCTCATCAGGGATGCGCCATGGACCGGATCAAGCAGATCCTTCTGCCGCCGCTCTTTCTGTCGCTCGCCGCGATCGTGACTGCGGCATGGCTTGGCCTTATCGGCTATGCCGCCTGGCAGGCGCTATTCGGATAGCACCGTCGCACGAGCAGCGGGCTCGATGAGGGTACTAGATTGCGGTCGATGGATCCGCGGCGTGTTCCGGATGGCCCGCCGCGCCTCGAGCATCGGACCCGCCTCATCCCGCACGCAGTACCGCAGCCCACCGGGGCAGCTTTTGCGTTCTCCTTGCCGAACCAGAGAGAACCGGCCCGCCGGGGCCGGTGCCAGGCACCTACCGACTCACTCCTCGGAAGTCGGGTAGCTCTCGCGCTCGTAATGCCGCTCGACCCGCTTCTGCCGGTCGCGATCGGCGGTCATGACGCAATTCGCGAAGGCGTCGGTCCCCCGCTGGAAGCCGTAGGCATCGCAGCGCGAGCGGTCCTCGACAATCGGCTCCTGCGTGCCTGCGCAGGCACCGAGCGTAAGAGCGAGGGCGGATGCAGCAAGAATCCTCATGCCGCTCAGAATCGTCGGATGGCGGTGGCGAATTTAGGGCCGCAGTCCGGCACCGATAAGGAGGATCACATCGGACCTCGTGGCCCGGTCTCCACCCGAGACCTCGCGCCATGCCGCACAGGCGGCAGAAATACGGACTTTGATGCAACTTTCGTCGAGTCCTGTTGTTCTGCCATAACAGGCATTATCTGTTGGAGCGCCCCGATCTCGGGCGAATGCGGCAGGTTGGCCTTTTCCGAATGCCGCTCACGGAGTGGTTTCCTTGACGAACCAAGCGGATGGAAAAGCGCCGCATAAGCCGAGCGGCCTGACACGGCGCTTGCTGAAGCTGCTCGTCGAAATCGATTCCTCGCGCTTTCTGAGCAGGAGGGTCGCGGCGGCGTTCGGGCTGGTCTGCCTGCTCGGCGGGTTCGCGGCGGCGGGTTATTGGCTGCCCGCCCTGGTCCACCACTATTTCCCGCGCTAATCCATCGTCCCGGGCAGTCGAACGCCGTTCTTGGGAAGTCGATCCTGGAGGATCGCCGGGAGGTGGTGGCCGGCCGGCGGCGGCTCTGAGGAGGCCAGAATTCCGCTACCGACCGGCCGAGCCCTTCGGTTACCCAGGAGATGCGGCGGACCTGAGCTCCCGAGGGGCATTACCGTGCAGCACCGTGGCTGCGTTGCGGAAACCCTGACAATTAGACCGAAACGAATCAATCGAATACGACCGATTCACCATTCTTCATCGTTTCTTAACCTTACCGGCTAAGCTTAAGCTTGAAGCTACGTTCCATGACTCAACGTTAGATTCGTTGAATCACTGCAGCAGTTTAGCGAAATCTCTTCACCTGCCAGATGAGAAAACGACGCTTCAGGCGGCGTTGGCGGCAATGACGCGGTTGCGGCCCTCGGCCTTGGCCCGGTAGAGCGCATCGTCGGCGCGCTTCATGATGTCGGCGGAAGAGGCATCACCCGCCCTGCGGCTAGCCACGCCGATCGAGACCGTGACCGGAATCTCGCGGCTACTGCCATAGATGGCGAAGGCTGCCGTCTCGACGCGCTCGCGAATCCGCTCCGCCACGACATAGGCCGCCTTCGGGCCGGTATCGGGCAGCACCACCACGACCTCCTCGCCGCCCATGCGCGCGACGAGATCGATGCCGCGCGTGCAGGCGCGCACCCGATCAGCAAACTCCTTCAGCACCTCGTCGCCGGCATCGTGGCCCCAGCTGTCGTTGACGGCCTTGAAGTGATCGACATCGAGCACGAGCACCGAGAGTGCGCGGGCCCGCAAGGCGGATTCGTCGAACATCGCGGCCAGCCGCGTATCCATGAAGCGCCGGTTGTGCAGCCCGGTGAGCTGGTCCAGCACCGCCATTTCCATGGAGGACTGCAGGCTGTCGCGCAGGCGGTCGGTAAAGCGCTTGCGGCGAACCTGCGTGCGCACGCGGGCGAGCAGCTCGTTGCGGTCGATCGGGCGGATCAGAAAATCATGCGCGCCGATCTCGAGCCCCCGCAGGATGCGGGCGCGATTCTCGGCCTCCCCCATCAGAAGCACGGAAATGTCGCGCGTCCGGTCGAGCGAGCGCAGCTGGCTGCACAGGCGCAGGCCGTCCTGCTCCTGCAGATCGAGGCTGATGAGGACACTGTCGAACTCGCCTTCCGTCGCGCGCAACACGGCCTGCTGCGCGTCGGTCTCGACCTCGACCAGATGGAAGGCCGACAGCGCACTCTGGAGACGATCGGCGACCGAAGGGCGGTCCTCCACCAGCAGGACACGGCCGTTGAGACCGGTCTCTGCGGCGGCCACCGCCAGCGGGTCGGCGATGCCGAGGCGGCGCGAGGCGATGGCGCGGTTGCGCAATTCCTCGGTCATCGCCTTGAGGCGCGAAAGGCTGCGGACCCGGGCGAAAAGCGCGGCATCGTCGAGCGGCTTGGTCAGGAAGTCGTCGGCGCCGGCATCGAGCCCCTGCAGCCGGTCGCGCGGCTGGTCGAGCGCAGTGACGATCACCACCGGGATGTGGGCGGTCGCCGGCATGCTCTTCAGCCGGCGGCAGACCTCGAAGCCGTTCATGCCCGGCATCATCACGTCGAGCAGAACAATATCCGGCTCGCCGCGCTCGCAGATCGCCAGCGCGTCGGGTCCGTTCGCCGCGGTCAGCACCTCGAAGTACTCAGCCGAAAGCTTGGCTTCCAGCAGCTTGAGATTGGCGGGAACGTCGTCGACGACGAGGACGCGAGCGGACATCGGAAGGCTTTCGGCTCAGGCGGCGCCGGCGTAGGCGCGGACCGTCTCCAGGAATTTCGCGACCGAGATCGGCTTCGAGAGATAAGCCTCGCAGCCCCCTTCGCGGATGCGCTCCTCATCGCCCTTCATAGCGAAAGCCGTGACCGCGATGACGGGAATGGCCTTGAGGTCGTCATCCTCCTTGATCCATTTCGTGACCTCCAGCCCGGAGACCTCCGGAAGCTGGATATCCATCAGGATCAGGTCGGGATGATGGGTGCGGGCGAGCTCGATGGCCTCGATCCCGTCCGCCGTCTTGAGCGTGGCGTAGCCATGCGCCTCAAGCAGGTCGTTGAAGAGCTTCATGTTGAGCTCGTTGTCCTCGACGATCAGAACCGTCTTCATTCGGCCGCCCTTCATTCTGCGCCGCCGAAAATCCGATGGAAGCGGACCTCGGCCTGGCGGCTTCGTTCTGGGATTGTGCTAGCATGCCAGCAGTTGACGAAACGCAAATCGAATACGCGACAAGGGCCCCGATGGCACCGCGACAGAGCTTCCACGACGCTGAAACGCTGGCGGTCCAGGCGCTGGGCTTCCTGGCCTCCGAGCCCGAGCGAATCGGGCCTTTCCTGGCCGCGACCGGGCTCGATCCTGCCAATCTGCGCGCCGCCGCCGGCGAGCCGGGCTTTCTCGCCGCCGTGCTCGATCATATCGGATCGAGCGATTCGCTCCTGCTCGAATTTGCCGGAAATTTAAGGCTGAATCCCGAAATCGTCGCCGAGGCGCGCCGCCGGCTCACCGGCGAGGCACCTGGTCCCGGCGACTTCTCCTGAGCGAGCGGAGCCCCGCGCGTGCGCAGCCTGTGCCGCGACTGCCTGAGCGACCACGAGGCCACCGGCCCCCTAAGGCGCTGCCCAGCCTGCGGCTCGCCGCGGCTGATCTGCCATGCTGAGCGCGATACGCTCAGCCTCGCCCATATCGACTGCGACGCCTTCTACGCCACCATCGAGAAGCGCGACGACCCGAGCCTGCAGGACAAGCCGGTGATCGTCGGCGGCGGCAAGCGCGGCGTGGTCTCGACCTGCTGCTACATCGCCCGCACCTATGGCGTGCGCTCGGCCATGCCGATGTTCAAGGCGCTGAAGGCGTGCCCGGAAGCGGTCGTCGTCAAACCGAACATGTCGAAATACGTCACGGTCGGCCGCGAGGTCCGGCAGATGATGCGGGAGCTGACGCCGCTGGTCGAGCCGCTGTCGATCGACGAGGCCTTCCTCGACCTGTCGGGCACCGAGCGGCTGCACCATGCCAGCCCGGCCGCCACACTGGCGCGTTTCGCCAGGCGCGTCGAGGATGCGCTCGGGATCACCGTTTCGGTCGGGCTCTCCTATGCGAAGTTCCTCGCCAAGGTCGCCTCCGATCTCGACAAGCCGCGCGGCTTCTCGATCATCGGGCGTGGGGAGGCGGTCGCCTTCCTCGCCGACAAGCCGGTCGGCCTTATTCCCGGCATGGGGCCGGCGAGCGTCGCCCGATTGGCCGAAGGCGGCTTCAAATTGATCGGCGATCTGCGCGAGGCGCCGATCGACAAGCTCTTCCGCCTTGCCGGCAAGGATGGCCCGCGGCTGAAGAACCTCGCCAATGGCATCGATCCGCGGCAAGTCACGCCGGAACGCGAAACCAAGAGCGTCTCCAGCGAGACGACGCTGGACGTCGACCTCTCGGCTTTCGAGGAGCTGGAGCCGATTCTGTGGCGGCTCTGCGAGAAGACTTCGAAACGGCTGAAAGCCCAGGAGCTTGCGGGGAGAACCATCACCCTGAAACTCAAGACCTCGGATTTCCAGATCGTCACCCGCGCCGCGCGCCTGCCGGAGCCGACGCAGCTTGCCGCCCGGCTCTTCGCCGCCGGGCGCGACCTGCTGAAACGGGAATGCAAGGGGCCACGCTACCGGCTGATCGGCATCGGCGCGAGCGACTTCAGCCCCCCCGTCGAAGCCGACCATGGCGACCTCGCCGACACGATCACGCCGCGGCTCAAGGCGATGGAGGGCGCACTCGACGCGTTGCGCGCCCGCTTCGGCGATGAAGCCATCGGCCGTGGCCTCAGCCTCCGGCTGCCGCAGCGGCGTGCGGCCGAACCCGCTATTTCGCGCAAGTCTCCTGAGGAAGAAGATCCAGACGCGTGAGCGTTCCGGTCAGCGCGAAGCTGCCGTAGTCGAGCCGGATCGCGCCGGTGACGCCGTTCTCGTAGAGTTCGAAGGAGATGGTGTAGGACGGCGTCGACTGGTCCGTGCCGACCTTGTAGTAGGAGATCGAGACCGGCCAGCGGGCGATCTTCTCGAATTCCGGACGCTGCAGCGGCTTCTCGGACGGCTCGGCCTCGATGCGCTTCCCGATGATCGAAAGCGTGTCGTAGACCTCCTTGCCACTGTTCGCACCGTCATAGAGCCGCACGCTCAGCGTGGACTTGCCGGCGCGCGCTGCCTGGATCACGGCCTTCATCTGCGCATTCGGGAACAGCGCGTCGTTTGCCTCGCGGTAGACCTCGGTCTTCGGCTGGCGCAGCTTGACCTCGTAGCCGCCCGCAGCCTTCTCGGCCGTACCATCGACCGTCTCGGGCTTGGCATTGCCGGAGGAGCTTTCGGTCTTGAAGCGATAGCTCGCCCCGTCGCCGGCCTCGAAGCTGGTGGTGCGGGCGTCGATGACGCGCGCCCCCGCCTCCGTGCCGAGCTGCGTCACCTGGCGGAAGGAGAGCGCATAGCCCTCGCAGGCGTCGCCGGTGAATTCGAAGGCGATGCGGCCCTTGGCCGTTTCGATGTTGCCCGAGGGCTTGTTGCCGTCGAGCACGAGGTCGTAGACGGCGCGATGCGGCGCCAGCACCACCCTGTCGGCCGCCTTGTCCTGTGCGGCGTTCTGGGCTTGCGCCCCGCCCGCCAGCAGCAGCGCCGCCACACAAACCCGCCCCGCAAGGCCGAACCGTCTTCCGTTCATGTCGTCGCTTGTCCGCTTCTCGTTCGCGAAATCTAGGTGCATCGCCGCAATGGCGCAAACATGGCGAAATGCCCCAGCCCGTGCGCTTTGACGGACCTGCCCGCGCCGCATGCCGCGACGCTTGCGGCCTGTCCGGCCATCAGCCATGAAAGACTGCCCGTGGGGCACAGTCAGATGGAGCCAGGACCCATGAACGCCGTCGACAGAAAGCTCGCCGAACTCGGCATCATCCTCCCGACGCCGGCGGCCCCGATCGCCAACTACGTGCCCTACGTCATCACCGGCAACCTGCTGGTGATCTCCGGCCAGATCTGCTTCGGCCACGACGGCAAGCTCTCAGACAAGCACAAGGGCAAGCTCGGCGGCGAGATCTTCAACGAGGCGGGGCTGGAAGCCGCGCGCCTCTGCGCAATCAACGTGCTCGCCCAGGCCAAGGCTGCGCTCAATGGCGATCTCGGCCGGATCGTGCGCTGCGTGCGCCTCGGCGGCTTCATCAACGCCACGCCGCATTTCGCCGCGCTGCCCGCGATCATGAACGGCGCGTCCGACCTGATGGTCGAGGTTCTGGGCGACAAGGGCCGCCATGCCCGCTCGACCATCGGCGTGGCCGAGCTGCCGGCCGATGCCGCGGTCGAGGTCGAAGCCATGTTCGAGATCGCCTGATGAGCACAGGCTCTGCGAAAGACGCCGGCCGGCCGGATCTCGGCTGGCTGGTGACGAAGCCGATCGCGCATCGTGGCCTGCACGATCTCGCTGCCGGCGTGATCGAGAACAGCCCCTCGGCGGCAAAGGCCGCCATCGCCGGCGGCTTCGGCATCGAGTGCGACGTGCAGCTCACCGCTGACGGCGAGGCGGTCGTGTTCCACGATTTCGTGCTCGACCGGCTGACGGCCGAGACCGGCCCCGTCGTGGCGAAGACAGCCGCCGAGCTTGGCCGGATCACGCTCAAGGGATCGAACGACCCGATCCTGACGCTCTCCGCCTTCCTCGACCTGATCGACGGGCGCGTGCCCCTCGTCATCGAGATCAAGAGCCGCTTCGACGGCAATCTCGCCCTGACGAAGCGGACGGTCGAGGTGCTGGCCGGCCATGCGGGCCAGCCAATCGTGATCAAATCCTTCGATCCCGAGATCGTGACCGCGCTGCGCACGCTGGCGCCCCAGATCCCCCGCGGAATCGTCGCGATGAATGCCTATGATTATGGCGATTACGACAAGCTCTCGCCCGAACGGAAGCATGCACTCGCGAATCTGCTGCACTTCACCGAAAGCCGGCCGGACTTCCTCTCCTGGAAGGTCACGGATCTCGAAAGCGCCGCGCCCTATCTTTGCCGGAACGTCATCGGGATGCCGCTGATGAGCTGGACGGTGCGCACGCCGGAGGAGCGGCAGCGCGCGGCGCGCTTCGCCGACCAGATGGTGTTCGAGGGCTTCCGTCCTTGAGCGACGGCCCTGAGGAAGGTCTCAGCGTCCGCGTTGCGACCTCGCTCAAGGCCGTTCCTGCCGGCGCCTGGAACGCCTGCGCCAACCCGCACGCCCTGCAGGACGCCCTCGCGGCGCCCTGCCCCCCGGGTGACGATAGCGGTATCGACCGCGACAACCCCTTCGTCAGCCATGAATTCCTGCTGGCGCTCGAAGAGAGCCGCTGCATCGGCGGGCGCAGCGGCTGGTCGCCGGCCTACCTCATGGTCGAGGACGAGACCGGGCAGATCCTCGCAGCCGCGCCCAGCTTCTTCAAGAGCCACAGCCAGGGCGAATATGTCTTCGACCATGGCTGGGCCGATGCCTATGAGCGCGCCGGCGGACGCTACTATCCGAAACTTCAGGTCGCCGCCCCCTTCACGCCCGCGACCGGCCCGCGGCTGCTGGTGGCCGATACGCCGCGCGCCGACGAGGCACGGGCGGCGCTGATCGCCGGGCTGGAGGCGCTGCGGGCGCAGACACAGTCCTCCTCCGTCCATGTCACCTTCGCGCAGGAACCCGACATCGCGGCGCTGAAGCAGGCCGGCTATCTCGAGCGCAACGACCTCCAGTTCCATTGGCAGAACGAAGGTTTTGGCAGCTACGACGATTTCCTCGCGACCCTGGCCTCGCGCAAGCGCAAGGCTCTGAAGCGCGAACGGCGCGAGGCGCTCTCTGCCGGCATCACCGTCGAGGCCTTGTCGGGCCGCGAGCTGACGGAGGCCGTCTGGGACGATTTCTACGGCTTCTACCAGGACACCGGCTCGCGCAAATGGGGCCGCCCCTATCTCAACCGCGAGTTCTTCTCCCGCGTCGGCGCGGCGATGGGCGAGCGGATCGTGCTGATGATGGCGCGGCGCGCCGGGCGCTATATCGCCGGAGCGATCAACTTCCGCGGCGCCAATACGCTCTATGGCCGCAACTGGGGCTGCATTGAGGACCATCCCTTCCTGCATTTCGAAGTCTGCTACCATCAGGCTATCGACTATGCGATCGCGCATGGCCTCTCCCGGGTCGAGGCGGGAGCGCAGGGCGAGCACAAGCTGGCGCGCGGCTATCGGCCGGTCATCACCCGCTCGCTGCATCACATCGCCGATCCGGGCCTCAGCCGGCCCGTCGCCAACTATCTGGCGCAGGAGCGCGCGCAGATCGCCGACGCACAGGCAGCGCTGGAAGCCGAAGGCCCGTTCCGGAAGACCGACAATGACGACTGAGACAGCGCGCGCGGCCCGGCCGAATACGCTCGCCTTCTGCACCGACGCCGAACTCGGCTACCGACGCAGCCTGACCGATTTCTCCGAGCCGCTGGCGCTCGACGAGAGCTACCGGCTGGCCCATCTGCCGCTGGTGGCGCCGGATCATCCGCGCGTGATCCCGCGGCGCGAGGGCAAGCCCTATGAGATGGGGCGGCATCCGCGCATCTTCTCGCTGGTGCTGCCGGTGGACGACACCGACTTGCAAGCCTCTCCGGCGTTTCGTGAGCTGGAAGCGGCTCTGAAGATCTCGCCCTTCGCCGGCAAGATCGCCTGGAACGTGCTGCCCAGGCGCCGCGACAAGCTGCATGCGACGATCTGCGGTTCGCTCGGCACCGACAACGCGCCCGCCATCGCTCCGGAAGTCCGGCATGGGCTGGCGCAGATCGGTCCTGTGACGGTCGAGCTGCGCGGATTATTCTCCGGCAACGTCAACCGTGGCCGGCTCTATCTCGCCGTCTACCCGGAAAGGCGCGGCGAAACCAATCCGCTGCAAGCCATCCAGGCCGCTTTCGGTCGGCCGCCCAGCGATCTCTGGCTCGTCGGGCTCTACAACCTGACCGACGACCTCGACGCGACCGAGACGGCGGCGCTGGCCGCCCTCGTCCGGCGCTGGTGGAACGTGCCGCTGCTGCGCTTCACCGCGCGCGAGCTCTGGCTGCTCGGCGCCGACGACGACCTCGTGTTCGACTCGGAGGTCGCCGAGCGCCTCCCGCTCGGCGGCTGACGCAGGCGCGGTCGGGCCAACGGCCTTGACGCCCCCGCGGCCGGGCCACAGGTTGCATCCCTCCTGTTCGAACCAGCCGGACCCGCCATGAGCGCCTACGACCCGTCCAATGTCTTCGCCAAGATCCTGCGCGGCGAATTGCCCTCCCAGACCGTCTACGAGGACGCCGAGACGCTCGCGATCATGGACATCATGCCGCGCGCCGACGGCCATGTGCTCGTGATCCCGAAGGCGCCTTGCCGCAACCTCTTCGACGCCCCGCCCGAAGCGCTGAAGGCCGTCGCGCTGACGACGCAGAAGCTCGGTCGCGCCGTCACTGCCGCCTTCGCCGCGGACGGCCTGACCATCCAGCAGTTCAACGAACCGGCCGGCGGGCAAGTGGTGTTCCACCTGCACGTCCATGTCATGCCGCGCTTCGAGGGCGTGGCGCTGCGGCCGCATACCGGCGCGATGGAAAAGCCGGAGGTCCTCGCCGCCAACGCCGAAAAGATTCGGGCCGCTCTGAAAAATTCCTGAGGAGCGTGTCACAGAGGCGTGGGCTGCCTCGTCTTGTCTTCATCAACCGATGGAGAAGACCATGAGCCAACGCCTCAACGCCTTCCAGGTCGCGCCCGGCGCGATCGACGCGATGCGGAAGACGCAGGACTACGTCAACGAATGCGGGCTGGAGCACAGCCTGCTGGAGCTCGTGAAGATGCGGGCCTCGCAGATCAATGCCTGCGCCTATTGTCTGCACATGCATGCCGCCGACGCCCGCAAGGCCGGCGAGAGCGAGGCCCGGCTCTATCTGCTCGACGCCTGGCATGAATCGGAACTCTACACCCCACGCGAGCGCGCCGCCCTCGGTTGGACAGAGGCGCTGACCCGCCTCTCGCAAGGCGCTCCGAGCGACGAGGCCTTCGCGGAGCTGCGGGCCCATTTCAGCGAGAAGGAATGCGTCGACCTTTCCCTCGCCATCGGTGCCATCAACAGCTGGAACCGCATCAATGCCGGGTTCCGTACGCGCCACCCGGCCGACAAGCCGGCGAAGGCCGCCGCCTGACGCAGGAACCTTGACCCGCCCGGCCGGCGAGCCGAACCTGCCGCCCGGGAACCGCATGACAGCGAGAACCGCCATGAGCAAACGTATCAACCCCTATACTGTCGCCCCCGATGCCCTGAAGCCGATGATGGCGCTCGAAGAATCGGTCGCGAATTCCGGCCTCGAGCACAGCCTGATCGAGCTCGTGAAGATGCGCGCCTCCCAGATCAATGGCTGCGCCTATTGCCTGCACATGCACTCTGCCGACGCCCGCAAGGCCGGCGAGAGCGAGGCTCGCCTCTATCTCCTGAACGCCTGGCACGAATCGGAGCTCTACACGCCGCGTGAACGCGCCGCGCTCGCCTGGACCGAGGCGCTGACGCTGGTTTCGCAGACCCATGCGCCGGACGCCGATTATGAAGAAGCCTTGCGCCATTTCAGCCCGGAGGAGCTGGTCAAGCTCACCCTGCTGATCGGCGCGATCAATGTCTGGAACCGGATCGCCATCGGGTTCCGCTCGCACCACCCCAACGACAGGGCGCCCAAGGCCGCAGCCGCCTAACGCCCTGCCGGCGCGCGCCGGAGTTTTATGACGGATATGACCGGCGTCGGCTTCGAGGCCAACCGACGCTACCTGACCCGCCTCGCCTACCGCATGCTCGGCTCGCTCAGCGACGCCGAGGATGTGGTGCAGGATGCCTGGCTGCGCTGGCACGCGGCCGGGCCGCAGTCGATTGTCCAGCCGCGCGCCTGGCTCGCGCAGGTGGTGACCCGGCTTTGCCTCGACCTGATGAAATCGGCCCGGCACCGGCGCGAGGCCTATGTCGGCGGCTGGCTGCCCGAGCCATTGATCGAGCAGATCGGCGCCGCCGAGACCAACGATAACGGGCTCGACGTACCCTATGCGCTGATGCTCGCCCTCGAACGGCTCTCGCCACTGGAGCGCGCCGCCTTCCTGCTGCACGACATCTTCGACCGCCCCTTCGCCGAGGTTGCGGAAACGCTGGAGCGCAGCGAGGCGGCCTGCCGGCAGCTCGTCTCGCGAGCGCGCCGCCATGTACAGGAGGACGGTGCCCGGCACACGCTGCAGCCGGAGGAGGCCCGCCACTACGCCACCGCTTTCTTCGAAGCCGCGCACAGCACCGATCCGACCGCGCTCAGGCAGCTTCTGGCGCGCGACGCCATTCTTCATACCGATGGCGGCGGCAAGGTCACGGCCACGCTCAACCCGATCTTCGGCGCCGAAAAGATCGGCCGCTTCTTCTCGGGGCTCGCGCGCAAGCTGCACGAGACTGGGCAGGAAACCAGGCCCTATGCACCGGTGCTGCTCGACGGCCTGCCGGGTTATCTCAGCCTGGAACGCGGCGATACGATGCAGGCGACCGCGCTCGACATCCGTGACGGCCGGATCGTCGCGATCTATGTCGTGCGCAACCCGGACAAGCTCGGCCGAGCCCGCGAGCGGCTGATGCAGGCGGCAGCCAGCTAAACCGGTCCGAACAACCAGGTCCCGCCGATCAGCACCGCTTCGGCCGCCAGCACCGCCAGCATCATGCGCCGGCGGTTCACCGCCATGACGGCGACGGCGGCGGCAAGAGCGGCAATCCGCACCAGCAGGGGCGCATGGGTCAGCGCCCCCGGCGGCGAGACGATGAGCTTGGCGACGATGCCGGCGAGCAGCGCGGTCGCGACGGCGCGAACCCAATCGAGCAGGGCCGAGTCGGCATCGAGCCCGCGAGCGAAGGCGACGGCGAGCCAGCGCCAGATCTCCGTCGGCAGCACAGCGAAGAGGAAGAGTGCGAGATAGGGCCAGAGCGGCCCGTCGAGCCAGGCGATGGGCTGGGTCATGCCGCTTTGCGCCTGTAGCCGATCAGGGTGGCGATCGTGCCGGCGACGAGCCCGGCGACGATGAGATCGAAGCCACCCCCGATGAAGCGTTCGCAGACCGGCGCCAGCAGGAGGCCGAGGATGAGTGCCGCGACGTCGCCACGGTGGCGCAGCCCGGCCGTCAGCGAGACGAGAAAGAAAATCGGCGTCAGCGCGAGCAGGCCGGCGGCAAAGGCGATCGGCAGCGCGCCGAGCAGGTAATAGCCCGCAAAGGTGCCGATTGCGCTGACCGCCATGCAGGTGCCGGCGAAGGCGATGAAATAGGCGACGCGCTGGTGCACCGGCACTGCCGGCAGACGCCGCAACCCCTCTGTCCAGGCGGTGACGGCGACGAAATGCGCGCAGAGGAGCTGCTGCCAGAGGCTCTGGCCCGGGCGGCGCAGCAGCGGCAGGATCGCGACCGTCATCGGCAGGAAGCGCAGTGACGCAAAGGCGATGGCGATGGCAATCGCGCTCCAGGCCGCCCCCGCCGCGATCGAAGCGAAGAAGAGCACCTGCGATGGGCCGGCCCAGACGAGAATGGTGGAAAGAACCGCGCTGCCGACCGGATAGCCGACATCATGTGCCAGCGAGCCGATGCCGACGAGGCCGAAGCCGACGATCCAGGCCGGCAGCGACAATGCATCGCGTATGCCGGCAAGCGCGACACGCTGCCAGCCCCAGTCTGCGGAGACGCTCATGCGATCATCGGGAGATAGGCTCGGCGGGTTGAGGCCCCGGCGCATCCGGAACCCTCTCCTCTATCGTCCATGCAGCCGACGCTCGCCAAGCCGGAACGGAGACTGCCAGCCTTGCGGCTGCCGCAGGGCCGGAGCGGCCAGAGCCGTTCGGCCCTTGCCTGGTCAGCCCTTGCCCTTCAGCGCTATGCCGATCAGCTCGTTGCCGAAGTCGATCAGCTCCTTGGGGATGCCGCCGAACGCCTGGATGCCGAGATAGATCAGGTAGATGATGGCCGGGACGAGGATCCAGCCCAGCACCTCCTCGAAGATGATGCGCCGCCGCCGGCGGCGGCTGCGCTTCTCGAACCAGCCGAGCTTTTCCTTCTGCGGCCGCGCGGGCGCGGCGGCAGCTTCGGTCGCGACCTCGCCGGTCTCGGCGGCGAGCGTCGCAGTCTTGCGTTTGAACAACACGGTCTCAGGCCTTCGTCAGCGGAACCTTCGGCACGGTACGGACGGCGCGGCCGGACGCCTTGGCCGGCGTGGCAGAGCCACCCGAACCATCGCCCGGCCCTGCGCCGCCTTTCGGGGCGCGGCGCGGCGGGGTCGATTTCGCTGGACCGTCGCCCGCCGCCTTGGCACGGGGCTTCGGCTGGCGCTTGGCGTTGGCGGCCTCGACATCCTTTTCGGGCTTCGGCTTGGCTGGCCCGTCCGGGAATTCGAGCCCGAGCACCTTGATCCCCGTCTCGGAGTGGACGACCACGACCTTGACGGCACCGCCGTTCTTGAGGCGGCCGAACAGCACCTCGTCGGCGAGCGGCGTCTTGATCGTCTGCTGGATGAGCCGGGCCATGGGGCGTGCGCCCATTGCTTCGTCATAACCATTCTCGACCAGCCATTCGCGTGCCTCGTCCGAGAGCTCGATGGTGACGTTACGGTCGGCGAGCTGGGCCTCAAGCTGGAGCACGAACTTGTCGACGACGCGGGCGACCACGGCCTTCGGCAGATGGCCGAAGGAGATGGTGGCGTCGAGACGGTTGCGGAACTCCGGCGCGAACAACTTGTTGATCGCCTCGGTGTCGTCGCCCTCGCGCTTCTGGCGCGTGAAGCCATAGGCATTGCGGGCCATGTCGGCGGCTCCGGCATTGGTGGTCATGATCAGGATGACGTTCCTGAAATCGACCTGCTTGCCGTTGTTGTCGGTCAGCTTGCCGTGGTCCATCACCTGCAGGAGGATGTTGAACAGATCCGGATGGGCCTTCTCGATCTCGTCGAGCAGCAGCACGGAATGCGGATGCTGGTCGATCTGGTCGGTGAGCAGGCCGCCCTGGTCGAAGCCGACATAGCCGGGAGGCGCGCCGATCAGCCGCGAGACGGTGTGGCGTTCCATGTATTCCGACATGTCGAAACGGATCAGCTCGACGCCGAGCGAGGAGGCGAGCTGGCGCGCGACCTCAGTCTTGCCGACGCCGGTCGGGCCGGCAAAGAGGTAGCAGCCGATCGGCTTCTCGCCGTCGCGCAGGCCGGCGCGAGCGAGCTTGATCGAGGAGGACAGCGCCTCGATCGCCTTCTCCTGTCCATAGACCGAGCGCTTCAGCGTCTGCTCCAGGTTGCGCAGCACCTCGGCGTCGTCCTTCGAGACGGTCTTGGCCGGGATGCGGGCCATCGTCGAGACCGCGACCTCGACTTCCTTCACGCCAATGGTCTTCTTGCGCTTGCTCTCGGGCAGCAGCATCTGCGAGGCGCCGGTCTCGTCGATGACGTCGATCGCCTTGTCCGGCAGCTTGCGGTCATGGATGTAGCGCGCCGACAGCTCCACCGCCGCCTTGATGGCGTCGTTGGTGTAGCGCAGCTTGTGAAACTCCTCGAAATAGGGCTTGAGGCCCTTCAGGATCTCGATGGTGTCCGGGACCGACGGCTCGTTGACGTCGATCTTCTGGAAGCGACGCACCAGCGCCCGATCCTTCTCGAAATACTGGCGGTATTCCTTGTAGGTGGTCGAGCCGATGCAGCGCAGCGTGCCCGAAGCCAGCGCGGGCTTGAGCAGGTTCGAAGCGTCCATGGCGCCGCCCGAGGTCGCACCGGCGCCGATCACCGTGTGGATCTCGTCGATGAACATGATCGCCTTGGGGTGCTGCTCGATCTCCTTCATCACCTGCTTGAGGCGTTCCTCGAAGTCGCCGCGATAACGCGTACCGGCGAGCAGCGTGCCCATGTCGAGCGAGAAGACCGTGGCGTCGTGGAGGACTTCCGGAACCTCGCCGCGGGTGATCTTAAGGGCGAGGCCCTCGGCGATCGCGGTCTTGCCGACGCCGGGGTCGCCGACCAGCAGGGGGTTGTTCTTCTGGCGGCGGCAGAGGATCTGGATCGTGCGCTGCACCTCGGCCTCGCGGCCGATCAGCGGGTCGATGCGCCCGTCCTTCGCCTTCCGATTCAGGTTGACGCAGTAAGCCTCTAGCGCGCTTTCCTTTTTCTTCTTGTCCTTGTCCGGTTCGCTGGCCTGCTCGGAGCGCTGCTCGCGCTGCGGCTCGCCCTCGTCCTCGGCGCCGCGCACCGGCCGGCTCTCGCTGGCGCCCGGGCGCTTGGCGATGCCGTGGCTGATGTAGTTGACCGCGTCGTAGCGAGTCATGTCCTGCTCCTGCAGGAAGTAGGCGGCGTGGCTCTCGCGCTCGGCGAACATCGCCACGAGCACATTGGCCCCGGTCACCTCCTCGCGGCCGGACGACTGGACATGGATGACCGCGCGCTGGATCACGCGCTGGAAGCCGGCAGTCGGCTTGGAATCGTCGCGCCCGTCGGTGACGAGGTTCGTCAGCTCCGAATCGATATAGTCGACGAGGTTGCGCCTGAGTAGGTCGAGGTCGACGCTGCAGGCGCGCATCACCGCCGCCGCGTCCTGGTCGTCGACCAGCGCGAGCAGGAGATGCTCAAGGGTGGCGTATTCGTGACGGCGCTCATTGGCGAGAGCCAGAGCCCGGTGAAGCGCCTGTTCGAGACTGCGCGAGAAACTCGGCAAGGGGCGCGCTCCTATCTGTTTCGGGGGTATTCGTGACGGCCCAAGGCTATTTTTTCTCCATCACGCATTGCAGCGGGTGCATGTGCTTGCGCGCCAGATCCATGACGAGAGTGACCTTGGTTTCGGCGACCTCATAGGTGAAGACACCGCATTCGCCGACGCCGTTCTGATGCACATGCATCATGATCCGCGTCGCTTCGGCGCGATCCTTGTTGAAGAACCGCTCCAGGACATGAACGACGAACTCCATGGGGGTGTAGTCGTCATTCAAAAGCAGGACACGGTAGAGATTGGGCTTGCGCGTGCGGGTGCGGGTCAGCACCGCCGTGCCCGTGCCCTCCTTGCCGCCGTCGGCCGGCGGCCCGGCCCGCTTTGGACGATCAGCCATGCCGATCGTCGTCGCGATGCCATACGGGTGTGCCGATATCTCCGGCGCCATTCCGATCCGCATCGCTGTGCCCTGGCCTGCCTCGATCATATCCGCCCGCGCCGTATCCAACCGATCCTGCGTTCCCGTCCAAGATAGTACCTCGCCATCGAATTTACAGACCTCGTTCCCGCTTCGCCAGCCCGTTGCGCTCCGGCCAGGACAGTTCTGCACCGCACGGGCCGCGACTTGACCGAGACAGGCGAGCCGCCATATGCCCGGCAGCCGCCCCGAAGACTTGACCGCGAGGGCTCGGCCGCGAGGCCCTGCCGCGAAGGATCCGCCATGACCCCGAACGCCATCGTCACCATTGGCGAGGATCTCGCCCGGCCCGTGCGCTTCGGGAACCATTTGCCCCTGTCCGTGATCGCCGGCCCCTGCCAGATGGAGAGCCGCGACCACGCGCTCGAATGTGCGCTGGCGCTCAAGGAGATCGCCTCGGCGCTGAAGGTCGGGCTCGTCTTCAAGACCTCCTTCGACAAGGCGAACCGCACCAGCGTGAAAGGTGCGCGCGGCATGGGGCTGGAAGCAGCACTACCCGTCTTCGCCGAAATCCGCGAGCGCACCGGCCTGCCCGTGCTGACCGACGTGCATGATGCGAACCAGTGCGCGCCCGTCGCCGAAGTGGTCGACGTGCTGCAGATCCCCGCCTTCCTCTGCCGCCAGACCGACCTGCTCGTCGCGGCGGCAAGGACCGGCCGTGTCGTGAACGTCAAGAAGGGCCAGTTCCTGGCGCCCTGGGACATGGTCAACGTCGCCGCCAAGGTGACCGAGAGCGGCAATGCCAACGTGATGCTGACCGAGCGCGGCGCCTCCTTCGGCTACAACACGCTCGTCACCGACATGCGGGCGCTGCCGATCATGGCCGAGATCGGCGCGCCGGTGATCTTCGACGCCACCCATTCGGTGCAGCAGCCGGGCGGCAAGGGCTCCTCCACCGGCGGCCAGCGCGAATTCGTGCCGGTGCTGTCCCGCGCCGCGGTCGCGGTCGGCGTCGCCGGCGTCTTCATCGAGACCCACCCCGATCCCGACAAGGCTCCGTCCGACGGCCCCAACATGGTGCCGCTCGCCGAATTCCAGGGCCTGATCGCCGAGCTGCAGGCCTTCGATCGTCTCGCCAAGGGCAATCCGGCACCCAACGTCGCCTATGTCTGAACCGAAGGCCGCGGCCGGAGACAATCTCGGCGCGCTGATCCCGGTCCTCGGGCTTTGCGGCTTCGCCTCGACCTTCACCATGCGGCTGATCGACCCGCTGGTGCCGACGCTCGCGGCCGAATTCGGCCAGAGCGTCCATCAGATCGCCTTCCTGGTGACGGCCTTTTCGGGCTGCTACGCCCTCGGGCAGCCCTTCCTCGGGCCGATTGCCGATGCGGTCGGCAAGCTGCGCAGCATCTCGACCTGCCTGGCCCTGCTCGGCGTGCTCTCGGCGCTTGCCGCCTTCGCCACCGATTTCTGGGTGCTGCTGGTCTTGCGCGCCCTCGGCGGCGTGATGGCCGGCGGCGTCATCCCGGCGGCGATGGCGGCGATCGGCGATCGCGCTCCGATGGCCGAGCGCCAGATCATGCTTGGGCGCTTCCTCGTCATCATGATCATCGGCCAGATGGCGGGAGCCGCCTTCTCGGGCGTCGTCGCCGACCATATCGGCTGGCGCGCCGTGCTCGGCACGGCGGCTCTGCTGGCGATCGGCGGCGCCGTGCTCGTGCGGCTCGTCCTGAAGCCGCGCCCAAACGCCGACCGGCCGCCGCTCAGCCTCGCGGGAGCGCTGGGAAGCTATCGCGCCGTCTTCGCCAACCCGCGCAGCAAGCTGCTCTATCTTCTGGTGATGCTGGAAGGGGCAATGGTCTTCGGTCTGCCGCCTTTCGTCGCCGCGATCCTGCACGAGCGTTCCGGCGTCGGCTCCTCGGAGGCCGGCCTCGCAATCGGCGCAATGGGGCTGGGCGGGCTGGTCTATGGCGTGCTGACGCGCATCCTGGTCCAGCGTGTCGGGCCGTCGCAGATGATGCGGCTCGGCGGCATCGGCATGGGCGTCGGCTATGGCCTGTTCATCATCCCCGGCCCCTGGTGGAGCGCCATCGGTGTCTTTCTGCTGATCGGCTTCGGCTTCTTCCTGCTGCACGGCACCTTCCAGGCCCAGGCGACGGAACTCGCGCCAACGGCGCGCGGCTCGGCCATGGCGCTGTTCGCCTGCTTCTTCTTCATGGGCCACGCCACCGGGCCGCTCGTCCTGGGCACGCTCCTGAACGCGCTCGGCACCTCGGGCGCCCTCGCGATCTTCGGCGTCGGCATCGGCCTGCTCGGGCTGCTGACACCGAAGCTGCTGCCGCCCTTGGGTTCGCGGACCTGAAGCCAAAACGCGGCGGTCAGGAACCGCCGCGTTCAAGGGGGGCAGCCCTCAGCGCCCGCGATAGGGCGCGACGCCCTGATCAGGCAACCAGAGCCCCTTGGGCGGCTCGCCCGTCTGCCAGAACACATCGATCGGAATGCCGCCGCGCGGATACCAGTAGCCGCCGATGCGGAACCACTCCGGCTCCAGCAGTTCGACCAGCTTCTTACCGATGCCGACGGTGCAGTCCTCGTGGAAGGCGCCGTGGTTGCGGAACGAGGCGAGATAGAGCTTGAGCGACTTCGACTCCACCAGCCACTGGCCCGGCAGATAGTCGATGACGAGGATGCCGAAATCGGGCTGACCCGTCACGGGACAGATCGAGGTGAATTCCGGGCAGGTGAAGCGGGCGAGATAGCTGGTGCCGGCATGCGGATTGGGCACGCGGTCGAGGCGCGCTTCCTCCGGAGAGGCCGGCAGCGCGCTGGCCTGCCCGAGTTGCAAGGTCGAGGCGTCGATGGACATCGGATGCTCCTGTGGTTGCGCCGCTTCTAGAGCATCTTGCGCAATGGTGGGAACTGTCCGTGGCAGCGCACTGGCCCGGCCTCACGAGGGGCCATGGACGCTCCATTTCCTCCGCCCAGGAGAGTTTGAAGACCGCGCCAGGTTCTACTTCATGTAATATTTCAATATTTATCGATCTTCCACACGCATCCTTGCGACGCACCATGCAACGTCATAGTGCAAATTACCGATGCACTGGATCAGATCCCGATAATTTTATGATAATTGCAGGCATTTTATTTCTGCTCGGGATTCTGATCGGCCTGTCCTACGGCTATCCGGCTATCGTCGTCGCCAGCGCAGCGCTGACGGTCTTCTTCTTCCCACTGTGGTTGATCCGCGGCGAACTCGGCCTCTTCAGCATCTTCGTCTGGGTCGGCTATCTGCTGGCGCTGCAGAGCGGTTTCCTGCTCGGCGGCTACCTGGCGACGCCGGACGACGAGGACGAGTGATCACCAGAACCAGATCGGCCGACCCGCATAGAGGCACAGACCGGTCCACCAGGCGATGGTGAGCGCGCACCAGAACAGGACAGCGGCGAGAGAGGGGCGACGAGGAGCGGACATTTTCTGGAACATGCTTGTTTCCCGATGAGGCGAAGCGCCGGAACTGCCCAGGAGTTCCGCAAGCGCCACGCCACCCCGCTCGCCGGTCAGCCGCCCTGCTCTCTTGCCGATCGCACCGATTGAGGCTTCCCGCGACGCGGCCTGTTGGGTAGAAGCGCCCTATTCATCCCGCCCGCCCCTTCCGGAGCCTGCCATGACCGCGATCATCGACATCATCGGACGCCAGATTCTCGATTCCCGCGGCAATCCGACGGTGGAGGTCGATGTCGTGCTCGAGGACGGCTCGATGGGCCGCGCTGCCGTTCCCTCCGGCGCCTCGACCGGCGCGCATGAGGCGGTGGAACTGCGCGACGGCGACAAGTCGCGCTATCTCGGCAAGGGCGTGCTCAAGGCCGTCGAGGCGGTGAACGTCGCCATCGCTGAGGCGATCGTCGCCATGGACGCCGAGGACCAGACCGCGATCGACCAGACCATGATCGAGCTCGACGGCACGCCGAACAAGTCGAAGCTCGGCGCCAACGCGATCCTCGGCGTCTCGCTCGCCGTCGCCAAGGCCGCGGCCGAGGCCTCCGGCCTGCCGCTCTACCGCTATGTCGGCGGCACGTCGGCGCGCGTCCTGCCCGTGCCGATGATGAACATCGTCAATGGCGGCGCCCATGCCGACAACCCGATCGACTTCCAGGAATTCATGATCATGCCGGTCGGCGCGACCTCCTTCGCGGAGGGGCTGCGCATGGGCTCGGAGATCTTCCACACGCTGAAGAAGAAGCTGCACGACGCCGGCCACAACACCAATGTCGGCGACGAGGGTGGCTTCGCCCCGAACATCAAGTCGGCCGAAGCCGCGCTCGACTTCGTGATGCAGGCGATCGAGACTGCCGGCTACCGCCCGGGCGAGGACATCGCGCTGGCGCTCGACTGCGCCGCGACCGAGTTCTTCAAGGACGGCGCCTACGTCTACGAGGGTGAGCGCAAGACGCGCGACCCGAAGGCCCAGGCCAAGTATCTCGCCAAGCTCGTCGGCAACTACCCGATCGTCTCGATCGAGGACGGCATGGCCGAGGATGACTGGGAGGGCTGGAAGGCGCTGACCGATCTCATCGGAGCAAAGTGCCAGCTCGTCGGCGACGACCTCTTCGTCACCAATGTCGAGCGCCTGTCCCGCGGCATCAAGACGAAGACGGCGAACTCGATCCTGGTCAAGGTCAACCAGATCGGCTCGCTGACCGAGACGCTCGCCGCCGTCGATATGGCGCAGCGCGCCGGCTACACCGCCGTGATGTCGCACCGCTCGGGCGAGACCGAGGATTCGACCATCGCCGACCTCGCGGTCGCGACCAATTGCGGGCAGATCAAGACCGGCTCGCTCGCCCGCTCCGACCGGACGGCGAAGTACAACCAGTTGCTGCGCATCGAGGAGGAACTCGGCGCGCAGGCGGTCTATGCCGGCCGTGCCGCATTGAAGGCGCTGGCTTGATCAGGCTGGATCGTCCTGGGACCCTCACGCTGCCGCGTTCACCAGCGCGGCAGCAGGTTCGTCGCACGGGACCAGCCCCAGGTGCTCGCGGCCTGCACGCTGTCGGCAGCGCCTGAGACGACATCCACCACCTTCGTCGCCGGTTGGGCCACCAGGCGGTTCCAGGCGTCGTCGCGGGACGCCTCGGCGGCCGGCAGCGCTTCCAGAGCCGTCGCGGCGGCCGGAGGCAGGATGACGAGCGGCCCGGCTGCCACATCCGTGCGGACAGGGGCACTGCGCCGCACCGACGAAGCAACGGCTCCCTCGCCTGCTCTCGGCTTCCCCCCCGCCACCACCACGCGCTGTGCCGGCGGCATCCAGGCGCTGCCTTCCGGCCAGTTCAGCGACATCGGCATCACCAGAGCCGCCGGCACCGCGGCCGGGTTCGCCGAGACAACCTCATCTCCGCTGATCGCCGGTCCGCCCAGCCGATCGACGATCTTGCCGTCCTGCAGCAACGCCGGCGCCGTCATGGTCGGCGGCTCGGCGGCGGCGCGGGCAACCCCGTGCCCCACCGGCGCGCCGGACAGCAGGGCCGGCAAGGTCGCGATCAGAGTGGCAGCCGTCGCCACGCCCAGAGACAGCAGGAGATGCTGGCCGAGCCGCTTTGCCATGGCTGCGGGCCGCGGGGGATAGCGGTTGCTGGACATCGCTCTCGCTCCGGATCGTTCAAGCCCCTTCAGGATTGGGAGGAAGCCCCGGCCTTCGGGCGTCAGAAGGGCTGAAAGGCGGCGCAAATGCGGTTCGCCCTTTCAGGCGCGGGTGCCATGCACCATGGCACGTAACGGCAGCGCAGCAATCCGCGTTATGTCATCGGTATGGATCAGCGCGTCGACCACCCTGTCATGACGACGGAGAAGGAGCGCCGCCGGCGCCGGCTGGCAGTCGCCGGCATGCTGCTCAGCGTGCTGATCTTCGGCTCGAACTTCGTCATCAGCCGCCACGCGGTGCTCAACGGCATCGGCGCGCATGACTTGCTGGCGCTGCGCTTCGCGACGGCAGGGCTTTTGCTGCTGCCGCTCTTCCTGCGCGCCGGCGGCTTTGCCAATTGCGGCGGCGTCGGCTGGAACCACGGCTTCTGGCTCGCCGTGACGAGCGGCTTCCCGATGACCTTCCTGATGCTCACCGGCCTGACGATGGCGCCGGCCGCCCATGGTGCCACGATCGGCCCCGGCACGGTGACCGTGATCGGCATCATCGGCAGCGTCGTGCTGTTCGGCGCGCGGCTGTCGGCCCCGCTGGTGGTCGGCATCATCGGCGTGATCTGCGGCCTGGGTTTCCTCGCCTTCGCCGGCAGCGGCGGCGCCGGGGCGGAGACCCTGCGAGGCGACCTCTGCTTTCTGGGCGTCGGGTTGCTCTGGGGCTTCTACCCGCTCCTGATCCAGCTCTGGAAGGTCAATGGCCTCAGGGGCGCAGTCATCGTGTCGGTTCTGTCGCTCGCCTATCTGCCGTTCTATTTCCTATTTTTCTTCCGCGGCTTCGACATCGCGCCCTGGTGGGTGCTGGTCCTGCACGCGATCTATCAGGGCGTCGTCAACGTCATCCTGGGCTTGTGGCTCTGGGGCTGGGCCGCGCATGTGCTGGGTGCGGCCGTCGTCGGCCGCTTTCCACCGCTGATCCCAGTCACCGGCACGACGCTCGCCATCCCGGCGCTCGGCGAGATCCCCGGCCCGCTTCAGCTCGCCGGCTTCGGCCTGATCATCAGCGGGCTGTTCGTAGCGTCATGGCGCCGGCCGGCGCGCCAGGCCGAGCAGGCTGGCGTTCCAGCAGACCGAGACCATCAGCCCCATGAGCAACGCAATTCCTGAACCGAGTGGCACCGCCGCGAAATAGAGCGCCGCCAAGCCGAGACCGACTCCCAGCAGACCGAGCGCGCCGTTGCCGATCAGGGCGGCGGTTGCGGGGCCGCCGATGCGCGGCTGCAGGATCAGCACGAGGCTCGACAGCACCAACGGCACGCCGGCGAGAATGCCCGACCAGTTCGCACCGACATGATGGCTCGCGACGGTGACGCCGCCGACGAGGCCGGCGACGCAGGCTGCCCGCAGCGGTATAGCGAACCAGGCCCGGCGCGGTGGCGCGACTGGCCGCACCGCCAGATAGGACCGCACGGCATAGTGGATGGCCGCGAGCGCGGCAACGGCGAGCACCGTCAGAGGCAGCGCCGCCAGCCCCAGGCTGCGGACGCCAAGCATCGTGGCGACCCAGGCAGCGAGCGCAGCGGCGAGGCAGGGCAGCGTCGCGAAGCGCTGTGCGGCGAAGACATAGACGAGCACGAAGCCGGCATTGGCGACGTTGGCATTCATCGTGCCGCGCGCGCTTTCGGCCAGGAAGGCCGGCTCGTGCTCCAGCGACAGGAAGAACAGGACGGGGCCGAGCGAAATCGGCAGGGTCGCGATCATCGCCGCGATCTTCGGCCCGCTCCGCTCGGCAAGCAGCGAACAGGTGACCACCACCGCGGCCGCGATCGCCATCTTGAGCAGCAGGCCGGGGTCGAGCGCCGTCACGCGGGGGCGCCTCCATCCTCGCCCCGGGCCCAGCCCTCCCTCGTCTCGGCGATGAAGTCGGCGAGGCGTCCGGCGGCGATGGCAGCGCGCAGGCCGGCCATCAGGTCCTGGTAATAGGCGAGATTGACCCAGGTCAGCAGCATCTTGCCGAGCATCTCCTCGGCCTTGACCAGATGGTGGAGATAGGCGCGCGACCAGCTATTCGCCGCCGGGCAGGAGGATTGCTCGTCGATCGGGCGCGGGTCCTCGGCATGCTTGGCATTCTTCAGGTTCATCCGGCCGAAGCGGGTGAAGATCTGGCCGTGGCGCCCGGCCCGCGTCGGCATCACGCAGTCGAACATGTCGATGCCGCGCGCCACCGACTGGATGATATCGTCCGGCGTGCCGACGCCCATCAGGTAGCGCGGCTTCTCCTGCGGCAGATGCGGCTCGACCGCCTCGATCATCGCCAGCATGATCTCCTGTGGCTCGCCGACCGCAAGCCCGCCGACGGCGTAGCCCTTCAGGTCCATCGCAGCGAGCGCCTGCGCGCTCTCGACCCGCAGACGCGGTACCGCCCCGCCCTGGACGATGCCGAACAGTGCCCGGCCGGGATGGTGGCCGAAAGCCGCCTTGCAGCGCTCGGCCCAGCGCAGCGAGAGCTGCATCGCCTTCTCGGCGACCTTGTCCTCGCAGGGCAGCGCGACGCATTCGTCGAGCTGCATGACGATGTCGGAGCCGAGAAGGTTCTGGATCTCGACCGAACGCTCGGGGCTGAGCACATGCTTCGAGCCGTCGATATGCGACTGAAAGGTCACGCCTTCCTCGGTCAGCTTCCTCAGCTGCGACAGCGACATCACCTGGAAGCCGCCGGAATCCGTCAGGATCGGGTGCGGCCAGTTCATGAACTTGTGCAGCCCGCCGAGCCTGGCGACACGCTCGGCGCCGGGGCGCAGCATCAGGTGATAGGTATTGCCGAGCACGACATCGGCGCCGAGCGCCCTCACCTGCTCGGGATACATGCCCTTCACGGTCGCGGCCGTGCCGACCGGCATGAAGGCCGGCGTACGGATGACACCGCGCGGCATGCTGATCGCGCCGGTGCGCGCAGCGCCGTCGCGGGCCGCGACATGGAAAGTGAAATCGGGAGTCGCGGCGATGTCGGGCTGCGCGGGCTGAAGCGATGCGGTCATGCCCTGCGAGGTAGAGCAGCGCGCGCCTTTAGGGAAGAGGCGCGCGCGGGAGGCGGGTCATGCAGCGCTTTCGGCACCACATGCGGGTCATCCCGGGCGACAGAAGGGAGACCCGGGATACATGCCTGAGCGTTTCCGGCAAAGTTTCAGGCATGGATCCCGGATCGGCGCCGCTGGCGCGGCTTGTCCGGGATGACTCGCGCTCTTTGACTTTACGCGCGCGCTACTTTCCCGCGAGCGCGGCTTCGTAGATCTCCGGCTTGAAGCCGACGATGGTCTTGCCCTTGCCCAGATCGAGCACCGGGCGCTTGATCATCGAGGGCTGAGCCAGCATCAGCGCGATCGCCTTCCCGGCATCGAGCCCCTGCTTCTGCGCGTCGGGTAGCGCGCGGAAAGTGGTGCCGGCGCGGTTCAGCACCGTCTCCCAGCCATGCTCCCCGACCCAGCGCTCGAGCGAGGCCTTGTCGATCCCGCTTGCCTTGTAGTCGTGGAACGCATAGGCCGCGCCGTGGCTGTCGAGCCAGTTGCGCGCCTTCTTCACCGTGTCGCAGTTCTTGATGCCATAGATCGTCGTAGCCACGCCGGTCGCTCCTCAGGCCGGGCGCTTCGGGATGTCGAGGCCGCGCTGCACGGCAGGACGCGACAGGCAGCGCTCCAGCCAGATCGGCACATGCGTCAGGCTGGCATAGTCGACGAGCTCGCCCGCGCCGTAGAAGCCGACGAGGTTGCGCACCCAGCCGAGGATCGCGATATCGGCGATGGTGAATTCATCGCCCATGATCCAGGTGCGGTTCACCAGCCGATCTTCCAGCACCCCCAGAAGGCGCTTGCTCTCATTGGCGTAGCGGTCGCGCGGGCGCTTGTCCTCGTATTCGCGGCCAGCGAATTTGTGGAAGAAGCCGAGCTGGCCGAACATCGGGCCGATGGCCGCCATCTGGAAGAACACCCACTGAATGGTCTCGTAGCGCAGGCCGGCATCCTTCGGCAGGAGCTTGCCGGTCTTCTCGGCGAGATAGAGCAGGATCGCGCCCGATTCCCACAGTCCAAGCGGCTTTCCATCGGGGCCGTTGGGGTCGATGATCGCCGGGATCTTGCCGTTCGGATTGAGCGACAGGAATTCCGGGCCCCAGGTCTCGTTCTTGCCGATGTCGATGGCATGCGGCTCATAGGGCAGCCCCAGCTCCTCCAGCGCGATCGAGACCTTCACGCCGTTCGGTGTCGGCAACGAATAGAGCTGGATGCGGTCGGGATGGCTGGCGGGCCAGCGCTTGGTGATCGGAAATGCGGAGAGATCGGCCATGAGGGGCTCCGGTTGAATCGGGCGAGCTTCGGAGGCGAACGATAGAGCCCGGCGCGCCCAAGGCAACGGGGCAGCCGCACCAGCGCCGCAAAGCGGGTTTGCGGCGCTGCATGATCAGGGATTGGCCAAGGGCCAGCGGCCGAGGATTTCATAAGGCTGGCGCGGAACGCTCCTGATCAGGGCGAAGTCCGCCACGCGCCAGCTCAACGGCCGCACGTGAAACGCCTTGGTCCGGAAGCGGTCGTAGAGCAGCGTGAGATGGGGGTTGCAGCGCGAGCGCCTGCCGCGAAAGCCGCCCAACCTCAGATCCCGATCGAGCGTGTCGTGAAGCCGGTAGGCTCCGATCACGCCGTCCTGGCCCGTGATGACGAGCGCCGGGGTGTCGGCCGCCTGGGCAAAGGTCGCGACCTCGTCGAACCTCAACTTGAAGGCATTCTGCCTGAGGCGCCCGGCCACGTTATGCATCAAGGCAAGCTCGTGGGAATCGGGCTCCCTGGGCTCGGGCCAGCCCCAGAGCGTGACATGGTATTTGCCGGCGCCACGCGGCCGGCCGGACAGATCGAACCATTTGCGCAGCACGCGCGCGATGCGATCGGCCTCCGCTGCGGCCGCGGGATTGGGCAACAACGCGAAGAAGTAGTTCGCCGTCTTGGGAAGCCAGACACTCCGTTCCATGGTCGCCTCCTTCGAAAGGATGGTCGAAGGAGAAACATAGAACAAATCATGAACATACGTAAACGTAAATCTGCCTCCCGCGCAGCACGCGCGGGAGGCCATGGCTCTCTCAGGCCGGCGCCGCCTTGAGCAGGACGATGCCCAGCACCACCAGTATAACGCCACCTATGCGGGCGAGGCTCAGGCTCTCGCCGAAGAGCAGGATGCCGAGCAGCACCGTCCCGGCCGCACCGATGCCGGTCCAGACCGCATAGGCGCTGCCGACGGGCAGCACCGCCAGCACCCGCCCGAGCAGATAGACGAAAGCCGCGAGCAGGATGAGCGAAACGAGGCTCCAGCCCAGCCGCGTATAGCCCTCGGCATATTTCATCGAGACCGCCCAGGCGACGTCGAGCAAGCCCGACACCACCAGGAGCAGCCACGCGGTCCCCTGGCTCATGGCAGCCTCACGCCGCGACCTTCAGCCCCTCGGCCTGCATCGCCGCGCGCACGGCCGGGCGGGCAGCGATCCGGGCGAGATAATCGCGCAGATGCGGAAAGGCGGAGAGATCGACCTTGGTGAAGGCCGCCCAGCTCACGATGGTGAAGAGATAGGCATCCGCGACGGTGAAATCCGTGCCGAGCAGGAAGGGGCCGTTCGCCGCCAGATGCGTCTCGACATAGGCCAGCCGCTCGGCGATGCGGCCACGCGCGACGTCCTGCGCCTGCGCGCCGTATTCCGGGTGGAACAGCCAGGGGCTGAAGCTCTTGTGCAGCTCGGTCGCGATGAAGTTCAACCAGCTCTGCAGCACCAGGCGCTCGCGCGTGCCGGCCGCGGGAGCAAGACCGCTCTCAGGCTTCAGATCGGCGAGATACTGGACGATGACGGCACCTTCGGTCAGCAGCGTGCCGTCATCGAGCTCCAGGGCCGGGACATAGGCGTTGGGATTGATGGCGGTGTAATCCCGGCCCGTCTCGGTGAGATGGGGCGTCTTGCGGATGTCGACGCGCTCGATCTCGAGCGGGATGCCGGCCTCACGCGCCACGATATGGGGCGAGAGCGAGCAGGTGGCGGGGGCGTAGTAGAGCTTCATCGGTCGTCCTTTCGAAATCCGCTTGGGGCGAATGACGACAAGCTAGGCCCGGCAGCCTGACAATGCCCGTTGGCATATCGCCAGCCGCGCTTGCATGATCGCAAGCCGATCATCTGCTAGAGCCGAGCCATGGACGACTGGAACGCGCTTCGCCTCATCCTCGCCGTGCAACGCACCGGCAGCCTCACCGCCGCGGCATTGCAGCTCGGCATCGACCATTCGACCGCCTTCCGGCGATTGAAGGCGCTGGAGAGCCAGCTTGCCGTCAGGTTGTTCGAGCGCCTGCCCGCCGGCCACTACCAGTCGACCGAGGCCGGGGCGCGGATGGCGGCGGCGGCCGAGCGGATGGAGGCGGAGGCGCATGCGCTCGACCGCGACATCACCGGGCGCGACCACCGCCTCAGCGGGCGCTTGCGCGTCACCTCCTCGGAGACGCTGGCCCACAGCCGGCTGACCGGACACCTTGCGGCCTTCCGGCAGACGCAACCCGGCATCGTCGTCGAGCTCGTGATCGACAACCGTGTGCTCAGCCTATCACGGCGCGAAGCCGATATCGCGCTCAGACCGATCCGCCCGCGCGAGGGCGATCTCTGGGGCCGCAAGCTTGCCGGCATCGCCTGGGCCTTCTATGGCGCTCCGGGCCATCTCGCGGCCCATGGCGCTCCGACCGACGAGACAGAGGCGCTGCGGCGTTTGCCCGTGATCGGCTGGGAGGAAGAGGCTGCCGGCATCCGCGCCGCCGAGTGGCTGGCGCGGAGCGTGCCATCCGAAGCGATCGTCTACCGGACGAACAGCCTGGTGAACCAGCTCATCGCGGCCAAGGCCGGCATGGGGCTGGCGCTCCTGCCCTGCTATCTCGGCGACGGCGACAATGGGCTCGTACGCGCCCTGCCCGGCCCGGTCGCCGATCTGGAAGGCGAGCTCTGGATCGTCACCCATGCCGACCTCAAGGCGACGGCTCGCGTGCGGGCCTTCTTCGAACTCGTCGGTGGCGGGCTGGCGCAGGAGCGCGACCTGTTCGAAGGCCGCAAGCCGATGGACAAAGAAATCCCGGCTCCTTGAGACTGCCGCGCCGCCGGGTGCTTCAATCTGGAACGTGACTACAAAACAAACTTGACTGTTTGTAAGTGACCGACCATCGTTCCCCTATCGTCAGGGAAGCGAGGCCTGAATGAGCAATACCGGCAAGCGGCGATCGCAGAAGGAGCGCAGTGCGGAGACGTCCGCGCGGCTGATGAACGCGACCATCGACCTGCTGCACGACCGGGGCCTCGCCCGCACCACCACCCCTGAGATCGCACGTGTCGCCGGCGTTTCCCGCGGCGCCCTGACCCATCATTTCGCCAGCCGCGAGGCGATCATCAGCGCCTCGGTTGCCGACCTGCTGAGTAAGACGACCCGGGACCTGCACCGTTTCGCCGAGGATTTCGTGGAGCGCGGCGGCTCCAGCGACGAGATCGTCGACTACATCTGGCGGATGATGGACGACCGGCTGTTCTACGTGACGATGGAATATCTGCCGGAAGCCCGCCACAACCCGGACTTCCGTGCCGACCTCATCCCCATGGTCAAGGATTTCCACGCCGGGCTCGACGCGATCTGGACCGCGCTCGCGGCCCGTGCGGGGACCGATCCGGACCATACCCGCACCGTGATGAACGCGACGATGTGCCTGTTCCGCGGCATGATCAGCCAGACCGTGCTGCGTCCGAACGACCCTGCCTACTACGAAGGCCTGCAACGCTTCTGGAAGCAGCAGGTGCGGCAGCATTTCCCGATGAAACCAGCGGCCGCCCAATCCGGCCGGCGCAAGACGGCGACGGCATGAGGGCTGCACTGACCATTCAGGGGCTGAAGCTCGGCTTCTACGGCGTGCTGGTGCTGCGCGGCGTCGATTTCGCAGTTCCCCAAGGCTCCTTCACCGGCTTGATCGGGCCCAACGGAGCCGGCAAGTCGACCCTGTTCAACGCGGTCTCGGGGCTCTACCAGCCGAATGCCGGTTCGGTCAGGCTCGGCGAGACCGAGACGGCCGGGATGCCGCCGGAGAAGCTCGTCGCGGCGGGGCTGGTTCGCTCCTTCCAGCTCGCGCGCGGCTTTCCCAAGCTCAGCGTCTTCCAGCACCTGATGCTCTACGGGGCGGACCAGCCGGGCGAGGGCCTGCTGGCGGGACTGATCGGCACGGGCGGGGCGAAGCGTCGCGAAGCGGAGTTGTCCGAGCGGGCCTTCGGCATTGCCCGCCGCCTGAAGCTCGACCATGTGCTCGACAACCCCGTCACCGCCCTCTCCGGCGGCCAGAAGAAGCTGGTCGAGATCGGCCGTGCCCTGATGGCCGAGCCCAAGATCCTGCTGCTCGACGAGCCGATGGCCGGTGTCAATCCGAGCCTGACCGAGCAGATCGCCGAGCATCTCGTCGCGCTCAACCGCGACGGGCTGACGATCTGCCTGATCGAGCACGATATGGGGCTGATCAGGAAGCTCTGTGCGCCCGTCATCGTCATGGCCGAAGGCAAGACGCTGACGCAAGGGTCGTTCGACGAGGTCGCCGCCGATACCCGCGTGCAGGAAGCCTATCTCGGGAGGCGTCATTGAGCGCGGCACAGGGCGAATTGCTCGCCGTCGATGGCGTCGTTGCCGGCTATGGCGCGGCCGAGCAGATTCTGAAGGGCACCTCGCTCAGGGTAGCGCCCGGCGAGATCGTCTCGATCATCGGCCCGAACGGCGCCGGCAAATCGACGCTGCTCAAGACCATCGCCGGCCTCGTCCAGGCGCGCGACGGCACGATCAGGCTCAAGGGCGGCGACGTCACCCGCGAGAACGCACTCGGCCGGGCCAGGGCCGGCATCGGCTTCGTGCCGCAGGAGCGCAATGTCTTCGGCGCGATGACGGTCGCCGAGAATCTGGAGATCAGCGGGTTTCAGGAGCCTGGCAAGGTCGGAGAGCGCAGCGAGCAAATGTATGCGCGCTATCCGATGCTGGCCGAGAAGCGCAAGGCACTGGCGCGCACGCTCTCGGGTGGCCAGCGCCAGATCCTCGCCATGGCGATGGGGCTAATGAACGCCCCTGCCCTGCTGCTGCTCGACGAGCCCACGGCCGGGCTTTCGCCGAAGGCCGCCGACGAATTGTTCGACGCCATCGTCGCCCTCAACGAGGGCGGCCTGCCGATCCTGATGGTCGAGCAGCATGCGCTGGAAGCGCTGCAGATCTCGACGCGCGGCTATGTGCTGGTCTCCGGCCGCAACAGCCGCGAGGGCGCCGGGCCCGCGCTCGCCACCGACCCCGAAATCCGCCAGCTCTTCCTCGGCGGCTAGGGCGACGACACGACAGCAAACCAACAAGACAACAGGGGAATACCATGACCGAGTTCACGACCGACCGCCGCACGCTGCTTGCTGGCGCCGCCGCGCTCGCCAGCCTCTCCGCCCTGCCCGGCCGCGCGCTCGCCCAGGGCGCGCCAATCCGGATCGGCACGCTGACGCCGCTCACCGGTGCGGGCGGCCCCTATGGCCCGGTCATGGTCAAGGCGGTCAAGGCCGTGGTCGACGAGGTCAATGCCGCCGGCGGCGTGCTCGGCCGCAAGATCGAGCTGATCTCTGAAGACGACCAGACCAACCCGGAAGCCGGCGTACGCGCCGCCCGCAAGCTGATCGATGTCGACAAGGTCTCGGCCATCCTCGGCACCTGGTCGTCCGCGGTGACGACCGCCGTGGCGCCGCTCTGCTGGGAATCGAAGACCTTCCTCGCGACCGTCTCGGGCGCCGATTCGATTACCTTGCTGCCGCATCAGGGCTACCTGATCCGCACCCAGCCGAACACGACCCTGCAGGGCCGCAAGTTCGGCGAGTTCTGCGTCGCCGAGAAGGCCAAGCGCGTCTTCTTCCTCTCGCCGCAGACGCCCTTCTTCAAAAGCCAGTTCGACAACATCACCGAGGCCGTGAAGAAGGCCGGCGGCGAGACCGGCTCGCTGGTCTATGACGACAAGAAGCCGGCCTATCGCAGCGAGATCGACGAGGTGCTGCGCTTCAAGCCCGATGCGATCATCTTCGGCGGCTACACCCCCGACACGGCGGTGATGCTGAAGGACGCCTATCGCGCCGGCTATGGCGGACTGAAGGTGGCGTTCGGCTATGCGGTCAACCAGAAGCTGGTCGAGAGCGTGCCGGCCGAGGTGGTCGACAAGACCTTCACCATCGCCCCCTCGCCGGCCGAGGGCTCGAAGGCTTATGCGCGTCTGGTCAAGATGATCGGCGTCGCCTCGCCCGATCCGTACACCACCCAGGTCTATGACCAGATCAACCTGATCCTGATGGCGATCGCTCTGGCCGGCGACACCTCCGGGAGCGCGATCAAGGATGCGGTCCGCAAGGTCAGCCAGGCGCAGGGCGGCGCCAAGATCGACAACGCGCTGGACGGGCTCAAGGCGATCGCCGCCAAGCAGCCGGTCGACTATGACGGCGCCAGCGGCCCCTGCGACTTCACCGAGACCGGCGACATCGCCGATTGCCAGTTCCGCTACGAGCAGGTCCAGGGCGGCAAGCTGACGCTGGTGAAGATCGCGTGAGCCAGTTGTTGCAGGCGCTCGTCAACGGGCTGATGACCGGGGCGCTGATCGCCGTTCCGGCCATCGGCTTCTCAGCCATCTTCGCGGTGCTGCGCTATCCGAATTTCGCCATCGCGGCCTATGCCACCATCGGAGCCTTCGCCGCCTGGTGGGCGAATGTCGCGATGGGGCTGCCGATACCGGCGGCGCTCCTCGTCGCCTTCGCGGTGACGGGCTTCGTCGGTGTCGTCGCGGAAGAGACTTCGCTGAAGCGCCTGCGCAATAACGGCGCGCTGATCGTGGCCATCGCCTCGATCGCGCTCAATCTCGTGCTGGAGAACATCGTCCGCTTCATCTTCGGCAACGAGATGCGCGGCTACGACCTGCCGATCGCGCGCGACATGCGCTTCGGCGACCTGCGCATCGGCCCGCAGCAGCTCCAGAGCCTGCTGCTCGCCGTCGCGATCATGGCGGCGATGTTCCTGTTCCTGCGCTATACCCGCTTCGGCAAGGCGATGCGCGCCGTCGCCGACAATCCCGACCTCGCCCGGCTCAAGGGCATCGACCCTGCGAAGATCGCGATCGTCACGCTCTTCCTCGGCGCGGGGCTGACCGGCGTCGGCGGCGTGCTGATCGGTTTGGATACCTCGATCGACCCGCTGACCGGTTATCGCGTACTGCTCTCGGTCTTCGCCGCGGCCGTGCTCGGCGGGCTCGGCTCGATCCCCGGCGCGGTCGCTGGCGCACTGATGCTGGGGATCGCCGAGGAACTCGCGCTGCTCATCGTGCCCGCGACTTACCGAACCGGCGTCGGCTTCGTCGCGATCCTGCTGATGCTCACTTTCCGGCCGCGCGGCCTCCTCGGGGAAAGGGCCGCCTGATGCTGTCCTATCTGATCTTCACCCTGACGCTCTGCGCCATCTACGGCCTGCTCGCGCTCAGCCTGAATCTGATCTGGGGCAGCGCCGGCCTCGTCAATCTCGGCCTCGCCGGCTTCTTCGCGGTCGGTGCCTACGCCTCAGCCTTGGCGACGGGGGCTGGCGCGCCCGTGCTGATCGGCTGGGGGGCGGCGCTCCTCGTCGGCGCCGCGGTCGGCCTCGTCGTCACCTTCGCGACGCTCAGGTTGCGCGAGGACTATCTCGCCATCGTCACGCTCGGCTTCGCCGAGGTCATCCGCCTCGTCGCGCTGAACGAGCGCTGGCTGACCAACGGCTCGGACGGCATTTCCGGCATCAAGGCGCCGCTCAAGGCGGAACTCGGCACGCAGAACTTCGCGTATTTCTATCTCGGCCTCGCCACGCTGGTGCTGGTGATCGTCTGGGCGCTGCTGCGCCGGCTCGACGCCTCGCCCTATGGCCGGGCACTCAAGGCGATCCGCGAGGACCAGCAGCTCGCGGCCTTCGCTGGCAAGCCGGTGCTGCGCTTCAAGCTCCAGGCCTTCGCGCTCTCGGCGGCGATCGCGGCGCTGGCGGGCGCGCTCTACGCGCATTTCCAGTCCTATGTCTCGCCGGACCATTTCCAGCCGCTGATCACGATCTACATCTTCCTCGCCGTCACCGCCGGCGGCGTCGGGCGTCCAAGCGGGGCCGTGCTCGGCGCCTATCTCGTCGTGATCTTCCTGGAGGCGACGCGCTTCGTCACCGAATGGGTGCCGGGGCTGCAACCGGTCCAGCTCGCCGCCACGCGCGAAATGCTGATCGGCATCGCCCTCATCCTCGTCCTGCATCTCAAGCCGCAGGGCATCCTGCCCGAGCGCATCCCGAAGGCGCCGGTCCCTCCGACCGCCGCCTAAACCGAAGGCCTGCCCATGTCCGACGATCTCGCCACCCTCTCCGCCCTCATCAAGGAGCCCGGCCAGCCCGACACGGTGTTCAAGGCCTTCGAGGACATCACCCGCCGCCTCGTCGGGCATGAATTGTTCACGCTGCTCTATGTCGACGGGCAGGAGGTCGCGCGCATCTATTCCAACCGGCCGACCGAGTATCCGGTATCCGGCCGCAAGACGATGGGGCCAACGCCTTGGGGCAAGCATGTGCTCGACGGGCGCCAGCCCTATCTCGGCAAGGACAAGGCCGGCATCCGCTGGGCCTTCTTCGACCATGAATTGATCGAGAGCATGGGGCTCGGCTCCGTCATCAACATCCCCGCGATCTATGACGGCAAGGTCGTCGGCACGATCAACCTGCTCGCGGCCGAGCACCATTACCGCGAGGAGCATGTCGCGCCGGTCGAGCGGCTGGCGCCGCTGCTGGTGCCGGCCTTCCTCGCCGCGCGTGCCGCCAACAAGGCCGCCTGATCCCGCTTCCCCGACGCATCCTGACCGAAGGAACAAGCCCGTGGCTTCCATCCTGTTCACCAATGCCCGCATCGTCGACGGCTCGGCGCCGGAGGCGGGTGCGCCCGTCAGCGTCCTCGTCGAGGGCGGCACCATCCGCGAGGTCGGCAAATCCGTGACCTCGGCCAAGGCCAAGGTCGTCGATCTCAAGGGCAAGACGCTGATGCCTGGCCTGATCGACGCGCATGTCCATGTCGTGGCCGGCGTCGCCGATCTCGGCGCGAATGCCCGCCTGCCGGATTCGCTGGTCACTGCCCGCTCGTTCGGGATCATGCGGGCCATGCTGATGCGCGGCTTCACCACCGTGCGCGACGTCGGCGGCGCGGATTTCGGCCTGAAGCAGGCGACAGAGGAAGGCGATTTTCCGACGCCGCGCCTCGTCATTTCCGGCAAGGCGCTGAGCCAGACCGGCGGCCATGCCGATTTCCGCGGCCGCTATGACGACCGCCCGAGCGTGATCGAGCGCCATCGCCTCGGCGCGCTCGGCCGCATCTGCGACGGCGTCGACCAGGTCCGCCGTGCCGCGCGCGAGGAGCTGAAGGGCGGCGCCGACTTCATCAAGATCATGGCCAATGGCGGCTGCGCCTCGCCGACCGACCCGATCCATTTCCTCGGCTTCTCGGTGAGCGAGCTGGAGGCGGTGGTCGAGGAAGCGAAGATGGCCGGCACCTATGTCTCGGCCCATGTCTATACCGACGACGCCATCCGCCGCTGCGTCGAGGCCGGCGTGCATTCGCTGGAGCATTGCAACCTGATCAAGGCCGAGACGGCGAAGCTCGCCGCCTCGAAGGGCGCCGTCGCGGTGCCGACGCTGGTGACATACGACAAGCTGGTCTCGGATGGGCCGAAGCTCGGCTTCCCGCCGGATTCGGTCGCCAAGGTCGATGTCGTGCGCTCGGCCGGCATGGAATCGCTCGCCATCATGAAGAAGGCCGGCCTGACCATGGCCTATGGCAGCGACCTGCTCGGCGAGATGCACAAGTACCAGTCCGAGGAGTTCGTGATCCGCGGCCGCGCCCTGCCGGCGCACGAGGTCATCGCCTCGGCGACCCATGTCGCGGCGAAGCTCCTGAAGATGGAAGGCCTGATCGGTACGGTCGCGGCTGGCGCCTATGCCGACCTGATCGTCGTCGATGGCGACCCGCTGAAGGACCTCTCGCTGCTGACCCGTCAGGGCCGGCACATCCCGCTGATCATGAAGGGCGGCGCCTTCATGAAGCGCGCCAGCCTGGGCTGAGCGGGCGCCGGATCGACAGAAGCCGATAATCCGCATCTTATACCGGCGGGGCCCACACCACCCCGGCGGTCCGTACGCTCGGAGAGGGATCATGACGGCGCTGCACTTCAAGAACTTCACCTTGCTGGAGCCTGAATTCGGCGAATTGCGCCCGGGCTACGAACTTCTGGTCGCGGACGACACGATCCGCGAGCTCTCGGACAAGCCGTTGAAATCCGCCAAGGCCGATGTGGTCGACTGTGGCGGGCGCACTCTGATGCCGGGACTGATCGACAGCCACGTCCATGTCTTCCTGTCGGAGGTTTATATCCGCAGCCTGGAGAGCATGCCGCTGACGCTGATGACGGCGCGCGCCGTCAGGCTGATGAAGGGTATGCTCGACCGCGGCTTCACCACGGTGCGCGACACCGGCGGCGCCGATTGGGGCATCAAGGAAGCGGTCGAGAAGGGGGACGTCGCAGGCCCCCGCCTGTTCATCGCCGGCGCGGCCATCGGCCCGACCGGAGGGCACAGCGATCCGCGCCGGCGCACCGATTTCGGCGCGCGCTGCCATTGCTGCAACGCCATGGCCTATACGATGAACATCTCGGACGGCATCTCCTCGGTGCGCCGATCGGCCCGCGAGCAGATGCGGCTGGGTGCCGATCACATCAAGATCATGATGTCCGGCGGCGTCGCCAGCCCCTACGACCCGCTCGACTCGATGCAGTTCAGCGTCGAGGAGGTGAAGGCCGCCGTCGAGGAGGCGAAAGCCTTCGGCCGCTATGTCTGTGCCCATGCCTATACGCCGGAGGCGATCACGCGGGCGGCGCAATGCGGCGTGCGCGCGATCGAGCACGGCAACCTGATCGATGAGGCCTCGGCCAGGCTGATGGCCGAGAACGGGATGTTCCTCACCGCCAACCTCATCGCCTACTACGCCATGAAGGAGCGCGCAGCCGAGTTCGGCATGACCAGCGATATGCTGGCGAAGAACGACCTCGTCATCGATGGGGGCCTGCGCTCCCTGGAAATCTGCAAGCGTGCCGGCGTGCCGGTCGCTTTTGGCTCGGACCTGCTCGGCCAGTTGCAGAGCGAGCAGTCGCGCGAGTTCCTGCTGCGCCGCGAGGTGCTCTCGCCGATCGAGATCATCCGGTCGGCGACGACGGTGGGTGCCCAGATCCTGCGCATGGAGGGCAAGCTGGGCACGCTGCAGGCCGGAGCCTTCGCCGACCTGATCCTCGTCGATGGCGACCCGCTGAAGGATCTCGGCCTGTTCCAGGAGCAGGGACGGCATCTGGCGGCGATCATGAAGGGAGGAACCTTCCACAAGAACACCCTGCATTGAGGTCTGCCTATCGGCTGGGCGCAGCCTGAGAGAAAACCGGGCTTCACTGTTTGTAAGTTGCATCGCAAAATCCCACGCGAACGAGGGAGCGGTCTTGGCCTGCATGTCGGACAGGATGCATCGGGAAGCCGGCGCGCGCCGCTGCTCGGGAGCGACCGGTTGAGCGCGGGTCCGCTGCGGCTCGGACGCTACGCGCTCAACGGAGCGGCCGCGCTTTCGCTCGGCTTCATCCTGCTGCCGCTGATCTTCGTCACCTGGCTCGCCTTCTTCCGCCAGGAGATCCCGTCCTTTCCGCCCGAAGGCTATTCGCTGCAGTGGTTCACGGCTGCCGCGAACAACAAATCCTTCATCGACGGCTTCATCCTCAGCCTGGAGGTCGGGGTCGCGGCGACGCTGATCGGCCTCGTCCTCGGCGTACCCGCGAGTCTCGCCCTGGTGCGCCACCGCATCCCGCTGGGATCCGGCATCAGCACCTTCCTGCTGCTGCCGCTGGTGATGCCCGGCATCGTGCTCGGCACCGCAACCTATGTCTTCCAGATCGAGGTCGAGGTTGCGACGGAGATCCCGGTCATGGGCTCGCTGATCGGATTGATCGCCGCCCACAGCCTCGTCGTGATTCCCTGGGTCGTGCGGCTGGTGACGGCGAGCCTGGCCGGCTTCGACCGCTCCATCGAGGAGGCGGCCCAGAATCTGGGTGCCGGTCCCTTCACGACCTTCTGGCGCGTGACACTGCCAAGCATCCGCCCCGGCATCGTCGCGGCGGCGCTGTTCGGCTTCGTGACCTCGTTCGGCAATCTCGAGATGAGCCTCTTCCTGGTCGGACCCGGTCGCACGACCCTGCCGATCGCCATCCTCCAATATCTCGAATGGAAGATCGACCCGACCGTGGCGGCGGCCTCGCTCATCCAGATCGTCCTGATCGGGGCCGCGATGATCGTGACCGACCGCTATGTCAAACTGAGCCGGGTGGTGTGAACGGATGGCAAGATTCTAACGATGGCAAGATTCTAAGCGATGGCACGTCTCTCGATCTCGCATCTGAAGAAGGTCTATGGCGACTTCACCGCCGTCGACGACGTCGATATCGCGGTTGCAGACGGCGAGTTCCTGGTGCTGCTCGGTCCCTCGGGCTGCGGCAAGACGACGACGCTGCGCATGATCGCCGGCTTCATCGCACCGACCTCCGGCCGCATTACCATCGGCGAGCGCGACGTCACCGACCTGCCGCCCTGGAAGCGGCATTGCGGCCTCGTCTTCCAGAGCTATGCCCTGTTCCCGCATATGACCGTGGCACAGAACGTCGCTTTTGGCCTGGAGATGCACAAGGTCCCGCAAGCCGAACGCGGCCCGCGCGTGGCCGAGGCGCTGCGGCTCGTCCGGCTCGACGGTTTCGACACGCGCTATCCGCGCCAGCTCTCCGGCGGCCAGCAGCAGCGCGTCGCACTCGCCCGTGCCCTGGCGATGGAGCCGCAGGTGCTCCTCCTCGACGAGCCGCTCTCCAATCTCGACGCCAAGCTCAGGCTGGAGGTGCGCGTCGAGATCCGCGAATTGCAGCGCAAGCTCGGCCTCACCACGATCATGGTGACGCACGACCAGGAGGAGGCGCTGACCATGGCGGACCGCCTCGTCGTGATGGAGAAAGGCAAGGTGCGCCAGGTCGGCAGCCAGCGCGAGCTCTATGAAAAGCCGGCCGACCGCTTCGTCGCCGGTTTCATCGGGCGCAGCGCCTTCGTCGACGGCGAAGTCACCGCACCCGGCCGCTTCAGGACCATGGGTGGGCTCGATATCGCCTGTGCTGCCGCCTCCGAGCCCGGCCCCGCGACGCTGGCTCTGCGGCCCGAGCGGATCGCGGTCGGTGGCGAGGCCGACGGCCTGCCGAACCGCTTCGCGGCGAAGGTCGAGCACGCCTCCTATCTCGGCGCCTCGCTCGACATCCAGGTCGCCCTCGACGAGCATGGCCGCATGCTGCTGCAGATCCCGAACCGGGCGGGGCTCGCCGAGCCGCAGCCGGGCGAGGCCATCACGATAGGCTGGGCCGAAGACGCCGGGCTCGTCTATCCGCGCGGGGCGTGAGCCCCGTTCGGCGTCCAGACAAAAGGGGATAAGATCATGACCGCATTCGACAGGCGCGACCTTCTGAAAGGAGCCGGTGCCGCCGCGCTCGCTGCGGCGGCCGGCACGCCAGCCTTCGCCCAATCCGGCGGCCGCGTCGTGGTCGGCACCTGGGGTGGCGACTATGCCCGGCTGCTGACCAAGAACATCGAGGACCCGATCCTCAAGCCCAAGGGCATCGAGGTAGTGCAGGACCAGGCCGGCGACGCGCCGCGCCGGGCCAAGATGGTCGCCGAGAAGCGCCTGCCGCGCGGCACTGTCGACATCCAGGGCTTCTCCGCCGCCAACATGTTCGAGATGAACGAGGCCGGCGTGCTCGAGCCGATCGACTACGCCAAACTGCCCAACGCCAAGAACCTGCTGCCGACGATGAAATATCCCTACGGCATGGGGCACATCTATTCGGGCAATGTCGTCATCTACAATCCCAAGCTGATCTCGCCTGCCCCGAAAGGCTTCAAGGACTGGCTCGATCCGAAATGGGGCTCCAAGATCGGCTTCATCGACATCCAGTATCAGTCGATCTTCATCGCCGCCTCAATGGCTGCGACGGACGGCAAGGACATGAACGACCTCGACAAGGCGAAGGAGGTGCTGCTGGCGGTGAAGAAGGCGGGCGGGCGCGTCTATCCGACCAACGAGGCTTTCGCCGCCGCCATGAAGAACGAGGAGATCGGCATCAGCGCGATCTGGAAGGCCCGCGTCGTCCAGTGGCAGAACGCCGGCATCCCCTGCGAGGCCGTCTCCCCGATCGAGGGCATCCCGACCTATGTCTCGGGCTTCGTCATCGCCAAGAACGCGCCGAACAAGGCCAATGCCTATGCCTATATGGATGCGATGCTCGCCAAGGCTCCGCAGGAGGCCTTCGCCGTCGACATGGGCTACAACGGCACGGTCTCGGGCCTCGACATCGATCCGGCGCTGCAAAAGCGCATCGGCTTCACGCCGGAGGAAGAGAAGACCCTGAAGGACCTCGACTACGCCTTCCTCGCCAAGAACGACGCGGCGATGAAGGAGTGGTGGGACAAGGTCTTCAAGGGCTGACATGGCTCGCCCGTTCGACCATCGCCGCCGCCTGACGCGGCTTTCCGCGCTTCCGGTACGCATGGGTGGATGCCCGTTGCACACCGGTTCACGAGAGCCGCGCCATCAGGCACGCGCCGGCGAACGGTCCTACGATGCCAGGGGTGTATCCCCGGGGCGTGGCTCATGAGCGCGGCCGCTCCCGAAGCCGTGGCCGGCGCGCGGACCAACCTCGCCGGCCTGCTGGTCGTTCCGGCGACGCTCTTCGTTGCCGTGATGCTGCTCGGCCCGCTCGCGATCCTGTTCCGCTACTCGCTCAACAAGTTCGTTCCCGGCCAGTTCATGGTCGATGCGCTGGTCGTCGAGAACTATGTCAAGTTCTTCACCGACGCCTATTACCTCAACGTGCTCGCCCGTACCGTTCGCGTGGCGGTGATCTGCACTCTGGCCTGCCTCGTCATGGGTTTCCCGCTCGCCTATGTGCTGGCGCGGACGCAGAGCCGCTTCAAGAACCTGCTGGTCATCGCTGTGGTGCTGCCGCTCTTCGTCGGCAACGCCGTGCGCGCCGCCGGCTGGATGACCCTCTTCGGCAGCAAGGGAGCGTTCAACGCCTCGCTGATGGGGCTCGGGTTGATCGATCAGCCGCTGGAGATCATGTACACCGAGAATGCCGTGCTGATCGGCATCTGCGCCGTCAACCTGCCCTTCATGGTGCTGACGCTGCAGAGCGTGATCGAGGGCATTCCGCGCAATGTCGAGGAGGCTGCCTTCAGCCTCGGCGCCAACCCTGCGGCGATGTTCCGCCGGGTGCTCTGGCCGCTGGCATTGCCCGGCACCCTCGCCGGCACGATCCTGACCTTCATCCTGGCGATGAACGCCTACGCCACTCCGGTGCTGCTCGGCGGCCCGAAATTCCAGATGATGGGACCGCTCGTCTACGGACAGTTCGCCCAGCAGAACAACTGGCCGTTCGGCGGCGCCATTTCGTTCATCCTGATGATTTCCACCCTCCTGCTGACGATGGGAGCGCATCTCATCGTCCAGAGGCGCTACAGATCGAACGAGCCGGCTGGCTGACCGCTTCGTTTCAGCGCGTCAACATCGGGGGCCGGGTAGGTCGCGGAAAGCGGGCGGCCCTATTTTGCGACGAGAGGGCACTTGCTCTCCGACAGCGGCCAGACCGTCTCTTCCGGCGCGATCTTGCGCACGATTTCGAAATAGTCCCATGGGGCCTTTGAATCCGCCGGCTTCTTCACGCGTGCCAGGTACATCTCCCGCAAGACCCGGCCGTCGGCGCGAATCTTCGCATTCTGCGTGAAGGCGTCGTTGATCGGCATGGCCCTCATCGCGGCGGCCACCTTGTCGGGATCGTCCGTACCGGCCTCCTTGATCGCCTTGAGATAGTGCAGCACCGAGCCATAAACGCCGGCGTGCAGCATCGAGGGCATCATCCCCGTCCGCTCCATGAACTGCTTCGACCAGACCCGGGACGCGTCGTCGATGTCCCAGTAGGAGGCCGTCGTCAGATAAGTGCCCTGCGTCGCCTTGAGCCCGAGGCTGTGGACGTCCTGCAGGAAGAAGATGAGCGCCGCCAGGCTCTGCCCCTGTTCGGTGATGCCGAATTCGCCGGCCTGCTTGATGGCGTTGACCGTATCGTTGCCGGCATTGGCGATTCCGATCACCTTGGCGCCGGAGGCCTGCGCCCGCAGGAGAAAGGAAGAGAAGTCGGCATTGTTCAGCGGGTGACGGACCGCACCGACGACCTTGCCGCCATTGGCCTCGACGACATCGGTCGCGTCCTTCTGCAACTGGTGGCCAAAGGCATAATCAGAGGCGAGCATGAACCAGCTGGTTCCGCCCGCCTTCACGACGGCCGAGGCCGTGCCACGCGCGACCCCGTAGGTGTCGTAGGTCCAGTGGAACCCATAGGGCGAGCACTGCTCGTTGGTGAGTGCGGTCGTGCCGGCGCCGGAATACATGACGAGGTGCTTCTTCTCGCGCGTCAGGGACTGGATCGCGAGCGCAACGGCCGAATTCGGCACGTCGACGATCGCATCGACCTTGTCGACGTCGAACCATTGGCGGGCGATGGTCAGGCCGACATCCGCCTTGTGCTGATGGTCGGCAGCGAGAATCTGGATCGGCTTGCCGAGAACGGTGCTGCCGAACTCCTTCACCGCCATCTCGGCGGCAACGACCGAACCCTTGCCGGTAATGTCGGCGGTGACGCCGGCCATGTCGGTCAGGACGCCGATCTTGACAACATCATCGCTCACCTGCGCGCGAGCGGCGCCGGCATAGGCAATCATGGCCGTCACGCCGGCCAGCAGCAGCTTCTTCATTTCGTCCTCCCGGATAAGGTCCGCTTGGCGCGGATCGTCAGATCATTCGCCTACAGGCCATGCTCATCGAGCCAGCGCAGGAGCCTGTCGGCGATGGCACCGCTGTTGTCCTCGATCATCGGCATGTGGCCGTTGCCTTCGATGCCTTCGTCCGGCAGCCACAGGAACTCTGCGCCCAGATAGTGCGCGGTCGCTTCATCCATCGCTCTGGGATGCCTGGGATCGTGGTCCCCGGTGACGACCAGGATCGGCGTCCGCGCCAGAGAAGCGGGGTCGGCGATGCGCAGGCCCCGCCCCCCGATATTGAAGCGCTCATTGAAGAGGCGCGCGCTCTCCGGCACGATCGAGAGACGGTATTGGTCGAAGCTGTGCTGCGGGAAGCGCGGAGCGTTGGCCCAGAAGCTCCGCATGAAGGCATCGCCGACGCGGACGGGCCGATCTTCCGGCGTCATCACCGGGCAACCAAGGCTGATGTCGTTGCCGAGCCTGGCAACCGCTTCACGATCCTCGGGCAAGACAGCCAGAATGTTGGCCGGCGCGCCGGGGGCGATGCCGAGAACGGCCGCGACGGAGCGCTGTGCCCGTTCGGCGATCCACCATGCCATCGGCCCGCTGGCGGAATGGACGAGCAGAACAGCCGGGCCGACCTGTTCGACCAGCGCGAGGATCGACTCCGCGATATCCTGCGTCGGCAGGGAAGCCAGATCCTCGCAGACGGGCGAGCGGCCATGGCCGGGCCAGTCGACCACGAAAACATCCCGGTTCGCCGCGGCGAAGTGCGGCGCCCACCCCTCGCGGCCATCCGGCGTCGCGAGATAGCACTGCCCGGTATGGCAGCCGCCATGGACCATCACGACAGGACGATGATGGGATGCGGCCCGTGCAGGCAGGTGATCGACATAGATCGGGCGAGTAGCCGTTCCGCTGAAGAAGGCGCGTCCGAATATCCCTCGGGCCGTAACGGGACGCGCACTCGCGGGAGCTGGCCTGTTCATGCGATCCTCCCGCCGGCAGGGCGTCGAGGCCGTGCCATCTTCTTGCCCGGATGCTACGACCAATGCTGCCATGAGATCAACAAGAAAGTCTCATATGAGACCAAATAAGTCCGAGCTGCCCGCCCTGCCGAGCCATGCCGCCGAAGGCGATGAAAGCCTGCGCAGCATTCTGGGCGGCACGGAAATCCCAACCGCCTACAAGATCGGCTATATCCTCAACTTCTATCGGGAGCCGTCTTTTCGACGCATCGAGGCCGAGTTGGGGCTCACGCGCCCGGAGATCGTGATCCTGCTCGCCCTGCATTTTCGCGAGGGCATTACGGCCGCCGAGTTCTGCGAATTCTCAGGACATCTCAAAGCGGGCGTTAGCCGCGCCGCCATCGCGCTTGAGAAGAAGGACCTGATCCGGCGAGTCACCGACCAGATGGACAGCCGCCGGCAGCGCCTCTTCCTGACGGATGCCGGACGCGAGCTGTACAGCCGCTACATCCCGGGATTGAAAGCGCGGGAAGCAGCGATGCTTGCCTGCCTCTCAGGCGCGGAGCGCAAGCAGCTCGACCGCCTGCTCGACAAGCTCGCCGCGCATGTTCCCGACTGGGGCTCGGCTTCAGAGCTCTGAGCCCCGTCGATATCGCAGTGCGGGCGTTGTCGCCCTCGCGCGGCATTGAAGCGCCACAGGCGAACCTTCGCGCTCCAGCCGGACGCTAAGGCTCGCGGCTCTGCCGCAAGACGTCGACCAAATGGGAGGCGTCAGCGATCTAGGTCGACATCAGAATCGCGCGCAGCTGGAGCAGTTCCTCGCAAACCGCTTCCAGCTCCCCCACAGCGAAGCCATCGCGAAGAACCGGGATATGCGCGGTGAGCCGCTCGCCGAGAATTCCCGTGAAAGTTGCCCGGCCGTCAGACGAAACGACAAGGCCGTTCCGCGCCTCGTAGGATGCGTTCCAGGCGATCGCCTCGGCCTGATCCATCGCTCCGGGCAGGTCGAGCTCAAGAGCCCCCGATGTCGTCAAGCGAACGGGATACCCACCAGGCAGGCCGTTCGGCCCCGGCACATGTCCGCGCCAGCCCCGGCCGGCGGCCATGGCGAGCAGCATCGGGACGCCGCTCGCCCCCGAGATCTCGATCACCGGCTCGGGCGTGAGCTGGATATCGGCGAAACGGGCATAGACATCCGCGACCTCGGCGCCGTCGAGCCAGACACGCGGCGGCCGCCCGTCGCGCTCGTCCGGCCGGCGACGCCAGGCAGCGAGATTCTGGTAATGGGCAAGGACCTTGACCTCGCTTCGCGGCGGTGTGGCGGCCGAGCCGGCAAAGACATTGGCCAGGATCGCGACATTGCCCATGCCGCAGGCGACATCGTGGCCCATCGCCTTGATCATGCCGTTGACCACGTCGGGAAAGCCGCAATTGATCAGCGTCACCGGCTTGCCGGCGCGCGTGATCGCCGCGGCGACGCGCGAGGACAGCAGCGCCTGAAAAACCGCCGTGGCGCTCAGGCCGCCCTCAGCGACGAGCTGCGTCCAGGCGTTGCCGGTCTGTGCAATCACCTGCGAGGTCTGGATCGAGGCGGCCTGGACGACGATGCGTGGGCCGGTTGCGGCGAGCATCTCGTCCGATGCGTTCGGCGCGAGCAGGTCGACTACGTGGGTGGTGAAGCGCGCCTTCTTGCCGAACAGGGCCGCGCGGGCGTTCGCCGCGGTCCGCAGCCAGTTCAGCCGCTCGCGATTGCGTCCGGCGATGACGACCTCGACCGGTTCGTCGGCAGTGGCCGCGATGTCGAAGGCGATGCGTGCAGCGAAGCCGCCGGTTCCGGAAACCAGAATGTCGCAAGCGGCCATGTCAGTGCCCCGTCGCCATCGCCGCACGATCCCAGCAATCGTCGAGTCGGGGCGAGAGTCTGTGCTTCATGATGCGCTGGCTCGCCGTGCGTTCGAACTCGTTGACGACGGCGATGTAGCGCGGGTTCTGATAGGGCGCGAGGCGCTGGCCGAGCCAGCCGGAGAGCTGCCGCGGATCGATGATCGCCCCTTCGCGCGGCTTGACGAAGAGCTTGATGTCCTGCTCGCCGACATCGGCCGCGACGCCGATCATGGCACAATCCTCAACCGCCTCGTGCTCGGCCGCGACATGCTCGACCTCCCACGCCGAAACGTTCTCGCCCCGGCAGCGCACGCTGTCGGTCATCCGGCCGTGGAAATAGAGATTGCCCTGCGGATCGAAGGAGCCGAGGTCGCCGGTATGGAAACCGTCAGGGCGCAGGGCCTTCGCCGTCGCCTCGGGATTGTCGAGATAACCGGGGAAGATCGCGCCGGGGATGCTGGTCTCGATCACGATCTCGCCGCGGGCGCCGGCAGCTACCGGCTGCCCCTGCGCATCCTCCAGCCGCACCGTGAACCAGGGCAGCGGCCTCCCGACCGAGCCGACCAGTCCGGTGACGTTGCAGGTGGTGAGGCTCGAGGCTTCGGTCATGCCGTAGCATTCGCGGATGTCGATGCCGAAGCGGTCGCGGAAAAGCGGCCAGATATCGGCCGGGCAGCCGCCGCCCCAGGCGATGCGCACACCGTGCTCGCGGTCGCGCGGCGACGGCGGCTGCTTCAGCAGGATCTGAAGAATACCGCCGAGATAGTGGATATGGCTGGCGCCTTCGGCCCTGACCTGATCCCAGAAGCGGCTGGCGCTGAAGCGCTCGACCATGGCGAGCGTGATGCCACGCAGCATCGGCAGAGGCAGAAGCTGGGCGCCGCCGATATGGTAGAGCGGCTCCCAGACGAAGAAGACGTCGCCAGTCTTGGCATCGGAGAGCAAGGCGACGCTCTCGGCCGCCAGCCGCAGCATACGGTGCGAGACGATCACCCCCTTCGGGCGGCCCGTCGTGCCTGAGGTGTACATGATCGCGAAGACGGCATCCGCGGACGGGGCAGGTTCCGCGAAGCCCGCGGGCTCGGCGAGGATGGCGTCGAGCTCGCCGCCGGGCGCATGGGCGAGCAGCGGCAATTCCGCCTCCGGCCCCATCGCCTCGGCGATCTGCGGCGCGAGCTCGGCGTCGGCCACGACGAGGCGGGGCTGCGAATGGGTCAGCAGATAGCGCAGCCCCTCGCCACGTTGCTGCGCATTGACCGGCACCCAGGCGACGCCGGCCCGCGCCAGGCCGAAGACCACGGCGATGGTCGCGATCGAATTGCGCATCATCACCGCGACACGGTCGCCGGCGACGATGCCGCGCATCCGCAGATGCGCGGCGAAGGCGGCCGAGCGCCGCTCGATCTCGGCATAGGTCACAGGCTCGCCGCAGAAGCGCGCATAGACCTGCTCCGGCGCCGTCGCGGCACGCGCTGTCAGAAGGCTCACGAAGCCGTTGTCGTCTGGGATCGTCATGGTCGCCGGTCGATCAGGAGGAGGAGCGGAAGCGTTCCGCGACGAGCAGCATCGCCGTCACCACGATGAAGACGATGACCGAGACCGCCGCGAGCGTCGGATTGAGCTGCAGGATCATGTCGTCCCACATCTGCTTCGGCAGCGTCGTCTTGAGCCCGCCCGAGACGAAGATCGCAATGGTGAGCTCGTCGAAGGAGGTGATGAAGGCGAAGAGGAAAGCGGCGACGAGGCCGCCTTTGACCAACGGGATGGTAACGCCGGTCAACGTCCGCACCCGGTTGGCGCCGAGCGTCGCCGCCGCCTGGTCGAGGCGCTGGTCATAGGTCTTCAGCACGGCGGCGATGGTGACGAGGGTGAAGGGGATCGCCAGCACGGTATGGCCGATGACGAGGCCGAGATCGGTCGCGATCAGCCCGATACGCGCGAAGAGGTAGAACAGCCCGACCGCGATCACGATGCGCGGAACGATCATCGGCGCGAGGAAGAAGGCGAAGATCAGCCCGGCCCAGCGGGTGCGGCTGTTCGCCAGCGCCAGCGCCGCGAAACCGCCGATCGCCGTCGCGGCAAAGGCGGTGACGAAAGCGACCGCGAAGGAACGAATCGTCGCCTGAATCCACAGCGGCGATTCGAAATAGGTCCGGAACCAGCCGAGTCCGTAGCCGGGCGGCGGGAATTCCAGAAATTGCGAGGAGGTGAAGGCGAGCGGAATGACGAGCAGCGTCGGCAATACCAGGAAGGCGATGACGAGCCAGCAGAAACCGGGCAGCAGCAGTGCGCAGAGGCGCTTGCCGAGCAGGGCCTGCGTGACCGCCCCCAGGCGCGCGGCCACGGTCGCGACGAGAGAGAGGATCGCCAGGCCGAGATCGCGGATCCGGCCGGTGCCGACCTGGGCTGCCCCCCCGGCGATGGTCGAAAGCCCGAAGAGCCGGTCGTAGACGACGCAGGAGACCAGCGCCGCCGCCAGCATCATCGCCGAGAGCGCGCCGGCGAAGGACCAGTTCAGCAGCTCCTGCACCTGCGTGATGATGAGCTGCGCCAGCATGGTCTCCTGCCGCCCGCCGAGGAAGGCGGGGACGATGAAGAAGCCGAGCGAGGAGATGAAGACGAGCAGTCCCGCCGCCGCGACGCCCGGCAGGGAGAGCTTGAAATAGACGAGCCAGAAGGCGCGCGCCGGCGCGGCGCCCAGCGTCTGCGCCGCCTGGACCAGCCGCCGGTCGATGCCGGTCATCACCGGCAGCATGGTCATCACCGCCAGCGGCACCATCGCATGGACCATGCCGACCATAACGCCGAACTGGTTGTTGATCAGCGAGAGCGGCTGGTCGACGACATGAGCGCCTGTGAGCAGGGAATTGATCACGCCGGTGCGGCCGAGGATCAGCATCCAGGCGAAGGTCTTGACGAGATAGCTCGTCCAGAACGGCACCATGACGAAGAGCAGCATCCGCCCGCGGAACAGGTCGGGCAGGCGCGCCAGCCAATAGGCCAGCGGATAGCCGATCAGCAGCGACCAGAGCGCCGTCCAGCCGGCGATGCGGAAGGTGATGCCGAGCACGCGCAGATAGACGTCGGTCGCGGCGATGCGCTGATAGGCACCGGCCGAATAGGCCCCGCTTTCCGGATCGATGGCGCTCAGACCCAGGAGCTGCGCCACCGGCCAGACGAAGAACACCGCGAGGAAGACGAGGCCGGGCACGGCCAGCCAGAGCGCGCTGGGGCGCAGCCTGCCGGTGCGGGTCGGCGCGCGGCCGATGCTGACGGCGCTCATGCGACCAGCACCGCCTTGTCGCGCGGCCAGCCGGCGACGATGGCCTCGTCGATGGCGGGCACGGCGTCGTCGGGGCCGAGGCGCAGCACGAGCTGGCCGCCATCGGCGAGCGCTGCAATGATGCGCGTCTCGGAGCCGGCATAGACGATCTCGCTGACCCGCCCGTTGACGGCGTTGCCGTCCTGCGCGCCGAGGCGAAGGTTCTCGGGCCGGATCACCAGTGCGGCATCGGACGTCTCGCACTGCGCCCCGCGCGGCAGAGCGAAGCGACCGTGGGCGGTTTCGAGCGAGCCGTTGCCGTCCCAGCGACCGCGGAAGATGTTGGAGATACCGATGAAATCGGCAGCGAAAGCGGTCCGTGGCCGCTCGTAGATCTCGCGCGGCGTGCCGAGCTGCTCGATCTTCGCGTGGTTCATCAGGCAGATGCGATCGGACATGGCGAGCGCCTCCTCCTGATCATGCGTGACGTAGACGATGGTGGCGCCGCTTTCGCGATGCAGCCGCTTGATCTCGATCTGCATGTGCTCGCGCAGCTTCTTGTCGAGGGCGCCGAGCGGTTCGTCCATCAGGATGATCGAGGGCTGGTAGACGAAGCAGCGCGCCAGCGCGACGCGCTGCTGCTGGCCGCCGGACAGCTCGCGTGGAAACCGCCCGCCGAGATGCCCGAGATGCACCATATCCAAGGCTTCGGAGACGCGCTTGGCGACCTCCGCACCCGGACGCCCGCGCATCTTGAGCGGAAAGGCGATGTTCTCCGCCACCGTCAGATGCGGGAACAGCGCGTAATGCTGGAAGACGAGGCCGATGTCGCGCTGATGGACCGGCGTGGCCGACTGGTCGCGCCCGTCGATCACCACCCTGCCCTCGCTCGCCTCGACCAAGCCACAGATGAGCTGGAGCAGCGTGGTCTTGCCGGAGCCCGAAGGCCCCAGCAAGGTCAGGAACTCGCCCTCCGCGACGCTGAGCGAGCTCGGTTCGAGGGCCGTGGTGGCGCCGTAGCGCTTGCCAAGTCCTTCGATAACGAGCTTGAGCTTGGCAGCCTTGGGTTCGGTTGCGTTCATGCCGTCGCCATCGGATCAGGTCAGCAGCCAGGCATTGAAGCGCTCGGTGACCTTGGCGCGGTTGGCACTCCACCAAGCCTCGTTGGCGATCGCCATCTGCTTCAGGTTCTCGGGCGAGGTCGGCAGCAGCTTGGCGCGCTCGGCGGGGATCGTCTGATAGGCATCGAGATTGGTCGGGCCGTAGGCGAGCGCCTCGGTGAAGACGGCCTGCGCCTTCGGGTCCGAGCAGAAGCGGATGAACTGGCGGGCGACATCCGCCTTCGGGCCGCCCTTCGGCAGGCCCCAGCCCTCGATCGAATAGAGGCCCTGGTTCCAGATGATCTTGGCCGGAGCGCCGCCGTCGATCGCCGCCTGCAGGCGGGCGTTCCAGCCCGTGGTCATGTCGACCTCGCCGCTCTGCAGCAGTTGCGTCGACTGGGCGCCGCCGGTCCACCAGACCGAAATATGCGGCTTGATCTTGTCGAGCACCTTGAAGGCGCGGTCGACGTCGAGCGGATAGAGCTTGTCGAGCGGAACACCGTCGGCGAGCAGAGCCTGCTCGAGGCTGTCGATCGGGTTCTTGCGCATCGAGCGGCGGCCCGGGAACTTCTCGACGTTGAAGAAGTCGGTCCAGCTTGCGGGAGCGTTCTTCACCTTGTCGGTCCGGTAGGCGAAGATCGTCGAATAGACGTCGGTACCCATGAATTCAGGCGAGATCGCCTCGGGCATCAGCTTCGGCACATCGGAATGGGCGAAGCCGATGGGGTCGAGCAGACCCTGTGCCTTGAGGATGTCGCGGGCCGAGAGCGTCAGCGTGCAGACGTCCCAGGTATAGGACTTGGTCTCGACCATCGCCTTGAACTGCGCAGTCGGCTCAGCCTCACGGGCCACGTTGACGACCTTGTTGCCGGTCGCCTTCTCGAAAGGATCGTAGAAGGCCTTGCGGAAGGCCGGTCCGAAGGGGCCGCCCGGATCGGCAACCGTGATCTGCGTGGCGGCTCGCGCCGTGCCCATCAGATAAGGCGCCGTGACCGCACCGGCGGCGACACCGCCGGCGAGCTGCAACAGGCTGCGCCGGGTCGGCTTCGTGATCATGCTCGTCATCGTCTTCTCCCCTTTCAAGCGGTTTTCCGCATTTCCCCGTGGGTGATCGAATCGTCGGGCGCTCGCGCTTTCCCGCATTCCGGCGTCAGGCGCTCTTGCGCGCCGCGCGCTTGGCGAGGAACGCCTCCATCATGCGCGCCGGCTCGCCGGTGGCGTAGGCCTCGCGCTGGTTGCGGATGCCGGCGACCAGGCACTCGCGGAAGCTCTCCTCCGTCACCTCGCGGAAGCGGGCCTTGTTGAGCCGCATGGCGACGGGCGGCTTCTCCGCCAGCTCCTGAGCCAAGGCGAGCGCGGCCTCCATCACCTTCTCCCTCGGCACGATCCGGTTGATCAGGCCGATGCGGAAGCACTCCTCGGCATCCATCATCCGCCCCGTCAGGGTGAGGTCGATGGTCCGGGCAATCCCGATCATCTCCTTCATGATCCAGGGACCGGTGACCGAGGCGATGCCGGAGTTGATTTCCGGCTGGCCCATGGTGACGCCCTCATGGCCGATGCGGAGGTCGCAGAGCAGCGCGACCTGGAACGCCGAACCCGCCGCGACGCCGTTCAGAGCCGCGATCAGCGGCTTCGAGAGCGAGCGCATGCGGTCGTAGAGGCGCTCCCACTCGCCCATCCACAACTCGGCCCGGTCTGGGTCGAAGGTCTTGGTCTCGTTGAGGTCCTGCCCTGCCCCGAAGGCACGATCGCCGGCGCCGGTCAGGATGATGGCGCGCACTGCCTCGTTGGCCTCCAGTTCGTCGAAGCATGCGACCAGCCGCTCGCGCATCGGCGCATTCCAGGCGTTGAGGATCTGCGGGCGGTTGAGGGTGATGATGCCGATCGGGCCGCGCATCTCGATCAGAACAGAATCCTGCATACCGCTCTCCGATGAGTTTTTATTACGATGCGATAAATCCTATTGATTATTCTGCCCGGACGGCACAGCTTGTCAAGGTCGCCGGCCGAGGCCATTGATCCGGAGAGGAGAAAGAGCCCGATGACGATGTCCGAAACCCCACAGGGTGGCCGCAAGCGCGCGGCGCCGCCGGCCGAGCCGCCGGGGCGCAAGGACGACGCGCTGATGGTCAATTCGGTCGAGAAGGCGTTCCGGGTGCTCTCCGCTTTCGGACGCCAGCATCAGACGCTCAGTCTCTCGCAGGTGGCATCCGAGACCGGGATGGACGTCAGCGCCGCGCAGCGCTTCACCCATACCCTCGCGAAGCTCGGCTATCTGCACAAGGACGCGCAGACCAAGCGCTTCGAGCTGACCGCGAAGACGCTCGATCTCGGCTATCACTTCGTGCGCAGCAGCCGCCTGCTCGACCGGGCGATGCCTTACCTGATGCATCTCAGCAAGGAGACGGAGGAGACGGTCAATCTCACCGTGCGGGAGGGCACGGAGATCATCTTCGTCTCTCGTTTTCTCAGCCGTCACGTGCTGAACACCGACGTCATCATCGGCACCCGCATGCCGGCCTATGCCACGGCTCCGGGCATCGCGATGCTATCGCGCCTGCCGGAGGAGGAAGCGATAGCGATCATCGACGCCTCCGACCTCAAGGCCCATACGCCCTCGACCACCTGGCAACGCGAGGCGTTGCGCCAGAAGCTGCGCCAGTCCGCCGCGCAGGGCTACGCCACCGCCTTCGAGGAGGTCTATATCGGCGACGCCTCGATCGCGGCCCCTGTGGTCGACCACCACGGCCGGCCAGAGGCCGCCGTCAACATCGCGACCTCGACCTCGCGCTACAGCCATGCCGAGGTAGTCTCACGCTTCTCCTCGCTCGTCATTGCGACAGCGCACGCCGTCTCTCGCGTCTGATCGGCCAGTCCTCACGACGCTTGACAAGCCAACGCGCGGCTTATCAATATTCAAAAAGACTTATCGCATTGAAATAAAATATCGAGATTCCGCATGGAGCCGCCGAGAGCCCTGTTCCGCCGTGTCGCCCTCCGGACCGGCCGGCCGGCGACGCTCCATTTCGACGGCGCAACCATCCGGGCCACGGTCGGCGACAGCGTGCTCTCTGCGCTTCTCGAAAGCGGTGCCCTCGTCCGCCGTCTCGAATTCGGCGGCGAGCCTCGCGCCGGCTTCTGCCTGATGGGCGCCTGCCAGGATTGCTGGGTCTGGAGTGCCGAAGGCGGCCGGATCAGGGCCTGCACTACCCCCGTCGCCGACGGCATGGAGCTCTTTGCCGAGCCGCAGGTTGCCGGCCATGGCTGAGATCGTCATCGTCGGCGCCGGACCGGCGGGCATCGCCGCCGCCGAAGTGCTCTGCGCCAAAGGGCTGAAGCCGGTTCTGATCGACGAAGGCGCGCGCGCCGGCGGCCAGGGCTATCGCCGGCCGGCGGACGACCTCCCCCTCGATATGGTCCGGCTGATGGGCTCGGAGGCGCGGAAATACACCGCGCTCCATCGCCGCTTCGAAGCCCTGCGGCCGCGCCTCGACTACCGTCCGCAGACACTCGTCTGGGCGATCGACGGCAATACGCTGCACTTGCTGCGTGACGGGCAGGCCCAGACGCTCGCTTTCGACAGGCTGCTGATCGCCAGCGGTGCCATGGACCGCATCGCTCCCGTGCCGGGCTGGACCCTGCCAGGCGTGTTCACGCTCGGCGGCGCGCAGATCGCACTGAAGGACCAGGGCTGCCTGATCGGCAGCCGGGTCGCCTTCCTGGGCGCTTCGCCTCTGCTGACGCTGGCGGCCAAGCAATATCGCGACATGGGCGCGGAGATCGCCGTAATCGCCGACACGACGCCGTTCGCGGCCAAGATCGCGGCGCTCCCTCGCCTCCTGCGGGCTCCGCGCACGCTCATTCGCGGCCTCTGGTACATGGGCGCCGCGCTGCGCACCGGAACTCCGATGCTGCACGGAGTGACGCCGGTCGCCATCGAGGGCGAAGACCAAGTCGCGGCGCTGGTGCTGCGCGATGCCCAAGGCCGCGAGCGCCGCTTCGCCTGCGACGCGGTCGCGCTCGGCTATGGTCTGAAGCCGGAGACGCAGCTCGCCGACCTCGCCGGTGCCTCGTTCTCATATGATCCTGACTTCCGGTTGTTTCTGCCGCAGATCGACGGCATGGGCCGGGCGCGGCCGGGGCTCTACCTAGCCGGCGACGGCGTCCGGATCGGCGGGGCCGATGCCGCCGAGGCCAGCGGCGCGCTTGCCGCCCAGGCGATCCTGGCCGATCTCGGGCAGGGACAGGATATCGCCGCGACGCGGGAGCTCGCCCGCCATGTCTGGCGCCTGCGCGATTTTCAACGAGGTCTCGCCCGCGCCTTCGCCTGGCCGAAGGCCCAGATCGCCGCCCTGCCCGATTCAGTGACGCTGTGTCGCTGCGAGAAGGTGACGGTCGGCGAGGTCCGCGCCGCGATGGCGCGGGATCTCGGCCCGATCGAGGTCAACCGGGTCAAGGCGATGACGCGCTGCGGCATGGGCCGCTGCCAGGGCCGCGTCTGCGGCCCCGCCCTCCAGGAGATCGTTGCCGCCCAGGCCGGCGATGACGGCGCAGCGGCTGGAAGGCTGCGCGGGCAGGCTCCGGTCAAGCCGATCGCTCTCGCCGCGGCCGGGAGCACGGCATGAGTGGGCGCACGACTGATGTCGCGATCGTCGGCGGCGGCCTGATCGGCGCCTGGACGGCTTTCTTCCTCGCCCGGCGTGGCCAACGTGTGATCTTGCTGGAAAAGGGCGTCATCGGCGCCCAGTCGAGTGGCGTCAATTTCGGGAACCTGCGCTTGCAGGGGCGTTTTCCCGGCCAATATCCACTCTCGCTGCGGTCCCAGGCGCTCTGGGAGGATTTCGACAAGCTGATCGGCGAGGATTGCGAATTCGAGCAGACCGGGCATCTCTACCTCGCCTATGATGCCGAAGAGCACGCTAGGCTCGAGGGCTACGCCGCGGTCTCCGAATCCCACGGGCTCGCGATCGAGCGCGTCGGCCCCGCCGATCTCAAGCGACGCTGGCCCTGGCTCGGCGAGCGTGCCGTCGCCGCCACTTTCTCTGCCCGCGACGCCACCGCCAATCCCCGCCTCGCCACGCCTGCAGTGGCGCGTGCCGCAGCAAGACTTGGCGTCGAGATTCGCGAGAACACCCGCGTGGTCACGGTCGACCGCTCGGGCGACGGCTTCACGCTGTCTCTCGCCGATGGCGGCAGCCTGCATTGCGGCGTGCTCGTCAACAGCGCCGGCGCCTGGGCGCTGGAGATCGCCGAGCGCTTCGGCGAGACGGCGCCGATCTTTCCGGCCGGGCCGCCGCAATTCGTGACCGAACCGTTCCCCTATCAGATCGGCCCGTCGGTGCAGGCCATCGACGGCTCGGTGATCTTCCGCCAGATTCCGCGCGGCAACATCATCCTCGCCGGCTACCCGCGCACCGCCTCGGATCCACAGGCGAACCGGGCACCCGTGCCGCCGGCCAAGACGCTCGCGGCGATGCGGGCACTGGCGCGCGTCGCACCGCTGCTCGCCCAGTGCCACGTCATCCGGGTCTGGTCGGGCATCGAGGCCTATCTGCCGGACATGATCCCGGTGATCGGGCCGAGCGAGACGACACCCGGCCTGTTCCACGCCTTCGGCTTCTGCGGCCACGGCTTCCAGATCGGCCCCGGCGTCGGCCTCTGCCTCAGCGAGATGATCGTCGACGGCGCGACGCCGACGCCGCTCGAACCCTTTGCAATCGCTCGTTTCCGCGCGACGGCGGTCGTCAGCGAGAAGTTCCGCAAGGAATTCGACTGACGACGCTGTTTCTGGCCGACCCCGATCGCCCTTCGCGACGGAACCGGCCGGTGGGCCGGCGTCGCGAGCGGAGGTTGGCGCATTGCCCGAGAGCCAGCGTTTCCAACGAAGCGATCGGAGATGTCCGCTTGCAGGCCTCATGCGTTAGCGTCTACGTGAATGCGATGCGCCGGGCGGATGAAACTTGAACAGCCGTCAGATTGAAGTCTTTGCCGCTGTCATGAAAGCGGGAACCGTCTCGCGGGCGGCCGAGATCCTCGGGGTCACCCAGCCCGGCGTGAGCCGATTGATCGCGGAACTCGAAAGGTCGCTGGGCTTCGCCCTGTTCGACCGGGTGCGCAATCGCATCGTGCCGACACCGGAAGGACGAACCTTCTTCGCCGAGGTCGAGGCCAATTTCCGCGGCATGGACCGGCTGCGCGCCAGCGCCGCCCGCATCCGCGACTACGGAGCCGGCCAGCTCAGGGTCGCGACGCTGTCGGCGCTGAGCTCGTCGATCGTCCCGAACGCCGTGCTGCGCTTCCGCAACCTGCGCCCCGACGCGACCGTCACGCTGATGGTCCTGCCCTCCCGGGATGTGCGGGACGGCGTTGCTTCCGGGATCTACGATGTCGGCCTCGCCGCCGACGAAATCGACGTCACCGGCGTTGTCCACCAGGTCTTCGTCCAGCCGCGCGCCCTCTGTGCCATGCCGCTCGGCCATCCCCTGGCCGAACGCGAGACGATCGGCCCGCACGACCTGTCGGGCATCGATTTCGTCGCCTATGTCCCGGAGGATCGCGCCCGGCAGCGCTTCGACATGATCATGTCGGAGGCCGGGGCGCCACCACCGCGAGTCGTGGTCGAGACGATCTATGCCGCGACTGTCTGCGCTCTGGTGGCCCAAGGCGTCGGCGTCGGGTTGATCAGCCCGTATGCGATCGCAGGCCACGACCAGAGCCAGCTCGTGCTGCGTCCATTCGAACCGCCGGTGCAGAGTCGAAGCTTCCTCATCCTGCCGCCGGACAGGCCGAAATCGCAGCTCGTGCGCGACTTCATCGATTGCCTGATGGAAGCCCGCTGAAGCCATAACAACACGGCATCGAGTTATGCCCAGGCTCGAATTGCCTGGTCCGCCTCCCCCGCTATCCTTCCTCGAAACGCGCCAAAGACGCGCTTTCGAGGGGTATCGATGAATACGACCATGCAGCGGGCCGCCAGGCCTGCGAGCGGTGAGGCGCGACCTGAGACGCAGCCTCGAGGTGCAAGCGCACGAAGCTCCTCCTCCCCCAGATCCTGCACAGTACAGGCCAACCATTCGGATCGGAGCCCGACATGACCGTCACCGCGCGTCGCCGCTTTCCCCTTCTGCTTGCCGGCGCCCTTGCCGCATTCTCCAGTTTCACTATCCCCGGCACCCCGGCGCAGGCGCAGACCTCGGAATGGGCCGGCAAGAAGCTCGTCGTCGGCATCCATAACCGTACGCCCTGGGCCTATCGCGACAAGGACAACAAGGTCGTCGGCATTCATCCCGATGTGATCCGCGCGGTCTTCGCCCCGCTCGGTGTCAAGGATTTCGAGTTCGTCGTCTCCGATTTCGGCGCGATGATCCCGGGCCTGCTGGCCGGGCGCTTCGACATCATCGCGTCCGGCGTCGCAATCACGCCGCCGCGCTGCGAGCAGGTGCTGTTCAGCGAACCGGACGTAGCCGTCGGAGACAGCCTGCTGGTCAAGAAGGGCAACCCGCTGAACCTGCATTCGTACGAGGACATCGTCAAGAACCCGAAGGTGCGCCTCGCCGGCGGCCGCGGCTCCGAGAATACCAAGAACGCCATCGCCGCCGGCGTGCCGGAATCGCAAATCGCGCTCTTCCCGAACAACGAGGCCGCGGTCAGCGCCATCCTCGCTGACCGCGCCGATGTCACCACCCTGTCGGTGCCCAGCGCCATCGGCGTCATCGACGAGCAGAAGGTCGAGGGCATCGAGCGCGCCGTGCCGTTCAAGGGGCTGATCAAGCCGAACGGCCAGCCGGCCAAGCTCTATACCGGCACGGTCTTCCCCAAGAACAGCGCCAAGCTGCGCGACGCCTATAATGCCGAGCTCGCCAAGCTGCGCGCCAGCGGCGCCCTCAAGCCGATCATGGAGAAGTATAACTTCACCGCCGACGAGGACGCCGGCTCCATTACGACGGCGCAGATCTGCGCCGGTAACGGCTGAGCGACTCGGCCGGCATCATGAGCTTTCTCGAAGTCCTCTCGGGCATCTTCCAGGGGCTGAACGTCACGCTGACGGTGACGGTGCTCGGCATGCTCTATGCCGTGCCCTTCGCCTTCGCCGCCGGCATCGCCCAGCATAGCTGGCGCGGCCTCGCCTATGGCGCGATCACGGCTGTCATCGAGTTCTGGCGCTCGACCTCCGTCGTGATCCTGCTCTACGGCTTCTACTATACGCTGCCGTCCTTCGGCCTGCGGCTGTCGGGCATCACCGTGGGCTCGATGGTGCTCGGCCTGCATATCGGCGCCTATGGCAGCCAGGCCGTGCGCGGCGCCCTGCAATCCCTCGACAAAGGGCAGAGCGAAGCCGGACGATCCCTCGGCCTGCGGAGCTGGCAGATTCTGATGTTGATCGAGTTGCCGCAGGCGCTGCTCGCAATGGTGCCGACCTTCATCAACCAGTTCATCCAGCTGGTGAAGGGTACGGCTCTGGTCTCGCTGGTGACGCTGACCGACATGACCTTCCGCGCCAAGGAGATCTCGCAGCTCTTCTACGATCCGCCAAAGGTCTATTTCGCGCTGCTCGTCGCTTATTTCATCCTGTGCTACCCGGCGACGATCATCGGCCGCTGGGTCGAGCGCAAGGTCGGCGCCGGACGGAAGCTCGACCATGCCGTTTGATCTCGGCTTCGCGCTGTCCATCGTGCCGAAGATCGTCGGCGCGCTCTGGACCTCGATCCTCGTGGCACTGCTGAGCTGCGTCGGCGCCTCTCTGCTCGGCTTCACCCTGGAGATCGCGCGCCGCAGCAACCGGGTGATGCGCTATGCGATGCGCTTCCTGATCGACTTCATCCGCTCGACGCCGCTGCTCGTGCAGCTCTATTTCTTCTACTTCGTCCTGCCGTCCTACGGCATCAAGCTGCCGGCGCTCGCCATCGGCGTCATCGCGATCAGCCTCTATTACAGCGGCTATCTGGCCGAGGTCTTCAAGGCGGGCATCGATGGCGTGAAGCCCGGCCAGTTCGAGGCCGCGCGAGCGCTCGGCCTCACCCGTTTGCAGACCGTCATGCTGGTGATCGCGCCGCAGATGCTGCGCAATATCGCCGCGCCGATGGGCAACTACTTCATCGGCATCTTCAAATCGACGCCCTACCTCGCCGCCATCGCCGTCTACGAGGCGTTCGGCGCGGCGCTCGACATCGCCTCCGACACCTTCCGCTACACCGAGCCGATGGTCGTCGTCGGCGCGATCTTCCTCGCCATCGCCCTCGTGCTCGCCTGGTTCGTCAGGCGACTGGAAGAGCGGCTGCTGCTCTCCGCCCAACGCTGACAACGGATCGACCATGGACGCCAAGCTCCTGCCGCGACTGACCGAGTGGCGCCGTCATCTCCACGCGCATCCCGAACTCTCCGAGCATGAGAGGAAGACCTCGGCCTTCCTGCAGGACCGGCTGCGCGAGCTCGGCATTCCCTTCGAGGCGGGCGTCGGCGGCGCGGGCATCGTGGCGACGTTGTCGCGGCCGGGCTCGAACCGGTCGGTCGGCTTGCGCGCCGATATGGATGCGCTGCCGATCGCAGAACGGAACGAGGCCCCTTATGCCTCGCGAAATCCGGGCGTGATGCACGCCTGCGGCCATGACGGTCATTCGGTCGCCCTGCTCGGCGCCGCAGCGATGCTGGCTGCCGATCCGGATTGGAAGGGCACCGTCCAGTTCGTCTTCCAGCCGGCCGAGGAGAACGGCGCGGGCGCCAAGGCGATGATTGCCGACGGGCTGTACGAGCGCTTCCCGATGGAGCGCGTCTTCGCCTTCCATAACTGGCCCGGAATCGAGGCCGGGACCGTCGCAGTCCATGACGGGCCGGTGATGGCAGCGGGCGGGCGCTGGCAGGTGACGTTGCACGGCCTTGCCGGCCACGCCGCGATCCCTCACCAGACGCGCGATCCGATCCTCGCGGCGGCCCATCTGATCATGGGCCTTCACAGCATCGTCTCGCGCAATGTCGATCCCTGCGATGCCGTGGTGCTGTCGATCGGCCAGATCCACGGGGGCACGGTCAGCAACCAGATTCCGGAAAGCGTCACGCTGCTGGGCACATTGCGCACCTATCGCCAGGAGGTCCGTGAGGCGGTCATCGCGCGCATGCAAAGCCTGATCGCCGGCACCTGCGAAGCCTACGGCATGCGCGCCGATGTCGAGATCCTCTCGACCGGCCGTGCCATCATCAACACCCCGGCCGAGGCGAAGCTTGCCGCCGCCGCGGGCGCAGCGATCGGCGCCAAGGTCCGCACCGACCTTCGCCCCAGCACCACCGGCGATGATTTCTCCTTGCTGATCAAGGACAGGCTTGGCGCCTATGTCTGGATCGGCAACGGCCCGGCCGGGCCCGACGGCGAGCTCCACAACGCCCGCTACGACTTCAACGACGCCATCCTGCCGGTCGCGATCGACTGGATGCAGGAGGTCGCCAAGCGCGCGCTGCAAGACAACCCGCCAACCTCATAACATGGCGGCATCGCCCGATGCCTGACGGCCGATTGCGCTCTGTTTTCAACGGCTTGAATATCGACCCGACAAGGGAACCCGACCATGCACGACCTGACACTTTGTGTCCATCATCCGGCGGTCAACGAGGAGGGCTACGCCTCGCTCGCCGTACCGACGCACCGCGCCTCGACCATCGTCTACCCGGACGGGGCGAGCTTCATGGCGCGCAAATATCGCGGCTTCGACGGCTATACCTATGGGCTGCACGGAACCCCGACGACCCGCACACTGGAAGCGCAACTGACGGTCCTGCACGATGGCGTGCGCACCGTTCTGGTCCCGTCCGGGCAGGCCGCGGTCACCCTCGTGATGCTTTCGGTCCTGATGCCGGGAGACAAGGTCCTGATCCCGGACCATGTCTATCCGCCCGTCCGCAGCTTCTGCGCCGAATATCTGGCCCCCCGCGGCATCGCCTATGGCGTCTATGATCCCCTGATCGGAGCCGGCATCGCCGATCTGATCGACGAGACCGTCAAGCTGGTCTGGGTCGAGTCGCCCGGCTCCAACACGATGGAGGTCCAGGACGTCCCCGCGATCGCCGCGGCGGCCAAGGCCAAGGGAGCGCTCGTCGGCTGCGACAACACCTGGGCGACGCCGTTGATCTTCAAGCCATTGGAGCACGGCGCCGACTTCGCCTGCGAGGCGCTGACCAAATATGTCGGCGGCCATTCCGACCTGCTGCTCGGCTCGGTGACGGTCAAGGACATGGCGCTGCGCCAGAAATTGAAGGAGACCCTGCGTGGCTTCGGCGTCGGTGTCTCGCCCGACGAGTGCCAGCTCGCGCTGCGCGGCATCGAGACCATGGGCCTGCGCGTCGCCCATATGGGCAAGGTCTCGGAGGATTTCGCCCGGCGGCTCGTCGATCATCCCATGGTCGAGCGGGTGCTGCATCCGGCCCTGCCATCCTGCCCGGGCCACGCGATCTGGAAGCGCGACATGGGTCGCTCCTCGGGCCTCTTCAGCCTCGTGCTGAAGCCCGTCGACGACGAGGCCATGAGCGCGGCGCTGAGCGCATTGCGCGTCTTCGCGATCGGCGCCTCCTGGGGCGGCACGCGCAGCCTGGTCGCCCCGCAGGCGGTTGCGCAGGACAGGACCGCGACGGCCTGGACAGCGCAAGGCCCGCTGCTGCGCATCAGCATCGGCCTCGAAGAGCCGGACGAACTCTGGGCCGATCTGAGCCGGCTGTTGTCGGTCCTCGGCCAGGCTCCGGCTACCAAGGCAGCCTGAACGCCGGCTCCCGGCATCCCTCACCTTCTTCGCGCCAGGCCGCCGAGGGGGTATTCTGGCTGCACGCCCCGGCGCTGCCGGACCTGAAAGGCCCTGTCGCTCGTTGTGGCCATGTGGGTCCCGCCATCGGAGCGGGACCGGCTCAGGAGTGAGAGCGATGTCCGGACATGCTGTTTTGACTGCGCAGACGGTCGAGGACTGCATCATCGACCAGGGCTGGGAGCGCTACACCCCCGAGGACCACGCCATCTGGCGGATCCTGTTCGAACGTCAGCAGCGAACCCTGAAGGGCCATGTCTGCCGGGAATATCTCGATGGCCTCGCCGCGCTCGGCATCGGCCCCGAAGGCGTGCCGAATTTCGCGCGGATGAATGAGCGACTGCGTCGGCTGACCGGCTGGGAGGTGGTCGCGGTGCCGGGACTCATCCCGTCGCGGCCCTTCTTCCAGATGCTGGCCAACCGCCAGTTTCCGGCCGGTACCTTCATCCGCAGCCGCGAGCAGCTCGACTATCTCGAGGAGCCGGACGTCTTCCACGACGTCTTCGGCCACGTGCCACTGCTGACCAACCCCGCCTATGCCGACTACATGAACGAATACGGCCGCATCGGGCTCGTCGCGGTCGAGACCAAAGGCGTGAAGTTCCTCGCTCGTCTCAACTGGTACACCATCGAGTTCGGGCTGATCCGCAAGCCCGAAGGGATCCGCATCTACGGCGCCGGAATCGTTTCGTCCTTCGGCGAGGCAAAATATGTGGTCGACGATCCCTCGGCCCATCATCTGGCCTTCGATCTCGAGCGCGTGCTGCGCACCGGCTATTACATCGACGATTTTCAGGCGACCTATTTCGTCATCGATCGCTTCGAGGACCTGTTCGACCTGCTAAGAGAAAGCGATTTCGCCTCTCGTTTCGACGAATTGCGCGCTCTGCCAGCGCGCACGCCTTTCGAGATCCTGCCGCAGGACATGGTCATCCGGAAAGGCACGGGCCACTTCTGGCGCGATTTCCCGGCAACGAAGACGACGTTGAAGTGAGGCCCGGGCATTCCGGCATCCGAAGTCGCCAGGGTGCCTGGAGATCTGCTCTTGGAGAGTCAAAATCCGCCGTCAGCGTGCCGTGGACGAGTGCCGCAGAACGGGTATCGAGCCCATCAGTGGGCGCCCTTCACGCGCCAGCATCTCGCTTCGCCCCCTGCCCTGTTTTCTGGTGGGCGAACGCATTGGGGGCTCGCTCCCATCTCCTCGCGAAAGGCAAAGAGGAAGGCCGAGGCCGAGCCCCTCCGGACAATCCCCTGAAACAGCGCCTCGTCATCAACCTGTCGTGAAGCCGTTTGCAGAACCGGTTCCCAAACTTGCGACCGGGTCCGATGTCTCGCTTTCTCCTGCTTCGTCTCTTGCGCGCCCTGCTGACCGCAACGATCTGCGTGTCAGCTGTGTTCGTCGCGCTGCGCCTCGCGGGCGACCCGGCGCAGATCATGCTGCCGAGCGATACGCCGCCGGATGTCGTCGCCCATTATCGCGATGCGTGGGGGCTCGATCGACCCTTGGCCGAGCAGTACCTGCTCTACATCGGGAGCGCGGTCCGCGGCGATTTCGGCCTCTCCTTCGCCGATGACCGGCCGGCTTTCGCCGCAGTGGTCGAGGCCCTGCCGAAAACCTTCCTGCTCGGCTCCTCGGCCCTGATGCTGGCGCTCCTCATCGGGCTGCCGCTCGGCATCCTCGCCGCACTTCGCCACAACCGTGCAGCCGACCGCCTCGCCATGACCGTCGCGGTGTTCGGCTACGCCATCCCCGTCTTCTTCCTGGGTATCCTGCTCATCCTTCTCTTCGCGCTGAAGCTGCGCGTGCTGCCCTCGGCGGGATCGGACAGCCTCTGGCACCTGATCCTGCCGACGGTAACGCTTGGCCTGCCGCTCGCCGGAAGACTGGCGCGCTTCGCCCGCACGGCGACGCTCGAAGTGCTCGGCAAACCCTATATCCGGGCGGCACGCGGCCGGGGCGTGATGCCGCTCGCCGTGATCATCCGCCACGCCCTGCCGAATGCGGCCGTGCCGCTGCTGATGTTCATCGGCATCGAGATCGGGCACATCCTCGCCGGCAGTGCCGTGGTCGAAACGATCTTCGCCTGGCCGGGCGTCGGCAGGCTCCTGGTCGACTCGGTCTCGACGCGCGACCTCGCCGTGGTCCAGGCGGTGATCTTCGCCGTGACGGTCATCATGGTCGGCGCCAATCTCCTGGTCGATGTCGTGCATATCCTGATCGATCCGCGACTCGGCGGTTTTTCCAGCGCGTTGAGCGGGCGAGCCTGATGAGCGCTGTAGGAATCTCCTCCGCACCGGCGCCTGCCGCACGTACCCGGCGAAGCCGCATGTCGCCGGTCGTGATGCTCTCGGCCGGCTTCCTGGTCGTCGTCGTGCTGGTGGCGCTGCTCGCGGACTGGCTGGCGCCGCTGCCCTATACGGCGCAGAACCTCGCCGCCAGGCTGAAGCCGCCCCTGACCCAAGCCGGCGGCACGACCTACTGGCTCGGCACCGACCAGCTCGGCCGCGACATCCTCAGCCGCATGATCTTCGCGGTCCGCACCTCGATCCTGATCGCCGTGATGGGCACCCTGATCGGCGCGGTGTTCGGGACGCTGCTCGGCTTCCTCGCCGCAAGGCTGCGCGGCATCGTCGACCAGGCGATCATGATGCTGGTCGATGCCCAGGCGGCGATCCCGGCGCTCTTCCTCGCGCTGACGATGCTCGCCTTCTTCGGCAACAACATCGTCCTGTTCATCGTCCTCGTCAGCATCGACGGCTGGGACCGCTATACGCGGCTGGCGCGCGGCCTCGTCGTCTCCGAGCAGGAGAGCGACTACATCAACGCCGTCGAGGCACTGGGCGCCCACCCCTCGCGCGTCATCTTGCGCCATCTCCTGCCCAATATCGCTGCCGCGCTCGTGGTCCAGGCGACGCTGAACTTTCCCGGCACAATCCTGCTGGAAACCTCGCTGTCCTTCCTGGGCCTCGGCGTGCAGCCGCCCGGCACCTCCCTTGGGCTGATGCTCGGCGAAGGCCGCCGCTATCTGCTGAACGCCTGGTGGATCGCGGTCTTTCCCGGCCTGACCATTTTCCTGACCACGCTGTCGATGAGCCTGTTCGGCGACTGGCTGCGCGACTGCTTCGACCCCACGAGCGAGAGGCATTGAGGCGATGCGATCCGATTCCTCCTTCGACGCGCCACGGCCACTCGCCATCGCCCATCGCGGCGGGGCGCAGCTCGGGCCGGAGAACACAGCGGAGGCCTTTGCCGCCTCGATCGAGGCCGGCGCCGACATCGTGGAAACCGATCTGCGGTTCAGCGCGGATGGCACGCTCGTCTGCCTTCACGACGCCGACCTGATGCGCCTCGCCCGTGATCCGCGGCGGGTCGCCGAAACCGATCTCGCGACGCTCCGGACCACCCTGCCCGCCCTGCTGACGCTCGACACCGCCATCGCCGCCTCCGCGCCGCTGGGTCTCCTGCTCGACGTCAAGCTGCACGAGCCCCGCATCCTGAACCCGATCCTCGCCGCGCTGGATACGGCGGATGCGCTTCCGCGCACCCTGCTCGGCCTTCGCGACCTCGATCTGATCGCTGCCGCGCGACGACTGTCGTCGGATGCCACCATCCTCGCGCTGGTGCCCGACCCCGACGCCGTCGCCCAGGCGCGCGCCGCCGGCGCGGACTGGTTCCGGCTCTGGCAGGCCGATGCAACGCCGGAGCGGCTGGCGGCCGTGCGCGAAGCTGGCATGAAGGCCGTCATCATGGTCGGTCAGCCACGCTCCGTGGCAGAGCCCGGCTACCCGCCCTTTCCGGTCGGCCGCATCGACGCCGATGGCATGACCCGCGTCCTTGCGCTCGCTCCCGACGCGGTGATGCTCGACGACCCGGGGCTGCTCCTCTCTGCCCGCTCTGTCACCGGCCCGTCGTCAACCTGATGCAAGGCAGTCGCATCGCGGCGCCGATCTATCGGCGCCGACCGGATGTCTTGCGAGGATTGCCATGCCCGTTCTGTCACGCCGCCGTTTCATCGAGGGCGCCGCCGCCATGCCGGTCGCGCTTTCCATGTCAACCGCCTTCGCGGCCGATGACAGCCGCCCGAACTTCACGGTCGCGGTCGCCGACCTGCCGGCGACGCTCGAGCCGGCGCGCGAGCTCTCCAATGTCGGCACCCGCGTCACCTACTCGATCTTCGACACGCTGATCCGGCGCGATTTCCTCGGCGCGGCCGATGGCGGCGGCTCGGAGCTCAAGCCGCATCTGGCGACGAAATGGGAGCGGGTCTCGCCGCAGGAACTCGTCGTCACGCTGCGGCAGGGCGTGAAGTTCCACAATGGCGACGAGCTGACCTCGGAGGACGTCGCCTATACCTTCCGCGACGGCCGGCTCTGGGGCGACAAGGCCCAGATCCCGGGCGGCAAGCCCTATTTCGGCATCCTCGCCTCGGTCGAGCCGGTCGACCGCTATACGGTCCGCTTCAAGACCAAGGTCGCCGATGTGCTGCTGGAGCAGCGCCTCGCCTCCTGGTGCGCCTGGATCGTCAACAAGCGCGCCTATGAGGCGATGGGCTTCGAGGCCTATTCGCGCAAGCCCGTCGCCACCGGCCCCTATCGCGTCGTCTCGCATTCGGCGGCCGACGCTACGGTACTGGAGGCCTTCGACGACTATTTCATGGGAAAACCGACGGCCAGGCGCGTCACCTTCAAGCGCGTGCCGGAGCTGGCGGCGCGCGTCGCCGGCCTGGTCGCGGGCGATTACGACCTCATCACCAATATCCCGCCGGACCAGATGAGCGTGATCGGCGGCTACAAGGATATCGACGTCCGCTCGGTCGTTCTCGCGAACGTCCATGTCCTCGCCTATAACGAGCAGGACAAGGTTCTTTCCGACAAGCGCGTCCGGCAGGCGCTGAACTATGCGATCGACCGCCAGAAGCTGGTCGATGCGCTCTGGCAGGGCACGGCACAGGTGCCGGCGAGCCATAATTTCCCGGAATACGGCCCAATGTTCGTCGAAGGTCGCAAGCTCGCCTACGACCCCGTCAAGGCCAAGGCCCTGCTCAAGGAAGCCGGCTACAAGGGCGAGCCGATCGTCTACCGGACACAGGCCAACTACTACACCAATGCGCTCGAGGCCGGTCAGATCCTGATCGAGCAGTGGAAGGCGGTCGGCATCAACGCCTCGCTGCAGGTGGTCGAGAACTCGACCCAGATGCGCGGCGCCAACACGCAGATCTTCAACTGGTCGAACTCGACGCGCCTGCCCGATCCCCTCGGCGCGATCTGGGTGGCCTGGGGTCCGGCCGGCGAGATCCAGGTCTCGAAATTCTGGACCTCGGCGCAGGCCTTCAACAAGGCCGGCACGGCCCTGGAGGCGGAGACCGACCCGGCGAAGCGCAAGGCGCTGTTCACGCAGATGCTCGACATCTGGGAGGACGAGGCGCCGGCCACCATCCTCTACCAGCCGAGCGAAGCCTACGCGATCAAGAAGTCGATCGCCTGGCGCCCGACGACTTTCTATTTCATGGACCTGCGGCCGGACAATCTAAGTTTCGCCAGGGCCTGAAGCTCAGCTCGCGTCTGCAACGGAACGGGCGGCCATGGGCCGCCCTTTTTGCGTTTTCAGTGCGCGCCGGTCATCCCGAACGGAGCAAAGCGAAGATCCGGGATGACGCGGTGTTTCCGTGGGAAATCGCCGAAGGCTAGTGACCACCGCCGAGGATGAAGCGCCTTCCATCCTGCTCCACGAGTTCCACGTGCTGGGCAAAGGCGCCTCGACCGGCCGAGTGGCGAATGACACGGCCCTCCTCGCGGGCTGGAACGGCAAGATTGCGCCCCATCATCGTCGCCGCGGGCGATAGCCCGAGCAGGCCGAGCACGGTCGGACCGATGTCGATGATGCCGGCGGGTTCCTGCGAGACGGCGCCCTGGCCGCTCGACTCGCCGAGGATCAGCACCGTGTTGAGCTCATGCGGATTGATGCCGCCATGCATGCCGCCGCCGAGCGGCACGTCCCCGGGTGTCATCGCCCCAAGGCCAGGCAGGCCATACTGATCCGCGTCGAGCGTCGATTTCAGGATGAACATCAGCTCCGGCTGGCGCTCGGCATGCCCGGTGTTCATCAGACCGAGCGAGAGCGTGCCCGCGATCTCGCCCTCGACGCCGTTGCGGTCGCGCGAGAACACATGGCCGACGGCCGGGTGCTGCATCAGCCAGGCGGCGATGCGATCGATCTCGCTGCGCTCGCCATCGCGCAGGCGGATCTCGCCACTCATGCCACCGGTGGCGACGAGCGTGGCGCCGTTGATCGCCTTCTCCGCACTGAGATCGAAGCCGGCCTGCTGCGCCGTCTCAAACAGCGGCTCGACCGTGCCGGTCGAGATCTGGCCGTGGTCCGAGGCGACGATCACCGCAATGCGCTCCGCATCGGGCTGGTCCTCGACCCAGTCGAGGATGGTGCCGAAGGCCCGGTCGGCCTCGCGCAGGCCAGCCATCGCCTCGGGCGAGCCAAGGCCGCGATAGTGGAAGGTCGTGTCCGGCTCGTTGAACCAGATCAGCGCAACATCCGGCTGGAGCTTCGGCAGCACCAACTCGGTCATCACCCGCCCGCCATAGGCAAGCTCCTGCAGCCGCGGCAATTCGCGCTCCGGCAGCGGGCCGAGAAGCGCCAGCGCCTGCTCGACCGCTTCAGGCGTCTGCGTCGCGCCCGCGCCATGCATCGAGAAGGTCCAGTGCCCGTTGGCGCGGGCGCGCGGATTGATGAAGTGCGCCGAGCCGGCCGAACCGGTATGCACCACCGCCAGCTGCTTGCCGGCGCGGGCCAGCATGTCGCCGAAGGTGTCGGCGGCGAGAAGGCGCCCGTCGTGATGGGCCTCGGCACGGCGGATCTGTGCGGCGTCGCTCGTATCGAAAATGCGGTCGGCGATGGCGGCGCGATGGTAGAAGGCGTTGCCGACGATGCCGTGGACGATGGGCGGTGCGCCGGCCGCGATCGAGCTCGTCGCCACCCGCGTCACCGAAGGAAACACGCTGCGCGCCCGACGGAACCAAGTCCCGCGTGCAGCGAGCCGCAGGATGTTGGGAGTCAGTTCCGGCGTGACGAGATCGGGCCGCAGGCCGTCGAAGACGGCAATGACGACGCGGTCGGCGCTAGGCAGGTCGGGGCAGCTCATCTCGTCTCCAAGGATATCGAGGCGTCGGTTCAGGCAGCGGCCGCCGCAGGCACCGCGGCCACCAGGTGACAGGCGGCGAGGCGGCCATCGGCCGCCGGCCGCAGTGCCGGCACCTCCTCCCGGCAGCGGGCCACGGCGCGCGGGCAGCGCGGATGGAAGGCGCAACCCGAGGGTCTGTCGACGGGATTCGGCGGGTCGCCCTTCAGGATGATGCGCCCTTGCGTCCCGCGCAATGGCGTCGGCACGGCCGAGACCAGCGCCTCGGTATAGGGGTGGGCCGGGGCGTGGAACAGCGCATCCGGCGGGCCCTGCTCGACGATGCGGCCGAGATACATCACCGCAACTTCGTCGGCGATCTGCCGCACGACCTTGAGGTCGTGGCTGATGAAGAGATAGGCCATGCCGAAGCGCGTCTGCAGGTCCTGCATCAGATTGATCACCTGCGCTGCGACCGAGACGTCGAGCGCGGAGATCGGCTCGTCGCAGACGAGCAGCGCCGGATCGAGCACCAGCGCACGCGCAAGCACGACACGTTGGCGCTGCCCGCCCGAAAGCTCGTGCGGATAGCGTTCGAAGAGATCCGGTCTCAGGCCGACGGCATCGAACAGCGCAAGCGCCTGCTGCCGCCGGGCCAGCGCATTGGCCCCCAGCTCGTGAATGACCAGCGGCTCGACCACCTGCTGCCCGACAGGCAGGCGCCGGTCGAGCGCTGCGAGCGGGTCCTGGTGGACCAGCTGCATGCGTCGGCGCAGGGCGCGCCAGCTCCGGTCGCGCTTCGCGTTTACCGGGTTGCCTTCGAAGCTGATCTGCCCTCGTGTCGCCGGCAGGAGGCCGAGCGCGAGCTTGGCGGTGGTCGACTTGCCGCAACCGGATTCACCGACGATGCCGAGCGTTCGACCGCGCCCGAGCGAGAAATTCACGCCGTCGACCGCATGCAGGATGCGGCGCGCGCCGCCGGTGGTGGAAACCGGATATTCGCGGGCGAGGTCGCGCACTTCGAGGAGCGCCGTCATGCCGAGACTCCGACCCGCTCAGGCAACGCGGTTGCCGGAACCGGCGTTTCAGCGTGCCCCAACGGCTCGCCGAGCCGCAGGCAGGCGGCGCGCTGGTCCTGCGCCGCCAGCGTCAGCTCCGGCAGCTCGCGCTCGCATCGCGAAACGGCGACGGGACAGCGCGGCGCGAAGGCGCAGCCCGGCGGAATGGCAGTTGGGGCAGGCACGGTACCGGGAATCGGGGTCAGCCGCCGCCGCGGGCCGTCGAGGGTGGGCAGGGCGGCGAGCAGGCCTTGCGTGTAGGGGTGGCGCGGACGGGTGAGCAGGTCGCGCGTCGCCGCGGTTTCGACGATCCGCCCGGCATACATCACGGCGATGCGGTCGCAGAGATCACCGACCACGCCGATATCGTGGGAAATCAGGATCAGCCCCATCCCGGTTTCGCGGCGGATGTCGCGGATGAGGTCCAGCACCTGCGCCTGGATGGTGGCATCAAGCGCCGTCGTCGGCTCGTCGGCCACCAGTACGTCGGGTTCGCCCGCCAGGGCCAGCGCGATCATGACGCGCTGGTTCATGCCGCCCGAGAATTCATGCGGATATTGCTTCAGGCGGCGCGGGCCGTCGGCAATGCCGACGCGATCGAGCAACCGCAGCGCCTCGCGGCGGGCCGGCGCGCCGGTGAGGCCGCGATGCAGGCGCAACACCTCCACGAGTTGCGTGCCGATGCGCTGCACCGGGTTCAATGCACTGCTCGGATCCTGGAAGATCAGGGCGATGCGGCCGCCGCGCACCCGCGCTAGCTCGCGCTCTGAGAGCTGGCCGATATCCCTGCCGTCGAGCCGGACATCCCCACCCGTCGTCACATGGGGTCCGAGCAGGCGCAGCGCCGCGAGCCAGGTGATGCTCTTGCCGCAGCCCGATTCGCCGACGATGCCGAGCGCCTCGCCGCGAGCCAGCGACAGATCGATGCCGCGCACGATCGGCACAGCGCCTGACAATGCAACGGTGAAGTCACGCAAGCGAAGCAGCGGTGATCCCGTCTGGGCTTCGCTGAACCTCGCGGCGGATCCGTCGAAGCCATGCTTCGCCAAGGTCGATGCTGACTGCATGGCGGCTGACATATCGCCGAGCCCGTGACCGTCTTGTGACGCTACGGGCGAGAGACAGACATCGATCGTCTTTGACGGGGAGCGGATCGCCCCGGAAACCGACGCCTTGGGCTTGTCAACGGGCCGGACAGGAGCCTCTCACCCCGTAAAGCGGCCTTGCGTCGCCCGCGCAGCGGCAGATAGCCGCCGCTCCCTCACTCCCACTCGATCGTGCCGGGCGGCTTCGACGTCACGTCATAGACGACGCGGTTGATGCCTTTGACTTCATTAATGATTCTCGTCGCGGCGCGGCCGAGGAAGTTCATGTCGAAGGGGTAGAAATCCGCCGTCATGCCGTCGACCGAGGTCACGGCGCGCAGCGCGCAGACATGGTCGTAGGTGCGATAGTCGCCCATCACGCCGACGGTGCGCACCGGCAACAGCACGGCGAAGGCCTGCCAGATCACGTCGTAGAGGCCCGCCTTGCGAATCTCGTCGAGATAGATCGCATCCGCCTTGCGCAGGATGTCGAGCTTCTCCTTGGTGATCTCGCCGGGGCAGCGGATGGCGAGGCCAGGCCCCGGGAAAGGATGGCGTCCGACGAAGGCCTCGGGCAGGCCGAGCTCACGGCCGAGCACGCGGACCTCGTCCTTGAACAGCTCGCGCAGCGGCTCGACGAGCTTCATCTTCATGCGCTCGGGCAGGCCGCCGACATTGTGGTGGCTCTTGATCGTGACCGAGGGCCCGCCGGAGAAGGAGACGCTCTCGATCACGTCCGGGTAGAGCGTGCCCTGCGCCAGGAAGTCGGCGCCGCCGATCTTGGCGGCCTCGGCATCGAAGACCTCGATGAAGAGGCGGCCGATCGTCTTGCGCTTGGCTTCCGGATCGGGACCAACCTTCTCAAGCTCCGAGAGGAAAAGCTCTTCGGCTTCAACATGGACGAGCGGGATGTTGTAGTGATCCCTGAACAGGGTCACGACCTGCTCGGCTTCGCCCAGGCGCATCAGGCCATGATCGACGAAGACACAGGTGAGCTGGTCGCCGATCGCCTCGTGGATCAGCACCGCCGCCACCGCCGAGTCGACACCGCCGGACAGCCCGCAGATGACGCGGCCGGTGCCGACCTGCTCGCGGATCTTCTTCTGCATCTCGGCGCGATAGGCCGACATGCTCCAGTCGGGCTTGCAGCCGCAGATATCGACGACGAAGTTGCGCAGCAGCTTGCCGCCGTCCGGGGTGTGGACCACTTCGGGGTGGAACATGGTGGTGAAGAAGCGCCGTGCCTCGTCGCTCGCCACCGCGAAGGGAGCGTTCTCCGAAGTCGCCTTGACCGAGAAGCCCTTGGGCAGCTCGGTGACGCGGTCGCCATGGCTCATCCAGACCGGGTAGCGGCCGCCCTTGTCCCAGACGCCGGCGAAGAGCGCGGACGGAGCAACGATCTCGACATCGGCTCGGCCGAACTCGGCGGCGTGGCCGCCCTCGACCTTGCCGCCGAGCTGATGTGCCATGGTCTGCTGGCCGTAGCAGATGCCCATCAGCGGGATGTTCGCGGTGAAGACCGCTTCGGGAGCGCGGGGGCTACCCTCGTCAGGAACCGAAGCGGGGCCTCCGGAGAAGATCACGCCCTTCGGCTTCAGCCGCGCGAAGGCCTCGCCCGCCGACTGGAACGGGGCGATCTCGCAATAGACGCCGATCTCGCGGATGCGCCGCGCGATGAGCTGCGTCACCTGCGAGCCGAAATCGATGATGAGGATGGAGTCGTGATGGGGCTGAGCGCTCGTCATCGCGTCCCGTTAATGGATCGCGCAGGCGCGCGCAACGGGGCCGCGCCTGAACGCATGTCGGTTACGTCTCTAGGCCTTAGCGGCGTCCTCGATCAGGTCCGATACTTCGACCGGGCGCGACGCCAGCGAGGCGTGGCTGGCATCGAGCGTCACGCTCTTCTGCGGGCGCATGCGCTCCGCCATCATCTTTTCGTTCTCGGGCGCGATCATGCGGTCCGCGGAGGAGATCTGGTACCAGTTCGGCTTCTTCTTCCAGGCCGGCACTGTGACGGTATCGCCAAAGGTCGAGCCGAGCGGAGCCTTCTGCGTCACTGCCATGACCAGCGCCTCGTCCGCCGTCAGGTCCTGACAGAAGCTCTCGCGAAATGCGTCGGGCTTGATCCAGAGATAGCCGTCGCTGTCCGGCGCGATGTTGGCGAAGGCCGCGGGCGGCCTGGCCTGGCTGATCCCGCCGGGGCTTTCGCCGGCATCGGGCGCGAAGGCGGCGATGTAGACCAGCGCCTTGACGTTCGGCAGGTCACCCATCTCGGTGATGACGGCGCCGCCATAGGAGTGGCCGACGAGCACCACCGGGCCTGAGATCTGGCGCACCATCTTGCGCGTGCGCTCGGCGTCGTCCGCCAGCGATGTCAGCGGGTTCTCGACGGCGTGGAGATCGGCATAGCCGCGCCGGGACAATTCCAGGATGACCTTGGACCAGTGGGCGGCCCCGCCCCAGAAGCCGTGAACCAGAACGATGGCAGGTTTGTCGGACATGCTTCGACCTCCCGTCACATCCGCCCAGCGACGCGGGCGGAACACATCCCCCAACGGCAGCTTGGCAGAGATGATCCGGGCTGTCGACGCACGACGCTTTCAGTCGCCGCGCTTCAGGCAGGCCAGGTAGAACCCGTCCGTGCTGGTGCGGCGCGGCGAGAGCTGCAGGCCGAACTCCGTGGCAAAACGGGCGAGCAGGGAGAAGTCGCTCTCGGCCCCGGCCAGCACGTCGATCGGCGCCACGGCCGCGAAGCCGGAATGCTTGCCGAGGAAGGCCCGGATCGCCTCGTCGTTCTCCTCGGGCAGCATCGAGCAGGTGATGTAGGCGATGCGACCGCCCGGCTTCACCAGCTTGGCGGCCCGGGCCAGCACCTCGGCCTGGTCCTTGACGCGCTCGGCCAGCGCGCCGGGGCGCACGCGCCATTTTGCATCGGGATTGCGCCGCCAGGTGCCGGAGCCGGTGCAGGGCGCATCGACCAGGACGAGATCGGCCTGGCCGGCGACGTCCGCCAGCGGCTCGTGGCCGCGCGAGCGCGGGATGCGGATGTCGACGATGGCCGCGCCCGAGCGCGCCAGCCGATCATGCAATGGCGCGAGACGGCGGCTGTCGAGGTCGGTGGCGTAGAGGTTGCCGCGATTGGCCATCAAGGCAGCGAGCGCAAGTGTCTTGCCCCCTGCCCCCGCACAGAGGTCGATCACCGTCTCGCCGGGCTTCGCGCCGGCAAGCAAGGAGACGAGCTGCGAGCCCTCGTCCTGGATCTCGAAGGCGCCGGCGAAGAAGCCGGGCTCGGTCTGCAGCGAGGGGCCGCGCCCGTCATGGCCGGGCTGGAAGCGCAGTGCATCCGGCGACCAGGAGCCCTCCTCCGGCTGGAGGTGGGCAAGGTCCTTCACGACGGCCTCGCGGCTCGCCCTGAGGCGGTTGACGCGCAGATCGACCGGAGCCCGGGCGGCGAGCGCCTGCCCCTCCTCGATCGCCATGGCGCCGAAGGCCTGCTCGAAGGCGGGCCAGAGCCATTCCGGGACATCGGCCCGCACCCAGCCCGGTGCATCGTCGTCCGAGAAGGCGGTGAGAAGCGCCGTCTCGTCGGCGGAGAGCGGCGCCGGCGCATGGTTCTCGCCGGAGCAGAGCGCGGTGATCTCGTCGAGCGAGAGGCCGCGCAGGCCCATCAGCATGCCGAGCACCAGCGCGCGCGGCTCCTCGGAAGCCATGGCGTAGCCGGAGGAGGCCTTGCGGCGCAGCGCGTCATAGACCAGCGATGCCACCGCCGCGCGGTCCTTCGAGCCGGCGAAGCGGCGCGACAGCCCCCAGTCCTTGAGCGCGTCGGCCGCGGGGCGGCGGCGCTCGATGATATCCTGCAGCACCTCGATGGCGGCGCTGATCCGGGCGGCTGGCGTCATGGTCGTCGGGTCCTGGCGCGGACTGCTCAGGCAGACGCGCCGCGAGGCAAGGGCTTGTGTTTCAACCAATTCGATCATGACGCAACGGCATGGGCTCCGTCGCGACATGTTCTTGACGCGGTCGTTCCATAAGCGGAAAGACGATGCAACCGCATGTCGCGGCCAATGGGACACGCCACCATGAAAAATGCTGCCCGCCTTGCCGTTCTCGGCCTCTTTGCCTTCACCCTCGCCGCCTGCGCGACCCAGCCGCAGGCCGACCTGACCCCGCCGCCGGCCAAGCGCCTCGACGCCAAGACCACCCTCGAGAATCATCGCTGAGACCGGGCCGGCGGCGGCAGACCCGGCATGGCCGGGGATGCAGCCGCCGCCTCTCATCCGCCTGCCGCCCCGGAACCGTAACGGCACCGCTGCGCTTCATGGGGATGTCACATCCCGCAGCCTAGCTTCGCGCGCCCTTTCGCGAGCCGAGGCCACCATGAAGAAGACCCTGCTTTTCTCGACATCGCTTGTCGCCGCCATGGCGCTGCAATCGCTGGCGGCCAGCGCCGAACCCGCGACCACGCTTTCGGGCCAGCGCCCGCTCGTCATCGCCCATCGCGGTGCCAGCGGCTATCTGCCCGAGCACACGCTGGAAGGCTATCGCCGCGCCATCGCGCTCGGCGCCGATTTCATCGAGCCGGACCTGGTCTCGACCAAGGACGGCGTGCTGGTAGTGCGTCACGAACCGATGCTGAGCGGCACGACCGATGTCGCTGACCGCCCGGAATTCGCCAACCGCAAGACCACCCGCAAGCTCGACGGCATCGAGACCACGGACTGGTTCGCCAACGACTTCACGCTGGCCGAGATCAAGACGCTGCGCGCCAAGCAGGCTTTCGCCGACCGCGACCAGTCGCATAACGGCAAATACGAGATTCCGACCTTCCAGGAGGTGATCGACCTCGCCAAGGCGGAGAGTGCCCGCAGCGGCCGGACCATCGGCATCTATCCGGAAACCAAGCACCCGACCTATCACGCCTCGCTTGGCCTCGCCTTCGAGGACAAACTCCTCGACATGCTCAAGGCGGCCGGCTGGACCGAGAAGAACTCGCCCGTCTTCATCCAGAGCTTTGAGACGGCGAACCTGAAATACCTGCGCAAGAAGACGCAGATCCGGCTCGTGCAGCTCGTCGATGGCGACGGCGTCGACAAGGACGGCAAGGTCACGCTCGCCGCCCCCTTCGACCGCCCCTACGACTTCGCCGTGCTCGGCGACAAGCGCAGCTTCCAGGACATGCTCTCGCCCGAGGGTCTCAAGGAGATCGCGACCTATGCCGACGGCGTCGGCCCGTGGAAGGTCTATCTGATCGGCGCCAGGCAGACGATCGGGCCGGACGGCAAGCCGAAGGACCTCAACGGCGACGGCAAGATCGACGAGCGCGACCGCAACGTCATCGCCCCGACCAATGTGGTGAAGGACGCGCATGCGGCGGGGCTGCTCGTGCACCCCTGGGCCTATCGCAGCGAGGCGACCCGGCTCGCCGCCGACTACAACGGTGATCTCATCGCCGAGTACAAGGCGCATCTGGCGCTCGGTGTCGACGGCGTGTTCACCGACTTCACCGACCATGCCGTGAAGGCGCGCGACGGCAAATAGGCCGCGGGGCTTTCCCCGAGAGGAGGCCTCAGGCCTCCTCTTCCATGACCATCTGGGCGATGCGCGGATCGCCGTTGAACCTCGTGGCGGCGGCATGGCCGACCGCGACGGCCGTCACGCAGAGCACGACGGAGGCGACGATATTGATCGCCGCCCGCAGCGTCTCGCCGCTGCGCAGCAGATCGAGCGTCTGCAGGCTGAAGGACGAGAAGGTGGTGAAGCCGCCGCAGACCCCGACCATCACGAAGAGGCGCATGGGCTCGGACATCGGGAACCGGCCGCTCGCCAGCGTCAGCGTGCCGAAGAAGCCGATGACGAAGGAGCCGGCGATGTTGATGAGGATGGTGCCCCAGGGCAGGTTTCCGCTGATCGGCAGCGCAAGCACCGAGATGAGATAGCGCGCCAGCGTGCCAAGCGCGCCTCCGATCATGACGAGAATGACGGTCGAGAAGGACATGCTCGCTTTGGCTCCCTTGTCGGCGGGCATGAAAAACCCGCCTTGCGGCGGGTGTCAGACACACTCCTACCGCGGCTTCGTGCGGTAGGAGTCATCAGCCTCGGCCAGACAAGCGACGGTGGGCGGTTTCGGGGGAACTCCATCCCCATCGCCGGAAACGATAATCCGAGCCGGGCTCGCGCGCAACAAGGGTCGAGCGGCTCTTGAAAGAGTGAGCGGGGCTGGTGCCGCCAGCCCCGCTCCTCAACGCGACGCAACAGTTGACGCAACTCAATCGCAGACGCGTGTCGTCCTGCGGACCGTGCCCCGCCTGGTTTCCTCGCGCGTCGTGATGGTGCGACAGCGCTCGTCCCGGTAGCGCGCGCGGTATTCGCGCTCGCGTGCCCGCTCATAGCGGTCGCGGCGCTCTTCGCGGCGGATCTCACGGTCGACTCGACGTTCATGCGGCGTGCGCGGATCGACGCTCACCCCGCCCGGACCGATATTGATCGACTGAGCATAGGCACCGCCGCTTAGAAGAAGGGCAGCCGTCAACCCAAGGACAAATCGTTTCATCACGCTTCCTCCGTTCCCGCCAGAAACGATTGCCGTTGAGATTCGTTCCGGAAAATCTGCGCGATGCTGTCGCTCGACGCTCGAACACTCGACGAAGCACGGCCGAAACGACGAAGCGCGCCGGTTTCCCGGCGCGCTTGCGATGATCGACGAAACTCGACTGTCTCAGTGGAGGATCTGGGAGAGGAAGAGCTTGGTGCGTTCGTGCTGGGGGTTCTTGAAGAACTCCTCGGGGGTGTTCATCTCGACGATCTGGCCGGCGTCCATGAAGATGACGCGGTCGGCGACCTGGCGGGCGAAGCCCATCTCGTGCGTGACGCAGAGCATGGTCATGCCCTCCTCCGCCAGCGAGACCATGGTGTCGAGCACCTCCTTGACCATCTCCGGATCGAGCGCCGAAGTCGGCTCGTCGAACAGCATGATCTTCGGGCTCATGCACAGCGAGCGGGCGATCGCCACGCGCTGCTGCTGGCCGCCCGAAAGCTGGCCCGGATACTTCGCCGCCTGCTCGGGGATCTTGACGCGCTTGAGATAGTGCATCGCGATCTCCTCGGCGTCCTTCTTGGGCATCTTCTTCACCCAGATCGGCGCCAGCGTCAGGTTCTCCAGGATCGTCAGATGCGGGAACAGGTTGAAGTGCTGGAACACCATGCCGACGTCGCGGCGGATCTCGTCGATCTTCTTGAGATCGTTGGTCAGCTCCGTGCCGTCGACCACGATCTGGCCCTTCTGGTGCTCCTCCAGCCGGTTGATGCAGCGGATCATCGTCGACTTGCCGGAGCCCGACGGCCCGCAGATCACCAGCTTCTCGCCGCGCTCGACCTTCAGGTTGATGTCGCGCAGCACGTGGAACTCGCCGTACCACTTGTTCACGGCCGTCATCTCCACTGCCGTCGCCGTCTTCAGCGATGTCGGCTTCAGCGCCGCCGGGCGGGTATCCGTGGTCTTGGTTTCTGCCATTGCCATGTTTTTGGTCCCTCTCAACGTTTTTGGCCGGCAGCCAGGCGCTTCTCGACCGCAATCGAATATCGCGACATGCCCCAGCAGCATAGGAAATAGAAGACCGCGGCGAAAGCATAGCCTGTGGTCCGTGTTGTCGGCGTCGCCCAGGTCGGGTCGACGAGCGTCGCCTCGATGGTGCGCAGGAAGTCGAAGATGCCGACGATGGTAACCAGCGTCGTATCCTTGAACAGCCCGATGAAGGTGTTGACGATGCCCGGGATCACAATCCGCAGCGCCTGCGGCAGGATGATCAGCCGCATCATCTGCCAGTAGCCGAGACCGAGCGACATCGCGCCCTCGAACTGCCCCTTCGGAATCGCCTGCAGGCCGCCGCGGATGACCTCCGCCATATAGGCCGAGGCGAAGACCGCGACGCCGATCAGCGGACGCAGCAGCCGGTCGGGCGAATATTCCTGCGGCACGAACAGCGGCAGCATGGTGTTGGCCATGAAGAGAACGGTGATCAGCGGCACGCCGCGCACGAACTCGATGAAGATCACCGAGAGCAGCTGGATGATCGGTAGGCGCGAGCGGCGGCCAAGCGCCAGGATGACGCCGAGCGGCAGCGAGAAGACGATGCCGACCGCCGAGATCAGGAAGGTCACCATCATGCCGCCCCAGAGGCCGGTATCGACGCGCGGCAGGCCGATGCGGTCGTCGAAGATCGCCAGGATGCCGAAGACGACGAGCGACAGCAGGATCAGGCGCTTGGGCCGGTAGAAGCGCTTCCACGGCGGCGCCTCCTGCTCCACCGCCAGCAGGGCCGGGCTGGTCCAGAAGCGGGCGAGCGCCGGCACGAAGGAGAGCACGAGATAGAGCACCGCCAGCGCGAAGCTCAGCAGGATCAGGAAGCGCAGCAGGCTCTGCGCCCGCGCGCCGCCAAGCAGCAGGATGAAGGCACTGAGCGGCAGGATGACGAAGAAGTAGAAGGCGCCGACCTTCTTCAGCGGAGCCTTGTTCCACAGCAGCCAGACGACGCCGAGTGCGAACATGGCGAAGACAATGTTCACCCGCCAGCGCTCGGTGATCGGATAGGAGCCGTAGATGAAATACTGGAAGCGGTCGGCCACATAGGCCCAGCAGGCCCCGACCGGCCGGCCGACCTTGTCGGCGAGGCAGGCGTCGCGGGTGGTGCCGGACCAGACCGCATCCAGGAAGTAGAAGCGGATCATCTCCGGCACCGTGTCAACGACGAACCAGATGCAGAGCAGCGTCAGGATCGCGTTCAGCGGGCTGGAGAACAGGTTGGCGCGGATCCAGGCCAGCGGCCCCGCCACCGAGAGCGGCGCCGGCTGCTGCTGGAGCGTCTCGGTACGGACGAAGGCGCGGGGAGCGTTGTCGAGCGTTGCGTCGGTCATCGCTGCCCCCTCACCGTTCAACCAGCGCCATGCGCTTGTTGTAGATGTTCATGAAGAACGAAGTCACCAGTGAGATCGTCAGGTAGACGGCCATGGTGATGGCCACCACCTCGACGGCTTGGCCGGTCTGGTTCAGCACCGTGCCGGTGAAGACTTGGACGAGGTCGGGATAACCGATCGCCACTGCCAGCGACGAGTTCTTGACCAGGTTGAGATATTGCGAGGTCAGCGGCGGCACGATGACCCGCATCGCCTGCGGAATGACGACGAGCTTCAGCGTCGGACCCGGCCTGAGACCGAGCGCATGCGCCGCCTCGCTCTGTCCCTTCGAGACCGCTAGGATGCCGGCGCGCACCACCTCGGCGATGAAGGCCGCGGTGTAGGTCGAGAGCCCGACCAGCAGCGCGACGAACTCGGGGAAGATCTGCATGCCGCCGGTCAGGTTGAAGCGGCCCTGCTGTGGGTAGTCGAAGGAGAGCGGCCGGCCGGTCGCGAAGAACACGAGAAGCGGCAGGCCGGCGACCAGCGCGAGCGCGACCCAGCCGTTCGGATACTGCTTGCCGGTCTTCGCCTGCTGTCCGCGCGCCCAGACGAAAAAGGCGATCGCGCCCGCGATACCGATCAGGAAGGCGATGGCGACGGCTTCGAAGGCCGGCCCGAATTGCGGGCTCGGCAGAATGATGCCGCGGTTGTTGAGATAGATGCTGCCCGGCAGCGCGATCGAGTTGCGGGCATCCGGCAGCGGCTTCAGCACCGCGTTGTACCAGAAATAGAGCTGCAGCAGCAGCGGGATGTTCCGGATGACCTCGACATAGATCATCGCGAGCTTGGCGACGACCCAGTTGCTCGACAGGCGCGCGACGCCAACCGCGAAACCGATGATCGTCGCCAGCACGATGCCGAGCGCCGCCACCAGCAGCGTGTTGAGCAGGCCGACATAGAAGGCCTGGCCATAGGTCGAGCCCGAGGCGGTGAAGGGGATGAGCTTCTGGTTGACGTCAAAGCCGGCGGCATTGTTCCAGAAGCCGAAGCCGGAGGCGATCTTCTGCGCGCGCAGGTTCTCGATCGCGTTCGAGGCGGCCGACCAGATCAGGAAGCTGACCACGGCCAGCAGAACGATCTGATAGACATAGCCACGGATCTTCGGGTCGTAGAATAACGACGCCTTGCCGGGTGTTACCGTTTCGGTCGGGATGCTCGACACCTGTTACGCCCTTTGTGTTTCGCTTGTTGAGGCCGGCGATCCTTGGGCGGTGCGATTCCACCGAAGGCCGTTGGGTCCGGGCCGTTTGTCTGTCGTTACCGCCGGTCGTCGGCTCCGCGGTCTCTTCCCGCGGTCGCAAGACGGGATTGGCTGCTCTCCGCCCCGAAGAGGCCCAGTCCCGCCATCGGCGTCATCGAAGCTCCACCGCCGCCGGAAACGAACGTTCCCAGCTCCGCAGCGGGCATGGCTGCGGAGAATCCGGCCGCCGTCGCAGCCTTTCGATCATGTCCTTCATCCTCATTCCCCTGTTGGAGCGGGTTCGTCCCGCTCTCGGTGCCTTCATAGCAAGTCCCGGACCACCCCTCGCCGCGGCTTGCCTCGTTGTCGTGCCGGAGGTCCCGAAGGCCCCCGGTCGTGAGTCCGAAACGCTGGTCGATTTCAGCGCACCGGCGGCGCGTAATGCAATCCCCCCTTGGTCCAGAGCGCGTTCAGACCGCGCGTGATCCCCAGGGAGGAGCCGGTGCCGAGATTGCGCTCGAACGATTCCCCATAATTGCCGACATGGCGGACGATCCGGTAGGCCCAGTCGCGCGAGAGCCCGAGCGGACTTCCGAAATCACCCTCCACCCCGAGCAGGCGGCGAATATCCGGGCGCTCCGATGCCCGCATCGCCTCGACATTGCCGCGACCGACACCGAGTTCCTCGGCGCCGAGCATGGCGAACAGCGTCCATTTCACCAGGCCGAACCAGCGCTCGTCGCCCTGTCGCACCACCGGCCCGAGCGGCTCCTTCGAGATCGTCTCGGGCAGGATCACATGCTCCTGCGGCGCGGCGAGCTTGGTACGCTGGATCGCGAGTCCGGCCCGATCATAGGCGTAGGCGTCGCAACGACCGGCGCCATAGGCGTCGATCGCCTCATCGCTGCCGCGATAGGTGACGATCTCGTTCACCAGGCCGTGCCGGCGGAAGAAATCGGCGACATTCAGCTCCGTCGTCGTCCCCTGTTCGGCGCAGACCGTGGCGCCGCCGAGCTGCCCCGCCGAGGCGATGCCCAGCGCCTTGCGCACCATGAAGCCTTCGCCGCCGTAGAAATTGATCCCGGCGAAACGCAGTCCCAGCGTGGTGTCGCGCGTCATCGACCAGGTCGAGCTGCGCGACAGAAGATCGACCTCGCCCGTCTGCAGGGCGGTGAAGCGATCCTGCGATGAGAGCGGCACGAAGGTCACCCGCGCCGCATCGTCGAAGATCGCGGCGGCGAGCGCTCGGCAGAGATCGACGTCGAGCCCGGTCCAGTTGCCCTGGCTGTCGGGCATCGAGAAGCCCGGCAGGGAAGGCGCGACACCGCAGAGAACCGCGCCGCGCTGCTTCACCCGCGTCAGCAGGTCGTCCGTCGCACCCGCCGCCCGACCCACCGTTGCGGATATCGCCACGGCGGCGGTCAGCGCGAAGACAGCGGCTATCCCTGCTGTTCCCATGGCGAAACCGGCGGTTGCGGCCGGCGTGCGGCCGGTGTCATCGCGCTTTCGCCCAGGCTGCAGCATGCGCCGCAGAGCCGGACGAAGACGCAAAGAGGCGCCGGACGACCCGGCGCCTCCTCAAGCCCGCTCAGCGAACCGGCGGAGCGTATTGCAGGCCACCCTTGGTCCAGAGCGCGTTCTGGCCGCGAGCGATCTTCAGCAGCGAGCCCTGGCCGACGTTCCGCTCGAAGGATTCGCCGTAATTGCCGACCTGCTTGACGATGCGCACGACCCAGTCGCCGGTCAGGCCGATCTGCTCGCCGAACTTGCCCTCGGTGCCGAGCAAGCGCTTGATCTCCGGATTGTCGGACTTCAGCTTTTCGTCGACATTCGCCTTGGTGACGCCGAGCTCCTCGGCATTCAGCATGGCGAAGCCGACCCACTTCACCAGGTTGAACCACTGCGGGTCGTTGTTGCGGACGGAGGGGCCGAGCGGCTCCTTGGAGATGATCTCAGGCAGGACGATGTGCTCGTCCGGATTGGCGAGCTTCAGGCGCTCGGCATAGAGGCCCGAGGCGTCGGTGGTGAAGGCGTCGCAACGGCCGGCGTCGTAGGCCTTGACGGTCTCGTCGGCGGTGGCGAAGGCGACGACCTCGTACTTCAGGTTATTGGCGCGGAAGTAGTCGGCGAGGTTCAGCTCCGTCGTCGTACCCTGCTGCGTGCAGACCGAGGCGCCGTTGAGCTGCAGCGCCGAGTTCACGCCGAGCTTCTTGCGCACCATGAAGCCCTGGCCGTCGTAATAATTCACGCCGGTGAAGAGCAGGCCGAGCGAGGCGTCGCGCGACATCGTCCAAGTCGAGTTGCGGGCCAGCAGGTCAACCTCGCCCGACTGGAGCGCGGTGAAGCGGTCCTTGGCCGAGAGCGGGATGAACTTGACCTTGGCCGGGTCGTTGAAGATCGCAGCGGCGATCGCCCGGCAGACGTCGACGTCGAGGCCGGCCCAATTGCCCTGCGCGTCCGGCACGCCGAAGCCGGCGAGGCCGGGATTCGAGCCGCAGTTCAGGATGCCGCGCTGCTTCACCTGCGCGAGCGTCGCCTGCGCGGACGCGCCCGTGGCGGAAATCGCAAGCCCAGCCGCTGCGAAGAGGCCGGCTGCCAGAATTTTCTTCATCAGTACTCTCCCATCGAAACAAGCGCCCCGGACAAGCCCGGAAAGCGCGACAATCCGGTTCGCCGCCGGCGGCTCCCAACCGCTCTGTCGTTTCCAGCAATGAAACGGCGTCCCCTTGGCCGAGTCGATTGCCAGAGCGACCCATGAGCGTCAAGCAACGGCCATCCGCCGCAACCGCCTCTTGTTCGCCACAATCATCACATGCGAGTTTGGCGAGGTGGTCAAGTCTGGCCGCCTTGCCTGCCGCTCCAGTCCCATCGGTTCCATGAAAAAGCTGCCTTCTTCCGAATTCGCGCGCCTCGGAACGCGGACCCGTCTCGCCCTCGCCGGTCGCGATCCCAGCGACAGCTACGGCTTTGTCAATCCTCCTATCGTACGAGGATCGACGGTCATCTATCCGAGCACGGAAGACTTCCTGGCCCGGAAGGCGCGCTACACCTACGGCACGCACGGCAACCCGACGCTCGACGCGCTGGAGGCGGCGGCCAACACCATCGAGGGCGGCGCGGGCGTGGTGGTGACACCTTCGGGGCTGCTGGCCTGCACCCTGCCCTTCCTCGCGTTCCTCTCCGCCGGCGATCACGTCCTGGTGACAGACAGCGTCTACCGGCCGACACGGAACTTCTGCGATTCCATGCTGAAGCGGATGGGCGTCGAGGTCAGCTATTACGACCCGCTGGTCGGGGCCGACATCGCCAAGCTGTTCAAGCCGAACACCAAGGCGGTCTGGACCGAGGCCCCGGGCTCGCAGACCTTCGAGATGCAGGACATCCCGGCCATCGCCAGGGCCGCCGCCGCGCGCGGCATCCTGACGATGATGGACAACACCTGGGCGACGCCGCTCTATTTCGACAGCCACAAGTTCGGCGTCGACATCTCGGTGCAGGCCGGCACGAAATACTATGCCGGCCATTCGGACGTGCTGATCGGCACCGTCTCGGCCCGCACGCCGGAGCTTTACAAGACGCTGCGCAGCGCCTGGGAGCAGCTCGGCGTCATCGTCGCGCCCGAGGATGCCTTCCTGACGCTGCGCGGCATGCGCACCATGGCGCTGCGCCTCAAGGAGCAGATGCCGGCCGGGCTCGAGATGGCGAAATGGCTGCAGGCGCGCCCGGAGATCGCCCGCGTGCTGCATCCGGCGCTGCCGGAGGATCCGGGCCATGCCCTGTGGAAGCGCGACTTCACCGGCGCTTCCTCGCTCTTCGCCGTCGAGTTCAAGCCGGTCTCGATGAAGGCGGTCGCAGCCATGCTGGATGGGCTCACACTGTTCGGCATGGGCGCCTCCTGGGGCGGCTATGAGAGCCTGGTCCTCCCCTTCGATTGCCGCGCCTACCGCACCGCGACGACGCCCGACTACCAGGGCCCGACGGTGCGCATCCATATCGGCCTCGAGAACCTGGAAGACCTCAAGGCCGATCTCGACGCCGGCTTCGCCCGGCTGAAGGCGGCCGCCTGAGCTGGTATTCTGATCCGATGCGGAAACGCGGGTCAGCCCGCGTTTCCCTGATCGTTCGGCGAAGCAGCAGTTCGCTCAGACCTGCGCGAGTTCGTAGTCGCGGGACAGGAGCTTCGAGAGCTGCTTCAGCCGGCCCTCGACACGCTCGCTCGCCAGCGCCTTGAGGTCCTCCGGCAGGCGGAGCACCAGGCGCCGGTCGACGCACTGCGCCGGAATGCGGGGCAAGATGCCGGACATCCCGGCCGAAAGCAGATAGGCGACCCGGAAGATCGCGGCGATCAGCAGCGCGCGCTCGAACAGCGCCGGCGAGAGCAGCGACCTCAGCCCGTCCGCCGCCGGCGAGGTGGCCTTCAACCCGGCATAGCGGTGGAAGATCGCCAGCGCCAGGAAAGCCCGGCCGACATGATCGATGCCGGTGAAATAGGCATGGGCGATGACATTCATGCTCTGCTCGCCGCGGTAATCGGGATGGGCGCGCCAGCCGATGTCGGAAAGCAGGCAGACCGCCTCGATCAGCCGGTCGGACGGCCCGTCCTCGGCAAGCCCCGCGGTTTCGAGGATGCTGCGGGTCCAGGCGATCAGCTCGGCGGCGTGACGCGGGTCGCGAGCGCGCAGCAGATTGTAGTCGCGCGCCGACTGCAGCAGCGGGTCGGCCGCGCGCTCCCCGGGCGAGAGCTGCTCGTGCAGCAGTCCCTCGCGCACACCCTGCGCCGAGATGATGATGTTGGCGGGCTTGCCGCGCTTGATCAGCTCGTCCAGCACCAGCGCGCCATAGGCCAGCAGCGGGCGGCGCGCCGAGGAGACGGAGTCGATCGCGTCGAGCACCGAGGCATCGGCGCGCTCCACCAGCTTGACGAAATCCGCCGCGTCCCGCGGCGGGATGGTGTAGCCATGCATGACGTTGAGCGGGTAGTTCGCCCGGCGCTGGTGCAGCGTCGCAAGCGCGCGCCAGGTGCCGCCGACGGCGTAGAAGTCCCGCCCCTTCATCGCGGCGAGCTGCGGCAGCTTGTCGAGCTCGTCCTTGACGATCTTCTCGGCCGCCTTCAGCGAACCCTTCGAGCGGTCGAGCAGGGCAAGGCCGCCGAGCGGGACGCTGGCGCCCGGCCCGACCTCGCCGCCCTTCACCGAGATCAGCTCGAGGCTGCCACCGCCAAGGTCGCCGACGACGCCGTCGGGATCGTCGAAGCCGGAGATGACGCCGAGGCCCGAGAGCACCGCTTCGCGCCGGCCGGAGATCAGCTCAATCGGCTGGCCGATCGCCTGTTCGGCACGAGCGATGAATTCGGGGCCGTTCTCGGCGTAGCGCGCGGCTGCGGTCGCGATCACCCTGATCTCGCCGACCTGCATGGCCTCGCAGAGGATGCGGAAGCGCACCAGCGCCGAGATCGCCTTCTCGATCGCGTCCTCGGCCAGGCGGCCGGTGGTCGCGACCTGCCGGCCGAGGCCCGCCATCTCCTTCTCGTTGAACACCTGCGAGGGCGCGCGCGCGAGCATCTCGTAGACGACGAGACGGACCGAGTTGGAACCGATGTCGACGATGGCGATGGTGTCGCCGAGCGCCAGCCGGCCCGGCGCATGCTGCAGTTCAGGCCTTGCGGCCTCCCTTGCGGGAAAGGGCACGGGGGCTGGAGCTGGAGAGCGATTTTCCACGACCGGACAAACTCGGATTCGTCATGAAGTAATTATGCGCATTGAACGGTTCCTCGTTCGGCGCCGGGACAATGCGGCGGGAGCCGCCATCGGGCAAGATCGTCCAGCTCTGCTCGTTGTCGAGCAGGTTGGCGAGCATGATCTGATCCAGCAGCTGCTGATGCACAGTCGGGTTCAGGATCGGCGTCAGCGCCTCGACACGGCGGTCGAGGTTGCGCGGCATCAGATCGGCGGAGGAGATGTAGACCTTGGCCTTGGCCGAGGGCAAGCCATGCCCGGCGCCGAAAGCGTAGATGCGGGTGTGTTCCAGGAAACGACCGATGATCGACTTGACCCGGATATTCTCCGAAAGCCCCGGCACACCGGGCATCAGGCAGCAGATGCCACGCACGACGAAGTCGATCTCGACGCCGGCCTGGCTGGCATCGTAGAGCGCGTCGATGATCTCGGGATCGACCAGCGCGTTGCATTTGCCCCAGATCGCACCCTTGCGGCCGGCCTTCACATGGGCGACCTCCTCGGCGATGTCGGCAAGCAGGCGCTGCTTCAGCCCCGTCGGCGAGACCGCCATGCGCTCCAGCCCGGCCGGCTCGGCATAGCCGGTGATGAAGTTGAAGATGCGGGCGACATCCTGCGCGATCACCGGATCGGCCGTGAAGAAGGAGACGTCGGTATAGATGCGTGCCGTGATCGGGTGATAGTTGCCGGTCGCGATATGGCAGTAGCTGACGAGCTGGCCGGCCTCGCGGCGCACAACCAGTGACAGCTTGGCGTGGGTCTTGAGCTCGATGAAGCCGTAGACGACCTGGACGCCGGCGCGCTCCATCTCCTTGGCCCAGCGGATGTTCGCCTCTTCGTCGAAGCGAGCCTTGAGCTCGACCAGCGCGGTCACCGACTTGCCGGCCTCGGCCGCCTCCGTCAGCGCCTTGACGATCGGGGAGTTGGCCGAGGTGCGGTAGAGCGTCTGCTTGATTGCGACGACATTGGGGTCGCGCGCCGCCTGCTGCAGGAACTGCACGACGACGTCGAAACTCTCATAGGGATGGTGGACGAGCAGGTCCTTCTGGCGGATCGCGGCAAAGCAGTCACCACCATGCTCGCGGATGCGCTCGGGAAAGCGGGCGTTGTAGGGCTTGAACTTCAGGTCCGGCCGGTCGACGCCGACGAGCTGGGAGAGCTCGTTAAGGCCGATCATGCCGTTGACCTCGACCACCTCGTCGCTGTCGACCTTGAGCTCGCGCACGATCAGCCGGCGCAGATGGTCGGGCATGCCGGTCGAGAGCTCGAGCCGGATCACGACGCCCAGCCGACGCTGCTTCAGCATGGTCTCGAAGACGCGGACGAGGTCCTCCGCCTCCTCTTCGATGTCGAGGTCGGAGTCGCGGATGATGCGGAAAGAGCCCGCCCCTTTCACCTCGTAGCCGGGAAAGAGCTTGGCGATGAACAGCGAGACGGCGTCGTCGAGCGCGATGAAGCGGTGCAGCCCCTCGCGGGCGAGATCGGGCAGTTCGATGAAGCGGTCGATCTTGGTCGGCACGCGGATCAGCGCGTCGAGCTGGCGTCCGTCGCTGAGGCGCTCCAGCGCCAGCGCGATGGTGAAGCCGAGATTCGGGATGAAGGGAAACGGGTGCGCCGGGTCGATGGCGAGCGGCGTCAGCACCGGGAAGATGTAGTTGAGGAAGTAATCCTCCAGCCAAATCCGATCCTGCGAGCCGATATCGCCCGGCCCGAGCAGATGGATGCGGTTCTCATGCAGATCGCGGCGCAGCTCAACCCAGCGCGCCTGCTGGTCGTCGGTCAGGGCCGAGACCGCCTTGCCGATGGCGACGAGCTGCTCGGCCGGGGTCAAGCCGTCCTGGCTGCGGGTGACGACACCGGCCTTGAGCTGCTCGCGCAGGCCCGAGACGCGGACCATGAAGAACTCGTCGAGATTGTTGGCCGAGATCGAGAGGAAGCGCAGCTGCTCCAGCAGCGGGTGGCTGCGGTTTGACGCCTCCTCCATGACGCGGCGGTTGAACTGCAGCCAGGAGAGTTCCCGGTTCATGAAGCGCGCGGGCTGCTGGCGCAGCGGCAGCGCGTCCGCATCCCCCATCGCCTTGTCCGGCATCTCGGGCGTCTCAGTCGCAATCTCGATGGTCATGCGCTTCGCCCGTGTCCTGGTCGTCGTCCTGCTCGTGCGTCTCATGGACCGTGTGAAGCCACCCTAGCGTGACAGTTCGATGACGAACGACATGAATCAGCCATCGAAAGAGGTTATCAGCTCGCCGTTTTCCGGATAGAGGCAAAAGCCCGGCCGGCAGCTCAGCCCTGCTCCTCCGGGAACAACTCCGCCAGCACCTCCTGCACGAGCGGGCGCGTAACGCGCCGCCCACGCTCCAGCGCGACTCGGTCGAGACGGTCGACGACCTGTCGCGCGGCGGCGAAGGAGCGCTCCATCCTGAGCGCCAGCGCGTCGATGACGGCGGTGTCGACCACGAGCTGGCGGTCGATGAAGAGCTTGACCAGCACGGCGCGCAGCAAGCCGTCATCCGGCGGTTCGATCGTGGCGCTCGGCGCCAGCCGCAGGCGCGAAAGCAGGTCCGGCACCTTGAGGCCCCAGAGATCGGGCGCCGAGCGCGCCGTCAGCAGCAGGTGCCCGCCGCGCGCCTTGATCGCGTTCATCACATGGAACAGGGCGGGTTCGTCGAAGGGGCCGGCGTCGCAGTCCTCGATGACGAGGGCGCCGCCGGAGACGAGATGTGCGACCTTGTCATCCGAGAGCTCGCGAGCCGAAATCGTCCAGGCGTGGGCCATGCGGCCCCAGATCGCCGCAAGATGGGTCTTGCCCGCGCCTTCCGGCCCGGTCAGGCGCAGCCAGGCCTCGGGCCAGCGCGGCCAGCCTTCGATCAGCCCGTAGGCCGCCTCGTTCGAGGGGCCGACGAGGAAGTCCTCGATGCCATGGCGGCTGTCGAGCGGCAGGTCGAAGGCAAGTTGGCGCGGACGCGACGGCGCATCGGACATGGGAGGTTCAGGGCTCGATATCGATCTTGACCTCGACGCCCTTCGGGCGCGGCGGCTCGATGCCGCGATAGAGGTTGCTGGCGAGATATTGCCTGAGCGCGAAGCGGCAGAGCACGCCGATGACCGCCGAGAGCGGCACCGCCAGCAGCAGGCCGACGAAGCCGAACAGCGTGCCGAAGGCCAGCAGCGCGAACATCAGCCAGACCGGGTGCACGCCGATCGAATCGCCGACGAATTTCGGCTGAAAGATATTGCCCTCCAGGAACTGCCCGACGAGGAAGACCCCAAGCGCTGCCAGGGGCCAGGTCCAGTCCGGCCAGAACTGGACGATGGCGACGCCGACCGAGAGGACGAGCCCGGTCAGCGAGCCGACATAGGGGATGAAGGACAGGAAGCCCGAGATGATGCCGATCAGCGCACCGAAATTGACGCCGATGAGGCTGAGGCCGATCGCATAGAAGGAGCCGAGCAGCAGGCAGACCAGCGCCTGCCCCCGCAGGAAGCCGGCAATGGCGGTATCCATCTCGCGCACCAGCCCGCGGATGGTGTCGCGATGGTCGCGCGGCAGCCAGCTATCGACGGTTGCGACCATTCGATCCCAATCGACCAGCAGATAGAAGGCGATCACCGGGGTCAGCACCAGCAGCGAGAAGACGCCGACGATCGCCGTGCCGCCGGTCCAGAGCGACTGCAGCAGGCCGCCGGCCCACTTCGTCGCCTGGCCGACCAGATCGCCCAGCGAGCTCTGCGCCTGCTTGGCGAGGTCGCCGCCGCCGAAGCGCTCCAGCCAGGGCGCACCTCTTTCGAGGACGAGATTCTGCAGCTTCGCCGCATCCTCCGGCAACCGCGCCACCAGCCCGGCGAGTTGCTGGCCGAGCAGCGGCGCGAGCAGGATCAGCGCCAGCGCGAAGATCAGGATGAAGATGAAGAGGATGACGATGGTCGCGGCGAGCCGACTCATGCCCAGGCGCTCCAGCCGGTCGGCCAGCGGGTCGAGCAGATAGGCGAGCGCCAGCGCCGCGATGAAGGGGAGCAGGATGTCCCTGAACAACACCAGCAGCAGCACGAAGACGACAAGGGAACCCAGCCAAAAGCCGATCTGGCGCTGTAACGTCATCCATCAGCCTCTTCGCGTCTCCGGCAGGAAGACGAGCAACTCTATACGCAACCCAACGGTTCCGGGCCAGCGCGGCAGCACCGGCTCAGCCCGCCATGTGTCGCAGCCAGAAGGCGAGATAGGCCGCCATCGAGGCGAGCGTCAACAGCGCGACAACCAGCTCCCCGACCGTGCCCGCCGACCCCGGATCGATGCCGAAGGCGCGTGAGCCGAGCGCCAGCGCGGCGAAGGCGATCTGCGCGGCGGTGTTGAGCTTGCTCACGGTGAACGGCGCGATCGTGACCGGCCGGTCGAGCAGCCAGGAGAGCAGTACCGCGGCCACGATCATGATGTCGCGCGCCGCCACCAGGACGACGAGCCAGACCGGGATCGCGCCGACGACGGCCAGCGTGATGTAGATCGAGACGATCAGCGCCTTGTCGGCGATGGGATCGAGCCAGGCGCCGAGCTCGCTCGCCATGCCACAGCGCTTGGCAAGGAAGCCATCGACGGCATCGGAGATCCCGGCGACAACGAAGATGATGAAGGCGGTCTCCCAGCGCGTATTGACGATCATGACGATGACCAGCGGCACCAGGAACAGGCGGCCGATGGTGATCAGGTTGGGGATCGTCATGGCGGCAGCTTCGCTCAGAGCGGTTTCGAACGCCAGCGCGGCCGATGCAGAAGGGGTATGGCGAGACGATGGCGGGGATCTGAAGCGCGATTACCCTGCAAAACCGCCCAAACGCCTTGCCACGGCGGGCGCGCTTGCCTATCGCTCGCGCGAGCAGGAACAAAGGCGAGATCGCAATGAGCAAGCCCGGCGCAAACGGACTGACCTATGCGCAGGCGGGTGTCGACATCGACGCCGGCAACGCCATGGTCGACGAGATCAAGCCGCTGGTGCGCGCAACGCGCCGGCCCGGCGCGGACGCCGAGATCGGCGGCTTCGGCGGCCTGTTCGACCTCAAGGCCGCGGGCTTCAAGGACCCCATCCTGGTCGCCGCCAATGACGGCGTCGGCACCAAGGTGAAGATCGCGATCGAGAGCGGGCTGCATTCGACCATCGGCATCGACCTCGTCGCGATGTGCGTCAACGACCTGATCGTGCAGGGCGCCGAGCCCCTGCTCTTCCTCGACTACTACGCCACCGGCAAGCTCGACCCCAAGGTCGGCGTCGAGATCGTGCGTGGCATCGCCGATGGCTGCCGCCAGGCCGGCTGCGCGCTGATCGGCGGCGAGACCGCCGAGATGCCCGGCATGTATGCCGAGAAGGATTACGACCTCGCCGGCTTCGCCGTCGGTGCGGCCGAGCGTGGCACGCTGCTGCCGCGCGAGGATCTGAAGCCCGGTGATGTGGTGTTCGGCCTGCCCTCTTCCGGCGTGCATTCGAACGGCTATTCGCTTGTCCGCCGTATCGTGGCGCTGAGCGGTCTCGGCTGGGACGCCCCTGCCCCCTTCGCGCCGGGCAAGTCGCTGGCCGAGGCGCTGCTCGAGCCGACCCGGATCTATGTGAAGCCTCTGCTGCAGGCGTTGAAAGCGACCGACGGCGTCAAGGCGCTGGCGCATATCACCGGTGGCGGCTTCCCCGACAACATCCCGCGCGTGCTGCCCGAAGGGCTCGGCGTCGCACTCGACCTGCCCGCGATCCCGGTACCGCCCGTCTTCGGCTGGCTCGCCAAGATCGGCGGCGTCGCCGAGCGCGAGATGCTGCGCACCTTCAACTGCGGTATCGGCATGATCGTCGCGGCCGACGCCGCCAAGGCCGACGCGGTGCTGGCCGCGCTGAAGGCCGCCGGCGAGACGCCGGTGAAGCTCGGCGAGATCGTGCCCGTCGCAGCCGGCGAGGAGCCGGTCAGCTATCGCGGCAAGCTCTCGCTGTGAGCATGACGACGGCCCGCAAGCGCGTCGGCGTGCTGATCTCCGGGCGCGGCTCCAACATGGTCTCGCTGGCGGAGGCGGCGCAGGCGCCGGATTATCCGGCCGAGATCGCGCTCGTCGTCTCCAATATTCCCGATGTCGCCGGGCTGGAGCGGGCGCGCGACTTCGGTATCGCCACGGCGACGGTCGACCACCGTCCCTTCGGCAAGGATCGCGAGGCGTTCGAGCGTGCGGTCGACGAGCTTTTGCGCGTCAACCAGATCGAGCTCCTCGTGCTCGCGGGTTTCATGCGCATCCTGACACCTTGGTTCGTGACGCGCTGGGAAGGGCAGATGATCAACATCCACCCCTCGCTGCTGCCGCTGTTCAAGGGCACGCATACGCATCGGCAGGCGCTGGAGGCGGGTGTTTCCGAGCATGGCTGCTCGGTGCATTTCGTCGTGCCGGAACTCGATGCCGGCCCGGTGATCCTGCAGGCCAAGGTGCCGGTCCATCCCGGTGATGACGAAGACAAGCTGGCGCAGCGCGTCCTCGTCGAAGAGCACAAGCTCTATCCGGCGGCGCTGGCCGAGGTCGCCTCCGGCCGGGCGAGGCTCGAGGCCGGAGCCGTCATCCGCGGCTGATCGGAACCGCCCTCGCCGTCCGGCCGCATCCCGACGCCCTCGCGCTTGCAGCGCTCCCACTCCTCGCGCGTCTTCTCCTCCTCCTTCTGCCAGCGGCGGAAGAGATCGGCGCGGCGGGCCGGGTAGCGCTCCTCGAGCGCGACCAGGCCGGTCATCCGGTCGGTGCGGAAATGGCGGAAAGCCTGCCTGAGCTCGCACCAGGCGATGACGATGCGCACGCGCTCGTAGAAGGTCATGCCGATCGGCCAGATCATGCGCTGTGTCGCATGGCCGCTCTCGTCGCTATACTCGATCGAGAGCTTACGGCCGTTGCGGATGGCGGCGCGCACGGCCGCGACGTCGACCTGGTCGGCCGGCACATCGCCAGGATAGGAGGCCGCGAACAAGGCCCCGTCGAGCAGGATCGGCCGCAAATGCTGCGGCAGCACCGCGGCGACCTTGCTGACGACATCCTCGGCGGCCCGGGCGAGCACGGGGTCCGCCCGTTCGCTCAGCCAGCGCATGCCGACCAGAACGGCCTCGATCTCGTCGGGCGAGAGCATCAGCGGCGGCAGGTCGAAACCAGCGTCGAGCACATAGCCGATGCCGGCCTCGCCGCGCACCGGCACGCCCTGGCGCACCAATGCGCCGATATCGCGGTAGACCGTGCGCACCGAGACGTCGAGCTCGGAGGCCAGCGTCTCGGCGGTGACGGGGCGCCTGCGGCGACGCAGGCTCTGAATCATGTCGAGCAATCGTTCGGCGCGCTGCACGGCGACCTCTCCCTACCCGGATGAAGCGACTGACGGAGAACACGGATCCGATCAGATTGCATTGCAATCCAACCAGCGCGTGCTTGAGTGTCCGCAGGATGGCTCAGTCGGGTTGACAGTTTCTGTCAGGAGCGTGTCAGCAGCAAGGCGGGAGGCGACGACGCCTCCGGCATGGGTACGTGCCACCCCGGACCGGCGCCGCTTGCGCGGCTCGTCGGGATCGCTCGGGAACTCTACAGAATGCTGAAAGCCGGCAGGTCGCTCAGAACGGCCGCTTCAACTTGCACTTGTCGATGAACTGCAGGCCCTTGTCGCGGGCCGTGTCATTGAAATAGCCGGTGTCGCGGAAGGCCTGGATCTCGTCCTTGCTCATTGCGTCGACCGTGCCCGAGGCATAGCAGCTGCAGGGCGAATGCACCGCCTCGCGCGTCGTGTTGAGGAGCTGCGACTGGGTGATCAGGCAAGCGTCGAAGGCGCGCAGCTTGATCATGTAGGGCGTCAGGTTCTTCGCAGTCGGGTCGGGAGGAGGCAGCGCGGTCGAGCTGCTCGCGGCATAGGCCGAGGCGCCCAACAGCACAGAGAGTCCACCGGCCAGAACGACCGCACCCAACCGCCGCATCATCATGACTTGCCCGTCCTTCGAGAAGGCGCGCCCGCATGGCTCCCGGCGCCGCCCTTCCCCCGCATGACACAGATGCATGAAAGGTCAAGGGGTTCAAAAGACACGCCTTCCCGATTTCCATGCTGTGGCCGTGGAAGCCGGTGCCCCATCGGCGCCGGAGGCGAAGCCGGCTCGCCGGCCGGGCCAGGAGCCGGTCCAGCGCCGCGCGAATCGCAAGGTCTCGTCAACGCTACATGCCTCTTGCTGCGCTTCCGGCTACGGCTTTGAAAAGCCGGGAAGTCGTTTTCCCGCCTTACCGGTACAAGAGCAGACAGACCGAAAACTCAGGGGAACCGAGGAAAACGGATTTCGCCCTTCACTCGGAGGGCTCAACATGGGTGAGCGGGCACACACTCCAGGGGCCGCAACCTGCCCAATCGCGGCGGCTCCCAACATGTTCGAGGCGCTGCTTCAAGGAGCTCGCCTGCTCGAGCGCATGCCGGCATGGCCCGACCACAGCGCGACGATGACGCCGGATACGGCCCCGCGCCCCTTGTGCAGGAGCAATGAAGCGGGCTGAAACGTAAAAGGCCCCGCCAGCACGAGCCAACGGGGCCGATCAGTCAAGGAGAGTTAAGGTCACCAGGTCTGACGATTATACCAAGTATCGACGTCTGCCTTCGCCTTGTCCTTCGCGAGGCCGTAACGCTCCTGGATCTTGCCCTCAAGCTGGTCACGCTTGCCGGCGATGACGTCGAGATCATCATCGGTCAGCTTGCCCCACTGCTCTTTGACCTTGCCTTTGAGCTGCTTCCAGTTCCCTTCCACGCGATTCCAGTCCATGTCTGGCCTCCTTCGCTCGTGGTTGAAGTTGCTGAAGACCGCGGATTACTTGCTCCAGCGGCCTTCGTACTTGAACTCTGGCGCCGCCTTCAGCGCGTCCTTGGTCGTATCCATCGTCGCCGACCATTTCTTGTCGTTCTCGGAGTAGGTCACCTTCAGCGCGCTCGGCGCCACGACGACATACCGCTCGCCAATCCCGAGGAAGCCGCCAACCGAGACGATAAAGCCGGACAGCTGGCCGCTGCTGGACACGATGAGATCCTTGATCTCACCGACGTTCTCCTTGGCATTGTTGTGGACGTTCAGGCCAATGAGATTGCTGCTGAGGACGTCCGTCGGCCGAGCCTTAACATAGACCTCTCGGGTCGCCGTTGTAGCATTTTGTGCCACGGCAAGCGTAATTCCGCCCATCGCGATAACGGGAGCGAGAGCAAAAATAAGTTTACGCATTGTTTAATTCTCCAAATTGGCGACCCCATCGAGGAATTTAACTTATATAAAATGGTTATGTTCCCCGGAAAGTTTTAAAATTAGAAACTTAAAATTTCAAACTCTCATTGAAAAACAGAGAATCCTTGCAAATGAAAACCGCCGCAGATTGAAGATCTTTACGGACCTGGATGAACGCCGCAATGTCAAAAAATGGGCCCGCCCCATTTTGGTGTCCGGACCAAGTTCAGGGAGGAAGCGCCTCTACGGTCTGCGACGAGCGCATCAAGGGCAGGAATCATCGGCAGATCGCGGTGATGGTCGGGATGTCCGGTGGCATGGCCATGAAATACAGCCGGCATATCGACCAGAGCTCGCGGCCCGCGGAATGCAGGCAGAACGAGAACGCGCAAAACCCGACAACCCGAAAAAACTGTGCCGCCAACTGCTTGAGAACATTGAGGATAACAGAATGTGTACCTTAACCGCCTCTTAATGGTCTTGTCTCAGATTGCCCGCATTCATTCTGCCGGAGGCGCTGTCGCGTCGGAGTTCTGGATCATGCGTTGCGTTGCGTACCTGGCTGGCCTTGCGGCTTGCCTTGCCCTGTCGTCCCCCGAGCGCGCCCTGGCGCAGTCGAGCGACTATACCCAGCTCACCTCGCCCCAATCCGCCCAGAACTGGTATCTCACGGTGGGAGCGGGCCTGCGCTATCAGCCCGACTATACCGGTTCCGACGACTACATCTTCCGCGCACGGCCGATCATCTCGCTCGGCCGGGGGCTGAAGAGCACCTGGTGGAGCGCCGAGGACGACACGATGCTGAGCATCGGCGTGTTCTCCGGCCAGGGCTGGCGCGTCGGCTTCTCGGGCGACCTGCTCTGGAAGCGCAGCGCCAAGGTCAATCCGGCGCTCATCGCCGTGCCCGCGACCAAGTTCGGCGGCGAGGCCGGCGGCTTCGTCGAGTTCTATCCGACGTCCTGGCTGCGCGCCCGCGCCGACGTCCGCCGCGGCATCGTCGCCCATGACGGCGTGGTCGCAGACCTCAAGCTCGACGCCTTCACCAATCTCGGCCCCTGGACCTTCGGTATCGGCCCGCGCATGCGGATCGCCAGCGCCGACTATGTCCGCACCTATTTCGGCACCCGCGGCGCCATGCCCGGCACCGGCGGGCTGCTGCAGCGCTTCAACGCCGGCGTGCATTCCTATGGCGCGCTGGCGCAGGCGACCTATCACTGGTCGGACCGGTTCCAGACCACGACCTATATCGAATACAAGCGGCTCACCGGCGACGCCGCCCGTTCGCCGATCGTACGGCCTTTCGGCTCGCGCAACTCGCTCACGGTCGGCATCTCGGCGAGCTTCTCCTTCGATACCGGATCGAATTACTCGCTCGGCTTCTGAGGCCCCGCCGGCCAAGGCCGCCACGGCATCGACCCAAAAGAAAGGGCGGACCGGCTTGCCGGTCCGCCCTTTCGCTTTTCAGCGTGCGGCTGAAATCAGCCGACGATCTCGTTGCCCGCGAAGAACTGGGCGATCTCGACGAGCGCGGTCTCCGGCGCGTCCGAGCCGTGGACGGTGTTTTCGCCGACCGACTGGGCGAAGAGCTTGCGGATGGTGCCCTCGGCGGCGTTGGCCGGGTTGGTGGCGCCCATCACGTCGCGATACTTGGCGATGGCGTCCTCACCCTCGAGCACCTGCACGACGACCGGACCGGAGGTCATGAACTCGACGAGCTCGCCGAAGAACGGGCGAGCCGAGTGGACGGCGTAGAAGGTCTCGGCCTGGGCCTTGGTCATCTGGATGCGCTTCTGCGCGACGATGCGCAGGCCGGCCTTCTCGATGACCGCGTTGACCGCGCCGGTGAGATTGCGCTTCGTCGCATCGGGCTTGAGAATGGAGAAGGTACGCTGGACAGCCATCGAAAGATCCTTGGAAGGGTCGGATAAGGGAAATGCGGCGCGCTTATAGCTGCCGCCTTCGCCCCCTACAAGGCTTGCGCCGCAAGGGCCGCGTGCTGACCCCTCAGCAACCGGAATCGATGAGCCGGCTGTCCGATTTCGTGCTAGGATGGGGCGTTGACGACAAGGAGCCGATCCATGGTTGTCATTGCGCTTGTCTTTGCAGGCTTCCTGACAATGCTCTGTCAGCTACTGCTCGTGACGCCCGAATCCATCACGAAGGACCGCAGGGGCAACCTGCCGCCGCCCTCGGGCGGCATCGCGGCCTTCTGAACGGCGCAAGCTCGCGCCGTCTTCAAAGACCTCTCAGCGCGGCACTCAGTGCCGCGTCAGGAATGCGCGGGCCTCGCGCAGCGCCACGGCGATCTCGTCGCGGCTCATTTCCAGCGCCAATTCCTGCCGGTGCGCCGCCGCGCGGACACTGCCACGGGCGAAGGCGATGTTGAACCAGGTCTGCGCCTTGACCAGATCGACGGCTCCTGCCCGCCCCGAAGCATGCATCAGCCCGAGCTCGCAATAGGCCTCGGCCGATACCTCCGCCGGAACAACCAGCGAAGCGGGAATCGCGCTCATCTCCATGCGTGCCATGATTGAACCCACCCTGTTTGTCGTTGCCGGCCAGCCACCCGTCCAAGGCCCCGACCGATGAGGCGAGAGTGGCGGCAACCGTTAAAGCGCGGGCTAAATTTTGCGATGAATCGAGTCTCAACGAGACGTAATCGCCAGGTTAAAGCAACCGTCCGTTTACGAAAGAAACCCGGAAACGCGTTTCTTTTCAAAAACCTGCAGATCGCCGCTGAATCGCGATGTTGAGAATGGATTCACCCTGGCTGGCGGAAGCTGCATCAAGCACTGCTGTTGCGGCATCTTGGAGAGGGGCGCGGATAGCGTTATGGTTCATATCTAAACCATAACGGCCGAGCGGCCGAAAAGGAGGATAGGATGGCAAGGACGGCGGCTTTCGGCCTGGCAGGTATGACGGCCTTCATTCTGGCCGGCGGCATCGCCGGCGCCTCGGCGCAGGAGGTGCTCGGCGTCTGGGAACGCGACACCGGCGCCTCGCGCGTGCGTTTCAGCAAATGCGGCGACGCCCTCTGCGGCACGATCTCCTGGCTCAAGGATCCGAACGGGCCGGCGAAGGTGGGCCAGCGCATCTTCTTCGACATGAAGCCGGGCGGCGCCAACAAATGGAGCGGCAGCGCCTTCAACCCCGAGGACGGCAAGACCTATTCGGGCACGATGACGCTCTCCGGCAATTCGCTGACCACGGCAGGCTGCGTCCTGGGCGGGCTGATCTGCCGCTCGGTGAAGTGGTCGCGGACCAACTGAGGCCGGCGCGCGCCAGCCCTCGGCCGGACTTATCCCCGTCGCCGCGCCATGTGCCTATCCTGCCTGCGTCCCGCCCGACCAAGGGGGCTGTCGCGAGGCATCATGCGGCCGGGCGAGATGGCGGGGTCCGGGCGCCTCGCCATTGCAGGCGGTGCCGCCCGGAGGGTCCCCTCGCCGCCGGGCCGAACAGGCAGGCCCGGTGAGCGCTTGAGGCGACAGGGGAACCGAAGAAAACCGCGCGCGGGGTTCGGACGGGGCCGGTTGGCGCTGCATCAACTTCGACACTCGATATCGACATTCGGCACGCGGTCAGAACCGCGCGCCGCCCGGACCCCGCGCATCCCCACGGGATCGCCAGACCGAAAACCCCGCAGGCCGAGCCTGGGCGGGGCTTTCGGCGCAGCCATACGACGCTCAGCGCGCCTTCTGGCCGAACAGGATCGCCTTCTGCTCCGGCGTGTTGATGCCGGCCGGATTGCGCAGCTCCTCGCCGACCTTGAGCCCGCGCGCAACGGCGGGACGCGCCAGCATCGTCTCGATCCAGCGGCCGACATTCGGAAACTGCTTGATGTCCTGGCCCTGGCGCTCCCAGCCGCGGGCCCAGCCGATGCAGGCCATGTCGGCGATGGAATAGTCGTCGCAGATATAGTCACGGCCTGCGAGGCGCTTGTTCAGCACGCCGTAGAGCCGGTTCGCCTCGTTGGTGTAGCGCTCGATGGCATAGGGAACCTGCTCGGGCGCATAGATCCGGAAGTGGTGGGTCTGGCCGAGCATCGGGCCGAAACCGCCCATCTGCCAGAACAGCCACTCGTCGACGGCGACGCGGCGGCGTTCGTCCCTGGGATAGAACTTGCCCGTCTTGCGGCCGAGATATTGCAGGATGGCGCCGGATTCGAAGACCGAGATCGGCTTGCCGTCCGGCCCGTCGGGATCGACGATCGCCGGCATGCGGTTGTTCGGCGAGATGGCGAGGAATTCCGGCTTGAACTGGTCGCCCTTGCCGATGTTCACCGGAATGACGTTGTAGGGCAGCCCGGCTTCCTCGAGCATGATGGAGATCTTGGTGCCGTTCGGCGTCGGCCAGAAATACAGGTCGATCGGCTTGGCGGGGGCTTGCGACATCGTTCGCTTCCTTTCAGGCGCAGTGCTTCGGTCGAAAACCTAAGCAGCCAGCCGGCGGGCCGGAAGGGGCCGCGCCTGCCCTCAGCGCGACCGCGTCATGTCCTGCCCGCGTGTAACCTTTCCGGTTTCAGAGCTGTTTCTTGAAGCCCTCATGGCTCTGGTCGAAGCCGAGATTGCGGTAGAAGCGGTGCGCATCGGCGCGCGACTTGTTCGAACTCAGCTCGATCAGCCCGACGCCGCGCTCCCCGGCAAAGGCGAGCGCGTGCCGGATCATCAGCGCGCCGATGCCCAGGCCGCGGCTTTCCGGTGCGACATGGACGCTCTCGATCTTGCCGCGCTTGCGCCCGCGCGCGACGAGACCGGGAATCAGCGTGACCTGGAAGGTGCCGACGACCTCCCCCGCCCGCTCGGCCACGAAGAGCATGTTGTCCTTGCTGGTGTCGATCTCGGCAAAGGCCTCGGCATAGCCGGGATGCCGTGCCTCGACCGCGATCTCCTCCGGCGTCATCGTCTGCGTCGCGGCGCCGAGCATGATGAGCTCCGCGATGCGCGCGACGTCGCCGGCCTTCGCGCGGCGGATGGTGATCTCGGCGGCAGTGACAGGTGTCCGGGTCATCGCTTCGGCTTTCGACTCAGGCGGGGATGAGACGAGGGCCGGTTTACGCGACGAAGAGGCGCTTCGCCATCAGCAGGGTGTTGGGGGTGTCGTCGCGCCCGTCGAAGCGCGCCTGGCGCTGCAGGAAGAAGCCCATGCGCTCGTAGAAGGTGATAGCCGGCTCGTTCTGGCTCTCGACCTCGAGCCGGGCCACCGGCGCCTGCGGAAAGCAGGCCAGCGCGACCTGCAGCAGCGTGCGGCCGATGCCGACGCCCTGCCAGGCCGGCAGGACATAGAGTCGGGTCAGCAGCGCGGCGCCGTCGCGCTCCGGCCGGGCCGAGGCCGTCGCGACGATCTCCGTCCCGACCAGCCCGACGAGGAAGACGCCCTCCTCGCGGCCGAGCTGGCTGCGCAGGTTTTCCAGCGAGTGCCAGGCATTGGTGATCTCGGCGACCCGCTGCCAGCCATAGATGCCGTCATAGGTGGCATGCCAGGTCTCGACCAAAAGCGCCCTGACCGCCGGAACATCGGCGGCTTCAGCATCGCGAATGACGAGATCGGCAGGGGTCACATGATCACTCGCTTGTCACATGATCACTCGATGCCGAGCTTCTTCTTCAGGATCTCGTTGAGCGCCTGCGGATTGGCCTTGCCGCCCGAGGCCTTCATCGCCTGGCCGACGAACCAGCCGAGCATGGTCGGCTTGGCCTTGACCTGCTCGACCTTGTCCGGGTTCGCCGCGATGATCTCGTCGACGGCCTTCTCGATGGCGCCGGTGTCGGTGACCTGCTTCATGCCGCGGGCTTCGACGATCTCGCGGGGGTCGCCGCCTTCGGTCCAGACGATCTCGAACAGGTCCTTGGCGATCTTGCCGGAGATGACACCCTCGCCGATCAGGTCGACGAGGCCGCCAAGCTGCGCAGCCGAGACCGGCGACGCGGTGACGTCCTTGCCTTCCTTGTTCAGGCGGCCGAACAGCTCGTTGATGACCCAGTTCGCAGCGGCCTTGCCGTCGCGGCCCGGCTTTCCTGCAGGCTTGGCCACGGCTTCGAAATAATCGGCCTGGTCGCGCTCGGCGACGAGCACCGAGGCGTCGTAGGGCGAGAGCCCGTATTCGGCGATGAAGCGCGCCTTCTTGGCGTCCGGCAGCTCCGGCAGCGCACCCTTCAGGCCCTCGACGAAGGCATCGTCGAATTCGAGCGGCAGCAGGTCCGGGTCGGGGAAGTAGCGGTAGTCGTGCGCCTCTTCCTTGGAACGCATCGAGCGCGTCTCGCCCTTGCCCGGATCGTAAAGCCTCGTCTCCTGGTCGATGGTGCCGCCATCCTCGATGATGCCGATCTGGCGGCGCGCCTCGGCCTCGACCGCCTGGCCGATGAAGCGGATCGAGTTGACGTTCTTGATCTCGCAGCGCGTGCCGAGCTCGCCGCCCGGCTTGCGGACCGAGACGTTCACGTCGGCGCGCAGGTTGCCCTTCTCCATGTCGCCGTCGCAGGTGCCGAGATAGCGCAGGATGGTGCGCAGCTTCGAGACATAGGCCTTCGCCTCCTCGGAGGAGCGCAGGTCCGGCTTGGAGACGATCTCCATCAGCGCCACACCCGAGCGGTTGAGGTCGACGAAGCTCATCGTCGGATGCTGGTCGTGGATCGACTTTCCGGCATCCTGCTCCAGATGCAGCCGCTCGATGCCGACGGTGATCTGCTCGGTCGGCGAGAGATCGACCACGATCTCGCCCTCGCCCACGATCGGGCTCTTGTACTGGCTGATCTGGTAGCCCTGCGGCAGGTCGGGGTAAAAATAGTTCTTGCGATCGAAGACCGAACGGTTGTTGATCTGCGCATTGAGGCCGAGCCCCGTGCGGACCGCCTGGCGGATGCATTCGGCGTTGATCACCGGCAGCATGCCGGGCATCGCCGCATCGACGAGGCTGACATGTTCGTTCGGCTCGGCGCCGAAGCCGGTCGAGGCGCCGGAGAACAGCTTGGCGTTGGAGGTGATCTGCGCATGGATCTCCATGCCGATCACCACTTCCCAATCCCCGGTCGCGCCCTTGATCAGCTTCTTCGGGTCGGCGGGGCGGACATGCGCGTTCATCTGGTCTCTTCCGGCTGAAATGGTCGCCTACGCGTTACGATGTCGGCGCGCGTGCGGCAAGCATCCGTTGCTTCGCAGCGTGCCAGCGGTGGCTTCAATCTTGGGCGCAGCCGTTGCGCTCCTGCAACCCGATGGCGGGAACATGGCCTAATCGTCGCAATATCACGGATTTTGACGGGTGATGGATCTTGACATTCGTCACTCCCGCACCCTTCTTGCCGCCAAGGTCGCAAAACCGCCATGGTCGCGCCGGCCAGCTATTCGGAGTTCCCTCATGTCACGCAGCCGTTTCATCGGTCTGGTGCTCGCTGCCATTGTCGCTTCGGCCGGTCTCCCCGCCTCCGAAGCCTCTGCCCAGGGTGCCCCCCCGGCCCCGCCGGTCCAGGTCGCGTCGCCGCTCGCCAAGCGCATCACCAACTGGGACGAGTACACCGGCCGCTTCGAGGCCAGTGAACAGGTCGAGGTGCGTGCCCGCGTCTCCGGCTTCATCGACAGCGTTCACTTCCGCGACGGCGCTCTCGTTCAGAAGGGTGACCTTCTCTTTACCATCGATCAGCGTCCTTACAAACTGGCCGTCGACGTGGCCCAGGCCGACGTCGCCCGTGCCAAGGCGCAGGTCGAGCTCGCCCAGAACGAGGTCGAGCGCGCCGAGGGCCTGACGCAGAACCGCACGATCACGGCCCGCGACGTCGACCAGCGCCGCGCCAACCTGAACAGCGCGCTCGGCACGCTGCAGGGCTCGGAAGCCACGCTCAAGAATGCCCAGCTCAACCTGGAGTGGACCGAGGTCCGCGCGCCGCTCGCCGGCCGCATCTCGAACCGCCGCGTCGACCCGGGCAATCTGATCGCCGGCGGCCAGTCGGGCGCGACGCTGCTGACGACGATCGTCGCGGTCGATCCGATCTACTTCACCTTCGACGTCTCGGAATCCGACTTTCTCCGCTATGCCCGCATGGCCAATGTCCGCGACAACGCCAGCCGCGATTCCGGCACGCTGGTCGAGGTGCGGCTCTCGGACGAGGCCAAGTGGGACCGCAAGGGCAAGGTCAACTTCCTCGACAACGCGGTCAACGCACGCTCGGCCACGATCCGCGGCCGCGCCGTCTTCGACAACAAAGACCAGTTCCTGACGCCGGGCGTCTTCGGCCGCCTGCGCTTCTATGCCGGCGAGGCGGACGCCCTGCTGGTGCCGGATGCGGTGATCGCCTCCGACCAGGCCCACAAGGTCGTGCTGACGGTCGGCCCGGAGAACAAGGTCGTGCCGAAGATCGTCGAGCTCGGCCCGCTCAGCGAAGGTCTGCGCGTGATCCGCGCCGGACTGACCGCGCAGGACAAGGTCATCATCGGCGGCAACGCCAACCCGATGGTCCGTCCGGGCGTGGCGGTGACGCCGCAGCCGGGCGAGATCAAGGTCGCGACCACGAACTGAACGGCAACGGGGCCAACCCTGCCCCGGCCACGACAATCCGGGCGCCCGACGGCGCCCGCCCGCCTTTTCCGGACAGGATAGCTCCATGTTCCGCTTCACCCATTTCTTCATCGACAGGCCGATCTTCGCCACCGTGCTCTCGGTGCTGCTGACGATCGCCGGTGCCATCGCGCTGCGCACGCTGCCGATCGCCGAATATCCCGAAATCGCCCCGCCGACGGTGTCGATCCGCGCCACCTATCCCGGCGCCTCGGCCGAGACGGTCGCCGCCACGGTGGCGACGCCGATCGAGCAGGAGGTGAACGGCGTCGACGACATGCTCTACATCACCTCGCAGTCGACCGGCGACGGCGTGGTGACGATCAACGTCGTCTTCAAGGCCGGCGTCGACATCGACCAGGCGCAGGTGCTGGTGCAGAACCGCGTCTCGCAGGCCGAGCCGCGCCTGCCGCAGGAGGTGCGCCAGCTCGGCCTGCAGGTGCGCAAGGCCTCGCCGGACTTCCTGATGGTCATCAACATGATCTCGCCGGACGGGTCGCGCGATCCGCAGTACATCTCGAACTACGCCTCGCTCTACGTGAAGGACGTGCTGACCCGCGTCGACGGCGTGGGCGACGTCCAGGTCTTCGGCGCGCGCGACTTCTCGATGCGTATCTGGCTCGACCCGGCGAAGGTCGCCGCGCGCAATCTGACGGCGAGCGATGTCGTCGCCGCGCTGAGGGCCGCCAACGTGCAGGTCGCGGCCGGCGCGCTGAACCAGCCGCCGGCCAAGTCGAACGAGGCCTTCCAGCTCTCGGTCAACACGCTCGGCCGCCTGACGGACGTCTCGGAATTCGAGAACATCGTCGTCCGTTCCGACGCCGATGGCGGCACGATCCGCGTGCGCGACATCGCACGCGTCGAGCTCGGCTCGCAGGACTACACCACCAACGCCTATCTCGATAACAAGAACACCGTCGCCATCGGCGTCTTCCAGCGCCCCGGCTCGAACGCGCTCGCGACCTCCGACGCCCTGATCTCGACCATGAACACCATGGCGAAGGATTTCCCGCCGGGCCTCGAGCACCGCATCATCTACAATCCGACCGAGTTTATCGCGGAATCGGTCAAGGCGGTGGTCGACACGCTGCTCGAGGCCATCGTCCTCGTCGTCATCGTGGTGATCCTGTTCCTGCAGACTTGGCGCGCGGCGCTGATCCCGATCGTGGCGATCCCGGTCTCGCTGGTCGGCACCTTCCTGATCATGAGCGGCGTCGGCATCTCCTTCAACACGATCTCGCTGCTCGCGCTCGTGCTGGCGATCGGCATCGTCGTCGACGACGCGATCGTGGTGGTCGAGAACGTCGAGCGCTATCTGGCGCAAGGCATGTCCCCGGCGGAGGCCGCGCACAAGACCATGGACGAGGTCGGCGGCGCGCTGCTGGCGATCGCGCTGGTGCTCTGCGCCGTGTTCATTCCGACCGCCTTCATCAGCGGCCTGCAGGGCACGTTCTACCAGCAGTTCGCGGTAACCATCGCGGCCTCGACGGCGATCTCCTGCTTCGTCTCGCTAACGCTGTCGCCAGCGATGTCGGCGATCCTGCTGAAGCCGCACAAGCAGCATGACGAGCATGAGCAGCACGGCTTCATCTACAAGCTGGGCGCGCCGGTGCGCTGGTTCTTCCACTACTTCAACGCCGGCTTCGACTGGCTCTCGCGCAGCTATGGCCGCCTCACCTCGCGGCTGATCCGGCTCGCGGTGATCCTGCTCATCGTCTATGCCGGCCTGATCGCGCTCACCGCTCAGCGGCTGGCCCAGACCCCGACCGGCCTCGTGCCGCAGCTCGACCGCGGCTACTTCATCGTCGCGATGCAGCTACCGCCCGGCGCCTCGCTGGAGCGGACCGACGCGGCGCTGCGCAAGGCCAACGAGATCCTGCAGTCGCGCCCCGGCGTCGCGCACACCGTCGCGTTCGCCGGCCTCGACGGCGCGACCTTCACCATCGCGCCGAATGCCGGCGTCGCCTTCGTCACGCTCTCGCCGTTCAAGGATCGCGAGAAGCAGGGCCTGACGACGCAGGGCATCTTCAACGACCTGCGCCAGCAGATGTTCGGGATCTCGGAGGCCTTCACCCTGGTGATCGAGCCGCCGGCCATCTCCGGTATCGGCAATGGCGGCGGCCTCAAGGGCTATGTGCAGGATCGCAGCGGGCGTGGCCTCGCGGCGCTCGAGGGCGCGGCCTGGACGGTTGCCGGCTCGGCGGCGCAGCTGCCCTTCATCGTGCAGCCCTTCACCCTGTTCTCGACCAAAACGCCGCAGCTCTACGCCGATATCGACCGCACCAAGGCGGAGATGCTCGGCGTGCCGATCACGCGCATCTTCGAGACGCTGTCGATCTATATGGGCTCGGCCTATATCAACGACTTCAACCTGCTGGGCCGCACCTTCCGCGTCACGGCGCAGGCCGACAATCCGTTCCGCCTGACTACGCGCGACGTCGCCAATCTCAAGACCCGCAACGCGGATGGCGAGATGGTGCCGATCGGTTCGGTCGCGACCTTCAAGGATACGACCGGCGCCTATCGCGTGCCGCGCTACAACCTCTACCCGGCGGCCGAGGTGCAGCTCGCGATGGCGCATGGCTACTCGACCGGCCAGGGCATCGCGGCGGTCGAGCAGATTGCCAAGGAGCGCCTGCCGGCCGGATTCGGCTTCGAATGGACCGAGATCGCGCTGCAGGAGAAGCTCGCGGGCAACACGGCGATCATCGCCTTCGGCCTCGCGGTGATCTTCGTCTTCCTGCTGCTGGCGGCGCTCTACGAGAGCTGGCTCCTGCCGCTGGCAGTCATCCTGATCGTGCCGATGTGTATCCTGGCGGCGATGTTCGGGGTGAACTACGCCAATCTCGACCGCAACATCCTGGTCGATATCGGCCTGGTGGTGCTCGTCGGCCTGGCGGCGAAGAACGCGATCCTGATCGTGGAGTTCGCCAAGCAGGCCGAGGAGGAAGGCATGCACCGGCGCGACGCGGCCATCGCCGCCGCCCGCACCCGCCTGCGGCCGATTCTGATGACGTCGATGGCCTTCATCCTCGGCGTGTTGCCGCTGACCATCTCGGTCGGCGCCGGCGCCGAGATGCGCCAGGCGATGGGCATCGCGGTGTTCTCCGGCATGCTGGGCGTGACGGTGTTCGGCCTGATCTTCACGCCGGTGTTCTACGTGATGGTGCGCTGGCTGGCGGATCTGCGCGGGACCAAGCGCAAGGCGCAGGCCCAGCCGCCGGCCGCTCCGACGGCGGCCCATTGAGGCCGCCGAAAGGCGAGATCGCAGATATGAAAAGGGGCCGCGTCGCGGCCCCTTTTTCGTTCCCCCTTGCGCGGAGCAGATCTCCAGACCGCAACCGATGGGAAGCCGTCAGACCAGACGGCGAGCCACCGTGCGGCACCCCCATGCGAGGCCGGCGGCGATGATGGTGCCGATCGCCCTCGCAGCCGGATCGGGGATCGCCTCTCCCCGCAGGAGCTGGACGACCGTCAGCACGATCATCAGCACCGCGACGAAGGCGAGGATGCCGGCAAGCACCGTCAGGCAGGCATAGGCCATGGCGCGGCTGAAGATCATCACCGTCTCCTCGGCAGGGGGTGTCGGCCCAGCCTAGCGATCAAGCACGGCCAATGTCACCCGGGCGACCAAGGGGAAGCCCGAGAGCCGACTCAACCCCACCAGCGCTCGGCGACCGGGAAGCGGCCCGCAGCCTGCTCGATCACCGTGCCGAGCGAGAACAGCGTCTCCTCATCGAAGGGGCGGCCGATGAGCTGCAGGCCGAGCGGCAGGCCCTGCCCGTCGAGACCGGCCGGAACGGCGATGCCCGGCAGGCCCGCCATGTTCACCGTCACCGTGAAGATGTCGTTCAGGTACATCTCGACCGGGTCGGCCGAGCCCTTCTCGCCGATGCCGAAAGCCGCGGACGGCGTCGCAGGCGTCAGCACCGCGTCGATGCCGGCGGCGTAGACCGTCTCGAAATCGCGCTTGATCAGGGTACGGATCTTCTGGGCCCGGACGTAATAGGCGTCGTAATAGCCGGCCGAGAGCACATAGGTGCCGATCATGATGCGGCGCTTGACCTCGGCGCCGAAGCCGGCGGCGCGGGTCTTCTCGTACATCTCGACGATGTCCCTGCCCTGCTCGCGCAGGCCGTAGCGGACGCCGTCATAGCGGGCGAGGTTCGAGGAGGCCTCGGCCGGGGCGACGATGTAATAGGCCGGCAGGGCGTATTTCGTGTGCGGCAGCGAGATCTCCACGATCTCGGCGCCGGCGGCCTTGAGCCAGGCGATGCCCCGCTGCCAGAGCGCGTCGATCTCCGGGTTGAGCCCGTCGAGCCGGTATTCCTTCGGAATGCCGATCTTCATGCCCTTCACGGAACGACCCACGGCCGCCTCGTAATCCGGCACGGCCATGTCGACCGAGGTGGTGTCCTTGGGATCGTGGCCGGCCATCGAGCGCAGCATCACCGCGGCGTCGCGCACCGTCTTGGCGATAGGCCCGGCCTGGTCGAGCGATGAGGCGAAGGCGACGGTGCCCCAGCGCGAGCAGCGGCCATAGGTCGGCTTGATGCCGACGGTGCCGGTGAAGGCGGCGGGCTGGCGGATCGAGCCGCCGGTGTCGGTCGCAGTCGCGGCGAGGCAGAGGTCCGCGGCGACGGCCGCGGCCGAACCGCCCGAGGAGCCGCCCGGCACAAGATGGTTGCCCTCGACGGCGCCATCGGCACCGGAGCCGACATTGGAGCCCTTGCGGCGCCAGGGGTTGACGACGTTTCCGAAAGCGCTGGTCTCGTTGGACGAGCCCATGGCGAACTCGTCGTTGTTGAGCTTCCCGAGCATGACCGCGCCGTCGCGCCAGAGCTGGCTCGTCACGGTCGACTCGTAGGGCGGCACGAAATTGCCAAGGATTTTCGAGCAGGCGGTGGTGCGCACGCCCTGCGTGGCGAAGAGGTCCTTGATGCCGAGCGGCAGACCTTCGAGCGGGCGGGCCTCGCCCTTCGCCAGCTTCTCGTCGGAGGCGGCGGCCTGCTTCAGGGCATGCTCGGGTGTCTCGAGCACATAGGCGTTGAGGGCGCGGCCCTTCTCGACGGCGGCGATATGGGCCTTCGTCAGTTCGGTGGCGGAGAAGGTCTTGGCCTTGAGGCCGTCGCGGGCCTCGGTCAGCGTCAGGCGGGTGAGATCGGTCACGGGAAAATTCCGGAGTTATCTGGTCACAAAGACCCGGATCGCGCTTCGCGCCTCCGGGACGATCGAAGAAGCGGCTAGCGGCCGCTCACTCGATCACCTTCGGCACCATGAAGTAATCGTCTTCGGAGGCCGGGGCGTTGGCGACGATCTCGTCGGCGATCTCGCCGTCGGTGACCACGTCCTCGCGCTGCTTCATCGCCATCGGCGTCACCGAGGTCATCGGCTCGACGCCGTCCACGTTCACCTCGTTGAGCTGCTCGACGAAGCCGAGGATGGCGTTGAGCTCACCTTGCAGCTTGGGCAGATCGGCCTCCGGAACGGCGATGCGCGCGAGATGCGCGACGCGTTTGACGGTGGCGAGATCGACCGACATGGCGGACTCCTGCATGAGGCGCGGCTCGCGCGCCGGAAAACGGTTCGCCGCGCTATAGCGCGGCGAACGCCCAGACGTAAATCAGCATTGAGCGATGAGCCGGATTATCGGCTCAGATCGCGAAGGCCTCGCCCTTCTTCGGCACGATGACCTCGATGCCGCTGCCCTTCATGCCGGCGAGGAAGGCGTCGGCATTCTGGTCGATGATCGGGAAGGAGCCGTAATGGCTCGGGATCGCGACCTTCGGCTTGACGAAGCGCGTCATGGCCAGCGCCGCGACCTTGCCGCCCATGGTGAAGCGGTCGCCGATCGGACAGATGCAGGCCTCGACGCCATGGATCTCGCTGAGGAGCGCCATGTCCGAGAAGATGTCGGTATCGCCCATGTGCCAGAGCGTCTTCTCGCCCTTCGCCTTGATGATCGCGCCATTGGGGCTGCCAACCGGCACGTTGACGCCGCCCTCGCCCATGCCGGCAGAATGATCGGCGCGGGTGAGCGTGACGCTGAACGGCCCGAGATCGACCGTGCCGCCGGTGTTCATCGGCTGGAACTTCTTCAGCCCCTTCGAGGCGAGATGCATGGCGAGGTCGTAATTGGTGATCACGGTCGCACCGAGCTTCTCGGCGATGTCGAGCGTGTCGCCGACATGGTCGCCATGGCCATGGGTGACGACGATGTAGTTCACGCCCTTCGTGACCTCGGCCGGATCGCCCTCGAAGGCCGGATTCCCGGTGAAGAACGGATCGATCAGGATGGCGGCGCCATCGATGTCGACGCGGAAGGCGGAATGGCCGTACCAGGTGAGCTTCATGCGGGGGACTCCAGGCTTTCCAGTTTCCGGCCTCTATCTAGGCCGATCCGCCGGAGCGACCAAGTCGACAATGCGGGCCAAGCCATGCAGGCTTGTACCCATGACCACAGAACGGACTTCTCCCATGACCGACGCTGCCACGCTCGCCCGCCGGATCGCGCAGGGCCATGGCGACGAGCCGGCCGATCTCGTCATCAAGGGCGCGCGGCTCCTCGACCTCGTCACCGGAGCCCTCGTCGAGAGCGACATCGCCATCTGCGGCGACACCATCGTCGGGACCTATGGGTCCTACGAAGGCAAGCGGGTGATCGACGCGACCGGCCTCATCGCCGTGCCCGGCTTCATCGACACCCATCTGCACATCGAATCCTCGCTGGTGACGCCGCTCGAGTTCGAGCGCTGCGTGCTGCCCCATGGCGTCACCACGGCGATCTGCGACCCGCACGAGATCTCGAACGTGCTCGGCGCCGAGGGCATTCGCTACTTCCTCGCCTCAGCCGAGGCGATGCGGATGGATCTGCGCGTCAACCTGTCGAGCTGCGTGCCGGCGACGCATCTCGAAACAGCCGGTGCCCAGCTCGAAGCCGGCGACCTGACCCCGATGATGGATCATCCCAAGGTCATCGGGCTCGCCGAGTTCATGAATTTCCCCGGCGTGATCAACCGCGATCCCGGCTGCCTCGCCAAGCTCGAGGCCTTCTCGCATCGCCATATCGACGGCCACGCGCCGCTGGTGCGGGGCAAGGATCTCAATGCCTATCTTGCCGCCGGCATCCGCACCGACCACGAGACCACCACCGCCGAGGAGGCCCGCGAAAAACTCAGCAAAGGCATGGCGGTGCTGATCCGCGAAGGCTCGGTCTCGAAGGACCTGCACGCGCTGATCCCGCTGATCTCGCGCGACGCTTCGCCGTTCCTCGCCTTCTGCACCGATGACCGCAACCCGCTCGACATCGGCGAGGAAGGCCATCTCGACTACATGATCCGCACCGCCATCGCGAACGGCGCGGATGTGCTTGCCACCTACCGCATCGCCTCGCTCTCGGCGGCGCGCAATTTCGGCCTTTTCGATCGCGGCTTCATCGGGCCGGGCAAGCGTGCCGATATCGTGCTGGTCGAGGATCTGGCCACCTGCGCGGTGCGCCGGGTCCTCACTGGCGGTCGGCTGGTGGAAGAGGCCCTGTTCGAGGGCCGAACCGAGGTTCCGGCGGTCGGGCATGGCAGCGTGAGGTGCCAGCCCGTCACGCCGGAGGATTTCCATGTGAAGGCGCGTGAGGGCGAGACGCCGGTGATCGGCGTCGTGCCGGGGCGGATCATCACCGAGCATCTTTCGATGAAGCTGCCGGCGCGCGACGGCCAGGCCCTGCCCGATCTGGCGCAGGACGCGGTCAAGGTCACGGTGATCGAGCGGCATGGCCGGAGCGGTGGCATCGCCACCGGCTTCGTCCACGGCTTCGGCATGAAGCATGGCGCCATCGCCTCCTCGGTCGGGCATGACAGCCACAATCTCTGCGTCGTCGGCGTGGACGAAGCGTCGATGGCAGCCGCGGCGAACAGGCTGATCGAGACAGGCGGCGGCTTCGCGGTCGCCGATGGCGGCAAGGTCACGGCCGAACTGGCGCTGCCGGTCGCGGGGCTGATGAGCGAACAGCCCTTCGAGGCGGTGCGGCACGATCTGGAGGGCTTGCGCGCGGCGGCGAAGGCACTCGGCGTCGTGCTGGCCGAGCCCTTCCTGCAGGTCGCCTTCCTCACACTGCCGGTGATCCCGCACCTCAAGATCACCGACAAGGGGCTGGTCGATGTCGACCGGTTCGCGCTGGTGTAAGGATCCACGCGCATCGGTGATCCGCGCAATCCGGACGGAGCGACCGCACCCGAATCGTCAATGAGCGGAATCGCTTCCGCTCACAGCTTCATCCATCGATTTATCATCGGCCGGGCGTGCCCGCCTTCGGCGAAGCGGTCACGGCGCTGTGCTGAGGATGAAGCGCAGATGTGGCTCCGGACCATAGAGCGGCATGACGAAGGTCTCGATCAGCCGGCCGCCATTCTTCTCGATGATCCGGCGCGAGGCGTGGTTGGTCTCGTCGCAGGTGATGCTGATCTCCGGCAGCCCGGCTTCGCGCGCGACGCCCAGCATGGCGGCGAGCGCGGCGCTGGCATAGCCGTGGCCGGCGAAGGCCGGGAGGATCGAATAACCGATATGGCCCAGCACGTGCTCGGGCAGCGCCAACATGGGCCGGCCCTGCGCATCCTCCTGCCAGCGCAGGTTGATCGAGCCGACGAAGGGCCGCTCCGGCCGGTCCTCCGCGAAGATCCAGCGCGTCGGCCCGGGAATGCGGTCGACTTCCCGGCCATCCGGCAGGCGGATGCGGCCCGGGCCGCCCCGGATCTCGGCCAGGAAGGCGTCGGCATCGGCCGCGATGGCCGCAAGCTGCTCGGGCGCGACGTTGCGGGTCGTGTTCGGCGACCAGCCGTCGCGCAGCGCCACCTGATAGGGGCCGAGCAGGGCCCTGTCGGGAACTTGCAGCGAGATCAGAGCCGGCACGCCGAGGATCTCCGTTAAGCGCGGCGATGCCGCTGGAGGCGCGAACGATAGAGGGATCGGCGGCCGGAGGCGACGGCTCCGGCCCGATATCGGCGCGGCAACGGCCATTCCCGCCACGCAACGCCCGCGCCTCCCATAGCAACCGCTCGCAAGCGCTGGCCGGGCGTGGTACCGCGCTGGGATGACCAGCGCCATCGTCCCGCTCGAAAGCTTCCTGGACCTGCCGGCCCATGCCCGGCTGCTGGGGCTCGACCTCGGCACCAAGACGATCGGGCTCGCTCTGTCAGATGTCGAGCGCCGCATCGCGACGCCGCTGGAGACGATCCAGCGCATCAAGTTCGGGGTCGACGCCGCTGCCCTGCTCAAGATCGCGGAGAAGCACGGAGTCGCCGGGCTGGTGATCGGCCTGCCGCTCAACATGGACGGAAGCGAAGGGCCGCGCGTGCAGTCGACCCGCGCCTTCGTGCGCAACCTGTCGCCGCTGAGCGACCTGCCGATCGTGTTCTGGGACGAGCGCATGTCGACGCTGGCCGTGACCCGCACCCTGCTCGATGCCGATGCCTCGCGGGCCAAGCGCGCCGCCGTGGTCGACAAGATGGCGGCGGCCTACATCCTCCAGGGCGCGCTGGACCGGTTGCTGCGCCTCGCCGTGCCCGAGGAGGACGAGGAAGACGACTACGAATAAGCGAAGGCCGCCTGCCGGGTGGCAGGCGGCCTCGGAATTCTCCGCTTCGCGGCAGAACTGGCTCAGCGGGTGAAGATGCCTTGCTTGAAGGCCTTCTTCTGCGCCTTGCGCTCGTTCTTGATGGCGCGCTTCTGGTCCTCGATGCTCATCCCGGCCATCGGGTTGGGCTGGCGGTAGCCATAGCCCTCGCGCCGGCGGCGATCGTCGCCAAAGCCGTCGCGGCGACCATAGTCGCGGCGATAGCTGTCGCGGCGCTCGAAATCGCGGCGGTCGTCGCGCTCATAGCGCCGGCGGCCATAGCCATCGTCATCGGACCGCCGCTCATAGCCGCCGCCATAGTACTGGGCGGAGGCCGGCTGCACCACGGTCAGGCTCGCCAGGCCCAGACCCAGGCCAGCCAGCAACGCGGATCGAATCATCGTCATTTCGGTGGTGTCCCCAACCTTCCAGGAATGGCTTGTCCGACGAAGAGACGCCGGAAATCCTTAAAAGCCCGCCCCATCGCACACGGCCCGCGCCGGGGGCGCGGGCCGGTCGAATATCGATATCAGAGCCTACGCGGCGATCTCAGCGGTAGCGATCGTCGCGGAAGTCGTAGGGCGCCGAGTAATAGCCGTAGGGCGCATAACGCGGCGCCACATAGACCGGCGCCGGCGGCGCATAGTAGTAGCCGCCATCGTAATAGGGGTCATAGGACCGGGCGCTTGCCGCAGCCGCAGCCGCGCCGAGAATGCCGAGGCCGATGCCGGCCGCGATCGCGCCACCGCGCGACGGACCACGCCAGCCACCATGGTAATAACCGCCGCGATAGCCGCGATAACGGTACTGGCTATATTCCGCCTGAGCCTTGTCGAGCTTGGCGGGGTCGAAGGAACGGCGCTCCTGCGCCATGGCCGGCACCGCCACGCTGCCCGCGGCGACACTGGCGGCGGTGAGAGCGACAATCCATTTCTTCCTCAAAGACATCATGGCGACATCTCCTTTCCCGGGGCGACGCCCGAATCTTGCGGATACCCTGCCCCGTTTCGCTTGAACGGCACCTGAACCAATCGCGGCGGCATTGCGGCAGAGGCAGATGCGACCGGACGGAAGCGCCCTTGCCCCGGCCGGCTCCTCATGAGAGGGACAGGCCGGATTTTATCCGACTCCACAACGGCCGACCGCAGCCGTTGTTCCCCCGGCCCGATCGCCTGCGCTTCCGGAATCCCATGCTCGACAGCCTGATCGCCGTCTTTCTCGTCATCGCCACGGGCTGTTTCCTGAAGACCCGCGAGGTCATTCCACCCGCTCATTGGCTCGGCATCGAGCGGCTGACCTACCAGGTGCTGTTCCCGGCGATCGTCATCCAGACGCTGGCGACGGCCAATCTCGGCAACCTCCCTGTGCTGAACATGGGCCTGAGCCTCGTCCTCGCGATCCTCAGCGTCTCGGCCTTCCTGCTGCTGATTCGCCCGATGCTGGCACGCGCCGGCGTCGACGGCCCCGCCTTCACCTCGGTCTTCCAGGGCGCGGTGCGCTGGAACACCTTCGTCGCGCTGGCGCTGGCCGCCGGCCTGCAGGGGCGCGCCGGCACGACACTGATGGCGATCGCGGTCGCCGCGATGATTCCGCTGCTGAACGTGATCTGCGTCCTGGTGCTGGCGCGCTACGCCAACGGCAAGCCGATGAGCGCAGGCGCGACCGTGCGCTCGATCCTCTACAACCCCTTCATGTGGTCGTCCCTGCTGGGGCTGGCGCTCAACCCGCTGCAATGGGCCCTGCCGACGGCCTTCATCGGCTATCTCGACGTGCTCGGGCGGGCTTCGCTCGGCATCGGCCTGCTCGTGGTCGGGGCGGGCCTCGACCTGAAGCGGCTGGCCCGGCCGAACCTCGCCCATGGCGCAGCCGTCGTGCTGAAGCTCGTGGCGATGCCGCTGCTGGGCTGGCTCTTCGCCCGGCAACTCGGCGTCAGCGGCCCGGCGCTGACGATGACGGTCATCGCCGCAGCGGTACCGACCGCGACATCCGCCTATTTCCTGGCTCGCGATCTCGGCGGCGATGCGCCACTGATGGCGGAGATCACCACCTTGCAGACCGTGCTCGCCCTCGCCACCCTGCCGGTGGCAGTCTTCCTCCTCGGGTAGGGCAGCCTGCCGTTGGCCGGACCTTTCTCGTGCAACGGAAAACGACTCGGCTTAGTATACAAAAACTTGAAATTTTTAAGACATGCACCTTATGATTGTATCGTCGGCTTGAGGCCGGGAAGACCGGAAGACTGGCCTGCGAGCGCATGAGGGAGCCTGCCTGCGATGTCCTCGGCCAAGAAGATTCTCCCCTATGACAATACCGAGCGGCAAGCCGCGCTGCCGGAGCAGCCGCTGTCGCCCTTCGAGGTCGCGACCTTCATCGAAGGCATGGCCGCCGAACTGCGCGTGATGGCCCGCAGCGCCAAGCTGGATACCCTGTCCTACTTCCTCGAAATGGCCCGGATCGAGGCCTCGGCGCAGATCGAGATCATCGCCGAGCGCAAGCTCGCCACCTGATCGGCGGCAGCGGCGACGGCAAGCTCGGGAAAAGCAGGCCTCAGAGGCTCGCGCGCGACAGCCCGCCGCCGGGATGGCGCAGCACCGCGCCGGCGAGCTCCAGCTCGAGCAGGACGCGCCCGACCTCCCGCGCCGAGTGACCGCTTGCCCTGACCAGGTCGTCGAGCGCGATGGGCGTGGGGCTCAGCAGCCCGAGCAGATGGGGACCGATATCGCCCTCCCCAACCGATCCGGCCGCCAGCGACGAAAACGACGACGGCCCGAAGCCATCGGGCTCGGACCGCTCCGCCTCTGCGAGAGGCGGCCTTGCGACATCGGGCAGATCGAGCTCCTCCCAGAGCGGATCGTCGCTGTCCTGGGTGCCTTCCTCGCGTAGTGCACCCGAGGCGTGGAAAAGATCGCTTGGCCGCCCGACCATCGGCTGCAGCGCCTCGACGACATGTTCCGCCGCGGCGCAGAGCGTCGCCCCTTCGCGGATCAGGTGATTGCCGCCCTCCGCGCGCGGATCGAGAGGCGAGCCCGGAACGGCGAAGACCTGCCGGCCTTGCTCATTGGCGAAACGCGCCGTGATGAGCGAGCCGGAGCGGCGCGCCGCCTCGACCACAAGGGTGCCGAGCGCCAGCCCCGAGACGATGCGGTTACGCCGTGGAAAGTCGCGCCCACGCGGCTCCCAGCCGAGCGGCATCTCGCTGACGAGCGCGCCCTCGGCGGCGATGCGCTCGGCGAGGGCGCGATTCTGTTGCGGGTAGATTCGATCGAGTCCACCGGCCAGCACGGCGACGGTCCCGGTCGGACGGCTCGCCTCATGGGCGGCCGTATCGATGCCGCGGGCGAGGCCGGAGACGATGGTGAAGCCCGCCTCCCCGATCTCGCGCGCCAACCGGCGGGTCAGCGTAAGCCCGGCAGCCGATGCGTTGCGCGAACCGACCATCGCCACGGCGGGCTGGCACAGAACCGTTGCGCTCCCCATGAGTGCCAGCAGCGGCGGGGCTGAATCGATGGCCTGGAGCGGCCGCGGGTAATCGGCCTCGCCCAGCGCGATGAAGCGGCCGCCGAGGCGGATGAGCCCGATCATCTCCCGCTCGGCCTCGGCGGGCGGGCAGATGCGGATGTCGCGCCCGGCCTGCCTGGCAAGGTCGGGTAAGGCCTCCAACGCCGGGCCGGCACCGCCGAAGCGGTTCGTCAGGGAACGGAAACTGCGCGGGCCGATGCCGTCACTGCGGATCAGCCTCAACCAATCGAGGCGCTGGCGATCGGAAAGGACGATGCCAGCTGCCATGCCGTTCAGCCCTTCTGGCCGATCCGGCCTTCATTCCCCGCCAGCAGGCGGGAAATATTCGTCCGATGCATGATCCAGAGCAGCAGCGTGAGGATGGCCATGACGAGCGCGGCCTGATGCATCCCGGCGACGAACCAGAGCAGGAGCGGCGTCAACACGCTGGCCGTCAGAGCCGAGAGCGAGGAATAGCGCGAGAGATACGCCACCGCGAGCCAGATCGCGGCAAAGGCAAGCGCAATCCAGCCATTGAGGCCGATCAGCACGCCGAGATAGGTCGCGACGCCCTTGCCCCCCTTGAAACCGATCCAGACCGGAAAGAGATGGCCGAGAAAGGCGCCAACCGCTGCGACGAGCGCCGCCTGCGGCCCGCCGAGCCAGTGCCAGGCGACCAACACGGCTACCGTACCCTTCAGCATGTCGCCGACGAGCGTGGCGGCGGCGAGCTTCTTGTTGCCGGTGCGCAGGACGTTGGTCGCGCCGATATTGCCGGAGCCGATGCTACGCAGGTCCGGGCCGCCGGCGAGCTTCGTCAGGATGATGCCGAAGGGGATGGAGCCGAAGAGATAGCCGACGACGAGGGCGATCAGCGTCGCGGAGCCGGATAGGCTCCAGTTCATAATCTCGCTCATGCCGCCCCTTCCAAAGCCTATCCCCGTCTCAAGCTAGCCAAGTTCGGCTTCATAGACCACCCGCCCACCGACGAAGGTCGTCTGGACGATGCCCTGCAGGCGAGCCTCGTCGAAGGGCGAGTTCTTGGCGCGGGATTTCAGCTTGCGCTTGTCGACGACGAAGGGCGCGTCGGGATCGAGCAGGATCAGGTCGGCCGGGGCGCCCGGCGCGAGCCGGCCGCTGCCGAGTCCGAGCAAGCCCGCCGGCTTGCTCGACAGCGCCGCCAGCAATTGCGGCAGCTCGATCTGACCGGACTGCACCAGCCGCAGCGCCGCCGGCAGCATCGTCTCGATGCCGAGCGCGCCGTCGGCGGCCTCGGCGAAGGGCTGGCGCTTGGTCTCGACGTCCTGCGGGTCATGGTCGGAAACGATGACATCGATCATGCCTTCGGCCAGGCCCGCGACGATCGCAAGGCGCTCATCCTCGGTGCGCAGCGGCGGCGAGACCTTGCAGAAGGTACGGTAATCGCCGACGTCGTTCTCGTTGAGGGTCAGGTTGTTGATCGAGACGCCGCAACTGACACGGACGCCGTCCTGCTTGGCCCGGCGGATGAGCTCGACCGATTCGGCGCAGGAGATCATCGCGGCGTGGTAGCGCGCACCGGTGGCGCGGGCGAGGCGCAGGTCGCGCTCCAGCATCACCGTCTCGGCCTCGGGCGGGATACCCGGCAGGCCCTTACGGCTGGCGAACTCGCCCTCGTTCATCACACCCGAGCCGCGCAGCTCGGGGTCCTCGACATGGTTCATGATGAGGGCGTCGAAATTGCCGGCATAGATCATGGCACGGCGCATCACCTGCGGGTTGCGCAATGCCCGCGCCCCATCGCCGAAGGCGACCGCGCCAGCCTCGAGCAGCAGGCCGAATTCGGTGATCTCCCTGCCTTCCAGTCCCTTGGTCAGGGCCGCCGAAGGCAGCACGTTGACGATCGCCTTGTCGCGGGCGCGGCGCTTGAGGAAGTCGATGATGGCCGGGTCGTCGATTGGCGGGTCGGTATCGGGCCGGCAGACGATGGTGGTGACACCGCCGGCCGCGGCGGCATGCGAGCCGGTGCCGAGCGTCTCGCGGAATTCCGCCCCGGGCTCGCCGAGGAAGGCGCGCAGATCGATCAGGCCCGGCGCGAGCACCCGCCCCTTGGCGTCGATGCGATGGACACCCTCGCCCGTCGCGGGCGCTGCGCCCCATTCCACGCCGGCGATGACACCATCGCGCAGCAGGACCGCGCCCGCACCCTCGCGCCCCGTCGCGGGGTCGACCAGGCGGGCGTTGATGATCGCGATATCCTGCGTTTCAGCCATGACCTGTTCCATTGCCCCTGTCAGCATCCGGGCGGCGCGTGAAGACGAAGCTCCAGCGGGCGACGAGCCACCAGAGCAGACAGCAGAGCAACCCGCCGGCCAGGACGATGAACCAGGTCCAGCCGGCATGCGGATCGGCCCAAAGATAGCCGCCCGCCACGACGAGATAGAGCCCCACGAAGACGAACCGCGCCCGTCGCAACGCTCCCAGCCACCAGAGGCGCGGGGCCGCCATCGACCTCAGACATTCGGCAGGTGCTGCGCGAGCGCGTCCAGCACCGCCATGCGAACCGCGACGCCCATCTCGACCTGCTCGCGGATCAGGGATTGGGCGCCGTCGGCAACCTCCGAGGAAATCTCGACGCCGCGGTTCATCGGCCCGGGATGCATCACCAGCGCGTCGGGCGCGGCGCGCTCCAGCTTCTCGCGGTCGAGACCGTAATAGCGGAAATACTCCTTCGAGGACGGCACGAAGGCGCCATGCATGCGTTCGAGCTGGAGGCGCAGCATCATCACGATGTCAGCACCTTCCAGCCCTTTGTTCATGTCGGTGAAGAGCTCGACCCCCATGCGCTCGATGCCGGGCGGCATCAGCGTCGAGGGCGCGATCAGGCGAACCTTGGCGCCGAGCGCGTTGAGCAGGATGATGTTGGAGCGGGCGACGCGCGAATGCAGGATGTCGCCGCAGATCGCCACCGTCAGTCCCTGGATGCGGCCCTTGTTGCGGCGGATCGTCAGCGCGTCGAGAAGGGCCTGCGTCGGGTGCTCATGGGCACCGTCGCCGGCATTCACCACCGAGCAGCTCACCTTGCGGGCGAGCAGGTTGACCGCGCCGGCGGCATGATGGCGCACGACGATGATGTCGGGCCGCATCGCGTTCAGCGTCGCGGCGGTGTCGATCAGCGTTTCGCCCTTCTTCACCGAGGAGGAGGCAACCGACATGTTCATGACGTCGGCGCCGAGGCGCTTGCCCGCGAGCTCGAAGGAGGCCTGGGTGCGGGTGGAAGGCTCGAAGAACAGGTTGATCTGGGTGCGGCCGCGCAGCGTCGCCGCCTTCTTCTCGACCTGCCGCGAGAGCGCGACATAGTCCTCCGCCCGATCCAACAGCGCCTCGATGTCGAGATGGGACAACCCCTCGATGCCGAGCAGGTGACGGTGCGGGTAGAGCGGCGCTGGCGATGTCATTTGAAGCCGGGTTCATAGGCCCGAGTCGGGCGGGGCGCAAGGCTCGGACATCACGAAACCGCGCGCCGGGCCTCACACCTCCGGCAGTGTCGCGAGATGCTGGACGGCGGCGAGCCGGCTCGCACGCAGCGCGAGCGCGAAGCAGAGCTGGGCGCCGAGCGCCGCGGCGGTCAGCACGAGGCCGGATGCGAGCGCCGGAGTGCCACCCAACCCTGACAGCGAGGTCGCGAAGGCTCCGATCGCCATCTGGATGAAGCCATAGAAACCCGAGGCCGAGCCCGCCAGGTGCGGATCGACGCTCATCGCCTCGGCAAGCGCCGGGGCACTGGCGACGCCTGCCCCGAAGGTGAAGAGCGTGGCGCCGGCGAGGACCGTGGCGATGCTCAGATGGCCGGACGCGGCACTGACCAGCAGGGTCAGCGCGCCGAGCAGGCTGATCGCGCTGCCACCCGTGAGGAGCTTGCCGACGCGGACACGGCCGACAAGGCGGCTGGAGCCGAGATTGCCGAGCCAGACGCCGGCCACGACGAAGGCGAGATAGGTGCCGACCTCGTGAGCAGGCCGGCCGAGCTCGGTGGTGAAGATGAAGGGTGCGGCGCTGATGAAGGCATACATCGGCGTGGTGGCGAGGCCGCCGCCGACGGCGTAGCCGAGGAAGACCGGTGAGCGCAGCAGGCGCCGATAACCGCTCAGCACCGAGCGGAAATCGACACCGGCGCCCGGGCGCGCCGTCTCCGGCAGCACCCGCCAGGTCAGCAGCAGGTTGGCGATGCCCATCGCCGCAAGCCCGATGAAGATCGCGCGCCAGCCGAGTGTTTCCGAAACGGCGGTGCCGATCAGTGGCGCGACGCCCGGCCCGAGGATGACGATCAGGTTCATCGTCGCGAGCCGCCGGGTCGAATCGGCCATGCCCGAGCCGTCGCGCACGATCGCGCGGCCGAGGACGAGCCCGGCACAGCCGCCCAGCGCCTGCAGGAGCCGGGTGGCGATCAGCGCTTCCGCGCTCGGCGTCAGAGCGGCGGCGATGCTGGTGAGGGTATAGAGCGTCAGCCCGACCATGAGGACCGGGCGGCGGCCGAAGCGGTCAGAGATCGGCCCGTAGAAGAGCTGCCCGAAGGCGAGCCCGAGGATGTAGAAGCTGATCGTGAGCTGGAGCGAGCCGGCGCTCGCGCCGAGATCGCGCGCAGCCAGCGGCAACGCCGGCACGAAGACATGCATGGCGAGCGTGCCGCTGAAGGTGATCAGCGCCAGCAGCCAAAGCGGCGCGGGCCGCACCAGCGCAGCTCGCAGCTGAGGTGCATCGGTCGTCGTCGTCATGTAACTTCTCTTTCGGGGAGAGTGGCGAGCACCGCGCAGATCCGCTCCAGGACCGCTGCCGTGCGCTCGATATCCTCATCGGGAATGTCATGGATCGCGGCAAGCCGGACCTCGCGCGAGATCGCCTCGACCTGCGCGACGAGCGTTTCCGCCTCCGCGGTCAAATGGATCGTCTTGGCCCGACGGTCCGCCTCGTCCTCGCGGCGCTCGATCAGTGCGGCGGCCTGCAGGCTGTCGAGCAGGCGGGCAACGGTGGAACTGTCGAGGTTGAGGGAGGCCGCGAGGTCCTTCTGGCGCATCGGCTCGGCCGCGCGCGACAGATGCAGCAGCGGCAGCCAGGTCGCCTCGGTCAGGCCATAGGCCTGCAACCTGACATCGACCGCCCTCCTCCATAAACGGCCGGCGCGCGCGATCGTGCGGCCGATCATGTCCTTTGCGCTATCGGAAGCCATGGCACCCTCTTCGATGCAAAGACAATAATTGCATATACATCTATTTTGAACCGCAGCGCCGGCATAACGGCCCCGCTCCGCTCGCAGGAAGGCATGGCTTCCTTGCGCCATCGGGCGCTTTCGGCGAAACCGGCTATCTGCCTGCCTCGAAAGGATCACAGCGTGTCCGGTTCGTCCCAAGCCCAAGTCCGCGCCCATAGCCCCGCCCCGCATGGGGGCGCCTGGCAGACCATCGAGGCGACCGAGGCCGGCTTCGACGTTGCCCGGCTCGGCGAGGCCGTCGCCTTCGCGCAGGCCAATGAGAGCCCCTGGCCGCGCAGCCTCTACTACCCGGACGGCAGCTATGTCGGGAATGTCGAGTGGAACGAGACCGGCCCCTGGACCGAGATCGTCGGGCCGGTGCGCGAGCGTGGCGGACCGGCCGGGCTCATCCTGAAGGACGGGCGCATCGTCGCCGAATGGGGCGACACCACCCGCACCGACATGACCTTCTCGATCGCCAAGAGCTATCTCTCGGTGCTCGCCGGCGTCGCCTTCGGCGACGGGCTGATCCGCGATGTCGAGGAGCCGGTGGGCCAGAGCGTCGACGATCCGGCCTTCGCCGGGCCGCATAACGGCAAGATCACCTGGCGGCACCTGCTGCAGCAGTCGAGCGAGTGGCAGGGCCAGCTGTTCGGCAAGTCCGACCAGGTCGACCATAACCGCCAGATCGGCCCCGGCGCCGACAACAGCCGCAAGGGCCAGCGCCGCGAACTGAAGGAGCCGGGCTCCTTCTACGAGTACAACGACGTGCGCGTGAACGTCTTGTCCTACGCCCTGCTCCAGCTTTTTCGCCGGCCGCTGCCGGAGGTGCTGCGCGAGCGGATCATGGACCCGATCGGCGCCTCACTCGACTGGCGCTGGGAAGGCTACAGCTCGTCCTTCGTCCAGATCGACGGAAAGCGCATCCAGGCCGTGCCCGGCGGCGGGCATTGGGGCGGCGGGCTCTTCATCGGCGCGCGCGACCATGCCCGCTTCGGCCTGCTGATTGGGCGCAAGGGCGCATGGAACGGCCGGCAGCTCGTCTCCCGCGACTGGATCGAACGCTCGCTGACGCCCTCCCCCACGCTCGGCAACTACGGCTATCTCTGGTGGCTGGCGCGCGGCCCGGCGGCGCGGCCGGGCTTGCCCCAGACCGCCTTCTCGGCGCTCGGCGCCGGCAGCAACGTGATCTGGGTCGAGCCTGAGCGCGACATCGTGGCCGTGCTGCGCTGGATCAACGGCGCCTCGACCGAAGGCTTCATCGACCGGCTTCTGGCGGCGCAGAGCTGAGCGGGTCTCAGCTCTCCTTCACCGCATAGACATGCTCCGGCCCCGGAAAGCGCCGGGCCCGGACTTCCGCGGCATAGTCCGCCACCGCCCTGTCGACATCCTCCGCGAGATTGCCGAACAACCGGACGAATTTCGGCACGCGCCCGGTCAGGCCGAGCATGTCGTCGAGCACAAGCACCTGGCCGTCGCAGGCCGCCGAGGCGCCGATGCCGATGGTCGGGATCGCGAGCTTGGCGGTGATCTCGACCGCGAGAGGCTCGGCCACCGCCTCCAGCACCACGGCGAAGGCGCCGGCCTCGGCCACCGCCTCCGCATCGGCGATGATCGCCGGCCATTCGGCGCGCTCACGCCCCTGCGCCTTGAAGCCGCCGAGGACATTCACCGCCTGCGGCGTCAGCCCGACATGCGCCATCACCGGGATGCCGCGCTCGATCAGGAAACGGATGGTCCGGGCCATGCGCTGCCCGCCTTCGAGCTTCACGGCGCCACAGCCGGTCTCCTGCATGATGCGGGCGGCGTTGCGGAAAGCCTGCTGCGGGCTCTCCTCATAGCTGCCGAAGGGCATGTCGATGACGATGAGCGCCCGCCGCGAGCCACGCATCACCGCCTGCCCGTGCAGGATCATCATCTCCAGGGTGACGGGCACGGTACTGTCGAGGCCGTGCACGACCATGCCCAGCGAATCCCCGACGAGCAGGAAATCGCAGTGGCGATCGGCCAGCGCCGCCATCGGCGCCGTATAGGCGGTCAGCGATACGATCGGCTCAGCCGCCTTGCGGCTGCGGATGTCCAGCGCCGTCAGGCGCCTGATCTGTGCTTGCGACGACACGCTCGCCTCCCCATGTCATGGCTGAAGCCCGGGAAAGGCCCTAAACGGTCCCGTGCGACACTCAAAGCGCAATCGCCGTTTGACACGGCCCCTTCGCTGAACCAATTTCGCGCGCAATTCCGAACCGCAGCGGTCTTGCGGGTCGCGGAACCGTCCGCTACGGCCGGGTCCGCGCTCTGATCAGGGCTGTCATCGAGACACGAACATCATGAAGCTCCTCGTCGTCGAGTCGCCGGCCAAGGCCAAGACGATCAACAAATATCTGGGCTCCGACTACGAGGTCATCGCCTCGTTCGGGCATATCCGCGACCTGCCGGCCAAGGACGGCTCGGTCGAGCCCGACCATGACTTCGCGATGAAGTGGGAGATCGAGGGCCGCGGCGCCAAGCAGGTCGCCGAGATCGCCCGCGCCGTGAAGGGCGCCGAGAAGCTGATCCTCGCCACCGACCCGGATCGCGAGGGCGAGGCGATCTCCTGGCATGTCGTCGAAGCGCTGAAGCAGAAGAAGGCGCTGAAAGACATTCCCTACGAGCGCGTCACCTTCAACGCCGTCACCAAGGATGCCGTGCAGAAGGCGCTCGCCGAGCCGCGCGAGATCGACCAGGCGCTGGTCGACGCCTATCTGGCGCGCCGGGCGCTCGACTATCTCGTCGGCTTCACCCTCTCGCCGGTGCTGTGGCGGAAGCTCCCGGGCGCCCGCTCGGCCGGCCGCGTGCAGTCGGTGGCGCTGCGCCTCGTCTGCGACCGCGAACGCGAGATCGAGGCCTTCCGGCCGCGCGAATACTGGTCGCTGGTGGCGACGCTCGCGACCGCATCCGGCCAGACCTTCGAGGCGCGCCTTGTCGGCGCCGACGGCAAGAAGATCGCAAGGCTCGACATCGGCAATGCCGAGGAGGCCAAGGCCTTCAAGGAGGCGCTGGAAACCGCGCTCTTCACCGTGGCGGAGGTCGAGGCCAAGCCGGTCAAGCGCCACCCCTACCCGCCCTTCCAGACCTCGACGCTGCAGCAGGAGGCCTCGCGCAAGCTGGGACTGGCACCCGCGCGCACGATGCAGCTCGCGCAGCGGCTCTATGAGGGCGTCGATATCGGCGGCGAGACGGTCGGCCTCATCACCTATATGCGAACCGACGGCGTCGACATGGACGGCTCGGCCATCGCGGCGGCGCGCCGCGTCATCGGCAAGGAGTTCGGCGACCGCTACGTGCCGAACGTGCCGCGCAAATACACGGTCAAGGCCAAGAACGCGCAGGAGGCCCACGAGGCCATCCGCCCGACCGATCTCGGCCGGCTGCCGGCCATGGTCGCACGCCATCTCGAGCCGGAGCAGGCGAAGCTCTACGAGCTGATCTGGAAGCGCACCATCGCCAGCCAGATGGAATCCGCCGAGCTCGAGCGCACCACGGTCGACATCGCGGCCAGGGTCGGCGCGCGCAATCTCGAGCTGCGCGCCTCGGGCCAGGTCGTGCTCTTCGACGGGTTCCTGACGCTCTATCAGGAAAGCCGCGACGACGAGGAGGACGAGGACTCCAAGAAGCTGCCGGCAATGAAGGCGGGCGACAAGCTGGAGAAGCGCGCCATCGCCGCCGACCAGCACTTCACTGAGCCGCCGCCACGTTTCTCGGAAGCGAGCCTGGTCAAGCGCATGGAAGAGCTCGGCATCGGCCGGCCCTCGACCTATGCCGCGACGCTCTCGACCCTGCGCGACCGCGAATATGTCCGTATCGAGAAGAAGCGCCTCGTGCCCGAGGACAAGGGCATGCTGGTAACGGCCTTCCTGGAAAGCTTCTTCAAGCGCTATGTCGAGTTCGACTTCACCGCGAACCTCGAAGAAAACCTCGACCGGGTCTCGAATGCCGAGATCGACTGGAAAGCGCTGCTGCGCCAGTTCTGGGAAGAGTTCACGGCTTCGATCGGCGAGACCAAGGATCTGCGCGTCGGCGACGTGCTGGAAGCGCTGAACGGCATTCTGGGCGACTATATCTTCCCGCCGAAGGCCGATGGCTCCGATCCACGCGTCTGCCCGAACTGCGGCAACGGCACGCTCTCGCTCAAGCTCGGCAAGTTCGGCGCCTTCGTCGGCTGCTCGAACTATCCGGAATGCCGCTATACGCGCCCGCTCTCCATCCCCGCCGCCGAGGGCGAAGCCTCGGCGGAAGGCGGCCAGGGCACGCCCGGCGTGCGCGTGCTCGGCACCGACCCGGTAACGCAGCTCGAAGTGACGCTGCGCGACGGCCGCTTCGGCCCCTATATCCAGCTCGGAGAAGGCGAGAAGCCGAAGCGCTCCAGCCTGCCCAAGGGCATGACGCCAGCCAGCGTGACGCTGGAAAAGGCGCTCGCCCTGCTCTCGCTACCGCGCGAGGTGGCGAAGCATCCCGAGTCGGGCGAGCCGATCCTGGTCGGCATCGGGCGCTATGGGCCTTACGTCCAGCACGGCCGGACCTACGCCAACATCGACAAGGGCGACGACGTGCTGGAGCTCGGCGCCAACCGCGCCATCGACCTGATCGTCGCCAAGGAAAGCGGCGGCGGTCGCGGCGGCCGGGCTGCGGCGACTCCGGGCCGGGCGCTGGGCGAACACCCCGATGGCGGGGCGCTGGAGGTCAAGGCCGGCCGTTACGGCCCCTATGTCGCCTGGGGCAAGATCTTCGCGACGCTGCCGAAGGCGCAATCGCCCGACACGCTGACGCTCGAACAGGCGATCGAGCTGGTCAATGCCAAGGCGGCGACAAAGGGTGGCGCCAAGGGCAAGCCAAAGGCCGCCAGCGCCGCGAAGGCCAAGGCTCCGGCCAAGAAGGCGGCCGCGAAGAAGGCGCCTGCCAAGAAAGCTCCCGCCAAGAAGGCCGCCGAGGCAGAGACGGCAGAGAAGAAGGCGCCGAAAGCCGCGCGCGGCTAACGGCGCCGCGCTTCGCGCAGGAGGCCTCCATGCGACTTGCCAGCTGGCTGTTCCTGGGCAGCGGCCTCGTCGTCTGCCTGGTCACCTTCGCGGGCTGGGTCTGGCTCAACGCCTTCGCCTGCGGGATGATCCCGACCGGCTGCAGGGGGTTCCGCCTTCGCTGGGAGGATACCGAGGCGCTCGGCCTGTTCATCCCGCCCTTCTTCCTCGGCTGCGTGCTGATGATCACGGGCGTCGTGCTGCACGTCTCCAAGGGCGGCCGGGACGCTGGCTGAGGCGCCGGCTCGGCCCTCAGAGGCTCGCGACGACGACGAGACGCTTCACTTCACCACGCAGGAAGGCCTGCAGGAAGCGGTCGTAATCCTTGAACGAGATGCAACCGTTCGAGTCGCCACGCGGGCCGAGCAGATAAGTGTGGGCGAGCAGGCCCGCGCGGCCATGGATCGCGCCGGAACCGCCGACGGGGTTCAGGCGGATCGCACGCACGCCATGGAACAGCGACTCGCGCTCGGTCAGCGTGTAGGTGTGCGGCGGGGTGACGCCCTTCATGCGGACATGGGCATAACGCACATCGTCCATCATCTCACCGAGGCCGGAATGGGCCTCCAGACGCTCGCCATTCGGCAGATAGACCATCTTGGCGCCGATATCGTAGATCGCCGTTCCGGCCTCGGCCGTACGCGGCGGCGTGCCGACGGACGGGCTCATGCGGGTGATGCGGCCGCGATCGACGATGTCATCCTGCGGCGCGGCATAGGCGAGCGCCGTGCCGGCTGGCTCCTGCTTCTGCACACCGAACAGCTTCTGGAAGAAATTGCGGTTGTCCTCCGGCGTCGGCGCGGGCGTCGCGGACGCGACCCGGCTGCGGCGGGACGGAGCAGCCGGCTGCTGCGCGAGGCGTTGGGACTGGGCCTCGGCCGGCGGCATCGCCAGCTCGGCCGGGCGCGGCACCGGCATGGGCACGATGCTGGGGGCCGCGGCCGCGACCTCCTGGGACGGCGGCTCAGGTGGCAGCGAGGCGATCAGGTCGGACGGCCGGGAGGCGGGCTGAGGCCCGGCCTTCTCGGCCAGGCTCACCGGCGCCTGCGACGGCAACGGCAGAACAGGCTCGGAATCGGGAAGATCGAGCGCCTCGGGGACCGAGGCCAGGCGCATCGCAGAGCCGACCGGCCGGTTCTGCGCCAGGGAGGACGGGGTGGCGCCGGAGAAGCCCGGAGCGAGCAGGCCGCTATAGGCCTGCGGGGTCACGCCGGCGGCCGGGCGTTCGGACGCGGGCGGCGCGACGGGGCGGGCGGCAGGCTTTACGGCGTTGCCGGCGACCTGGATATCGGGATCATGCGGCGCGACATGGTCGAGCACCTTGAAGCCGGTCATCGCGCCCAGGCAGAGCGCGGCCGTCCAGAACAGGGTCCGGCCGAAAGGCCGGCGACGACGCCGAAGACGCAGATGGGACGCCCCGCCCCGCCGCGCATGTCTGCCATAGCTCATTGCCGCACTCTCGACACGCCTACGCTACGCCCTGCCCCGACAGGCGCGCGTCTGCGCTTCGCGAACCCCTGTCACGACAGGAGCCGCGGCACGAGACGATGCGTCCGGCCATGCTGGGAGAACCCAAACTTCGTTCTCATCCGATAAGGCGCTGCGTTGGTTAATCGTCGGTGAACCCGGCCAAGCTTTTTTTCGCGATCCGCGAGGACGCGGCAGGACCGGCCGCGCGGCGCCAAAGGCCACGCAAAGGCGGCGCTATCATGGCGCGCGCCGCCTGCCCCTCCGGAGAGGTTTTTTGCTGGCTTGCCTGCCCTGATTAGTCCATCTTTCCCCGCGAAAGGGGGGCGCTCTTCCCGCCCAGCTTTGCCGAATCGGACATGTCGACAGGACCGCAGCCCGCAGACACGGCCTCCCCCGAGGCCGCGCCCCCTGTGACACCACCGGCGGAGGCGAAAACCAGCTCGGTCGCTGCGCTCGGCGCGATCGTCAGCGGTGCGCTCATCCTGCAGATCGCCGCGACGATCGTGAACACGGTCATCCCGCTCAAGATGGCGCTGGCGCAGAAGGCGCCGCTACTGATCGGCCTCGTCGGCTCGGCCTATTCGGTCGGCTTCCTCGCCGGCTGCTTCGTCATTCCAGCCTTCATCCGGCGCGTCGGCCATATCCGGGCCTTCGCGGTCTTCGCCGCGATGCAGGCGGCGTTCACGCTCAGCTTCGCCCTGACCCCGATCGACATCTGGGGCCTGTCGCGGCTGGGCATGGGCTTCGCCGGCGCGGGCCACGCCATCTGCATCGAGAGCTGGATCAGCGGACAAGCCAAGGCCGGGCAGCGCGGCCGTATCTTCGGCATGTACCAAATCCTCAACCGGCTCGCCCTGATCGGCTCGCAGATCGGCACCGGCTATGTCTCGATGCAGTCGAACGACATCTTCCTGATCGCCAGCGCCTTCTTCTCGTTCGCGCTGATCCCGGTCGGCATGACGAAGGCCAAGGGGCCTGAATCGGGCGAGGTCATCTCGGTCCGACTCAACATCATCTGGCAGTATGCGCCGGCTGCGGTGATCGGCTGCCTCTATGTCGGGTTGATGGGCGGAGCGCTCTCGAACGTCGCGCCAGCCTACGGCATCCTGATCGGGTTGGACCAGAAATGGGCGATCCTGCTCACCGCCGGCATCCAGATCGGCGCGCTGGTGCTGCAATGGCCGCTCGGTCTGCTGGCCGACCGGGTCGAGAGCCGCATCATCATGCTGAGCGCCACCGCCTCGGTCGTGCTGTGCACGCTGGCGCTCGGCGCCGTGCTCTGGTTCGCCCTGCCCCACAGCCGGCTCTGGCTGTTCGGGCTCTTCGCGCTGATCGGCGCCGGCAGCATGCCGATCTACACCGTCGCCGTGGCGCATGCCTATTTCCGGCTCGGCCGCGAGCGGGCGCTCGGTCTCTCGGCGCAACTCCTCTTCCTTTGGGCAACAGGCTCGGCCATCGGCCCGCTAGTCTCGACGGCCTTCATGCAGGTCATGGGACCGCAGGGCATGCTGGTCTATCTCGGCCTGCTTTCGGCGGGGGCCGGCGTCTATCTCGCCTTCCGCCTGCGGCGCAATCCGCCCTCGGCCAATCCGTTCGGCGAGCGCAAGCCGACAGCGCCGACCATCCCCGACGTCGCGCCCTCGGGACGCAGGGGCCTGGCGGAAGGAAAGTAGGCCGTCGCCTGCCGCGTTACTTCGCCACGGCGTGGCGGCTGGGCTTGGCCTTGAGCTTCAGCTCTTCCAGGTCCTGGCGCTCGCGCGGGGTGTTGCGCATGAGCTGATCCTTGCCGGGCTGGTACTGCACCGGCTGATCGACATCGACGCCGTACCAGGCCGCGGCGCGCAGCACGAAGGACGGGTCGGCCAGATGTGGCCGTCCGAGCGCGACGAGATCGGCGCGGCCGGCGGCGATGATGGTGTTGACCTGATCGGCGGAGGTGATGTTGCCGACGCACATGGTCGCGACCTCGGCCTCGTTGCGGATGCGGTCCGAGAACGGCGTCTGGAACATACGGCCATAGACGGGGCGCGATTCCTTCGCTGTCTGGCCGGTCGAGACATCGACGAGGTCGCAGCCTTCCGCTGCGAAAGCCTCGGCGATGGCAACGGAATCCACCGCGGACAGGCCGCCCTCAGCCCAGTCCGTCGCGGAGATGCGGACCGACATCGGCTTCTCGCGCGGCCAGGCCTCGCGCAGCGCCCGGAAGACTTCCAGCGGGAAGCGCAGACGGTTCTCGACCGAGCCGCCATATTCGTCGGTACGCCTGTTGGTCAGCGGCGAGAGGAAGCTCGCCAGCAGATAGCCATGGGCGCAGTGCAGCTCCAGCATGTCGAAGCCAGCCCGCTCCCCGCGCTCGGCGGCGGAGACGAATTCGGCCACTACCCGGTCCATGTCGATGCGCGTCATTTCGCGCGGCACTTGGCTTTCCGGGTAGTAGGGCAAGGGCGAAGCCGAGACGATCGGCCAGGCGCCCTCCGGCAGTGGCCGGTCCATGCCCTCCCACATCAGCCTGGTCGCGCCCTTGCGGCCGGCATGGCCGAGCTGAAGGCAGATCTTTGCGGCCGAGTTCGCATGCACGAAGTCGACGATCCGCTTCCAGGCGGCTTCCTGCTCGTCGTTCCACAAGCCCGTGCAGCCAGGCGTGATGCGGGCGTCAGGCGCGACGCAGGTCATCTCGGTGAAGACCAGCCCCGGCCCGCCGATGGCGCGCGAGCCGTAATGCATCAAGTGCCAGTCGCCCGGCAGGCCGTCCTCAGCCGAATATTGGCACATCGGCGAGAGCGTCATGCGGTTCTCGACCCGCATCTCGCGCAGCTTGAAGGGCTGGAAGGCCGGTGGCACCGGAGACCCATCCTTGCGCCGCCTTGCCAGGGGGCCGAGCCCATCCGCGACGAGCTTGTCGACGGCTTCGACCATCTCCGGCGCGCGCAGAGCGAGATTGTCGTAGGTGATCGCCTTCGAGCGGGTCATCAGGCCGAAGGCGAAGCGCAGGGGCTCGAAATCCCAGAAGCGCTTCAGTTCCTCGAACCAGACCAGCGAAACGTCGGCCGCATGCTGGGTTTTCTCGACCTCCTCGCGGCGCTGCGTCTCGAACAGCTTCAGGCCGGCCGTCACATCTAGCCTCGCCTGCCCCATCGCCTTGTGCAGCGCGATGGCATCCTCCATCGCGAGCTTGGTGCCGGAGCCGATCGAGAAATGCGCCGTCGCCTTGGCATCGCCGATCAGAACGACGTTCTCGACCACCCAGTTGCGGCAGCGGATCATCGGGAAATTGCGCCAGAGCGAGCGGTTGGTGATGAGCTTGTGGCCCTGCAACTCATCGGCAAACACGCCTTCGAGGAAGGCGGCCGATTGCGCCTCGTCCATCGCGCCCAAGCCGGCCTTCGCGAAGGTTTCGGGGTCGGTTTCCAGTACCCAGGTCGAGCGGCCGGCCTCGTACTGATAGCAATGAGCGATGAAGAGCCCGTGCTCCGTCTCCTTGAAGAAAAAGGTGAAGGCGTCGAAGGGGCGGGTCGAGCCCATCCAGGTGAAATGGTTCGGGCGCAGATCGGTCTGCGGCTGGAAGCGCTCGCGCCAGTTCTCGCGGATGCGGCTGTTGATGCCGTCGGCGCCGACGACGAGGTCGTAATCGCGTTTCAGCGTCACGACATCGGCGATCTCCTCGCCGAAATGCAGGTTGACGCCAAGCTCGCGCGCCCTTGCCTGCACCAGCATCAGCAGCGAGCGGCGCGAGCAGCCGCAGAAGCCGTTGCCGGGCACACGGAAGGTGTCGCCCTTGAAGTGGATCTCGATATCGTCCCAATAGGCGAAGTTGTCGCGGATCGCGGCATAGCTCTCGCGATCCGCCGCCTTGAAGGTGTCGAGCGTCTGATCGGAGAAGACGACGCCGAAACCGAACGTGTCGTCCGGCTGGTTGCGCTCGAAGACATCGACCGTGAGCTCTGGCCAGTCCCGCTTCATCAGCAGCGCGAAATAGAGCCCCGCCGGCCCTCCACCCACAACCGCGATACGCATCGACGCCTCCATCGGGGAGCCGGGTCGATCCGGCTTGAGAAATTATTTTAAACCTGAAATGTTTTATTGCTCAAGAGACTTTTCCGGCGACCGCTCCGGAAATCCTGCCTCGCGCGCATTGTGGCAATATCGTCGTTTATTGCGTTGCATTGCAGCGCGAAGCCACCGCTTTCCGGCGAGCGCCAGCCGAGCCGCTTGCAAATTGATTGAGACTTAAAATATATTCGCAGGCGGAGGTCGAACGCTCATGACTCTGCAGGGACAGCGTGCGCTGGTGACGGGAGGAGGACGCGGCATCGGCCGGGCCATCGCCGCCGCGCTGACGCGAGCCGGGGGCCGGGTCAGCATCCTCGGGCGGGACGAGGCGACCTTGCGGGATACGGTCGCTGCCGGCATCGCCGCCGACTTCGCCCCCTGCGACGTGCGTGACGAAATCTCGATTTCGGCTGCGCTCGACCGCCTCTCCAGCGGGCACGCCTTCGACATCGCGATCGCCAATGCCGGCGCCGTCGAGACCGGCCCGTTCATGCGCAGCGACAGCGAGCACTTCCGCCGCATGGTCGAGATCAACCTGATCGGCACGGTCAATCTGTTCCATGCCGCGTTGCCGGCCATGCTGGAGCGCCGCCGCGGCCGCCTGATCGCCATCGCCTCGACCGCCGGCCATCGTGGCTACCCCTATGTCAGCGCCTATACGGCGGCGAAGCACGCCGTCATCGGGCTGGTGAAGTCGCTGGCGCTGGAGACGGCGCGCTCCGGCGTCACCGTCAACGCCATTTGCCCTGCTTACGCCGATACCGACATGGCGACCGCCAGCGTCGACAATGTCGCGGCCAAGACCGGCAAGAGCCGCGAAGAGGCGCTGGCGGCCATGCTCAAGGACAATCCGCAGGGCCGCCTGATCGCGCCGGAAGAGGTCGCCGCCGCGGTGCTTTATCTGTGCGGGCCGGGCAGCGACGCCGTTACCGGCCAGTCTCTCATGATCAATGGCGGGGAGTTCTGAGATGGAGATGCCCTCCTCTGCCCTGATGCTCGACCGCGAAACCAAGGCGAGCGAGCGCCCCGGCGACCATAAGGAAGAACTGCGCCTCTGGCTCAGGCTGCTGACCTGCTCGACCCTGATCGAGACCGAAATCCGCAACCGGCTGCGCGAGGAATTCAAGACCACGCTGCCGCGTTTCGACCTGATGGCACAGCTCGACAAGACGGCCGTCGGAATGACCGTCGGCGAGGTCTCGCAGCGTCTGATGGTCTCGAACGGCAACGTCACCGCCGTCGTCGCCGGACTTGTGACGGACGGGCTCGTCGACAAGCGCCCGGCGCCACAGGACCGCCGCGTGCAGATCCTCACCCTGACGGCGCAGGGCCGCAAGGCCTTCCGCGCCATGGCCGAGCGCCATGAGAGCTGGATCGCCGAACTCTTCGCCGGGCTCGACCAGCCCGCGCTCGCACAGCTGTTCCGGCTGCTGGGAGAGACCAAGACATCGCTGCACCGCGCCATCGCCGGGCGCGTGCAGGGCGTGGCCGACGAGGCTGCGAAGGGAGACGCCTGATGACCATCGCCAACGCCACCACGCTGCCGCTGGCAGGCTTCACGCCGCAGCATTTCGCCCTGTCCGCCTCCGACAAGGTCGCGACAGTGACGCTGAACCGGCCTGAGAAAAAGAATCCGCTGACCTTCGCAAGCTACCGAGAACTCACGGATTTCTTCCTCGCCGCGCAGAAGGAGGAGACGATCAAGGCGATCGTCGTCACCGGCGCCGGCGGCAACTTCTCCTCGGGCGGCGACGTCTTCGAAATCATCGGGCCGCTGGTCGCGATGGAGACCAGGGACCTGCTCAAGTTCACCCGGATGACGGGCGAACTGGTCAAGGCGATGCGCGCCTGCCCGCAGCCGATCGTCGCCGCGATCGACGGCGTCTGCGCCGGCGCCGGGGCGATCGTCGCCATGGCCTCCGATCTCCGGCTTGGCACCGCCGGCAGCAAGATCGCCTTCCTGTTCAACCGCGTCGGCCTTGCCGGCTGCGACATGGGCGCCTGCGCGATGCTGCCGCGGATCATCGGCCAGGGCCGTGCGGCGGAACTGCTCTATACCGGGCGCGTGCTCCGGGGCGAGGAGGCCGAGCGCTGGGGCTTCCTCAACCGGCTTTGCGCGCCTGAAGCCGTGCTGGCCGAAGCGCAAGCCCTCGCCTCCGAACTGGCGGATGGCCCGACTTTCGCCAATGCCATGACCAAGCGCATGCTCGAGATGGAATGGGCGATGTCGGTCGAGAGCGCCATCGAGGCGGAAGCGGTGGCGCAGGCGCTGTGCATGCAGACCGAGGATTTCGCCCGCGCCTACCACGCCTTCGCCGAAAAGCGGAAACCGGTCTTCGAGGGCAACTGAGATGGACGGCGCCCCTCATCTCGGCCTCGACACCCTCGGCGACACGCTGGACTGGCCGTTTTTCGAGGAGCGCCACCGCACCTTTGCCGCGGAATTGGCCGGCTGGGCCGATTCCTATCTTGCCGACCTCCCCCACAAGGATGTCGATGAGGCGTGCCGGGCGCGCGTTGCCGCCTTGGGTGCAGCCGGCTTCCTGAAGGCTGCCGTGCCGGCGGCCTATGGCGGGCTTTCCGACAGGCTCGACGTGCGCACGCTCTGCCTGGCCCGCGAGATTCTGGCGGCGCATGACGGGCTCGCCGATTTCGCCTTCGCCATGCAGGGCTTGGGTACCGGCTCGATCAGCCTCGCCGGATCCGAGGCGATGAAGCAGCGCATCCTGCCAGATGTCGCGGCCGGCAAGCGCATCGCCGCCTTCGCCCTCTCCGAGAAGGAAGCGGGCTCCGACGTCGCCGCCATGGCGACGACCGCGACACCGGACGGCAACCCCCATGTCCGCATCGACGGCGAGAAGAGCTGGATCTCGAATGGCGGCATCGCCGACCATTACGTCGTCTTCGCCCGCACGGGCGAGGCGCCCGGCGCCCGAGGGCTGTCCGCCTTCCTGGTCGAGGCTGATACGCCGGGCCTGACCATCGCGGAACGCATCGAGGTGATCGCGCCGCATCCTCTCGCCACGCTGCGCTTCGAAGGCTGCCGCGTGCCGCTCGAGAACCGCATCGGGGGGCCGGGCGACGGCTTCAAGGTCGCGATGGCGACGCTCGACATCTTCCGCTCGACGGTCGGCGCTGCCGCGCTCGGCTTCGCAAGGCGAGCGCTGCACGAGACGCTGGCGCACGCCAATGGCCGCAAGCTCTTCGGCGGCACGCTCGGCGATCTCCAATTGTCGCAGGCGGCGATCGCCGAAAGCGCGGCCGAGGTCGATGCCGCCGCGCTGCTGGTCTATCGCGCCGCCTGGACCAAGGACCGTGGCGCCGCCCGCATTACCCGCGAAGCCGCGCTGGCTAAGCTCGTCGCGACCGAGAACGCCCAGAAGGTGATCGACCGTGCCGTGCAGATCCATGGCGGCCTCGGCGTCACCAAGGGTGTCAAGGTCGAGGAATTGTACCGGGAGATCCGGGCGCTGCGCATCTATGAGGGCGCCTCGGAGGTCCAGAAGGTCGTGATCGCGCGCGACCTGCTCAAGACACATGCCGGAAGAGCAGATCGTTAGAGACGGATTTACCGATCAGGCCGAGGGGACCTGACCGGCTCCGGCTCTCGCAGGGGAACACCATGACAGCAACCGGATTCGCGAGATCGGGGCATCAAGACAGCTTCGCGCGGGACAACCTGCCACCGCGCGAAAGCTGGCCCGATCTGAGACTGGAAGAGGCAGGGCTGGACTATCCAGAGCGGTTGAACTGCGTTGCGGGGCTGCTCGACCGGCACATCGTCGAGGGGCGCGGCAGGCAGACCGCCGTCATCGCCAATGATCTGCACTGGAGCTATGCGGACCTGGCCGAGACGGTGAACCGCATCGCCAATGTGCTGACCCGCGACCTCGGCATGGTCACTGGCAATCGCGTGCTGCTGCGCGCCGGCAATACGCCAATGATGGTCGCCGCCTATCTCGCGGTCATCAAAGCCGGCGGCGTCGCCGTCGCGACCATGCCGATGCTGCGGGCGGGCGAACTCGCCTATCCGCTCCGCAAGGCCAGGATCGCGCTCGCGCTCTGCGACCATCGCCTCACCGCCGAGCTGGAGACCGCCAAGGCGCAAGTATCGGAGCTTGCCCGCATCGTCACCTTCGGCTCGGCGGGGAGCGAGCTGGAAGCGCTGATGGCGCAGCCAGACTACGAGCATTTCGAGGCCGCCGACACCGCCCGCGACGATGTCTGCCTGATCGCCTTCACCTCCGGCACGACCGGCGAGCCCAAGGGCACGATGCATTTCCACCAGGACATGCTGGCGATCTGCGACTGCTATGGCGCGCGCGTGCTGAAGGCTTCGCCCGAGGACCGCTTCACCGGCTCGCCGCCGCTCGCCTTCACCTTCGGGCTCGGTGGGCTCGTGCTGTTCCCGATGCGGATCGGCGCGGCCATGGTGCTGCCCGAGAAGGCCGGCCCGGCCGACCTGATCGACGCGGTCGAGCGCCACAAGGTCAGCGTCGTCTTCACCGCGCCGACCGCCTATCGCGCCATGCTAGACAAGCTCGACGGGCGGGATATTACCTCGCTCAGGATCTGCGTCTCGGCCGGCGAGGCGCTGCCGAAGGCGACCTTCGATGCCTGGCAGGCCCGCACCGGCCTGGCGCTGCTCGACGGCATCGGCGCGACAGAGATGCTGCACATCTTCATCGGCGCACCGCGCGAGGCCATCCGGCCGGGCTCGACCGGGATTCCGGTGCCGGGCTACGAGGCGAAGATCGTCGATGCCGAAGGGCGCGACGCGCCGGACGGCACGCCCGGGCGCCTCGCCGTGCGTGGCCCGACCGGCTGCCGCTACCTCGCCGATCCGCGGCAGGCGGTCTATGTGCTGAACGGCTGGAACATCACCGGCGACACTTATCTGCGCGATGCGGACGGCTATTTCTGGTATCAGGCCCGCTCAGACGACATGATCGTCTCGGCCGGCTACAACATTGCCGGGCCCGAGGTCGAAGCCTGCCTGCTGATGCATGCGGCCGTGGCCGAATGCGGGGTGGTCGGCGCTCCCTGCCCCGAGCGCGGACAGATCGTGAAGGCCTATGTCGTGCTGCGCGAAGGCATTTCCGGCGATGCGGCGCTGGCCAAGGCGTTGCAGGAGCATGTGAAGGCAAGCATCGCGCCCTACAAATATCCGCGCGCCATCGAGTTCGTCGCCGCCCTGCCGAAAACGGCGACCGGCAAGCTGCAACGCTTCGCCCTGCGCCGGATGGCCCAGGACGAGGCCTGACATCAACCAGAGCCCAACGACGGCCGAAACCGAGGCAATCCTCCATGTCCGAACTTCCGCAATCTCGCGCCATCCTGCCCGAGGGCTGGCCGCAGCCGCGCGGCTATGCCAACGGCATGGTCGCGGAAGGCCGCGTGCTGGTGACGGGCGGGCTCGTCGGCTGGGATCAGCAGGGCGTCTTTGCGCAGGGCTTCGTCGGCCAGCTGCGCCAGACCTTTCTCAACATCAGGGCGGTGGTCGAGGCCGGCGGCGGGCGTGTGGACGATATCGTGCGGCTGACCTGGTACGTCACCGACATCGCGACCTATCGCGCCAGCCTCAAGGAAATGGGGCCGATCTATCGCGAGGTCTTCGGCCGGCACTTCCCGGCCATGGCGGTGGTCGCCGTGACGGCGCTGGTCGAACCGGAGGCTCTGCTGGAGATCGAGGCGACGGCGGTGTTGGGGGGGATGACCCCCGCGTCCTAGATCCCAGCGCCGTCCTGCAGCGCTCCGATCGGCGCCTTGCGCCAGAGCCGCATATGCAATGCCCGCAGGCCCGGGCGCAGCAGGATGTCACCGAAGGCAAGGCCGAGCGAAGCGGGCACGTTCCCCGTCAACGCGAAGGCCGCCGCGAACAGTCCCGCCGTGCTGAGCACGCGCCAGCTCACCGCCGCGAGCCAGGTCCTGCGGTCCGGCGTTCCGCGCCTGCCGACGATGCGGACGATGCCGCGCTTCGCCTGCGCAAGGGCACTGTCCTCGCCCAGTGACTGCCGGGCCTCCTCCTCGCCCGGCTCGACGAAGCCGAAAGCCACCGTCTCGTTGCTGATGCGGTCGATCAGGATGAAGCCGCCGAGTTCATGGCTGCGCGCATAGGGCAGCGAGACCAATGGCCGGTCGAGCCTGAGCGTCACCAGGCCGATGCCATTCATGCGCAGGCTCTGCGCCGGGAGCGGCCGGAAACCCTCGATGTCGATGCTATGATGCAGCGCCTCGACCGTGGCATTGGCGCTCTGTGTCGCGAGCTTCACCAGGAACTGGCCGCCCTCGAGCATGGCGCGCTCGCCGGTCCAGAGCAGGCGCGCCTTGAGGCCGCGGCTGACCGGCAGTGCCATGCCGGCTGCGGCGATGACGTCACCGCGTGAGATGTCGATATCATCCTCCAGCGTCACAGTCGCGGCTTGGCCGGCGGCGACCTGGCTGGCCTCGCCGGCCGCGCCGATTAACCGGGCGATGCGGCTGCTGCGGCCCGACGGCAGGGCCACGACCGGATCACCGACACGGGCACGGCCCGTCACCGGCGTGCCGGCATAGCCGCGAAAGTCGAGATCTGGCCGGTTGACCCATTGCACCGGTAGGACGAAGCCCTCGTCACCGGGGGCGGCGCGTGTGATTACGATGCTTTCGAGATAGGGCAGCAACGCCGGGCCGTCATACCAGGGCATCAACGCGGAGGGCCGCATGACGTTCTCGCCGTCGCGGGCCGAGACCGGGATGAAGCGAATCGAGGCGAAGCCGAGACTTTGCACCGCCGCGCGATAATCGGCCGCGATCTGCTCGAAGACGGCCTCGTCATAGCCGACGAGATCCATCTTGTTGATCGCGACCACGACATGGCGCACGCCGACCAGCGAGACGATGAAGGAATGGCGGCGTGTCTGCGGCAACAGGCCCTTGCGTGCATCGACCAGGATGATGGCGAGATCGGCGGTGGAGGCGCCGGTCGCCATGTTACGGGTATACTGCTCATGGCCGGGCGTATCGGCGACGATGAAGCTGCGCGCCTCGGTGGCGAAGTAGCGATAGGCGACATCGATGGTGATGCCCTGCTCGCGCTCGGCCGAGAGACCGTCGACCAGCAAGGCGAAATCCGGCGCCGCGCCTTGCGTGCCGAATTTGAGGGAATCGCTGTCGAGCGCGCTGAGCTGGTCCTCAAAGACGGCGCCGGCCTCATAGAGCATGCGACCGATCAGCGTCGACTTGCCGTCATCCACCGAGCCGCAGGTAATGAAGCGCAAGAGCGAATGCTGCCCGGTTTCCGGAGCGCCGGGGGCATCGTTGGCGGGGAGAAGGTTCTGCGCTTGTTTCGGCGCTTTCGGATTTTTCTTGGCCAGGTTCCTGGCAACGGCGAAGCCCATCAGAAATAGCCTTCCTGCTTCTTCTGCTCCATCGAGCCCGAGCCGTCATGGTCGATGACGCGCCCCTGTCGCTCGGAGGAGCGGGAGGAGCGCATCTCGGCGATGATGTCGGTGAGATTCGCCGCCTCGCTCTCGACAGCACCGGTCAACGGGTAGCAGCCCAATGTGCGGAAACGGACCTGCCGAGTCTCGACAACCTCGCCGGGGAGCAGCTCCATCCGTTCGTCGTCGCGCATGATCCAGGCGCCGTCGCGCCGGACGACCGGACGCGACGCAGCGAAATAGAGCGGCACGACCGGGATGTTCTCCAGCGCGATGTAGTCCCAGACGTCGCGCTCGGTCCAATTGGAGAGCGGAAACACGCGAAAACTCTCGCCGCGATGCTTGCGGGTGTTGAAGAGCTGCCAGGGCTCGGGCCGCTGGTTCTTCGGGTCCCAGCGATGCTCGACCGAACGCAGCGAGAAGACGCGCTCCTTGGCCCGGCTCTTCTCCTCGTCGCGCCGCGCCCCGCCGAAGGCGGCGTCGAACTTGTAGAGGTCGAGCGCCTGCTTCAGCCCTTGCGTCTTCATCACATCGGTATGGACGCGCGAGCCCGAGGCGAAGGGGCTGATCCCGGCCTTCACGCCCTCCTGGTTGATGTGGACGATGAGATCGAGCCCGAGCCGCTTCGCCGTCGCGTCGCGGAAGGCGATCATCTCGCGGAACTTCCAGGTCGTATCGACATGGAGCAGCGGGAAAGGCGGCTTGGCCGGATAGAATGCCTTCATCGCCAGATGCAACAGGACGGCGGAATCCTTGCCGATCGAATAAAGCAGCACCGGCTTGTCGCAGGTCGCCACCACCTCGCGGATGATGAAGATGGCTTCCGCCTCGAGCTTCTGGAGATGGCTGAGTTGAATCATGGGCGGGCCTCCGCCGGAGCGGCCGCGCGCGCCAGCTTTCCGTCCGGCCCGACATGCAGGCCGCATTCCTTGGCCGCGTCGTCCTCCCACCACCAGCGCCCGGCCCGCTCGGGCTCGCCGGGGCGGACCGCGCGGGTGCAGGGCTGGCAGCCGATCGAGACGAAGCCTTGCGCATGAAGAGGATTGATCGGCACGCCGTTCTCTTCTGCGAAAGCGAGCGCGCGTTCGCGCGTCCAGTCTATCAGCGGGCTCGCCTTGACGAGGCCGCGAGCCGCATCGGCCTCCGCCAGCCTTACCCCGCCCCGAGCGGCCGACTGATCGGCGCGCAGGCCGGTCAGCCAGATATCGGCACCGGCGAGCGCGCGGCCGAGCGGCTCGACCTTGCGGATGTCGCAGCAGGATTTGCGGGTATCACGCGAAGCATAGAAGCCGTTGATGCCGTTCTGGCGGACAAGGAGCTCGAGCGCGTCATGGCGCGGGTAATATGGGCGGATCAGGATGCCGTAACGCTCCTCGGTCTCCTGCCAGAGCGCGTAGACCTCTGGGAAGAGCCGACCGGTATCGAGCGTGGCGAAGGTAACGGGGAGCTTCGCGGTCGCGATGACATGGGTCAGCACCTGATCTTCGAGGCCGAAGGAGGTGGTGAAGACGATGGGTCCGACGCTTTGCGCGACGATGCCGGCTAGACGCTCGGACAAATCCGCTCCGCCGAACGCGGCATCGAGCGCGGCAGCGCGGCGCGCCAGCGATGCAGCGGCTGGTGGGTTCGTCGCGGGTTCATCCGGGCCGGGGCTATGCGCCATGCTTCGGGCCACCTGTTCGGTAAATCGAACGAAGCATTTATACCGGCGCGACAAAAGGTTCAATTTACAGCAGGTAGCGGGTTTTTTCTTATTTCACTTCCATTGGAGAAGTTTGTTTTGGCGGACGCTTCAAGACGCCCTTGCAGCGCGAGCCTCAATGGAAATCCCGCGATTTCGGCAGGATGCGGACGTTGCGCGGGTGACGATGGCGCGGCAAAGGCGGGTTCTTCAGTTCGTCGACGGGCATGGGAACCTCGGCGCGGTGCGTATCCGAGAGCGACAGCAGGTCGATCGAACGGTCGACGATGCGCTGGGCCATCAGATGCACCACGCCCTCGACACTCTTCTGCACGCGGCCCTCGACCAGCATCAGCCGCGCGCCCATGACCTCACGGCGGAAGCGCTCGAACAGACGCGCCCAGATCACGACACTGGTGATGCCGGTTTCGTCCTCCAGCGTGACGAAGATGGCGTTGCCATTGCCCGGCCGCTGGCGCACCAGCACGACGCCAGCCGTGCGGGCGAAGGCGGCATCGGGCCTAGCCTCGGTCTCGGCGCAACTCAGCACGCCCTCACGCTGGAAGCGCGGGCGCAAAAGCTGCATCGGGTGACCCTTCAGCGAAAGCCGCACGGTCTGGTAATCGGCGACGATATGCTCGGCCAGCGGCATGACCGGCAACGCCATGCTCCGCTCCGAACCCAGTTCGCGCGCCTGCGCGACCTGAAACAACGGCAGCGCCGGGTCGTCCGGCAAGCGACGCACGGCCCAGAGCGCCTCGCGCCGATCCAAGCCGAGAGACCTGAAGGCATCGGCATCGGCGAGCAGGCGCATGGCGCGGGCGGGAAGGCTCGCGCGGCGCATCAGCTCCTCGACCTCGCGATAGGGGCCGCCGGCTTCCCGCGCTTCCGCGATGGCGTTGCCCCAATCCTCCTTGAAGCTGTCGATCTGGCGGAAGCCGAGGCGCAGTGCGAAGGGGTCCCGTTTGCTCGGCTGCTGCGGCCGATCATGATAAGAGCTTGATTCCGAAACAGCTTCCAAGCTGTTGTCCAAAAAGCTGGAATTGACATCGGCCGGGCGCGGCTCGACGCCGCCATTCTCCTCCGCCTCCCGGACGATCTGGGCAGGCGCATAGAAGCCCATCGGCTGGGAATTCAGCAGCGCGGCGGCGAAAGCCGCCGGGTAGTGCTTCTTCAGATAGGAGGAGATGTAGACCAGCTTGGCGAAGGAAGCCGCGTGACTTTCCGGAAAACCGTAGCTGCCGAAGCCCCTGATCTGATCGAAGCAGCGCTGGGCGAACTCGCGCTCATAGCCGCGCGCGACCATGCGCTCGACCATCATGTCCTGGAAATGATGGATCGTCCCGGCATTGCGGAAGGTCGCCATCGCCTTGCGCAGGCCATTGGCTTCGATGTCGGAGAATTTGGCCGCGACCATGGCGAGCTTCATGGCCTGCTCCTGAAAGAGCGGCACGCCCTTGGTCTTGTTCAGGACTTCGAGCAGCTCGTCCCTTTCACCATGTTCCGGCGAAGGGGCCGGATAGGTCACCTCCTCCAGCCCAGCTCGCCGCTTCAGATAGGGATGGACCATATTGCCCTGAATCGGGCCGGGCCGGACGATCGCGACCTGGATGACGAGATCGTAGAACTCCCGCGGCCTGAGCCGCGGCAGCATGTTCATCTGCGCGCGACTCTCGACCTGGAAGACGCCAAGCGACTTGCCCTCACAGAGCATGTCGTAGGTCGCTTCATCGCCACCTTTGACGTCGGCCAGCGCGTAATCCTCTCCCCCGTTCTGCCTGATCAGATCGAACGCCTTGCGGATGCAGGTCAGCATGCCGAGCGCCAGCACATCGACCTTCATCAGTTGGAGCTCGTCGATGTCGTCGCGGTCCCATTCGATGAAGGTGCGGTCTGCCATCGCGGCGTTGCCGATCGGCACGGTCTCGTCGAGACGGCCGCGCGACAGGACGAAGCCGCCGACATGCTGCGAGAGATGGCGCGGATAGCCCAGGAGGCGGATGGCGAAGTCGACGGCGCGGCGGATCGTCGGGTTCTTCGGGTCGAGCCCGGCCTGCCGGACGCGATTGTCGCCGATCTCGCTGCCCCAGCTCCCCCATTGCGTATCGGCGAGGCGGGCGGTGACGTCCTCGGTCAGGCCCAGCACCTTGCCGACCTCGCGGATGGCGCTGCGCGGCCGGTAATGGATCACGGTCGCGGCAATGCCGGCGCGCTCGCGGCCGTATTTCCCGTAGATCCACTGGATCACCTCCTCGCGCCGCTCATGCTCGAAATCGACGTCGATATCGGGCGGCTCGCGGCGCTCGGTGGAAATGAAGCGCTCGAACAGCACGTCATTGTCGGCCGGATCGACCGCGGTGATGCCGAGCACGTAACAGACGGCGGAATTGGCGGCTGAACCACGCCCCTGGCAGAGGATGCCCTGGCTGTCGGCGAATTCGACGATCTGGCGGATCGTCAGGAAATAGCGGGCGTATTCGAGCTTCGCGATCAGGGCGAGCTCCTTCGCCAGCAGCTTCTCGACCTTCTCCGGCACACCATCGGGATAACGGATCAGGCAGCGGCGCCGGACCAGTTCCACCAGCCAATCCTGATCGTTCCAGCCGGGTGGGACGGGCTCGTCGGGGTACTCGTATCGAAGCTGGCCGAGATCGAACTCGATACGGGAGAAGAGATGCTGCGTCTCGGCGATGGCCTCGGGCGCATCGCGGAAGAGGCGGGCCATCTCCCGTGGCAGCTTGAGGTGGCGCTCGGCATTGGCCTCCAGCAAACGCCCTGCCCGCTCGATGGTGGTGCCTTCGCGGATGCAGGTCAGCACATCCTGTAGGTCGCGCTGTGCGATGGAATCGTAGAGCGCGTCATTGGTCGCGATCAGCGGCGTGCGGGTCGCGGCGGCGACGGCCTTGAGGCGCGCGAGGCGGCGGCGGTCGTCGCCGCGCCGGTGCATGCTGGCGGCGAGCCAGACCGCGCCGGGCGCAGCATCGTCGAGCCGGGCGAGGATTTCAGGGAGCCCGTCGAGCCTGCGACCGGGCATCAGGACCAGCAGCAGGTCGCGGGCATCGTTCAGGAGATCGTCGAGGACGAGATGGCACTCGCCCTTCTTCACACCCTCCTTGCGATTGCCGTGGCTGAGCAGCCGGCAGAGCCGGCCCCAGCCGGCACGATTGGCCGGGTAGACGACGATGTCGGGCGTGCCGTCGGCGAAGACGAGGCGGGTGCCGGTCGCGAGCTTGAAGCGCTCGGCCATCGCCTGCATCTGCTCGCGGGTGAAGGGCAGATCGGCGAATTCGGGATTCTCGACCCAGATATGCTCGCCGGGGCTGCCACCTTCCTTGACCTTGTCGGGCGCCGGCAGGCCGTCCTCCCGCAACTGCCTCAGCGCCGCCCAGGCCCGCACGACGCCCGCCACCGTGTTGCGGTCGGCGATGCCGATGCCAGCATATCCGAGCAGCAGCGCCGTCAGCACCATATGCGGCCCTGGCGAAGCGCCGCGCAGGAAGGAAAAGTTCGTTGCGGCAACAGGTTCGACAAAGGAGCTGACAAGCTGATTCATGCGAAGAGCCCGTGTAGGAACCAGCGCGGCGGGGCGCTGTCGGCCTCGTAGAAGCCGATGCGGTAGAGCCAGAAGCGTCGGCCTTCAGCATCCTCGACGCGGTAATAGTCGCGCATCGGCTCGTCGCTGCCGTCGCGCCACCATTCGGGGGCGATGCGCTCCGGTCCTTCGGCGCGGGCGACGTCATGGGTGAGGCGGCGCCAGCGGAAGCGGATCGGCGGGCCGTCCGGCACTTCCGCGATAGCCTCGACCGGTTGCGGCGGCTCGAAGAGCTGGAACGGACGTGCCGGCGGCTCCTCCGGCTCGGGTTCGGGCCAGGCGGCTTCCGGCAGCGGCGCGGCTGCCGAGAGCACCTTTGCGGCACGAACAGGGTGATGCGTATCCTGTGCCGCGAAGCGTAGCACCCGGTCGCGGCCGAAGCGGGTGACGAGCCGATCGACCAGATCGGCCACCGCCTCCTCCTCCACGGCGCGGCCGTCGAGGCCGTGTTGGGACGTGCTGAAAGCCTCGCAGACCGGCACGGCGAGCTTGATCGCATCGAAGCCGAAGCCGGGATCGAGCGGATCGGCCAATGTCTCGATGCGCTCGCGATAGAGCCGAAGCAGCGCCTTTGCGTCGCGCGAGGGGCGGCCGGTTTCGAGGGCGAGGCGGCGCACCGTGCCATCGCTGCGGAAGAAACCGAGTTCGAAGACGCGGCCGCCTTCGCCGCGCGCTTCCAGCACCCGCGCCGCCTCCCCGATCAGCCTGACGACCACCGTCTCGAGGCTCGCTGTATCGGCGAAGGGCTCGGCGAAATGGCGCTCGACTACGCAATCCGGCGGCGGGCGCAAGGGCGTGATGCGGCGATCCTCATGGCCGAGGATGCACCGGAGCTTGACCGCCAGCGCTTCCCCGAAGCGGGCGGAGAGGGTCTCAGTGGGGCGCGCCGCGACATCGGCCAGCGTCTTCAGACCGGCACGGGAAAGCGCGATCACCGTTTCGGCGTCGGTGTCCAGCGCAGCGACCGGCAAGGCGCGCAACAACGCCTCCTCCTGCCCCGGCGGCACGATGCCGCCACGACCATGGCGTGCGCAGGCCCGGGCAGCATCCGGCGTGCCCGCGATGGCGGCTTTGAGCTTGAGGCCGATGCGCTGCATGGAGCGCCCGGCAAGGATGCCGAGCCCCTTTTCGCCGCCGAAGAGATGGGCACAGCCGGTGATGTCGAGCATGAGGCCGTGCGGCTCGTCGCGCGCGACCAGCGGGGTGAAGCGGTCGCAGAAGGCGGCGACATCGTCGAGGAAGTTCCGGTCCGCCTGCGGCTCAGCTTCCAGTGCGACGAGATCGGGGATGCGGGCGCGGGCATCGGCCAGCGTCATGTCCCGTGTCAGGCCGAGATGGACGGCACGCAGATCGCAATCGGCGAGGCGCAGGGCGTTGCCCTGCATCTCGACGAGGACATGCGCCTTCTCAGCCGGCGCGCCGAAGGCCGGAATCCGGCCCAGCCGCCGCAGCCTGTCCGTCGCCAGATAGGGGAACCAGAGGGCGAGATAGCGGCGATGCATCGGTTCTGCGGGGGAAAAGCCTGTCGGATCGGTCAAAAGCGGTTCGGTTCTCGAAAGTGCATCGGTCACGGTTCCACTCCACACGCCACTCACATTCCGCCACGCCGCCGCGATGGCGCAGCAATCTCAGGCCGAAAGCCGGGTTGCCCGGCGCATTCGCCTCCAGCGCCCGCGAAACGAGCGGCCGGACCTGCCAGCGCGTGCGCGCCGCGCTCGGTGCTTCCGCGGCCGCGACGCGCAGCAGCAAGGCCGTCACGCCGGAGCCTTCGGCCGCGAGCGCGAGCCGGCGGCTCGCGGTGAGATCGAAGGCGCGGGGCTCGCCCCAGGGCTCGATCAGCACGGCGCCGAGTGCCGGGCAGCGCGCGCCCTCGGCGCCGGCCCGCAGCACGCCCTCGGCATCGCGCGCCCGGACCAGCAGGAGCCGGGCCGGGTCGAGCCCGAGTTCATTCAGCCCCGGCGCATGCAGCCGACCGGTCTCGGCATCGACGAAATCCTGCCGCACCCAGAGGATCGATCTTTCGCCCCTTGCCGCCTCTCCCTGCGCCGCCCGCAGCGCCAGACCGAGCGCGAACCCCGTCGCTGCGGCGAGATCGGCCGCGCCAGCCGCATAGACCTCGTGCAGCGCCGCCCGCTCGAGTCCGCCCGACAGGGTCGCATCGATCTCCGCCGCGCCGAGCCCCACCTTCCCCGTCGCAGCCGGCCCCGTCCGCAGGGCCGCCTCGGCGAGGCTGCGGCGCAGATCGGACAAGGTTGGCGAGGCGGTTGACTGCATGGCGGCAAAGAAATTGTTCACTCTTTGTTCTTTATAGAACGCCATGCGGCGGAAGGCGAGTCGAGTCTGAGCCGTGGAGAGCAGCCGCTGACAGCGGATGGCACGGAACGCCTACGCTCGGCCGCAACACCGGGCCTATCCTGCGAAAGCCGCTGTGCCACTTTTCGCAGCAATGCTTTAGCTTTGGCGCATGTGGGGGATTCTCTCAGCCTATTGGCCGCATATCCTCGCCGTCATCTCCATAGTGATGGCGGTGGTCGCCGCCGCCCATGCGGTGATGACCAAGGACGAGGTGCGCGCCGCCATTGGCTGGGCCGGTGTCATCATCCTGTCCCCGATCGTCGGCGCCCTGCTCTACGCGATCGCAGGCGTCAACCGCATCCGCCGGAGCGCGCTCCTGTCGCAGCGCCCGGGTCATCGTGCGGGCGCCGATTCCGGCAGGCCCGTGCGGATCGGCGACGAGGAGGTCGGACGGCTGTTCGGACAGCGCTTCGCCACGCTGAAGACGCTCGGGGATCGCGTCGTGCGTCACCCGCTGACCACAGGCAACCGTATCGAGACGCTGCATACGGGCGACGAGGCCTATGCCGCGATGATCGCGGCCATCGCCACCGCCCGGCACAGCGTGATCCTCGAAACCTATATCTTCGACCGCGACCCGCTCGGCCTGCGCATCGCCGACGCACTGATCGCGGCGCAGAAGCGCGGCGTCGCCGTGCGCGTGCTGATCGACGCCGTCGGCGCCCGCTATTCGGTGCCGAGCATGGCGGGCTATCTGCGTGAGGGCGGCCTCGATGTCCGCGTCTTCAACGGCAATATCATCATGGGCCTCCGGCTGCCCTACGCCAATCTGCGCACCCACCGGAAGATCATCGTCGTCGACGGAACCGTCGCCTTCATGGGCGGGATGAACATCCGGCAAGGCTTCACCACGGAATTCGCCGGCGAAGCTTCGGCGCAAGACACGCATTTCCAGATCACCGGGCCAGTGGTGGCCGATCTCTTCGCCGTGGCGGCGGAAGACTGGCGCTTCACCGCCAAGGAGGTGCTCGAGGACGAGGGCGAGACCTGGGCGATCCGCACGCCGATCGCCGACGGGCCGGCCGTGCTGATGCGCGCGGTGCCTTCAGGGCCGGATGCCTGCCTGGAGAACAACCACAAGATCCTGACCGGCGCGCTCTCGGTCGCGCGCCGCTCGGTCAGGATCATGTCGCCCTATTTCCTGCCGGACCAGGAGCTCATCAGCGCGCTGGTGACGGCGGCGCGGCGCGGCGTCGCCATCGATATCGTCGTGCCCTCGGTCAACAATCTCGTGCTGGTCGACCGGGCGATGACGGCGCAATTCGACCAGATGTTGAAGAATTATTGCCGGATCTGGCGTGCCTCCGGCGCCTTCGACCATTCCAAGCTCTTCGTCGTCGACGGCTCCTGGGCCTATGTCGGCTCCTCCAACCTCGATCCGCGTTCGCTCCGGCTGAATTTCGAGATCGACGTCGAGGTGCTGGACCGCGATTTCGCCGGCGGCATCGACGCCCGGATCGAGGCGGTGATCGCGGCTGCGACCGAGGTGACGCTTGCCGGCCTGCGCGCGCGGCCTTATCTCCTGCGTCTGATGGACCGGCTGATCTGGCTCGGCTCGCCCTATCTCTGACATGGCGCGGGTGGACCCTGCCTCTTCGGCGCTATAGTGCCGGTCCGCCGATTCGATTCCATGCCGACACAGGCTGGCGCAGCGATGCACAAGAAGAGCCCGAGCCTGCCGGCGAGCATCATCTCCTCGCTCCGCCAGCGCAGAAGCCGGCCGACGGCCGCCTCTGCGCACGGCTCCGGACGGTCCTCCGGCACGCTGGTCGCATCCTACAACGTCCATAAATGCGTCGGCGTCGACGGCCGCTTCGACCCGGAGCGGATCGCCCGCGTCATCGCCGAGATCGGGGCGGACGTCATTGCCCTGCAAGAGGCCGACAAGCGTTTCGGGGAGCGTCACGGCCTGCTCGACCTGGCCTGGCTCGAACAGGAGACCGGCCTCGTCCCGGTTCCGCTCGGCAATGCGACGCGCGCCCATGGCTGGCACGGCAATGTCGTGCTGTTCCGACGCGGCATGGTGCACGACGTCCACCAGGTGACGTTGCCGGGACTCGAACCGCGCGGCGCGCTCGTCGTCGAGCTCGACCTGGAAAGCGGCGCGGCGCTCAGGATCGTCGCCGCCCATCTCGGCCTGCTCAGGCGCTCGCGCTCGCAGCAGGCGCGCCGGCTGATCGAGATCATGCAGAGCCGCGACGAGCGCCCCACCCTGCTCCTCGGCGACCTCAATGAATGGCGGCTGGGCGAACGCTCCTCGCTCAAAGAGCTGGGGCCCGCCTTCCGCACCTTGCCGATGCCGGTGCCGAGCTTTCCTTCCGGCCTGCCTCTGCTTGCGCTCGACCGCATCATCGCCAACCGGCCCGAAATCCTCTCAGACGTCGAGGTCCACGACACGCCGCTGGCGCGGACTGCTTCGGACCATCTGCCGATCAAAGCCTATGTCGACCCGAGCCTGCAGGGCCTCGTCCAGCCCCAGGACGAAGATACCGCCCTCGCTTCCTCGGGCGCACCGGCGCGCGCCGCCTTGTCGGAACGGCCCTTGCCCCTGCCGGAGGCGCTCCCCGGCACCGAGCGCGAGCAGCGCAACCGCGAACTGGTGCGGGAGGCGGGCGCCCGCCTGAAGCGCGTCGTCACCCGCACGCTGAAGCGGCGCGGGACTCCGCCGCGCCCATGAGACACGGATGTGGGACAAGACCTGCCGCAGGATCATGACCCGCATGCGCGACGGAACTGGCCATCCCCCGCAGAGCCGGCATTGTGCCGCAATCAGAATCGCTTGCCACGCGGACTTCAGATGCCGGTTTCGCCGTTAGAGCGCCCGAGCGCGCCGCAGCTCTTCCTGATCTTCGCCGGCATCGGGCTGACCAGCTTCGGTGGCGGCCTGAGCGGCTGGATGCTCCGGGAATTCGTGCAGCGCCGCCGGCTGATGAGCGAGGAGGACTTCCTCAACGGGCTCTCGATCGCGCAGGCGCTGCCAGGGGTGAACGTCACCAACATGGCGATCTGGATCGGCTACAGGCTCGGCGGCCGCAACGGCGCCATCGCCTCCTGGCTCGGCATCGTCGTGCCCGCCGCCCTGCTGATCGTCCTGATCAGCACCGCTTTCAGCGCGCTGGCCGGCTTCGAGCTCACCCATGTCGCGCTCGCCGGCGCCGCCTGCGCCGCGATCGGCCTGTCGCTCTCGATGGGGCTTACCGCCGCCCGGCGGGTGCCGCGCCGGGTCTTCCCACTGGCGATCATGGCCGCGACCTTCGTCGCCGTCGGCATCCTGCAATGGCCGCTGATCTGGACGGTGCTCGTCGCCGGTTCGCTCAGCGTCGCCGTCACCTACTACCACGGCTGACGGACGTCGATGCCCGCGATCGCCCTCAGCATCCTCATGGTCTTCCTGCCGCTCTCGCTGGTGACGATCGGCGGCGGGCAGAGCGCCGTCGCCGACATGCACCGCCAGATCGTCGATGTGCATCAATGGATGACCGCCTCGCAATTCGTCGACGCCTTCGCGATCTCGCGTCTGGCGCCCGGCCCCGGCTCGCTGCTGGCGACGCTGATCGGCTGGCGGATCGGCGGCGCCTGGGGGGCGCTGGCGGCGACGATCGGCATCTTCGGGCCGACCGCCCTGCTGATCTACGGCGTCGCCCATATCTGGTCACGCTTCGAGGGTGCACGGCTGCTGAAGGCGCTGGAAAAAGGCCTGCGCCCGGTCGCAGCCGGGATGATCCTCGCCGCGAGCTATGTGCTGATCAATTCGCTCGACAGCGGCTGGGTCGGCCGCGGGCTGGCGCTGGCCTCGACGGCGCTGCTGATGGCGACGCCGGTCAATCCGCTTCTGCTGATCGGCGGCGGCGCGGGATTTTTCGTGCTGCTGCACATGGCGGCGCTGGTCTGAAACAGCGTCAAGCCAGCCAGAGCGCCTGCACGGCCTGGCCCCCTCCCACTCCGCACAGGGCAAACCCGACGATCCGAGCGATGCAAGCTCCGCCCGGCACCAGCCGCTGGGCCGAGATCGCCGCCGCGACAGCGGCCATGATGCGCAGATCCATGACGCCTCCGACGAGCAGGACCGCCGTCAATCCCGCGCAGGAGGCGCAGCAGGAGAGGCCGAAACGCAGCCCCTGTCCCATGGCTGCAATCGCTCCCGCGCCACGCCAGGCCACCTCTCGGCAATGGTCGAGCCGCCTGCGCTTCCAGGCTGTCGCCTCGAAGACGCCAGCGGCGATAACGACGAATCCGGCCGCCAGCGGCATGGCACGCGCCCATGACGGCCAGCGCATCGCTGTCTCCAGCAGGAGAGCACCACCCGCGAACACCGCGCAGCCGAGCACGGTCCAGGCGGCAAGATAACCGAGGCCGGCGCAAGCTGCGGACAGGTCGGGCCAGCCCTCCCCCGACCGCGCCGCCTTCTCCCGGAACCGCCAGAGTGCCGGTGCGAGCGACGGCAGCATCATCGCCAGCGTCATGACAATCCACATGCCGAGGAAGACCGCGGCAGCCATCCCCCAGGCGCCACCGCAGAGCGGCGTCCAGCTTGTCGACATCGACCAGCCGCCGGCCAGCGGCACCTCCCCCATCCCTGCCATGGCGAGGCAGGCCAGGACCGTCGCGGCGGCACTTGCGACGAACAGGAGGGCACAGGCGCCGAAAAATCCGTACCTCGCCGTTGCGACGGAGGCGCCGGACCGATGGTCCGACGCTCCGCGACCAGCCCGCGCCTCGGCGCTCAGGCACAGCATGACGAGGCCGTCCTCACAACAGGCGCCTCATAGGCATCGCGATGCCGCCACCACGGTCCGCCGGACTCGTTGCGGCCCTTCGGCGCGCGATCGAGCCAGGGATACATGCTCCAGATCGCGTCCATGCCGCGGGCATAGCTGGAATAGGTGTGATAGATCGCGCCATCCTCCTGGATGAAAGCGCTCATTCCCGGCCGCTCGCGTTGATAGGTGCCCGCATCGGTGCCGGACATGCGCGCGAAAAGCGCTTCCGCCCCTTCCGCACCGGGCTCGCCGGCGCGCCAGTCCCGTTCCGGCTCCTTCCGGAAATTATAGGTGACGTCGCCCTGACGCTGCTGCTCCTCGGTGAAGGAGGCGCTGAAGTCGAAGTTGAAGTCGCTCGTGGCCGAGGAGGCCCAGGGGAAGGTCCAGCCCATCCGCCGCTTGAAGGCGAAGAGCTTGTCGAGCGGCGCCAGCGACACCGCCGTCAGCGTCACGTCATGATTGGCGAGGTGGACATGGATGCCGTTGAAGCCGTCGGCGATCAGCGAGCAGGACGGGCAGCCAGCGCTGAAGTCCGGCCCGAACATGAAATGATAGACCAGAAGCTGCGAACGCCCGGCGAAGAGATCCGCCAGACCGGCCTGGCCAGCCTCGGTAACGAAGCGATAGTCCTTGTCGACCTTGACCCATGGCAGGGCCTGCCGCTGCTGCGCCACGGCATCGCTCTGCCGCGTCAGCGCCTTTTCGGCCGCGAGCAGATCGAGGCGGGCCTTGAGCCAATCCGCGCGGGTTCCGGTGAGATGAGCCGTCATGATGCTTTCTCCTGTCGTCGGTTGACATTCGCCGCTCGCCGTTTCGCGATGCGGCGTCGCGATCAGGGGTAGGCCCGGTGCGGCCGGAGGCGGGAGTGACAAGTTTGGCGGGATTCGGAGCGCCGAGATGGATTCGCTGATCACAGCTGCCGGCCGGGCGCTGGCGGCGGGCGATCCCTTCGGCGCGCTCAACCGCGTCGCGCTGCGCGAGGACGCGCCGGCACTGGCGCTGCGCGGCATCGCAATGGCCCAACTCGGCGATCTCGCGCGGGCCAAGGCTCTGCTCCGGCGCGCCGGCCAGGGTTTCGGCCCGCGCGAGCCGGTGGCGCGGGCGCGCTGCGTCGTGGCCGAGGCGGAGATCGCTCTGGTCTCGCGCGAGCTCGGCTGGCCGGCGAAGGCGCTCGACGCGGCACGCGCGACGCTTGAGGCCCATGGCGACCGCCTCAACGCCGCTCATGCCCGTACCCTTGCCGTGCGCCGCCTGCTGCTGATCGGCAGGCTGGGCGAGGCCGAACGCCTGCTCGCCGGCTCCGATGCCGGCCCGCTGCCGCCGGCGCTGGAGGCGGCACGCGCGCTTGCCACCGGCGGCATCGCTCTGAGACGCCTGCAGGCGGAGCCGGCGCGAACGGCCTTCGCGCGCGCAACGGAAGCGGCAGGGCGCGCCGGCATCCCGGCTCTGGCGGCCGAGATCGAGGCCGCAACGCAGATTCTGGCGGCGCCGGCGGCGCGGCTGATCGCCGGAGGGACGGAGCGGCCGCTTCGGCTCGACGAGGTCGCGGCACTCCTCGGCTCCGGCAGCTTCGTCGTCGATGCCTGTCGCAATGTCGTGCGCGAGGCCGGCACGACCGTCCCGCTCGCGACGCGGCCGGTGCTGTTCGCGCTCGCACGGACACTTGCCGAGGCGTGGCCGGCGGACGTGTCGCGCGAGACGCTGTTGGCACGCGCCTTCCGGGCAAAAGAGGCCGATGAATCGCATCGCGCCCGGTTGCGGGTCGAGATCGGGCGGCTGCGCGCCGAGCTGCATGGGCTTGCCCAAATCGACGCGACGAAGCGCGGCTTCGTGCTGAAGCCGCACCGGGCGGGCACGGTCGCGGTGCTGGCGCAACCGCTGGAAGAGCCACATGCCGACGTGCTCGCCCTGCTCGCCGATGGCGAAGCCTGGTCGAGCTCGTCGCTGGCGCTGGCGCTGGGCACCAGCCAGCGCAACATGCAGCGCGCGCTCGAGACGCTGGCCGGAGCCGGCAAGGTCCAGTCCTTCGGCAAGGCGCGGGCACGGCGCTGGCTGACGCCGCCAGTGCCCGGTTTCCCGACAAGCTTGTTACTCCCGGCCCCGCTCCCAGATGGTTAGACCCTGCCCCGGTCCAACCGAACACAGGAGATTTCGATGACCAGGACAGCCACGATCCTCCGCGAATACGGCCCCTTCCCCGGTGTCGACGCGATCCACGGCGTCAGCTATGACGGCCGCAACGTCTGGTTCGCTTCCGGCGACCGGCTCAACGCACTCGATCCCGCCAGCGGCGAAACGGTGCGCAGCCTCGACGTTCCCGCGCATGCCGGCACCGCCTTCGACGGCCGGCACCTGTTCCAGATCGCCGAAGATCGCATCCAGAAGATCGACCCGGAGAGCGGGCGCGTGCTCTCGACCATTCCGGCGCCAGCCGGCGGCGGCGATTCCGGTCTCGCCTGGGCGGAAGGCACGCTCTGGGTCGGCCATTATCGCGAACGCCAGATCCATCAGATCGATCCGGAGACCGGCAAGGTGCTGCGCACCCTGCAATCCGACCGCTTCGTCACCGGCGTGACCTGGACCGATGGGCAGCTCTGGCATGCCACCTGGGAGAACGACGAAAGCGAACTGCAACGGGTCGACCCCGAAACCGGCGAGGTGCTGGACAGGCTGCACATGCCGGAGGGAACCTTCATCTCGGGCCTGGAAGCAAATGGGAACGGGGAGTTCTATTGCGGCGGCGGCAAGAGCGGGCTGGTCAGGACGGTGAGTCGCAAGTAGGATTCAGCACGACTCAGGGCTCCCCTACGGCGCCATCTCGCCGAGCCGAGCCTGAAGCCAGGACGGGCGTGGCCGAACGAGCAACCCGGCCACGATCTCGAAGGGTGGCGTTTGCCGAGCATGATGCCGAGATCGTGAACGGCGCTCCCCGGCTTTGCAGGGCCGGGGCATGAAACGAAGCGCAGAGGAACCTATATCTGGAATTGGGCGGCGACCGAGCGATCAGCGTCTCGACAGCGGGGCTAGTCCATAACGCCTGACAAGGGCGAAGCCCGGGACTTCCGGCAGGTAGCAAAGACCCGTCGGGCAGGAACTCGCGAGACGATCATCGGTTGATTGTTCGGGGCCGTCGCCGACAGGACGGACTATCGCTGGATGGCTGCCATGACTGAGAGAGACGGCGAGGTATTCCGCTTATTCTCCGAGGACTACCGAAGCTATTCACAAGAGGAGATGAGCCTGCAGGAATACCTGCTGGCCTGCCGCGAAGACAAGTCGATGTACGCCTCCGCTGCAGAGCGGATGGTCGATGCGATCGGCACGCCGAAACTACTCGATACCAGCCGGGACGAACGGCTCGGCCGAATCTTCGCCAACAGAACGATCAAGATCTATCCCTCCTTCGCCGATTTCTTCGGCATGGAGGATACGATCGAGCGGATCGCGGGCTACTTCCGCTACGCCTCGCAGGGGCTGGAGGAGCGCAAGCAGATCCTCTACCTGCTGGGGCCCGTCGGCGGCGGCAAATCGTCGCTGGCCGAGCAGCTCAAGCGGCTGATGGAAGAGCGCCCGTTCTATACGCTCAAGGTCGGCGGGCAGATCAGCCCGGTGTTCGAGTCGCCGCTCGGCCTGTTCCGCCCGGATCGCATGGGCGATCTCTTCGAAGACAAGTACGGGATCACGCGCCGGCGCCTGACAGGGCTGATCTCGCCCTGGGCGGCGAAGCGGCTCGACGAGTTGTCCGGCGACATCTCGAAGTTCAGCGTCGTCAAGCTGAAGCCCTCGCGCCTGCGCCAGATCGGCATCGCCAAGACCGAGCCGGGCGACGAGAACAACCAGGACGTCTCGACGCTCGTCGGCAAGGTCGATATCCGCCAGCTCGAGAATTTCAGCCAGTCCGACCCGGACGCCTATTCCTACAGCGGCGGCCTCAACCGGACGACGCAGGGCCTGCTCGAATTCGTCGAGATGTTCAAGGCGCCGATCAAGGTGCTGCACCCCCTGCTGACCGCGACGCAGGAGGGCAGCTACAACGGCACCGAGAATTTCGGGGCGTTCCCCTATCAGGGCATCGTGCTCGCCCACTCCAACGAATCCGAGTGGCTGCAATTCAAGAACAACAAGAACAACGAGGCGTTCCTCGACCGCATCCTGGTGGTGAAGGTGCCCTATTGCCTGCGCGTCACCGAGGAGCGGCAGATCTACGAGAAGCTGCTGCGCGAGAGCGAACTGGCCGACAGCCCCTGCGCACCGGAGGTGCTCGACATCCTGAGCCGCTTCTCGGTCTCGACCCGCCTGGCCGAGTTCGAGAATTCGCCGCTCTACACCAAGATGCGCGTCTATGACGGGGAGAACCTGAAGGAGCTGGAGCCGCGGGCCAAGGCCATTCAGGAGTATCGCGACGCTGCCGGCGTCGACGAGGGCATGACCGGCGTCAGCACGCGCTTCGCCTTCAAGATCCTCTCGCAGACCTTCAACTACGATACGCAAGAGCTGGCCGCCGACCCGGTGCACCTGATGTACATCCTGGAAGGGGCAATCAAGCGCGAACAGTTCCCCAAGGAGACGGAAGCCGCCTATCTCGACTTCATCAAGTCCGAGATCGCGACGCGCTATGCCGAGTTCATCGGGCACGAGATCCAGAAGGCCTATCTGGAATCCTACGGCGAATACGGCCAGAACCTGTTCGACCGCTACATCGCCTATGCCGATGCCTGGGTCGAGGACCAGGACTACAAGGATCCCGATACCGGCCAGATCCTCAACCGGCAGATCCTCGACAACGAATTGTCGCAGATCGAAAAACCGGCGGGCATCGCCAATCCCAAGGATTTCCGCAACGAGGTAGTGAAGTTCACCTTGCGGGCACGAGCCCGGAACAACGGCCGCAACCCGTCCTGGACCAGCTACGAGAAGCTGCGCGAGGTCATCGAGAAGCGGATGTTCGGGCAGGTGGAGGACCTGTTGCCCGTCATCAGCTTCGGCTCGAAGCAGGACAGCGTCACCGAGAAGCGGCACCAGGGCTTCGTCCAGCGCATGGTCGAGCGCGGCTACACCGAGCGCCAGGTCCGGCGCCTGGTGGACTGGTACATGCGTGTGAACAAGGCGGGCTGAACGCGGGCGGAGCGAGCCATGCCGATCTTCATCGATCGTCGCCTGAACCCCAAGGACAAGAGCCTGGGCAACCGCCAGCGCTTCCTGCGCCGCGTGCGCGCGGAGCTGAAGCGCAGCGTCCAGGAGCAGATCCGCTCCGGCAAGATCGCCGAGGCCGACGGCGAACAGGCGGTTTCGCTGCCGGCCAAGGGAACCGGCGAGCCGAGTTTCCGCGACGCCAAGGACAGCGGCCGGCGCCAGCACGTCCTGCCCGGCAACCAGCACTTCACGCCGGGAGACCAGGTGCCGAAGCCGAGCCAGGGCAGCGGATCGGGATCGGCACCGGGCTCGCAGGATTCCGAGGACGATTTCCGCTTCGTGCTGTCGCGCGAGGAGGTGCTCGACCTCTTCTTCGAAGATCTGGAGCTGCCCGATCTGGTCAAGCTCAACCTCAAAGAAATCCTCGCCTACAAGCCGCGGCGGGCCGGGTTTTCGGTCAGCGGGTCGCCGACAAACATCAGCATCGCGCGGACCATGCGCAACAGCCATGGCCGCCGCATCGCGCTGAGAAGGCCCAAGCGCGAAGAGATCGAGGCGATCCTGCGGGAGCTGGCCAGCCTCGAGGCGGATGGGACGGAAGCCGCCGAGCGCGGCCGGCGCATCGCCGCCCTGCGCGCGGAACTCGACCGGCTCGAGCGCCGGCGAAAGGTCATCGCCTTCGTCGATCCGGTCGATATCCGCTTCAACCGCTTCGACGCCCAGCCCCAGCCCAATGCGAAGGCGGTGATGTTCTGCCTGATGGACGTTTCCGGCTCGATGGGCGAGCGCGAGAAGGATCTGGCCAAGCGCTTCTTTGTGCTGCTGCACCTGTTCCTGAAGCGGCGCTACGACCGCACCGAGATCGTCTTCATCCGTCACACGCACACCGCGCAGGAGGTCGACGAGGACACCTTCTTCTACAGCACCCAGAGCGGGGGCACCGTCGTCTCGACGGCGCTGGAGGAGATGCAGAGCATCATCGCGAAGCGCTATCCCAGCCGGGAATGGAACATCTATGCCGCCCAGGCCTCGGACGGCGACAATCTCGCCACGGATTCCGAGCGCTGCCTCAGCCTGATGGACAGCGAGATCATGCGCCTGTGCCAGTATTTCGCCTATGTCGAGATCATCGACGAGCGCGAGAGCGAGATCTTCGGTGCCACCGACAACGGCACCTCGCTGTGGCGCGCCTATCGCACGGTGCGGGAGAGGTGGCCGAACTTCGACATGAGCCGCATCGCCAAGGCGGCCGATATCTATCCGGTCTTCCGCCAGCTCTTCTCCAAGCCGCCGGCGCAGCAGCGCGCCTGAAAGGAGAGCGCCGATGCCCAAGCACGCGCCCGCCAGCCGCCTGCTATTCTCCGGCTCAGACTGGAACTTCCGGACCTTGTCGCATGCCTACGACGTGATCGAGGCGGTCGGGAAGGAGGAGCTCGGACTCGACACCTACCCGGTGCAGATGGAGGTGATCTCCTCGGAGCAGATGCTCGACGCCTACTCGTCCATCGGCATGCCGCTGATGTACCGCCACTGGTCCTTCGGCAAGCACTTCCTCTATCAGGAACTGCTCTATCGGAAGGGTGGGCGCGGGCTCGCCTATGAGCTCGTGATCAATTCCGACCCCTGCATCGTCTATCTGATGGAAGAGAACACCATGGCGCTGCAAGCCCTGGTGACCGCGCATGCGGCGCTCGGCCACAACCACTTCTTCAAGAACAACTACCTGTTCCGGCAATGGACGGATGCCGACACGATCCTCGGCTACCTGGATTTCGCCAAGGGCTTCATCACCCGCTGCGAGGAAAAGCACGGCGTCGCCGCCGTCGAGAGCGTGCTCGACGCCGCCCACGCCCTGATGGAACAGGGCGTGTTCCGCTATCGCCGTCCGCCCAAGCTGTCCCTGGGCAAGCAGCATGAAGAACTGCGCGAGCGGCTGGAATATGAGGAGCGATCCTACAACGATCTGTGGCGCACCCTCCCGCGACCGGCCGACGGCGGCAAGCCCGACGAGATCGAGGCAGCCATCGCCGAGCGGAAGAAGACCCTCAACCTCCCCGAGGAGAACCTGCTCTACTTCCTCGAGAAGACGAGCCTGATTCTCGAGCCTTGGCAGCGCGAGATCCTGCGGATCGTGCGGGTGATCGCGCAGTACTTCTATCCGCAGCGGCAGACGCAGGTGATGAACGAGGGTTGCGCCACCTTCGTCCATTACACGGTGATGAACGCCCTGTTCGACCAAGGGCGGATCGGCGAAGGCGCGATGCTCGAGATCCTGCGCAACCATTCGAACGTCGTCTTCCAGCCGGCCTTCGACGACCCCCGCTTTTCAGGCATCAACCCCTATGCGCTCGGCCTCGACATGATGCAGGACATCCAGAGGATCGCGACGGAGCCGACCGCGGAGGACCGCGACTGGTTCCCCGAGATCGCGGGGACGGGTGACTGGCGCGCGATCCTTCTCGAGGCCTGGGCCAACCACCGCGACGAGTCCTTCATCCGGCAGTATCTCAGCCCGGCCCTGATCCGGAAGTGGCGGATGTTCGTGCTCTCCGACGCGGCGGACGAACGGTTCTACAACGTCGCCTCGATCCACAACGAGCGCGGCTACGAACACATCCGATCGGCCCTCGCCCAGCGCTACGACATCGGCGCGAGCCATGTCGACATCCAGGTCGTGGACGTGGACCTCCTCGGCCAGAGACATCTGCGCCTGCAGCACAAGGTCAATGACGGCATCCTGCTGGAAAACGGCAGCTGCGATGCGACGCTGCGCCATATCCACACGCTTTGGGGCTATGAGGTCAGCCTGGAAGGCATCGATGGGGAAACCGGCGCCACGATCTACGAACGGTCGAGCCGTCAGCTGGCCGAATGACCGGAAACCACCTTCAGACGCTTCGCGAGGCCCGTTCGCTTTGACGTTCTCTCGCCGCCCGAACCAGCGCGAGAAAGCGATAGAGGCCGTGGACGAACTTGCCGTAAGGCAAGGTGAGGAAGAGCGCGAAGACGACGCCGAGATGCAGCGCAAGCAGCAGGCCCATGGCGGGCGTGGCGCGCAGAACGAGAAGCGCGAGGCCGGTCAGGCTGGTCAGCAGCAGCATCAACAGGAAGGCGACATCCATGCTGGTGGGCAGGCCCTCGCGCAACTGCGGATCGCGCCGCCATTTCTCAGCCAGAAGCCCGACCGGCCCGACGATCAGGCCGATGCCACCGATGGTGCCGAGCAACACCGGCAGGTCGTACCAGGGGTAAGGCGCCTCCAGGCCGAGAAGGTAATGGTAGAGCGTCGCCGTCGATGTCGAAGCGAAGCAGAGCAGGAAACCGTAGAACGTCAGGTGATGCCAGAGGCGCCGCCGGTCGCTCGGTCGCTCGCTCTCGTTCATGCAGCCGGCGCCGCCACCGTCCAGATGGCGCAGGCTGCCGGCATCCTTCAGCGCCTGCCATAGCGAGCCGGCATCGCCCAACATGCCATCGGGCTCGCCGATGTCGCGCCAGAAGGCCCGGAGGCCCATCCCCATCGCGACCACTACATAGAGAAAGGCCAGGCCGAACAGCGCCGCCATGACGTTATGCGGCATCAGCCGGTAAAAGGCGCCGGGGCCGACATGGGTGGCGAAGAGCGCCGCCGGATCGCTCCAGATGACGAAGCCGGCGACGAAGCCCGCCACGGCGAGCGCCAGCGCGACTGCCACGAACAGGCCGTTCCGCTCGAAGACTCCGGCAAAGGCCGAAGGCCAGACGTAGCGCGCGTAGGATTGCGTCCTCACCTGCGCCAGCGTGGCGGGGACATGCACGGCATATTCGTGCGGCGGCGAGAACTGGCAGTCGTAATAGCAGGCGCCGCAGTTGTGGCAGAGATTGGCGAGGTAGTTCAGGTCGCCGTCGGAGAAGGAGCGCCGCATCTCCATGGCGGGAAAAACGGCGCAGAGACCCTCGCAATAGCGGCAGGAATTGCAGACGGTCATCAGCCGATCGGCCTCGGCCAGCGCCGCCGTCGCGTGATCGGCCGTGGAGCCGGCCGTTCCGGCCGGGCCCGTGCCCGGCAGCGCGCGCAGGAAGGCGAAATCCGTCATGACAGCGCGCTCCTGGCCGCTTCCCGCCCGGCGATGCGCCCGAAGACCGCGCCGATGGTCATGCCGATGCCGGCGGCATAGCCTTCGCCGAGCACGTTGCCCGCCATGATCTCGCCGGCTGCGAACATGTTCGCAGCCCCGCCGCCATCGGCCAGCATCATGCGGGCCTCCTCGTTCACCCGGACTCCGAGATAGGTGAAGGTGATGCCCGGCCGGACCGGATAGGCATAGAACGGCGCCTGTTCGATCCGCCGCGCCCAATGCGATTTCGGCGGCACCAGCCCCTCTGTCCGGCAATCGTCGAGAATCGTATCGTCGAAGGTGCCGGGACGAACCGCCGCGTTGAAGCGCGAAACCGTCCGCTCGAGAGCCTCGGGGTCGAGTTCCAGCTTCCTGGCGAGCTCATGGACGCTCGGCGCGCTGATCGGCGGGTAGAGCGAGGGCATGAAGAGCTTCAGCGAGGACGCATCGAAGATGATGTAAGCGAGCTGCTCCGGCTGGGCTGCAACCAGGCGCCCCCAGATCGCGTAGCGCTTCGGCCAGATATCCTCGCCCTCGTCATAGAAGCGCTCAGCATGACGGTTCACGACGATGCCGAAAACCACGCAGTCCAGCCGGGTGATGATGCCGCCATCGTATTTCGGCGCGCGGGCGTCGATGGCGACGGCGTGGCACTGCGTCGGGTCGCCGATTTCCTGCACGCCCTTGTCGAGCAACAGGCGCAGGATCGTGCCCTTGTTGTTGCGAGTGCCGCGGATCAGGAAATTCTCGGCCGCCTCGCCCCAATAGTGCTTCAGCCAGTCGATGTTGGATTCGAAGCCGCCTGCGGCCGCGACCAGCGCCTTGGCCTGAAGCTTCTCCTCCCCGACCGCAACCGAGTGGAACCGTCCGTTCTCGATCGCGATATCGGTGACTTCGGCCTCGTAGCGGATCGCGACGCCGAGGTCCTCGGCAGTGCGGTAGAGCGCGTTCAGCATCGCCCGGCCGCCGCCGAGGAAGAAGGAGTTGGTGCGGCCAAGCGACAGCGTGCCGCCGAGCGAAGGCTGCCAGCGCACGCCCTGCTCCTCGATCCAGCCGAGCATCGATTTCGATTCGCGGATCATGAAGCGCGCCAGCGCCTCATCGGTCTTGCCCTTGGTGACACGCAGCAGGTCGTCGAGGAACTCCTCCTCGCCGTAGGGTCCCGAGAGGCTGGCCGTCGCCGTGTCGTGGGCGCAGCGCATGTTCCGGGTGTGGCGCGTATTGCCGCCACGCCAGAAGGCGTCGGCCGCTTCCAGCACCAGCACGCGCGCTCCCTCCCGTCGCGCCGAGATCGCCGCGCAAAGCGCTGCGTTCCCGCCTCCGACCACGATGACGTCGTGCGCATCTTCAGCCGGTCGCGCCATCCCGATCAGGGAACCCAGGTGGTTTCCGGCGCCTCCTCGGTCCCGACCGGAGCCAGGACGATGCGAGCCGGCGGCTTCTCATGCTGCGGGCTGACCTCGAGCAGACGCGAAACCTGCGCCATGTCGGCGACCGCCTCGAGCGTCTCCAGCCGCTCGAAGAGCGGCGCCACCTGCTCGCGCGGCAGGCTGCGCTCGGCGCAATCGGAAAACTTGTCCCAGAGCTCCTGCGACGACATCGGATAGGCGCCGCCGCGCCCCACCAGGTTCTCGATACGCCGGCTGACGTTGCGCCCGTCCTTCAACGCGACGATGACCTCCGAACCCCATTGCTCGGCAGCATCGTCGCGCATCTGCGGATGCGCGCTGGCCTGCGTCACATCGAGAAGACGCTGGATGACGGGGTCGAAATGCGCCTCGCCCTCGAAGTCCTTGAGCCGGACGGTCCCGTCCTTCAGCGCCCGCGCGCAGACATACTGGACGCTGAACTTGGCTTCGAGGGAGGTCTGCGGGCGCGGGTTGTCGGTATGCCGGAGCCGCCGGCCATGCGGCAACAGCGTGATCTTCGCGACATCGTCCGGGCGCAGGCCGTGCTCCTTGCGCAGCTGCTGCATCATGAAGATCGCGGAATGGGTGCTGCCGCAGCAGGGATACTGCTTCAGCCCGATCGTATCATCGGCGATCTCGAGCGGTTCCGCCCAGTTCTCGAAGATCTTGTCGACGTCGTAGGTGCCCTTGCCGTTGAAGACGTCGAGGAAGCCCTGCCTGTGCTCCATGGCGTCCAGCGCCGCATCGAAGCCGCGCTCGGCCAGCAGGGCCGCGAGCAGCCCGCTGCGTCCGCACTGGCCGATATGAAGCGGCTTGGTCATGGTGCCGAAATTGGCCTTGAGTCCGCTCGCCAGCGAGGCGGCGATGGCGAGCGCCGCCGCGGTCTTCTGCGCATCGAGGCGCATGAGATGGGACGCCGCAGCGGCGCCGCCGAAGACGCCGAGCGTTGCCGTCGGGTGCCAGCCCTTGTCGTAATGATGGAAGTTGACCGCGCGCGCCAGGCGGATCTCGGTCTCGACGCCGACGACATAGGCCGCGATCAGAGCCTTGCCGGTGGCGCCGCGTTCATCGGCAAGCGCGAAGAGCAGCGGCACCAGCGGCACCGACTGATGGCCGCCGAGGGCGCCGCTGAAATCGTCGAAATCGAGCGCATGGGAGGCGGTGCCGTTGACCAGCGCCGCATCGAGCGCGCTGGTGCGCCGGCCCGTGCCCATCAGCAGCGCCTTGCCCGGCGCATCGGCGACGCCGGGGGTCTCCTTGAGGATCCGGGTGCACGGCTCGTCGGCGCCCGCGAGCGTGACGCCGATCGTGTCGAGGATGCAGGTGCGCGCCTGCTGCAGCGCCTTCGGTGTCACCTGCTCGGCGGAAAAACCCGCGACCAGGGCGCCGAGGCGGCCGAGGATGGTTTGGCTGTCGGTGGCCTTCGCCATGGCCGCCTCACATCGTCGCGGCGTTGCGCCCGGCGATCCGCCCGAAGGTGGCGCCCGAGACGAGGCCCGTGCCGGCAGGATAGTTGTCGTAGAACAGGCCACCGACCATCTCGCCGCAGCAGAACAGCCCCTTGATCGCGCGCCAGTCGGTGCCGATGACCTGCGCGTCTTTGTTCACCTTGAGCCCACCGAAAGTGAAGGTGATGCCGCCGGTCGCGCTGTAGGCGACATAGGGCGGCTTATCGAGCTTCACCGCCCAATTCGTCTTCGGCAGGGCGAGGCCCTTGGTGGCGAGACCGTCCTTCTTAGTGGGGTCGTAGCGCTCGTCCGCATCGTTGGCCGCGGCATTGTATTCGGTGATCGTGCGCAGCGCCTGCGCCTTGTCTTCGATGTCGAGCTGCTCCAGCAGTCCCTCGATCGTATCGGAGGTGATCGGCTGGCTGGTCTGGTAGCGCGGCTCCAGCAGGTGGACGACCTTCTGGTCGAAGATCTGCCAGGCCTTGGCGCCGGGCTCGGCCAGGATCGCGCGGCCGAACTTGGCATAAGTGAAGAGCGCACCGTCCTCACCCTCGTCGACGAAGCGCAGCCCCTTGCGGTTCAGCATGACGCTGTAGACGTAGCTCAGCCGGTTGCTGCGATCGGTCAATTCGCGCGGCGCGAAATCGCCCCAGTCGGCGCTGATCGGCGTGGCGTGGCAGCCGCTCCACTGCCCCCAGGGCATGGCGCCGATCGCCATCGCCATGCGCAGGCCGTCGCCCTGGTTGTGCGGCGTGCCGCGCACCTTGGCGCCGCCCACCAGCGGACCGATATGCTGGGTGCGCATCTGCACATTGGCCTCGAAGCCGCCGCAGCCGAGGACGATCGACTTCGCCCCGTAGGTCGCGACGCCTTCGTCGTTGCGCACCTTGACGCCGCTGACCCGCCCCTTCTCGTCGGTCAGCAATTCGGTGACGGCGTGGCCGTAGCGGATGTCGATGCCGAGGCCCTCGGCGGTCTGGAACCAGCTGCGCGACAGGCCGACGCCCTCATGGGCGGCGCGCACGACGAGTCCCCTCGCCCAGACCATCATGTTGCCCTTGCGCACGGCCGAAAGCGTCACGGCCGGCTCCATCTTGATGCCGCCGATCTTGTTCATCCAGAAGACCGTGTCCTTGGAATTGTCGACCAGGACGCGCGACAGGTCGGGATCGGTGCGTCCGCTCGTCACCCGCATCAGGTCGCCATGGTAGTCGGCGCGCGTATAGGGCTGGATGCCCTCGTAGAAGTTCTCGAACTGCTCCTCGGCTTCCGGCACCAGCGGGCCGATCTCGCGCGGATCGTCGAAGGCGAAGCGCAGCACACCGCCGCTCCAATGAGTGTTGCCACCCCGCATCTCGCGCGGCGCCTTCTCGAGCACCAGCACCCGCTTCGCGCCGTTTTCCTTGGCCGAGACGGAGGCCGCGAGCGCGGCATTGCCCGCACCGACGACGATGACGTCGAAATTGTCCTGCATGAGGCTGGCTCCCTGATCGCGCATGCCTGCGCACATCTTTCCGGCGCGTCCTCCATGGGCATGCATCCTTATGAGTACGAATGTATACAAATGAACGCAAGAAGATTCTTCAGCGCGCCGGCACGCCTGCCATTCACGAGGAGCGCCGCTGTTGTCGGAGCAAGTTTACCGGGAGGCGTCGCTATCCGGCGGCGGCCGCAGCCGCTGCACCATTGAGCTGCTGGAGCATATGCTCCCGCGAGTGCTGGATATGGCGCCGCATCGCCGTTTCCGCGGCCTCGGGATCCCGCTTCTTCAGAGCCTCAAGGATCGCGCAATGCTCTTCATAGGCATCGCGAGCTCGCCCGCCGCGCGTGCTGGACCGGTAGCGATAGATCCTGAGCAGGTCGTACATGTCCGTGCACAGCATCTGGATCAGCCGCGCATTGCCGCTTGCCGACACGATACGGAAATGGAAGTCGAAATCGGGGGTGCGCTGATAGTAACCCGTGCCGGCCTGCACATCCTGGGAGCGGCCGTGCTGGGCGAGCAGGTCCTCCAGTTCCACCAGTTGGCCCTGCGTGATCGTCTGGGCCGCCAAGCGGCAGGCCATGCCCTCCAGCGCCTCGCGCACCGTCATCAGCTCCGCCAGATCCTCGTGCGACAGCTCGGTGACGTGAACGCCGATGTTGGTCGTGCGCCGCAGGAGCTGGCGCCCCTCGAGACGGCGGATCGCCTCCCGCAGCGGCCCACGGCTGACTCCGAAGGCCGTCGCGAGGCGCTGTTCGCTGAGCCGGCTGCCGGGAGCCAGCTCCCCGCCCAGGATCGCCGCCTCGAGCCGTTCGGTCACGGCGTCGACCAGCGATTTCGCCCGCACGCGGCTCTTCAGCAGATCGTTGGAAAGCTCGTCCATCTCGCTCGGTCTCGCGATCTTAAAAGTCAACTGTTGACAGTCCTACAATAGCGACTCCACATTTGCCTTGGAAGCCGCCGGAAGACGTGGCCGTACCATGGGAGGCGTCATGCACGCGACTGCGCCCTCCGCTCTGGCGGAGTCTACACTCAAACCTGCCGCGGCGCTTGCCGAGATGGCGGCGAGGCTCGATTTCGAACAGGTGCCCTCCCCGGCCCGGCTGCGCGGCAAGCTCTCGATCCTCGATGCGCTCGGCGTCGGGCTCGCCTCGAACGCGTTTCCCTATGCCCAGCGCGCAATGGCCGGCATCACTGCGCTGGCCGGCGAGGCAGGTCCCTGCAGCGTACTCGGCCGCAGCGAGCGTCTGCCGGTTCGCGATGCAGCGCTTGCCAACGGCATCCTGATCCATGGTCTCGATTTCGACGACACGCACCTGACCAGCATCGTCCATCCGACCGCGGCCTGCCTGCCCTGCGCCCTGTCGCTCGGCGAGGCGCTCGGCGTCGACGGGCGGACCTTCCTCACCGCCTATTTCGCCGGCATGGAAACGGCGGTCCGCGTTGGCGCGGCCGTGAAGGGCGGGTTCCATCATGTCGGCTTCCACGCGACCGGCGTGGTCGCGCATTTCAGCTCCGCCGTGATCGCCGCGAAGCTGCTCGGGCTCGATGCAGGCGCGATGACGGAAGCACAGGGGATCGCCGCCAGCACGGCCTCGGGCGTCCAGGTCTTCCTGGAGGAAGGCGCCTGGACCAAGCGCTTCCATCCCGGCTGGGCCGCGGTCGCGGGGATCACGGCCGCCTATCTCGCCCAGGCCGGTTTCAAGGGACCGACCCGCCCCTATGAGGGCAAGTTCGGCCTGTTCGACACGCATCTGCAGAGCAGAACCGAGCATGTCGATCTCGACATCATGGTGTCGGAGCTGGGCGAACGCTGGCACTTCGCCGATACCGCGCTCAAGCCCTATCCCGTCTGCCATTTCATCCATGGCTGCGCGGATGCCGCCATCGAGCTCGCCGGGCTCGTCGATTGGCGCGAGATCGCCTCCGTCGAAGCCTATCTGCCCAGGGATACGATGCCGATCGTCGCCGAGCCGGCTGAGGCCAAGGAAAGGCCCTCGACCGATTACGAGGCGAAGTTCAGCGCGCAATTCGTCGTCGCGACCTGCCTGATCAAGCGCTGCTTCAACCTGCCGGAGCTGCAGGACGAAGCCCTGCGCGATCCGCGGGTGCGCGAGCTGGCGACACGGGTGAAATGCTCGGTGGATCCTGCCTCCGTCTTCCCGCAATTCTTCTCCGGTGGGGTGCGCGTCACGCTGAAGGACGGGCGCGAGCTCTTCCGCCATGTCCGCGTCAACAGCGGCGCGGGCGAGCGGGCGCTCGACACTGAAGCGGTCGCGGCGAAGTTCATGGCCTCGGCCTCGCTGGCGGTCGACGAGCGCCAGGCGGCGGCGGTCCGCGACGTCGTGCTCGACATCGAGAACCGCTCCGTGGCGGAGCTCGCGGCGGCGCTGAGGCGCGAACCCTAAGGGAGCTTCAGCCGGCCTTTGCGGCCGCTGGCGCGGCGAGCACCCGAATGGGCTCGCCCGCCTGCCAGGCGCGGATCGCTTCGACGGTGTCCTCGTAGAACATCCGGTAGGCGCCTTCGGTGACGAAGCCGAGATGCGGCGAGAGCGCGAGATTGGGCGCGCGCCGCAGCGGATGCTCCTTCGGCAGCGGCTCGATGTCGTAGACGTCGAGCCCGGCGCGGATGCGCCCTTCGTTCAGGGCCGACAGCAGCGCCACCTCGTCGACGATCGGCCCGCGCGAAGTGTTGACCAGGATCGCGCCCGGCTTCATCGCCGCGATCTCGGCCGCGCCGACGAGATTCCTGCTGCCCGGCGTCAGGGGGACATGGATCGAGATCGCATCGGCCCGTGCGAACAGCTCCGCCTTGCCGACCGCCTCCGCGCCGTGCCCCGCCGCCCGCTCCGGCGTCAGATTCGGGCTCCAGGCAATGACCTTCATGCCGAAAGCGCGAGCGATCGGCGCCATGCGGCTGCCGAGCTTGCCGAGACCGATCAGGCCGAGCGTCCGGCCGCCGAGCGTGGTGCCGACCGTCTCCTGCCAGCCGCCTTCGCGCATGCGCCGGTATTCCTCCGGCAAGTGCCGCGCCGCCGACAACAGCAGCGCCCAGGCGAGCTCGGGTGTCGCATGCTCGGATTCGCCGGCGCGGGTATGGCAAACGGTCACGCCATGCTCGGCTGCGGCATCGAAATCGATCACTCGCGCCCGGCCGCCGGTGACGACGACGAGCTTCAATCGCGGCAGGCGCGCGATCAGGCTGCGCGGCAACGGCAGGCGCTCCCGCATCAGGCAGAGCACGTCGTAATCCGCCAGCCGCCCCGCCGCCTCTTCCTCAGATCCTAGGGGTTCGTTGAAGACGTCGACGGCTGCATCGGCGCCGAGGCTCACCCAGTCGGCATAGCCGCGCGCCACGTTCTGATAATCGTCAAGAACGGCGATACGGGTCATCGAAAGGTCTCCACCTCGACCGGGAAGAGCGATGCCGCGTCCTCGATCTCCATGAGATGGAAGACGTTGAAGCGATAGGCCGGCCCCGCATTGAGCTCGGGCGGCGTGAAGGGGAAAGCCAGATTACCGGCCGTCGAAAGCCGCCCCTCATAGCCGTGATGCAGCAGGTACTGCTTGGTCGTGCGGATCACCTCCTCCGCCCGCTCCGGCGTCGGCGCGATGCATTCGCCCATGACGAACGCCTCACGCGGGACGGCACCGGGTTCGGCCCAGGCCCTGACGCCGTCGACGCCATAGAGCCGGAAGTTCAGGCGATAATCCTCCGGCGCGTCCTCGCAGACCAGATCACGCACCACCTTGGCGACAGCAGCGAAGATTTCGCGATGCCCCGCGATGAAGCGTGGGTCGGCGGCACCGGCCAGCAGCAGCGCGCGATGACCGACGAAGGCGGCGCCTTCGAGCTTCAGCGTCGAACGCTCGGCCTTATGGAAGACCGCCCCCTCGACTCGCGTGCGACGCTCGTCGAGCGCGCGATAGGTCACAACGCGCAGGTCGGCCCAGCCGGCCGGCTCGCGAATCTCATAAGGGTCGGCCTGTTCATAGAGGCTGTGCGCGGCGACGGAGGCCGGAGTCGCCGCCCGGTTCGGCGCCATGCTCTCCAGCTCGAATCCGTCATCGTCGAGCACGCCGAGAATGGTGTCGCGGCCGCCCGGCGTGCAGCAGAGCGAGGCGCATTCGACGATCTTGGCCATGTGCATGGCGATGCCGGGCGGAAAGCCGAGCATCGCCGGGATGCTGGCGAAGATGCCGGTATCGCAGGCCCGGCCGAGCACCACGACATCGACATCGGCCTCCAGCGCGCGGCAGAACGCTTCCAGCCCGAGCTGCGCCACGACGTGGCTCGCGGCGTCGACATCGGCCTCGGTCAAGGCCGGCATCGTGTCCATCGGGCGGGTCCTGCCAGCCCGGACCGCCGCCTTGAGCACATCCCGCGGCATGTCGGAGGCAACCACCGCCATCCGGAACCGCAGCCCATCCTCGGCCGCGATCTCGCGGATCATCGCCAGCGTCTGGTCGAGATGCGGCCGCGCCCCGGCCGAGCCGGCGGAGCCGACGATCAGCGGGATATCGAGCCTGCGCGCGCCGCCCAGCACCTTGCGCAGGTCACGCTTCGCACCGACCCGCGTCGGCGCGAGCTTGCCGGCACCGAGATAGTTCGGGCCGATATCGATTGACCCCATATCGACGCCGATCATGTCCGGCGCCCGCGCGAGCCCGGCCTCAAAGGCGGGCGTCGGGATGCCGTAGCCGAGCTGGCCGGAGGCGCCGAGCGAGCGCAACGGCCGGCGCCGGCGCGCGAAATCATCGAGAAGCCTGCCGATCGCCGTCACAGTTCGATGTCCAGAAGCGGTGCGTGCTGCTGCGCGCCATAGACGTCGCGATCGCCGATATCGCCGGAGATGACGTCACGCGGCAGGGTGATCTTCACCGCCAGCGCCGGCGCATAGGCGATGACCGCGACCTCGTTCTCGCTGCGGCCATAGGCCTTCGCGACCTTCTCGCGCAGCACCGGCAGCTTTTCCGAAACGGCGGCGAAACTCGCGGCATCAGGCAGCATCAGGTCGAAGGTCAGCAGGCAGGGCCCGGCGTTCTTGCTGCGGATCACCCGCGCGACGGAGTCGAGCCGCATGGTCAGGTCTCCGCGAGCCAGGCCGGGACGGGAACGCCGAGCGTCCGTGCCGCCTCGACAAGCCCCTCGCGGTCTTCCTTCGCCAGGGGGATGCCGTCGCGCAGCCTCTGCGCCTCGAGTTTCGCCTCGGGCTCTCCGGGGAAGAGGATCTCTCCACCTTCCTTCACGGGCGGACAGGCCTTTGCCCGCTGGGCCAAGGCGTCCATCCGTGCAGCGTAGGCCGCGCGATCCATGGCGAGTTCGGGCTTCAGCGCGATGAACATGTGACCGACATTCTGCGGCCTGTCCTCGTCGCTGTACTGGTTGCCGACCTCCCCGCCGAAGGCCGAGCCGGACATGACCCCGGCGAGGACCTCCATCATCAGCGAAAGCCCGGAGCCCTTCGGGCCGCCCAGCGGCAGGATGATGCCTTCATAGGCGGCAGCCGCATCGGTCGTTGGCTGGCCATCCTTGTCGAGCGCCCAGTCCGGCGGGATCGGCTGCCCGGCGGCCGCGGCGCGACGGATCTTGCCCCGCGCGACGATGGAGGTCGCCATGTCGAGCAGGACCGGCGGCCCGTGCTCGCCTCCCGGTGCACCGAAGGCGAAGGGGCTGGTGCCGAGGAAAGGCACACGCCCGCCCCAGACCGGCATGGCGGGCGAGGCATTGGTGAAGACGAAGGCGGCGAAACCGGCCTCGATCGCCTGGCGCAGATAACTCGCGGCCATGCCGAAATGCGTGCTGCGATGGGCGAGCGCCATGCCGATACCGAAGCGGCCGGCACGCTCGATCGCCTCCGCCATGGCCCGGCTGCCGACCAGGAACCCGAGCGCATTGGCGCCGTCGATGCGAGCCACCGCCGGGGCCAGCTCCTCGACCGCGATCGGAGCGACCGGGTCGACGAGGCCGATCGCAATGCGATGCAGATAGATCGGCACGCGCCCGACGCCATGCGAGACGACGCCGCGCAGATCCGCCTCGACGAGGCAGCGCGCCACGGTCGCCGCATCGGCCGCGGGCACGCCGGCCTTCGCGAACAGCGCCGCGACGAAGTTTCGTGCGTCGTCCGCCGCGACCGGAGCGAGCGTCATGCCCGCTTCTCCTCCAGCGCGACGAGGCGGCAATATTCGGGCGCGAAGCGCAGCGTCACCGCGTCACCGACGTCGAAATCGGAGCGGGAATGCACCTTCACGCGCGCTCCCGACGCGTCGACGAGGTATTCGGTATAGGCGCCCAGATAATGGCTTTCGAGCACGCGGCCTTCGAGCACATTGTCCCCGCCCTCGACGCGGGCCGTCGCTCCGGGGGCGATCTCGATGCTTTCGGGCCGCAGCATCGCCTGGTAGCGCTGGGCCTCCGGCGCCCCGGCATCATCGAGCTTCAGCCTGATGCCGCTGGCGGTCGACCAGCCCGCGCCATTGGCCCGTTCGACATCGATGAAGCTCGCGCGCCCGACGAAATCCGCGACGAAGCGGTTGGCCGGGCGCCGATACAATTCCTTCGGCGTGCCGGCCTGGGTGATGCGTCCCTGATCCATGACGACGACGCGATCCGACATCGATAGCGCCTCTTCCTGGTCGTGGGTGACGTAGACGGTGGCGACGTCGAGCTCGCGCTGCAGGCGCTTGATCTCGATCCGCGTGCCTTCGCGCAGCTTGGCGTCGAGGTTGGAGAGCGGCTCGTCGAAAAGCAGGACGCGCGGGCGGCCGACGATGGCGCGGGCCAGCGCGACGCGCTGCTGCTGGCCGCCGGACAGTTGCGAGGGATGACGCTCGCGCAGATGGCGCATGCCGACGATCTCCAGCGCCTCGTCGACCTGCTTCGCGACATCGGCCGCCGCCACCTTTCGGATCGCCAGCGGAAAGCCGACATTCGCCGCGACCGTCATGTGCGGCCAGATCGCATAGGACTGGAAGACCATGCCGATCTGGCGCTCATGCGCCGGCACGAGAACGCCCTGTTCCGGCGCCGAGACGACGCGATCGTCGATCCGGATGACGCCGCCATCGGCGTCCTCGAGACCCGCGATGCAGCGCAGGGTCGTGGTCTTGCCGCAGCCCGAAGGGCCGAGCAGCGAGATGAACTCGCCCTTGCCGACGTCGAAGGAGATGCCGTGGACGACGGTGAGCGCGCCATAGCGCTTCACCAGATTCTGGACGTTGATGCTCACGATACGCCTCCTCAGCCGCGCCGCGCGGTCGGCACGAGCTTCATGATCAGAGCCATGGCGACGAAGATGATCAGGGTGGCGACCACGGCAAGCGCGCTCGCCAGCCCCCAGTTCGCCTGTTCGAAGAAGGACCAGATCGAGATCGAGATCACCGAGGTGTTGACCGAGTAGATCAGGATCGCCGAGGAGATCTCGCGGAAGAACGCCATGAAGAGCAGGAAATAAGCGCCTTGCACGGAAGGCGTCACCAGCGGCAGCAGGATGCGCCAGATACCCTGCGCGCGCGTCGCGCCATTCACCCAGGCCGCTTCTTCGAGGCTCTTGTCGATCTGCACCATCTGCCCGCCCACCGTCTCCGTCGCGTAGGGCAGGAAGCGCGTGACGAAGGCGATGATCATCAGGGTCAAGGTGCCGTAGAGCGGCAGCGGCAGATAGGCATAGGCCCAGAGCAACCCCAGGCCGAGCACGACGCCCGGCACGCCGAAAGGCAGGCTCACGATGAAATCGAGCGTGCGATAGCCGCGGGGCTTGAGCCGCAGCGTGAAGTAGCAGCAGAGCACGCCGAGCGTGACGCCGACCGCGGCCCCGACGCCGGAGACGATAAGCGTGTTGGTGAAGCTGGTGACGGTGGATGCGCTCTCCCAGATGAAGACGTAGTTGCGCAGCGTGTACATGCCTTCCAGCGGGTTCACCGTGAACCACTTCAGGACCGAGGTGTAGATCAGGATGATCATCGGCATGATCAGGCCGAGGAAGATGAAGCCGAAGCAGAGCAGATTGGCCGCCCAGCGCCAGCGCCCGAGCGGAATCAGCTTGAGGCGCCCGGCCTTGCCGGTGACCGTGGTCAACCGCCCAGCCGTCGTAACGCGACGCTGCGCCCAGATCGCCGCGCCGGTGATGAGGCTGAGCGCCACGCCGATTGCGGCTGCAAGCCCGTAATCGGTCGGGGTGAAGCGGACGAGCAGATAAAGCTGCGTCGCCAGCATCGTCACCTGCCCCGGAATGCCGAGCAGGGCTGGAATGGCGAACTGCTCGATCGTCATCACGAAAGTGAGGATGAAGCTCGAGATCAGCGAATAACCGAGCAGCGGCAAGGTCACGCGCAGCAGCACCTGGTGCGGCCTGGCGCCGGCCGTATTGGCCGCCTCCTCGTAGATCGGATCCATGCCGGCGATGGGGCCGCGCATCGTCAGATAGACGAAGGGCACCTGATGCAGCGACATCACGAAGACGATGCCGGCAGCGGTGTAGATGTCCGCCCTGAGCCAGGGCATGCCGAGCGTGTCGTCGACGATGGTGTTGTAGACCCCACCCGGTGCGCCGACGATGATCCACGCCATGGCGAGAATGAAGGACGGAAAGTAGAAGCTGAGCCCGATCAGCGCGACCACGGCGTTGCCGTAGCGGAAATCGGTGCGGTGGACGATCAGCGCGATCGCGGTTCCCACGATGATCGAAATAACCGAGGTGAAGAGACCGATAACCAGCGTCGTCGCCATCGAGGAGAGCACGCCGCCGGAGGCGAGCCCGGCATAGTTCTCGAGCGTCCACTCGCCGGGCAGCCCCGGCGCGCTGGTGCGGAAGCTGCCATAGACCAGCGCGACCACCGGGATCGCGACCATGGCAGCGACCACGAGGAAGGTCGCCCAATAGACGCCCGTGAGCACGGCGCCGCCCTGCCCGGCGCGGCGGGCTGGAGGAGAGGCCGCTACGGCCTGCATGACGATGGCTTGTTCTGACATGATCGGCTCCCTGGCCGCCTTGCCGGGGCGCGAAACCCCAGCCCGGCATCACCGTCCTGGCCCATGAAGTCGGCGCGCTGCCACGGCAGCGCGCATCGGTGCGGCATCAGCGGATGCCGAAGGTCGAGCGCCATTTGTCGACGATGGCCGTCTGACGCTCCGGCGTCAGGATCTTCTCGCCATCGACGACATTGCTGAGTGCAGAGGTCGCCGGCAGCTTGCTCAGCGGCGGTGCGCCCTTGCGGGTGACGGAGAGGCCGCAATAGGTCTGGAGATGGATCTGGCCCTGCTCCGTCATCAGCCAGTTCAGGAAGACCTTTCCAGCATTGGGATTCGGAGCCTTGGCAGCGACGAAAGCCTTGTTGGCGGACAGGGTCGTACCCGATTTCGGATAGATGAAGCCGATGGGAGCGCCGTCCTCCAGCAGCGGGTTGAGCGGAAGGTCCGTCAACTCGGCGACGCGCACGTCACCACGCACCACGGCCTGGATGATGCCGCCCGAGCCCTCGAAGAAGCGGACCTCGTTGGCCTTCAGCCGCTCCGGCGCATCCTTGATGCCGATATCCTCCCAGAAGGCGCAGATCTGCTGGATCGAGACCGAACGCCAGGGCGGATTCATGCCGACGCGGCCCTTCCATTTCGGGTCGAGGAGGTCGGCCCAATCCTTCGGGGCATCGGCGGGGCGGACCTGCGCCTTGTTCCAGATGATGCATTCGCGCGCATGCTGGATGGTGAAAAGGCGATTGTCCTCGTTGTACTCCGGCGCGAAATTGCCGATTTCCGGCGGCGTCCACTGCGCCGCCCAGCCGTTCTTCATGCCCTCCCCGATCCGCTCGTCCGGGAAGGTGACGAGCACGTCGCAAAGGTTGCGGCCGGCGACGAACTCGGTCTGGAAGCGCTCGATGAGCGGGTTGCTGCCGAGGCGGATCTGCTCGGTCTGAATGCCCGGATTGGCGTCGCGGAACTTCTGCAGCAGCGGCTCGATGCCGTTCGGCTGCCAGTTGTTGTAGATGACGACCTTGCCTTCCTTCTTCGCGGCGGCCATGTCGAGCCCCGCCTGCTGGGCTCGCGCGGCTCCTATCGCGGCAAGCGAGGCTGCGCCTGCGAGAACTGCGCGGCGCGTCGGCTTGATGCCGGAACAACCATGATCGGCCATGACGTCTTCTCCCGTGCTTTGACGCGCCTCTGCCGGGCGCTCTGGGGCAACTCTCGCCCGCCAATGTGTAAACTGTCAACAGTTGACTTTTTAATGCCGCGACGGATAGGTGAAGCGGATCGGAGCGACCCGACCGGTCGCGACAGCCCAGGGCCCCGCTTATGCTCAAGACCGTCGACACCGCACCGCCCAGCAGCGCCCGCCGCCGCCTTCGTCAGCGCATCGCCAAGCGGGACGCCTTCCTGCTGCCAGGCGCGGCCAATGCGCTTACGGCGCGCATCGTCGAGGATCTCGGCTACGAGGCCGTCTACCTGACCGGCGCAGGCTTCACGAACATGCAGCTCGGCATGCCCGATCTCGGCCTGCTTTCGGTGACGGAGCTGGCGGAGGCTGCCGCCCGCATCAGCGACGTGACGACGATCCCGCTCGTGGTCGACATCGACACCGGGTTCGGCAACGCGCTCAACGTCTACCGCACCGTGCATCTGCTGGAGCGCGCCGGCGCGGCCGCCCTGCAGATCGAGGACCAGATCTTTCCGAAGAAATGCGGTCACTTCTCCGGCAAGGGCGTGGTCCCGCTGCCGGAAATGCTGTCCAAGATCCATGCCGCGCTCGATGCGCGCCGCGACGACGACACCGTGATCATCGCGCGCACCGATGCCCGCGCCGTCGAGGGGCTCGACCGGGCGCTGGAGCGTGCCCACGCCATGGCCGAGGCCGGCGCGGACGTGATCTTCGTCGAAGCGCCGGAAGGGATCGAGGAGATGCGGGCCATCGGCCAGTTGCCGGCACCGCAACTCGTCAATGTCGTGATGGGTGGCAAGACCCCGATGCTGCCGCGCGAGGAGCTGGCGGCCATGGGCTTCTCCATCGCGCTCTACGCCAATGCCGCCCTCCAGGCGATGGTGCTTGCGGCGCAGGAGGTCCTGGGCTCGTTGCGGGACGTGGGGTCGCTGGCGGGCGCCGAGAACAGGCTGGCGAGCTTCGCCGAACGGCAACGCATCGTCGGCAAGCCGGAATTCGACGCGCTCGAGGCGCGCTACAAGGGCGCCTGAGAGCCGTTTCATCCGCCCTGTTCGCCCTCCCCGCCACGGTCGCGCTCCAGAGCGAGGATGCCGCGCCGGACATCGAGCGCGCCGAGGATATGCGCCCGGGCGAGCCGCTCGGCCGTGGCATCGTCGCGCTCGCAGATCGCCTTGATGATCGCAGCATGCTCGGCATGGGCGACCGCGGCGCGGCCGCTCGCCGCCAGCGTGGTGGGGCCGAGCAACGCAATCGCGTCGTGCAGGGCGTGGAGGCCCTTGACGAGGTAGCGGTTATGAGCCGCCGCATGGATGGCTTCGTGCAGCGCGCGGTTGTGCCGGTAGAGCGTCAACGGTTCGCCCGCGAGCGCCGCCTCCTGCTCCAGAAGCCGATTCAGCAATGCGATGTCGCGCGGGCTGGCATGGCGCGCGGCCATGGCGGCAGCCGTGCCCTCCACCGCCGCACGCATCTCGTAAAGCTCCTCGACCGCATCCTCGTCGAGCACCGATACGACCAGCCCCATCCGGGGCCTCAGATCGAGCAAGCCTTCGAGCTCGAGGCGCGACAGTGCCTGGCGGGTCGGCGTGCGGCTGATCCCGAGCAGTTGCGCGAGCTCGATCTCGCGCATCCTGCGGCCGGGCGGAAAGCGCCCCTCGACGATTTCCTTGCGCAGCGCCGCATAGGCGTAGTCCGCCGCGGAAGCGAACTGGTCTCTGTCGAGCAGCACGGCCTCGCTGTTCATGCCGATCTCCCATGGTTCCGACAGCCGGATCCGGCCTGCCTCCAGGGATCGGTAATCGCGCGGGAGCGTGACGAAAAGAGCCCGACGCCTCTTTCCACCGCGTGCAAATGCCCCTTCCCTGCCGCGAATCCGGCCTCGGGACGTAGCTGGCGCATCCGCGCAGGGCCGTGCTTCATCAAACGCATCGACAAGCAGATAACATTATTGTACGTGATTGTATACACTCGCATTCCAAGAGGAGACGCGCCATGCCCCAGGCTCGATTGAGAGCGACGTTCATGCGGGGCGGCACGTCGAAGGCGGTGGTGTTCAACCGTGCGGACCTGCCGGCCGATCCATCGGCATGGGATCCGATCTTCCTCGCCGTGATGGGTTCGCCCGATGGCAATGGCCGCCAACTCAACGGCATGGGCGGGGGCCTGTCCTCGGTCTCGAAGATCTGTGTGGTCGGCCCCCCAAGCCGGCCCGACGCGGACATCGACTACACCTTCGCGCAGATCGCGGTGAAGGAGGCCTCGGTCGACTACAGCGGCAATTGCGGCAACATGTCCTCTGCCATGGGGCCCTTCGCCGTGACGGAAGGGCTGGCAACCGCCCCGGCGGATGGCGAGGCGGTCGTCCGCATCCACAATACCAATACGGGCAAGGTGATCATCGCGCGCTTCCCCATGGCCGACGGCGAGCCTCAGACCGAGGGCGAGCTGGCGATCGACGGGGTCGCCGGAACCGGCGCTCCGGTCCGCCTCGAATTCATCGACCCGGGCGGAACCAAGACGGGCCGGCTCCTGCCCACGGGCCATGCCCGCGATCTTTTGTCCGTACCGGGGCTCGGCGAGGTCGAGGCCTCACTGGTCGACGCCGCGAACCCTTGTGTGTTCGTCGCGGCCTCGGCGCTCGGCAAGACAGGCAGCGAGCTGCCGGACGCGCTGGAACAGGATGACGTTTTCCTCGCACGCATGGAGGCCATCCGCCAGGCGGCTTCCGTCGCGATGGGCATCGCTCCCGACGCCGCGGCCGCCGGGCGGATACCGAGTGTGCCCAAGGTCGCGATGATCGCATCCCCCGCCGCGATGCCGACCTTGTCGGGCCGGACGATCGCGGCGGACGCGATGTCGCTGGCCATCCGCATGATCTCGATCGGCCAGCCTCACCGGGCCGTGCCGATCACCGGCGCAACCTGCCTGGCGATCGCCGTCCGCATCGAGGGGTCGCTGCCCCATGCGCTGGCCCGCGCGGATGAGGGGCCGATCACCGTCGCCCACCCTTCCGGGACGACCGTAGTGGACGCGCAGGTCGAGAATGCCGGCGACCCGGCCCGTGCCAGGGCAATCCACGGAGCCGTCTATCGCACGGCCCGGCGTCTGTTCGACGGGCAGGTCTACTATCAGCCGAGCCGCCTCGCGCAATCGGAAAGGCAGGCTGCAGAATGAACCTGACTGCTGCCTTCACAGACAGGCTGATCGGACTGGCCGAGGCGGGGCTGGACGGAACCGCCCGACAAGCCGCCAAGAACCTGGTGCTCGATGGCCTTGCGGTTGCGGCGCTCGGCGCAGGCGAAAAGGGGCCGTCGATCCTCGCCTCCGCCGCGCCGGCGACGCAGGGCGTGGACAGCGCCACCCTGATCGGCCGGGCCAAGCGTACGGCACCGGCGGATGCGGCTCGGATCAACGGCGCGGCCATGCATGTGCTCGATTTCGAACCGATGTGGAATCCGGCCAACCACGCCCTCTCGACAACACTGCCCGCTCTGCTCGCCCTGGGCGAAGGCGAGGCGGCTCAGGCCGACGAGCCGCTGGGCGAACGGATTCTCTCCGCGCTCGCGCTAGGCATCGAGACCCAGGAGAGGCTGCGGCTGGCGTCCGGGCAGTTCGAGCCGGGCGAACTGGTGTTTCACCCGCCTGGCGCCGTTGGACCGCTCGGCAGCGCGGTCGCCTGCGGACTGCTGCTGAATCTCGATGCCAGCCATCTGCAGCATGCCCTCGCGATAGCGGCCTCGCGGGCCAGCGGCGTGCAGGCGAATATCGGCAGCATGACCAAGGCACTGCATTGCGGACAGGCGGCAGCCTCCGGGCTGGAGAGCGCACTCCTGGCCGCCCGAGGCTTCACCGCGGACGCCGACGCACTCGGCAATCCGCGCGGTTATGGGCGTGCGTTCTTCGGCGAAAAATTCAGGCCGGAGGAGCTCCTGCGCGCATATGAGGTCCTGCAGATCGTTCGGCCGGGCCCGGCCTACAAGCTCTATCCGAGCCAGTACGGCACCCATTTCGTGATCACGGCCGCGCTTGCGGCGCGCGAGAAGCTGCCTGCCGGAGCCCAGATCGAGCGCGTCGTCATCCATAGCCCGCCGATGGACTATGTCGACCGGCCCGCCCCCGCCAGCGGCCTCGCCGGGAAATTCAGCTTCCAGTATACGGCCGCGATCGCCCTGCTGGATGGCGCCGTGACCGTGGCGAGCTTCACCGATGAGCGGCGGTTCGCTCCCGATGTCGTTGCCCTGCTCGACCGGATCGTCATCGTTCCGGACCCGAGCCGGCAGGGGCGCTTCGACGCCATGACGTTGCGCATCGATGTCGACCACGCCGGTGGCACCGTGCAGGGCAACTGCGACGGCCCCCCGGGGATCTGGGGCAAGCCCGTCTCCGGCCAGTGCATCCGGACGAAAGCGATCGACTGCCTGACGGCCGCGCTCGGCCCGGATGCCGCCGAGCAGGCCGCCTCGATCTGCGACGGCTTCGAGACGCTCGATCGGGACGGGCTGATGCGCCTCATGGGTATGCTCGCCGGAAAGGAACGCGGGGCCAGGGCGGCATGACGGCGGAGACCGGGACCACGACGCTGGCGGAACGGCGGGTCGGAAATCTCGACCTTTTCCTCGCCTTTTCCGGCATCAGCATCATGGGTTTCGGCGGCGTCCTGCCCTGGGTGCGCTGGATGATCGTCGAGCGCAAGGGCTGGCTCGACGAGGACGAGTTCGTCAACGCCCTTTCGCTCTGCCAGATCCTGCCGGGCGGCAATGTCATGAACATCGCGGTCTATATCGGCGCCCGGTTCGGCGGACTTTCCGGCGCGATTTCGGCCTTCGCCGGCCTGCTGCTCGCGCCCTGCCTGATCGTGCTCGGACTGGGGGGCCTCTACCAGGCTTTTGGCCACCTGCCGGCCGTGCAAGGCATGTTCCGCGGCGCGGCCGCCTGCGCGGCGGGCCTCATTCTCGGAATGGGTTTGCGCATGGCCTGGCGCTATCGCCGCGACGGTCGGGCCCTATCGATCATGGCCGTGACCATCCTCGCGATGGTCTGGCTCAAGCTGCCGCTCCTTCTGATCCTGGCGACCGTCCTGCCCGCGAGCCTCGCGCTCGCCTGGACCGCGAGGCCGCGGTGAGCGACCGGCCCGTCCTCTTCGATCTGAGCTGGCAGTTCGCGGCACTGTCGCTCATGTCGATCGGCGGCATCATCGCCGTGGTGCCGGAGATGCACGCCGCCGTGGTCGAGCGCCATCAATGGATGGCCGCGCAGGATTTCGTGACGCTGTTCGCCCTGGCCCAGGCCGCGCCCGGACCGAACGTGATCGTCGTCACCCTGATCGGCTGGCGGGTGGCCGGCGGGCTCGGCGCCCTGATCGCGACCGTCGCAGTGTCGACGCCCTCCTTCCTCATCACCTATACCGCCTCCCGGGTCTGGCGCAGCGTGAACGGCCGCGTCTGGTACCGTGTCTGCGAGCGCGGCATGGCGCCCGTGACCATCGGCCTCATCCTGTCGAGTGGCCTGCTGCTCTCCAGGGTGGCCGTCGAGCATTGGGGCGCCCTTGCCGTCACGGCGCTGACGGTGCTGGCATTGCTGAAATGGCGAAACAGCCCGCTGATCGCCCTCGCCTGCTCGGCACTGGCCGGGCTCGCCGGCCTCGTGTGAGCCGATGGCGTCCCACAGGCCTGAATCCGAGCAACGGTACAGGTCCAGCGGTTGCGGAAGCTCACCGGCGAGATCACGCTGCCGCAGCCACCGATGTGAAACGAGAGATCGACGCGCCTCCTTCGGAGCGTCGCAACCGGGAGAAGCACCTTGGACCGCCTGTCTGCGATCAAATCCGCCCTCGGCCCGGCACCCACCGCCGTCCGGCAGGCTCTTTCCCCGCAAGGCCACCTGCGCGCCGGTATCAACCTCTCGAATTTCCTGCTCGTTTCGAGCCGCGCGGCGAATGGCGACCCACAGGGCGTGTCGCCCGACATGGCGGCTGCCCTCGGACATTGCCTTGAGCTGCCGGTCGCCTATGTGCCCTATGCCTCGCCGGGTCTTGTTGCCGATGCCGCGGAGCGCGGCGAATGGGATGTCGCCCTGCTCGGAGCCGAAGCTCAACGCGCCGCCGTCATCGACTTCACGGCCCCCTATAGCGAGATCGAGGCGACCTATCTCGTGCCGGCCGGCTCGCCGCTCGCGGACATCTCGGAGGTCGACAAGCCGGGCCGGCGCATCGCCGTGGCCGGGCGCACAGCCTATGGGCTCTGGCTCGAGCGGAACATCGCGCATGCAGAACTCGTAATCGGCGACGGTTTCGATGGAGCGTTCAAGCTGTTCACGACGGAGAAGCTCGACGCCCTGGCCGGGTTGCGGCCGAAGCTGATCGAGGACGTCGCGCAGCTTCCAGGCTCGCGCATGCTGCCCGGCCGCTTCATGGCAGTGCAGCAGGCGCTGGGCACGCCGAAGGCGGCCGGCGTCGCGATCGATTACCTCCAGAAATTCGTGGCGCAGGCGATCGAAACCGGCTTCGTGGCCGAGCTCATCGCGCGGCATCGCGTCGTGGGGTTATCGCCGGCGAAGAGCCGAAACGCGTGACCTCCGCGGTTCCGTGAAGCATCTCGCACCCAAGTTGCGGACAGGGCCTTACCTATAACTCCTGGGAATGATCCGTCGCCGATTTCGACTTGGACAGCCTGGAACCTTGCCGGCCATCATCTGGCCAACCAAAAGCGAGGGGTTCACGGAATGCGGAATTTTGCTCTCGGGCTTGCCGGCACGATGCTGGTTGCCCTCCTGCCCATCGAAGGATTCGCGCAGGAGGCGGTCCTGCGTGTCAGCACCGGAGGGGCGAACGTCTCGACCCTCGACGCTCACCGCGCCAGCGCCACCGACGATGTCGCCGTGGTGAGCTGGATCTATAACGGCCTTGTCCGCTTCAAGCCCGGCAGCGCCAGCCCCGCGGATATCGAGCCCGATCTCGCCGAGCGCTGGGAAACCTCGCCCGACGGCAAGGTCTGGACCTTCCACCTGCGCAAGGGCGTCAAGTTCCAGGGCGATTGGGGGACGCTCGATGCCGACGACGTTGTCTATTCGCTCCAGCGCGCGGCCGATCCGAAGCGCTCGACCTTCTCGTCGGACTTCGCAGCAGTGGAGAAGATCGAGAAGCTCGACGACCTGACCGTCCGCGTCACGCTGAAATACCCGGACGTCAATTTTCTCGGCCGGGTATCGAATTATCACGGCGGCAACATCGTCAGCCGCAAGGCGGCCGAGGAGCTGAGCGACCGTTTCGGGGCCCAGCCCGTCGGGACCGGCCCGTTTGCCTTCGTCGAGCAAGTGACGCAGCAATATGTGAAGCTTGCCGCCAACCCCAACTACTTCCGGGGCAAGCCCAAGATCGACACGATCATGGTCCGTGTCATCCCATCCGACAGCGCGCGCGAGCTGGCCTTCTCCTCTGGTGAGCTCGACCTGATGTATGCCAAGCGCGAGCAGCGCTGGGTCGATGCCGCACGCAAGCGCTCCGGCTTCAACGTCGATATCTTCCAGCCCGGCGAATACCGGATCCTGCATATCAACCAGAGCGTTCCGCCGCTCAACGACATCCGCGTGCGGCAGGCCATCGCGGCGGCGATCAATGTCGACGATCTCGTGCGCTATGTCGGCAAGGATGTCGGCCCCAAGGGCTGCTCGGTCGTGCCGCCGGGCTATCTCGGCGAGGATTGCTCGGTCCGCTACAGCTTCGATCTCGCCAAGGCCAAGGCCCTGCTCGCCGAGGCCGGCCACAAGGACGGCATCACGATCAAGGCGATCGTCTCGAACGTCTCGGCGCAGCAGCCGATCATGGAAATCATCCAGGCCCAGCTCGCCAAGGCCGGCATCAAGCTCGACATGCAGGTGGTCGATCACGCCACCTATCAGAGCCAGACGCGCAAGGACCTGAGCGGCGTGGTCTTCTACGGCGCGGCGCGCTTCCCGATCGCGGACACCTATCTCAGCGAGTTCTTCCACTCGCGTGCTACGGTCAATACGCCGACCGCCGCGACGAACTTCTCCCATTGCGCGGTCGCGGACAAGGAGATCGAGCAGGCCCGCACAGCGGCTGATGCCGAGACGCAGAAGTCGCTCTGGAAGGAAGCCCAGCGGAAGATCATGGAGGATGTCTGCGCCGTCCCACTCTTCGAGCTGCGGCAGGTCTGGGCCCATAGCAACCGGCTGAACTACGGCTATGAGCTGAAGGGCTCGCTGAACCTCGCGCCACCGATCACCGAGGCGACCACGCTGGGCGCACGCTGATCCCGGCGCGGTCCCGCGCCATCTTTCGAAACCTTCGCCGGCGGCGCTAACGCGCTGCCGGCGCGGTCATTCCGGCGCGAGGATCGTCCGCGAGATCTCGGCTGCCGCTTCCCGGGCGCCATCCAGGAACGCAGTGACGAGCCGGGTGTTGCGGCCGTCGCGGATATGGCAGAGCTGATAGTCGAGCTGAATCGCCGGCTCGAACCGTCGTATGGCGAGCTGGCCCCTCATGCCGGCAACGGCCGAGGGGTGCACCAGCGACACGCCGACACCGGCGGCGACGAACTCGCAGAGCGACGGCGAAACGCTCACCACCATGGCGACATCCGGCACCACGCCATGGGCTTCGAACACCTGCCCGATGCGCCGGCTCGTGAAGCTCTCCGGATCGAAGGAGACGAAGGCGGTGCCGTCGAGGTCCTCGGGCGTGATCACGCTCTTCTCCGCCAGCGGATGCTCCAGTGGCAGGATGCAGACGACGGGGTGGGCCATCAGCCGCTCGGTCGCGATGTAAGGGTTGTCGATCGGCGTGACGGTGAAGCCCACGTCGAGCTTCCGCGTGACAAGCCCATCGGCGATCCATTGCGAGCTGCGCGACTGCACCGAGCAGAAGACTCCCGGCTGCTGCGCGCGGAAACGCATGGTCGCCTGCCGAATGAAGGAGCCGGAGAGCGCCGGCATGACGCCGATCAGCAACCGGCTCTGTTCATCGCGCCGGATCGCCTCCACCGCATTCTCGACCTGACGCACACCCGCGAAGATCCGGTCGATTTCCTCGTAGAGTCGCATTCCGCGCCGGGTCAGCACCAGCCGGCCCTTCACCCGGTCGAACAGCCGCAGCGCCGTGTCCTCCTCGAGGTGGGCGATCAGCTTGCTCATAGCCGGCTGCGAGATGTTCATCATCTCGGCAGCCCGGCTCACCGTTCCGTATTCGATCACCGCCTTGAAGGCCTCGATCTGACGCAAATTGAGCCGCCGCACGATTGCATAACCCTGAGGAATAATGTCGAGAGAAAAACGACTTTGACGAAATACAACATGGCTCCCTAACGTCGAAGCCGGCAAGGGGATTTCGCGTGCGGCCAGACATCATCGTCATCGGAGGGGGAACAGTCGGCGCCGCCATCGCCTATGGGCTGGCCAGCCGGCGGGAGAAGGTGCTGCTTCTCGACGGCGACGATGGCGATTTCCGCGCCGCGCGAGCGAATTTCGGCCTGGTCTGGCTGCAGGGCAAAGGCCTCGGCATGCCAGCGTATCAGGCTCTGACGCACGACAGCATCGCGCGCTGGAGCGGCTTTCGCGACGTACTCGAAACCGGGACCGGAATCGGCCTGCATTACCAGCAGGACGGCGGCCTCGCCTTCTGCCTGGGCGAGGACGCCTTCGAAGAGCGCCGCCTCGAACTCACGCGCCTGCACAACCAGTTTGCCGGAGGCGAACCCGATTGGGAGATGCTCGACCGGCCGTCGCTGGAGCGGCTCATGCCGAAGGTCACCTTCGGCCCCCGCATATCGGGCGCGAGCTTCGGCCGGCGGGACGGCCACTGCAACCCGCTGCGGCTGCTCGCGGCGCTGCATGGCAGCATCCTGCGGCACGGCGGCGCCATCCAGCATAAGGCGCGTGTCGAGCGCATCGAGCCTGTCGGCCGGGATTTCCAGCTTTTTCTCGACGGTGAGACCCTGGTCGCATCGCGGATCGTGATCGCAGCCGGCCTGGGTTCGCCTGCCCTCGCCCGTCAACTGGGTCTCGATGTGCCGGTTCGACCGGAACGGGGACAGGTGCTCGTTACCGAGCGCCTCGCACCCTTCCTGCCGCTGCCGGCGAGCGGCCTGCGCCAGACGGAGGAAGGCACCGTGATGATCGGCGCGACCAAGGATCACAGCGGCTTCGACGCGTCGACCACGACGCAAGCCTCCGCCTGGCTGAGCCGCAAGACCGTCGACATCGTGCCCGCCCTGGCTGGCGCGCGGCTTGTCCGGCACTGGGCAGGGCTGAGGATCATGACGCCCGACGGCTATCCGATCTACACCCAGTCAGAGACCCATCCCGGTGCCTTCGTCGCGCTTTGCCATTCGGGCGTGACGCTTGCCGCCTTCCACGCCGAGGCCCTGGCCGAGGCGATCGCCGCGGGTTCCCTGCCGGACACGCTCTCTCCCTTCCACCAGAGTCGTTTCGATGTTCCGCAAGCTGCATGATCCGGGGCCGGCCGCCGTGACGGTCCATATCGACGGGCTGCCCGTCATCGCCGAGGCCGGCGAAAGCGTCGCGGCGGTGCTGCTGCGCCAGGCCGAGGGCTGGAGCCGGACCACGCCGGTCTCGCAGAGCCGGCGCGCACCCTACTGCATGATGGGCGTCTGCTTCGAATGCCTCGTCGAGGTCGACGGCTGCGGCTCCGTACAGGGATGCCTGACACCCGTGCGGGACGGCATGCGCATCGTTCGCCAGCAGGGACGCAGGAGCCTTTCGGCATGAGCGAAGATCATACGGACCTCCTGATCGTGGGCGCAGGGCCGGCCGGCATGGCCGCCGCCGTTACCGCCCGCAGGCATGGCCTCACCGTGCGGATCGTCGACGATCAGCCGGCACCGGGCGGCCAGATCTGGCGCGGCATCGAGACCGTCGCCGCCTCGCCCAGGCTGGCGCGCCTCGGCCAGGCCTATCGCGCAGGCGTCGATCGGGCCGCGGCTTTCCGGGCCTGCGGCGCACTCTATGAACCGCAGAGCCAGCTCTGGCAGATCGAGCCGGGTTTCCGCGCCTTCCTGACGCGCGACGGCCAGGCACGCAGCGTCACGGCCACCACGGTCATCCTCGCCACGGGCGCGCAGGAGCGGCCCGTCCCCTTCCCCGGCTGGACGCTGCCGGGCGTGCTGACTGTCGGCGCGGCGCAGATCCTGCTCAAGACGGCGGATTCCGTGCCGGAGAAGCCGGTCTGGATCGCCGGCTGCGGACCGCTGCCGCTGCTCTACATGACCCAGCTGCTCGCGGCTGGCGGCAAGATCGCGGGTTTCCTCGACACCACGCCGAAGGGTCGCCTCGGCGCAGCGCTGCGCCATCTGCCGGGCGGGTTCGGACGGATCGGCGACCTCGCCAAAGGGCTGTCGTGGTCGCTGGCCTTGAGGCGCGCCGGCTTCCCGATCGTTCGCCATGTAACGGAAATGCGCGCCGAGGGTGATGGACGCCTCCAGCGACTGCGCTACCGAACCGCGGATGGACGCGAGGGCGAAACCGCCGCCGAGGTGCTGCTCGTCCATGAAGGCGTCGTGCCGAACATTCACGCGCCGCTGGCGTTCGGCTGCGCGGTGCGGTGGGATGCCGGCCAGCATTGCCAGGTGCCGGTGCTCGACGCCTGGGGCGAGACCTCGCAAGCCAATATCTTCGTCGCGGGCGACGGGGCCGGCATCGGCGGCGCCGAAGCGGCCGAGCCACGGGGGCGGCTCGCGGCACTGCGCGTCGCGATGCGGCTCGGAAAGCTCGGCGAAGCGGTCGCTGCAACCGCCGCCCGCACGGAACAGGCAACGCTGGCGCGCGCGCTTGCCCTGCGCCCCTTCCTCGACGCTCTCTACGCGCCGCGCCGGGAGGTCTTCGCGCCTGCCGACGAGACGCTTGTCTGCCGCTGCGAAGAGGTGACGGCGGGCGAATTGCGGAAACGGGCCGTGCAGGGGCAGCCGGGCCCGAACCAGCTGAAGGCCTTCACGCGCGCGGGGATGGGCCCCTGCCAGGGCCGGCAATGCGGCTACACCATGGCCCATATCGTGGCCGCAGCGCAGAATCGTCCCGTCGCGGATGTCGGCTTCTATCGTATCCGCCCGCCGCTGAAGCCGGTGACTTTGGGCGAGCTGGCCAGCCTCGATGAGAGGAAGCCGGCGGCATGAATGTCGAAGCATTCGACGTCGCCGTGATCGGCGGCGGCTTGCATGGCCTGTCGGCGGCGCTGCATCTGGCGCGCCGCGGCCGGCGTGTCGTCGTGATCGAGCGGCGCTGGACCGGCCGGCATGCCTCGGGTGCGACGGCAGCCGGCGTGCGGACGCTCGGCCGCGACGTCGCCGAGGTTCCGATCTCGCTCGAAGCGATGGAAATGTGGCATCGCATCGTCTCGATCGTCGGCGACGATTGCGGCTTCCATGCTCACGGGCAGCTCCGGATCGCGGAGCGGGACGAGCACATGCCGGATCTGCTCCAACGTGAGGCGCGCATGCGCGCGCTCGGCTACGCTCATGAGGAAATGATCGACGCCGCCGAGCTGCGGCGCCTCGTTCCGGCGCTCAGCCCGCATTGCGTCGGCGCGCTTGTCGCGCGAAACGACGGCGCGGCCGATCCGCACCGGACCATCCTCGCCTTCCGCCGCTCCTGCGAGGCCGCAGGTGTCGTCATCGTCGAGGACTGCGGCATCGAAGCGGTCGACCGGGAGAAGGCGGACTGGTTCCTCGCCTGCGGCGCGCGGCGCTTCCGGGCCCCGGCCATCGTCAATGCAGCCGGCGCCTGGGGAGCCCGGGTCGCGGCCTTGTTCGGGGACGAGATCACGCTTGGCGTCCGCGCCTCGATGATGATCGTGACGGAGCGCCTGGCGCCGCTGATCGAGCCTGTCGTCAGCGTCGTCGGCCGGGCGCTGTCCTTCAAGCAATCGGACCAGGGCACGCTCGTCATCGGCGGTGGCCTGCAGGGCGCTGCCGATCTCGACCGCGAGCGCAGCACGGTGAATTTCACCGAGCTAGCCAAGGGCGCACGCGCGACCAGCGACCTCTTTCCCGTCGTTCGCGGGGTGCGGATCGCCCGCTGCTGGACCGGGATCGAGGCGCAGACGCGCGACCACCTGCCGGTGATCGGCGCCTCGCCGCAGGCCCCCGGCCTGTTCCATGTCTTCGGCTTCTCGGGACATGGCTTCCAGCTCGTTCCAGTCGTCGGCGCCATTCTCTCCGATCTCGTCATCGAAGGCAGTACAAGGCGCGAAATCGCAGCCTTCGCGCCGCAGCGCCTGATGCAGGAAAGGGCCGCGGCATGACGAGCTACGTTCTCCGGCGCATCCTCCTCGCCATTCCGACACTGCTCGTGATGCTGACGGCGATCTTCGTGCTGGTCCGGCTCGTGCCGGGCGACCCCGCCTCGGTCATCCTGGGCGACCAGGCCAGCGCCGCCGCGCTCGCGGCGCTGAGGGAGAAGCTCGGGCTCGATCAGCCGATCTATGCCCAGTATCTCGCCTTCATCGGAAAGGTGCTGACCGGCGATCTCGGCCAGTCGCTCAGCACGGGCCACAGCGTCATCCGGGAGGTGCTGCTCGTCCTGCCCTCCACCATCGAACTGACCGTCGCGGCGGTCGCGATCGGCCTCGTCTTAGGCCTGCCGCTCGGCGTGGCGGCCGCACTCTCCCGCAATGGCTGGGTCGACTATGTCTCGCGCGTCGTCTCGCTGGTCGGCCTGTCCTTCCCGGCCTTCGTTTCCGGCATCCTCATGCTGATCGTCTTCGCGATCCAGCTCGGCTGGTTTCCCGTCCTCGGCAATGCCAGCGGCTCCGGCGATCTGGCGAGCCGGCTGCATGCGCTGGCGCTGCCGGCGCTCAACCTCGGCATCATCATGACGGCCTATGTGATGCGCGTGACGCGCGCCGCGATGCTGGGCGTGCTGACGGAGGATTATATCCGCACCGCCCGCGCCAAGGGCGTGGGGCCTGGCCAGCTCGTCACGACGCATGCGCTGCGCAACAGCCTGATCCCGATCATCACGGTGGTCGGGCTCTATTTCGGCACGCTGATCGGCAACTCCGTCCTGACCGAGATCATCTTCAACCGGCCGGGCCTGGGCAAGCTCATCATCGGCGCTCTCAACGCCCGCGACTACACGCTGCTGCAGGGGCTGATGATCATCTTCGCCATCTGCGTGATCGTCGTGAACACACTGACCGACCTGGCTTACGGCCTCGTGGACCCGAGGGTGAAGTACACATGAGCGAAGCGGCCACCAGCACCGTCGAGCTGCGCCCGGGCGGCCTCTGGCTCGCCTTCGCGTATAACAAGCTGGCGTGGGTCGGGCTCGTCCTGCTCGTCCTCATCGTCCTCGTCGCGATCCTCGCGCCCTGGCTCGCGCCCCATGACCCACTGGAGCAGAACATCGTGGCGCGGCTCGAGCCGCCTTCGGCCGAGTTCTGGCTCGGCACCGATTCCTACGGCCGGGATGTGCTCTCGCGGCTGATCTACGGGGCGCGAATCTCACTCTTCGTCGGCTTCGTCGCCATTCTCATCGCCATGCTGGTCGGCACGACGATCGGCGTCATCTCCGGCTATATCGGCGGCGTGTTCGACCAGTTCGTCATGGGCGTGCTCGACGTGCTGCTCGCCTTCCCGACCCTGCTGCTCGGCCTGATGATCGCGGCGATGCTTGGGGCGAGCCTGGAGAATCTCATCATCGCGATCGCGGTGACCGAAATCGCGCCCTTCGCCCGCGTCGCCCGGGCGCCGACCATCACGCTGCGGCAGCGCGATTTCGTCGAGGCCAGCCGGTCCTATGGCTGCGGTCCGTTCAGGATCATGACGCGCCACATCCTGCCCAACATGCTCTCCGATGTCGTGGTGATGAGCTCGCTCTGGCTCGCTTCAGCCATCCGGACCGAAGCCTCGCTCAGCTTCATCGGGCTCGGCGTGCCGCCCCCGACCGCCACCTGGGGCAGCATGATCCGCGAGGGCTTCGAGAACATTCTCGACGCCTGGTGGCTGGCCGTCTTCCCAAGCCTTGCGATCCTGGCGACGGTGCTCGCCCTCAATCTGCTCGGAGATGCCCTGCGCGACGCCTCGGACCCGAAATCCCGCTCGCGGTGAGGTGCAGCGTCAGCCTTCCGGCGAAAAGCTGGGGCTGCCATAGGGATAGTAGTCTGTCAGGGACAGGTTTTCGTAAGGCAGCGCGTCGAGATGAACGGTCCCCATGAAGGGTTCCGGCGGCTCGACCAGAAGGATGGTGGGGGCAAAGCCGCTATCGTCGAAGCCCCGGCGGAAATGGACGCGGGACTTGATCGCGATCACATCGAAATCCTCGGGCTGAAGTCCGAGCTGCCAAAGCTCCGACGGCTCGATGATCTGGACGAGGTAGGGGCTGAGCACCAGCACATTGCCCTTGCCGAAATCGACGCAGATCCAGTCCTTGCCGTTGCCACGCGCGGTTGTCGCCGGGCCGACGGATCGCAGCGTGCCGGAGATGCGGACGGGCGCGCCGGCCGATTCATCGAACAGGCCGCCGATCTCCGCATCGAACGCATCGCCCGGCTTTGCGCCGGACTCGACCACGGAACGGATCGCCTCGGGCGAGGCGATCGTCGCGATCAGCGTGCGTTCGAGCTTCTGCGTGACAATCTCCTGCAGGAGCCAGGTGGCATAGCCCGAGCGGTCACTGTAATCGGCGAGCAGGACAGGGCCCCTGCCCTCGGCCACGGCCTGGCGGGCCAGCGCGACAGCCTCCTTCGTCGAGAAGATCTTGACAGTGTCCAGCAGCGCCTCGCGTCGCCGCCAGACCCATTCCGCCATGTCGCGGATGACGCGTTCGGCGAGGCCCGGATCGCCGTTGGTCAGTACCTGCAGCGACATGCCCGCATCGGGGACGTCAGACCAGGGGAAGCCGAAAAAGACATTGACGAAGACATCGGGCTCGCGCGCCTCCCAGATCAGCGCGCGCTGGATCAGATCGGACCAGGGCGAGGCGCCCGTCCACATCACCACGGTCGGCGCGATGATCGGGATGCGCAGGGTGCGATGCACCGGCTTGAAGCTGCCACGGATCGCCCGGACCAGCATGCGCGCCGCGCGCTCGCCCTGCAGATGCATGTCGTAATGCGGGAAATATTTCACGCAGAACGCCATGTCGGCATGGGCGAGGAAGTTCTCGTCCTCATTGCCATGGGGATCGAAGGTCGCGGTGATGAAGGTCTTCTTGCCCACCACCTCACGGACGCGCCGGGCGATGTCCGCTTCCGGCCGCGGCACGCCGCGCACCGCGAGCGCGCCGTGGAGCGCGAGATAGACGCCGTCGAGGTCAGGCCGCGCCTTCAATTCCGCGATCATGATGCCCATGAAATGCTCATAGGCATCCTCTGTCACCCAGCCCGAACCCGTTCCGGTCCGTGGCCAGAGCGGCGAGGTGATGCCGATCAGCTCGACATCCTCGAACTCGCGAGCGACCTGGACGAAACCGCCCATGTAGCCCTTGGGATCGGTGGCGAGGAGCGCTTCGCCGGAGGCCGGGGAGCCGGGGTAGATGAAGTCCTCCCGCGTCGTGTCGTTGGGAAGGAAAGTCACCGTCTCATGAGCGAACTGGAGAACGGCGATACGGATCTTGGAATGTGTCACAGCGGCCTGACGTCGTAGAATTGGGCGAATCCGATGCGCATGCCGGCGATGCCGCGATAGGCCGTCTTTTCGTAATAGGCGCCAAGCGGGATGTAGGGCACGTCGATGAAGAACTGCTTCTGAATTTCGGCGCAGATGGCCTTCTGGGCCGCGAGATCCTTGGCGGCGAACCAATCGAGCCGCAACTCTTCGAGGCGCGGCGATTTCGGCCAGCCGAACCAGGCCTGATCGCCATTGCCGCGAATGCCGAGCTGGCTGGCCGGATCGAAATTGTTGGTGCCGTTGAGATAGGTGAAAAAGATGTTCCAGCCGCCCTTGTCGATCGGCTGCCGGCTGGAACGGCGCTGGACGACCGTGCCCCAGTCGGTCGAGGCCAGCTCGACATTCATCCCGGATTTCTGCAAGGCATCGGCCGCCACTGCGGCAAGCGCGTGGGTCGATGGATAATCGGTCGGGTCGAGCAGGACGATCCGTTCGCCCCTGTAGCCGGCCGCCTCCAGCGCATGCTTGACGGCGGCGAAGTCACGCTTGCCGACCAGCACCTCGGTTCCAGCCGTCGTCGCCATCGGGGTATCCGGGCTGAAGACGCCGACATGATCCTTCCAGAGCGAGCGCTCGTCGCCGGCGACTGCCGTCATGCACTCGACCTGGTCGATGGCGCCGAGCAGTGCCCGCCTGATGGCCGGATTGTCGAATGGAGGATGCAGCGCGTTGAAGCGGAGGCACCCGATGCCGCCGGCCGGATCCAGAACCTCCAGCTTGAGGTTTGGGTTGCCCTTGAGAATGCCCTGGAGGTCCGGCGTCGGATTCTGCCACCAATCGACCTCGCCCGTGCTCAGCGCGCTCGCGGCTGTCGACGGATCGGGAATGATGCGCCATTCGATCCGGTCGAAATGAACGTTCTTCGGGCCTGCCGTGAAGGTGGCGGAGCCATCCCCGCGTGGCACATAGCCTGAAAACTTCTCATAGACGGTCAGCGCGCCAGGGACGCGCTCATCGGCCTTGAAGCGGAACGGCCCACTGCCGACCATCTCCGTAACCTGCTTGTTGGGGTCCGTGACCGCGAAGCGCTCCGGCATGATGCAGGGCATCGACGTGCCGGTCTTGCCGAGCGCGGCCGGCAGCAAGGGAAAAGGCCGCTTCAGCCGAAACTTCACGACACGATCGGATTCGGCCGACAACTCGTCGGTGGCGTCCATCAAGGCACGGCCGAAGGCATCGCGGGCGGAGAAGCGGCGCACGCTCGGCACGACGTCCTGCGCCCGCACCGGTTCGCCATCGTGGAAGCGCAGCCCCTCGCGCAGGGTCAGCCGCCAGAGCTTGCCATCGTCTTCGACCGTATGGCCGGCAACCATCTGGGGCTCGAATTGATAATTGGCGTTCTGGCCGTAAAGCGTGTCGAAAACCAGATAGCCGTGGTTGCGCGTCACCGTCGCGGTCGTCCAGACCGGGTCAACGATCGCGACATCCGACTCGGGAATGAATTTCAGCACCTTCGCGCGTTGCGCGAGGCTTGGCTTTGCAATCGCGGAGACCGCGGCGCCAGCAGCGACACCCAGAAATGTCCGACGCTTCATGCCGTGAACCCTCCGCTGAGGAGATGGGACAGCAGCACGCACGGCGTCGCCACGGTCCCAATCCATCGATCCTAGAATGGTGGAAATGACCGACGCAAGCGGCCCGCCGCGCTTCTCGAGCAGGATCGATCTCCCTGAAATGTTGCGTGCTTCTTGGACGCCTGCTCCGGGCGCATGAATAGGTTGCTCAATCCGGGCATTGAGATCGAGGCTGGGAGGCCCATATCCCGGTAGCGGTTGACGATCGCTCCGCTTTCTCCTCCCGGCGGACCCGATCGTTCCGTTCCCCTCGAGACTTTTGGCTGCATGCTAAGGGTTTCTCCTTGGCCGGCTCCTCTCCAGGACGCCGGCCTTTTTTCTTGACCCGTATCGTTCTCAACGGAGCGATATTCCGTGACGAAATTCGGTATACCAGCCGCGCTCTCCACGATTCTGGCCTTGCTGCGCGTGCGACTTTGAACACCGAACCCGTTTCCTCGACCGCTCATTCCCGCGGTGCCTTGTTCGTCTTCGCCGCGACCGTCGCCTGGAGCGCCAGCGGCATCTATGCGCGCTTGCTCACGACGGATGCCTGGACGGCCATCGCCTGGCGATCGCTGTTTGCCGCGATTTTCCTGATCGTCCCCATGGTCATGTTCGGTGGGGTGAAAACGCGGCGGGAATGGAAAAGGGCATTCAGGCCCGCCGGCCTCGCGATGATCGCGTGCCAGACCATCAGCCAGGCCGCCTTCATTGGCGCCTATTACACGACCAGCGTGGCAAACGTCGCCGTCATCTACGCGACCGCCCCCTTCATCGCCGCACTTCTCGGTTGGTTGCTGCTGAAGGAGCCTGTCACATGGCGCACGATGTCGACGGGGCTCGTTTGCCTGATCGGCGTCGTCATCATCATCTCTTCGTCCGTGGGAGCCGGACGGATCACCGGCGACTTGCTCGCCCTGCTGATGACGGCCACATTCGCCGTGGTGATCGTCGTTCCGAGGCTCGATCCGGAACTTCCAGCGATGCCGCCGATCTTCATCAGTGCGATTCTCACCTTCCTGCTGTTCGTACCGTTCAGCTCCGGAGGGTCGCTCGATGCCCATAACTGGCTGGTGCTGGCAGCCTTCGGAGCCACGAACTTTTCCATCGCGCTGGTGCTCTTCATCATCGGTGCCAGGCATCTGCCGCCGGCGGAATCGGCCCTGATCGGCACGACCGAAATCGTGATGACCCCGGTCTGGGTCTGGATCCTGTTCTCGGAGCGACCGCCAGTCGCGACGCTCATCGGCGGAGCGGTGATATTTGCGGCGGTGGTCTGGTACACCGTCACCGAGCTCCGGCGCGGCAAGGCCTGATACAGCTCGATCACGGCCGCCACAGTGGCCGGTTGCATCTCTCTGCCTTCGGCCGCACGTTAGCAAAAGCCGGCTGGCGGCAAGGGAATCGGGGTTTTGGCCACCGGTGCAACACGACGTCCCCGGTCATTGAACCCTGCTTCCGCCCAAATTTTTCGATCGAACAGAGATCCGGATCAGAGTTATTCGGGGCCGAATTTGAATTTTCAGTAACAATCTCTCTCGCGACTGCTTCGTCTATAGGAAGTAATATTTTCATCGAGGGAGTGACGGAAACGTCAAATAGCCACAATGTCTCGCTAATGAGGTTCCATCGACCGAGTTAATCGGCTGGCGACGCCGCGACAGAGCCTCGCCCACTTCGCACTCTTTCGACATCGAATGCCGCTCGACGGCGCCTCGCCGCGAGCATTCCGCTCAGCGGCCTTACAGGTTGCGCGGGCAGACCGCGCGCCACTGGAAAGATATGAACAACAAGACCCAAGACAAATACCAGAAGACGCAGCAAAACGCTGCATCGGCTCCCCGGCCGTTGCCTCCGAAATCATCGCCGGACTGGAAGCCGCAAGCCTGCGGCCTTTCCCGTGAGGAATTGCGCGAAATCGTCGCGCAGATCATGGGGTGAGGAGGACGCCATGAAACTCAGTGATCGCAAACCGCCAAATCGCGACAGGCGCACGCCGCCGACGAGAGGGTCGGGCCCCGACATTCGGACGCGCTTTGATCGCGCTCTGGCCCTCGGCCGTGGATATGAAGCGGTCGGCGACAAAGTCGAAGCCGAACGCTTCTACCAGCAGGCCGATCACTATCGCCGCCTGCTGAACGACCAAGCTGCGTGAGAGCACCGCGCCGGCTCATTGGACCACCGGAATCCGAGGAGCAGCTGAGAGAAAGACTCCAGCAGTGCCACCAAAGTCCGAAGGTCCGCTTTCGGCCCGGGGAGCTTGAACCACCTCGGACGCATGATGAAATCAAGGGCAGGCCGGCCATCGGGCGAAGGAACGGTCGCTTGCTGAGATAAGCCAGGGCCTGATTGTGCAAAGCGCAACCCGTTGCGCCTTTCTTCAGGCCTGGCGGACTAAGCCCGTCCTGAAGGCGCTCCAGAATGAGCGACTGATGTTTCGCCCTGCGCATGGCGCCCCGGCGACCGGGAGGACCAGCGTTTCGGGCGGCATGAGGCAGAAACCCTCAAGGGGCCTCGCAGGTCGTCACGATTATTCCGAGAAGCCCGCGCCGCAACGGCATGGTGATGCGTTTCCAGAAGCAGCCGCCCGCTCGCGCGAGGCCTGCGGCTGCTGGGGCGCCACCAGATCGAGGCTCGGCATGCGCGAACTCAATCCCAAACGGCCTGCCGTTCTGTTGGGGTCAGCGTCCTCGGGGGGAACGCTCGCGGCCATGCGCCACCTCGACAGCTACGGTGTCGGCGTCAACATCATCGCCGATCACACCTTCTGCGCGGCCGGATGGTCGCACTGTGCGGCGCACCACTACAAGGGACCGGTCGAGAGCGACAGCATCGGCTACCTCGCCCGCCTGCTCGCGATCGGAAAAGCCGATCCCGGGCAGGTGCTGCTGCCGACATCCGACGAACTGGTCTGGCTTTACACCTCCAACGCCTCGCTGCTGGCGCGCTATTTCCGCCTGTATCAACCCTCGCTGGAGACCATCAAGCGCATCCTCGACAAGGCTCTGCTCGAAAAGGCCGCGACGACCGCCGGGCTTGCGGTCCTGCCGAGCTGGGACCCGCAGAGCCTGGACGAACTCGCCGAACTGGCACCGCGTCTTCCCTATCCGGTCCTGATCAAGCCACGGACCCATGTCCATCGCCTGCGGAACGACAAGGGCGTCGTCGTGCATTCGCCGGACGAGCTTGCAGCGGAATATCCGCGCTTTCTCGCCCGAGAGCGATACCGCTTCGACGACACGCCCCGTGCACCCAACGCGGTGCGCCCGGTGATCCAGCAATTCGTCGAGATCGGGCGCGAAGGCGTGATCTCCATTTCCGGCTTCATCGGGCGCAGCGCAGACGTGTTCGTGACCCGGCGCTCGACCAAGATCCTCCAGCGGTCGCGACCGGTCGGGGTCGGCGTATGTTACGAGTCCTGTCCTGCAGACCCCGCCTTGTCGGAGGCGGTCTACCGTCTTTGCCGCGAGCTCGGCTATTTCGGGCTATTCGAAGTCGAGTTCATCCTGCACGACGGCGCCTGGGCGATCATCGATTTCAACCCGCGCCTGTTCAACCAGATCGGTCTAGACCTGCGCCGCGGATTGCCCCTGCCGATGCTGGCCTATCTCGACGCACTGGGCGAAACGGACGCTTTGCATACGCTCGCCGCCACGGCAGGCCGGGAGAATCCTGCCGAAAAGGTCGTGTTCTGCGATAATTTCACCCTTCACGCGATCCTGCTGGCGCAGGCGCTATGCATGCGGGCCCGCCTCAAGGATCTCGCACATTGGCAGAGCTGGGCTCGGCAAAACCGCGCGCACATGGTCCACTTCGCGTCGGATCACAGTGACCCGATGCCGGGTATCATCCACATTCTGTCCGAGCTCTATCTCGGGTTCCGAGCCGCGCCGCGGTTCGTGCGGACCATGCTCCCGTCCTCTCCCCTTGTCGCGCGCGGGCTGTGACGATGAGCAAGCAACTCGTGGCGATCATCGGTGGTGGACCTTACGGGCTCTCGCTGGCGAGCCATCTCGCGGCCCGCAATGTCGCGCACCGGATTTTCGGCCGGCCCATGGCCTTCTGGAGCCAGATCGCCCGGGCCGGGTCGCGGCGCTATCTCAAATCCTATTGCTTCGGGACGAACATCTCGTCGCCGCATCCGGGCGCGACCTTCGCCGACTACAACGCGCCACGTGGCCTGGAAACGTTCGAGCCCTGCTCCATCGCGAATTTCGCCGCCTACGGCCTGTGGTTTCAAGAGCAACAGGTCGACTGGATCGAGCCCGTCGATGTCGCGAACGTCACCCGGCGGGGCCAGGGATATCTCCTGACGCTCGACAATGGCGAGGTGGTCGAGGCATCGGACGTCATCATTGCCACGGGACTCGCGAATTTCGCGAAGATGCCGCACGCCTTGCGGGCGTTGCCCGGCACCGTCGCCACGCACAGCGCCAAGGTCGACAGCTTCGCCGCCTTCCAGGGGCTCGAAGTCGCCGTCATCGGCTCCGGCCAATCCGCTCTCGAAGCCGCCGCGCTGCTCCATGAGGCCGGCGCATCGCCGCGCTTGCTGATCCGCAAACCATCGACCTTGTGGATGACCCGCGGAAGCCGCACGCCGACGCTCTGGCAACGGATTCGCTGGCCGATCTCCGCTTTGGGAGGCAGCCCCAAGGCATGGGCCCTGACGCAGCTGCCCGGTGCCTTCCACCGGCTGCCGGCCTGCGGGCGCGCGCTCCTCCTGAAGAACTTCCTGCCGCCCGAGGGGGCATGGTGGCTTCGCGAGCGTGTCGAAGCGCAAGTGCCGGTCGAGCACGATACGACCGTGATGGACGGGCGGCTGGTCGGCAACCGCGCGTCGCTCCGCCTGCAGGGAGGCGCCGGCGAGAAGGATCGCGAGCTGCTGGTCGACCGGGTGATCGCCGGCACGGGCTACGAGGTGAATGTGGAGCGCATTCCGTTTCTGGCGCCCGAATTGCGCAGCGCCGTTGCCCGGCACGGCTCGGCGCCGCGGCTCGATGCATCCTTCCAGTCCTCCGTCCCGGGCCTCCGCTTCGTCGGACCAGCATCGTCGATAAGCTTCGGCCCGGTGTTCCGCTTCGTCGCCGGCGCTGAATACACGGCCCGCACGATCGCGACGGCGTTGTCCCGAGCCGGCACGGCCCGCGCATGAACGCCGCTCATCTGCCGCTCATCGTCCTGCCGGGCGCAAGCGGCCACGCGCCGGATTGCGCGCCGTTCTGTGCCGACCCGTCCGACCGGGATCGTGTGGTCGCGCTGCGCTATCCCGCCTGGCAAGCCTATGCCGATGTCGGCTTTACCGCAGAGACGCTGGTCGAGGGACTTGCGACGGAAATCGCGGATCGCGTCCCGCAGGCGCCCGTGGTGCTGCTCGGCGTTTCGATCGGCGGCCATTTCGCCTATGCGACCGCGCTACGCCTCGAGAGCCTCGGCCACACCGTTGCGGGCCTGTGCATCATCGATTCCGGGAGCATCACGGCGACGCGATCGGCGCATTGGAAAGCACGCCATGTCTCGCATGCGGTCGATCTTCTCCGGCGTGGGCGCCCCGGCGCGGTTGCGCTCCACGCCCGGCAACTCGTCTGGCGTGGCCTGTTTCGCCTTGCCGGAGACGGATTGCCCACGCTTGCGCGAGACTACGCCCCGCCGCTTCGCGGAATCAGTTGGGCCGACCCGGCCTTTGCGGAAGAGCTGGGCATGCGGCTCCTGATCCGCGTCACCGCCCCGTGGATGCAAAGCCTCGACGATCGCGCCGCTCATCTGCGGGCGCCGACGGCTCTGCTACGTACCGGTGCGACGGCGGCGAACGACGCTCTTTGGCGCAAGCGCTGCCCCGGTCTTCGCATCATCGACCTTCCCGGCAACCATGAGACGCTGTTCGAAGCCGAGAACACCGCGGCGTTGCGCTCCGCCTTTCTAGCGGCGAGCGCAGAATGGAACGACGCAGGCGATACGTTCCATTGACGCGTCGGGATCGGCTCACGGCAACTGCTCAGCGGCTGCGGTAACGCGCGCTCTGCACGGCCGAGACCGCTCCCAGACGACGGGCAGACATCCGTTCCTGGCACTTTCCAAACGGAAATCGTGACGTAAGCTCCCGAAGTCACGCTCGGAATCAATGCCGGCGCTCCAGGGAACAGACGTCGGAACATGAGCCGAGTGATGGAAGTGCAAAAGCCTGCGGCGGGCACCGGACCGTTTGCGCCGCTCAACAACGTGACCTTCCGGGCCATCTGGCTCGCCGGGCTGATCTCGGGGTTGGGATGGCTGATCCAGACCATCGCAATGAGCTGGCTGATGGCGACCATCACGCCCTCGAGCGTCATGGTGGCGCTGGTTCAGGCCGCAACCAACCTGCCCGCTTTCATTCTATCGATCTTCGCCGGAGCCATCGTCGACAATTTCAACCGCCGCAAGGTGATGCTGATGGCGCGGTCGCTGATGGCCGTGACAGCCGTTGCGCTGACGATCCTCGTCGCGGCAGGAATCATCAACCCCTGGATCATCCTGCTCTTCAGCTTTCTCGCCGGGTGCGGCATCGCCTTCAACGACCCTGCCTGGCAGGCGTCGGTCGGTGACATCGTCGATCGAAAAGATCTCGCGGCGGCCGTGACGCTGACATCCGTCGGCTTCAACACCGTGCGCAGCGTTGGGCCTGCTCTCGGCGGCATCATTCTCGCATCCTTTGGTCCCCTGACGGCGTTTTGTCTTTACACCCTCGGCCATCTCGCGCCGCTGATCGTGGTCTGGCGATCCAAGTGGAAGGTTCCCGTATCGAGGCTTCCACCCGAGGCGATGCTGACGGCGATCTCCGACGGGATTCGCTTCACCTCGCTGTCCTCGGAGGTGAAGACGGCGATCTCGCGCGGCTTCCTGTTCGGACTCGCCGGAATTGCGATCCTCGCCCTGCTTCCGCTGGTGGTTCGCGACCACCTGAAACAGGGAGCGGTCGCCTATGGCGTGCTGATGGCCGGTTTCGGCGGAGGGGCGCTGCTGGCGGGGCTGGCTTCGACGACGCTCAGGAGAAAGCTGTCGGACGAGCAATTGCTGAAGCTGGCTTGCATCGCCTGCGCGACGTGCACGCTCAGCCTTTCGCTGACTGAAACCGCCGCGGTCGCCGCCTTAGCTCTCATGCTCGGTGGAGCCGGATGGGTCCTGGGCTGGTCGGGCCTGAGCATCAGCGTGCAATGGGCGAGCCCGCGCTGGGTCGTCGGCCGGACGATTTCGCTCTACTACGCCCTCACCTCATGCGGGCTCGCACTCGGGAGCTGGCTCTGGGGAATGATCACCGAGAGCTACTCCTTGAGCTTTGCCTTGCAGGCATCGACCGCAGCCTCGCTGGGCGTTGCCATCCTCGGCCTGCTCCTGCCCATTCATCAGCGCAAGGATGCCGACGTCTCGACTCCCGAGAATTTCGAGGCGCCCGCGATCAGCCTGGACCTGAAACCACGAAGCGGGCCGATTGCCGTCAAGATCGAATACCGCATCGCCACCGACCAGGTGGAGCCCTTTCTCGCCCTGATGCTGCAGCGCCGGCGCGCCCAGGGACGCAACGGCGCACGGCGGTGGATTCTGACGCGCAATCTGCACAACGTCTCGGTTTGGACCGAGACGTTCCGCACCCCGACCTGGAACGATTACCTGCGCTTCAATTACCGCCAAACCGCAGCCGACAGAGCGCTGAATGCCAGCCTCCTCGATCTGCACATGGGGCCCGACGCACCGGAGGTCATCCTCTCGATCGAACGACCCACCGCCGCACCCCGAAAAGCCGACATCTTCCGGCCTGACACGCCCCACAGCTGACCGCCACGCTTCCGCAGGCCAGCGGCTGTTTCCACCGGCTTTCCGACGAGACGTCGAGCCACGCGACGGTTCCCTTACGGCCTGATCGCAACAAGCACGCGGCGCTTCCCGAGCGATGCTTGCGTTGCTCTATCGAGCTGCTTAAACCCGCGCTCACGGTCGCGATTGTTCCGGGGGATTATGCAATGAATTTACGTAAGCTTGTCATCGCTGCAGCGCTGCTGGTCGCTCCGATGCTGAACCCCGCGAACGCCGGCACGCTGGACACCGTGAAAGCGCGCGGCACGCTGAACTGCGGCGTGGGCGAGAGCTTTCCCGGCTTCTTCGCCGCCGACGCGACCGGTCGCTGGAGCGGCCTCGACGTCGACTTCTGCCGCGCCGTCGCGACCGCCGTCCTCGGCGATCCGGAAAAGGTGAAGTACCTGCCGGCGACTCCGGCTGCGCGCTTTGCCCAGCTCCAGTCGGGCCAGGTCGACATCCTCTCCCGCTCCGTGACCTGGATCATGTCGCGCGAGGCCGGGCTCGGCCTCTCGTTCCCGGGTGTCACCTTCTTCGACGGCCAGGGCTTCCTCGTCCGCAAGTCGGCCGGGATCAAGAGCGCCCGCGAACTGGAGGGCGCGACGATCTGCACCCAGACCGGGACGACGACCGAGCGCAACCTCGCCGACTATTTCCGCCAGCACAACATGAAGTACAAGCCTGTGGTGTTCGAGCAGGCCGACCAGGTCGTGGCCGCCTATGAGGCGGAGCGCTGCGATGCCTTCACCACCGACAAGTCGACGCTTTCGGCCCGTCTCGCCAAGCTGAAGGACCCGAGCGCCCATATCATCCTGCCCGAGACGATCTCGAAGGCGGCGAATGGCCCGGTGGTTCGCCAGGGCGACGACCAATGGGCTAATCTCGTACGCTGGACGCTGAACGCATTGATCGCCGGCGAAGAGCTCGGCGTGACGGCTGCCAAGGTCGACGACCTCGCCGCCAATGCGACCGACCCGGAAATCCGCCGCCTGCTGGGCAGCGATGGCGATCTCGGCAAGCTGATCGGCCTCGACAAGGACTGGGCCGGGCGCGTTCTGAAGGCCGTCGGCAATTACGGCGAGATGTACGAGCGCAATCTCGGGCCGAAGGGCGCGATCGTCATCCCGCGCGAAAACAGCCTGAACCGCCTCTGGCGCGACGGCGGACTGCTGTTCTCGCCGTCGTTCCAATAAGATCCGGCGACCGGCGGTGACCTGATTCCATGGCGGCTTCGTCCCGGGAGGCGGGCAAGAGTTTCTTGCGCCGCCATGGCATCGAATATGGCGTCTATGTCGCGGCAGCCTGTATCGTCGCGGCGCTCGCCGTCATGGCGATTTTCACACTTCGAGCTCGCGGCATCCATGCCGGCTTCGGCTTCCTGTGGGATACGGCCGGCTTCGACATCAGCTTCGGGCTGATTCCGTACGATGCGACGAAGACCTATGCCCGCGCCTTCCTCGTCGGCCTGCTGAACACGCTCGTCGTCTCGGCCGTGGCGATCGGGCTGGCGACCTGTCTCGGGCTCGGGCTGGCGATCGCCCGCTTGTCCGAAGATCGCCCCTTGCGCGCACTGGCGACGACGGCGACGGAACTCGTCCGCAACACGCCGCTGCTGCTGCAATTGTTCGTCTGGTATTTCATGGTGTTCGGCGCGCTGCCGCCCGTCAGGCAGTCGCTCCATCTCGGCAGCTTCGCGCTGCTCAACAACCGCGGGATCGTGGTCGCAGCGCCGGGATTGAATGTCGCCGGCACGACCTGCCTCGCTGCCGGTGTCATCACGACCCTGCTCGCTGTCGCGGCGCCTCGCCTGCCGGGCGGCCTTCTGCGGAAATCCACCGTCAGGAGCGCTCTTGCCATTGCGGGAGCACTCCTTGTTCTCGCAGCGGCTGCCTTTGCCGACTGGGACATGCCCGTTCAACGCGGCTTCAACGTCGCCGGCGGCGTCACCCTGCCGCCGGAATTCGCCGCACTGGTCACTGCGCTCGCGATCTATGCCGCCGCCTTCATCGGGGAGGCGTTTCGCAGCGGCTTCGTCTCCGTGCCAGCCGGCCAGTGGGAAGCCGCCCAATCGCTCGGCCTCGGCCGCTTCGCGACGTTGCGGCTCGTCGTTCTGCCTCAGGCGATCCGCGCTGCCCTGCCCGCGCTCGGCAACCAGTTCGTCAATGTCGTGAAAGCCTCGTCTCTGGCCGCGGCCGTCGGCTTCCCCGACCTGATGCAGGTCTTCGGCAAGACCACGCTCAACCAGACCGGGCAGGCCGTCGAGGTGATCAGCATCACGATGGCGGTTTATCTCGCGATCAGCCTGGGGATCTCCGGCCTGGTCCACCGCAGCGAAGCCAGGCGCTGGCACAGGTGAGCAAGGCCCGGCTTCCATGTCCCTGACAATCTCCAATCGGCCGCCTTCCCTGCCCGCGCAACGGCGGTGGCGCGCGGGAACAGTCCTCCTGCTCGCAGTCCTGCTGGGGCTCAGCATCATTCTCGGTCCGCGGCTGTTGCGCTGGGCCGTGCTCGACGCTGTGTTCCCCTGGAACGAGGGGACAAACTGCGACGGCAACGGCGCCTGCTGGCTGTTCATCCGCGAGCGGCTGCCGCAATTCATCTATGGCTTCTACCCGGCTCCCTCGCGTTGGCGGCTCAATCTCGGTTTCCTGCTGCTGTTCGGCTGGCTCGCCCTGCCCCTGCTTCCCGGCCTGCGCGGCCGAACGACGATGACGCTCGTGGGAGCCGCAATCGGGATCACGGCGGCCTTCGTGCTGGCGGCTGGCGGCGTCTTCGGCCTGGTCCCGGTCGAGACCGACCAATGGGGCGGCCTTTTCGTGACCGCGCTCTTGTCGATCACCGCGATGGTCGTCTCGCTGCCGGCCGGGATCGTGCTGGCGCTTGGCCGGCAGGCCGACAGCCCGCTCTGGCGCGGGCTCGCCAACATGGTGGTCGAAGTTGTCCGCGGCGTGCCGCTGCTGGCCATTCTGTTCATGGCCGTGGTGCTGCTGCCGCTCTTCGTTCCGGGAGGAGAAGGCATCGGCCTGTTCACGCGCGTGGTGGTCGGCCTGTGCCTCTACGCCGCTGCCTATATGGCAGAGGTCATCCGGGGGGCGCTGCGCACCATCCCCGCCGGGCAGGCCGAAGCGGCGCGGTCGCTTGGGCTGGGCTATTGGCACTGCCTCGGGCTCGTCGTGCTGCCGCAGGCGCTGCGCGCTGCCCTGCCCAATATCGTCAGCACCTTCATCCAGATGCTGAAAGATTCGACGCTCGTTCTCGTGGTCGGCGTGTTCGACCTGCTCGGCGTCGTGCAACTCACGGTCGCCGACCCGAAATGGAACGGCTATTCGGCGGAAGCCTACCTCTTCGCCGGGCTGTTCTTCTTCGCGATCTGCTTTGGCCTTTCGAGAGTGGCCGCCCGCCTCGAGCGACATCTCGACTACAACCGGACATCACCGACGTGACTTGCAGCTTCACCACGCCATCCGGCCTCGTCGTGACTCGTGACGAGGAGACGATCGACGCACCGCAGGGGCTCGATGCGCTGATCGATAGTCTCGGGACGCGGCAAGGCCTGCTGCTGCGTTGCAATTTCGCATTTCCCGGCCGCTACCGGCCGCATTGGCTCGGTTTTGTCGATCCTCCGCTCAGGCTCTCGCTCAGCGCGGATCGCCTGTCCTGCCAGGCGTTGAACGCGCGCGGTAGTATTCTCCTGCCGGCCATTGCCGCGGCCTTCGCGCAGGGCGGCATCGCCGATCTCCAGACTGCCTCGGATGTAGTCGAGGGGCGCCTCGTGACGGGAGAGACCTTGTTCGATACCCTCCGGAGCCTCGCCGCGGACTTCGGCTCGGACGATCCGCATCTCGGCCTTTTCGGCCCCTTCGGCTTCGACCTGGCCTTCCATACGCTCGGGCTGGAGCGGCGCGCCCGGCCGCAGGCCGATCACGACGACATGGTCCTCTATCTGCCGGATCGCATCGTCGTCGCCGATCACCCCGAAACCGGCCTGGCCAAGATCATGAGCTATGATTTTGCGCTGGGCTCGCGCTCGACGGAGGGTCTCCCACGCACAGGAAGTGCCTCCACGCTGAGGAGCCGGACGGCGGCCGCGGCGCCGGAACAGCCTTATGCCGACATGGTAAGACGGGCGATCGAAGCCTGCCGCTCGGGTGAATTGTTCGAGGTGGTCCTCGCGCAGACCTTCAGGCGCGACCTTCCGGCTGGCCCCGACGCCCTCTTCCGCCTGCTCGATCGCATCAACCCGAGCCCCTATGAGTTCCTGGCCAATCTCGGGACCGAAGCGCTGGTGGGCGCCTCACCGGAAATGTTCGTGCGCGTCGAAGGCCGCCGTGTCGAAAGCTGCCCGATCTCGGGAACGGTCAGGCGCGGAAACGATGCCATCGCGGATGCCGAGCGAGCTCTGGAGCTCCTGAATTCGTCCAAGGCGGCGGCCGAGCTCACCATGTGCACGGATATCGACCGCGACGACAAGGCCAGCCTATGCGAACCCGGCTCGATCCGCCTTCTCGGCCGCCGCCAGATCGAGACCTATTCGCATCTGCTGCACACGGTCGATCACGTCGAGGGCCGGCTGCGCCCGGATCGCGACGCGATCGACGCCTTTCGCGCGCATGTCTGGGCAGTGACTTTGACCGGCGCGCCCCGTCGGGAGGCCATCGCCTTCATCGACGCCAATGAAGCGGCTCCGCGGCGCTGGTATGGCGGCGCCATCGGTCGTCTCGGCTTCGATGGCCGAATGGACACCGGCATCGTGCTGCGCTCGATGCGGCTCGCTGGCGGAACGGCGGAAATCACGGTTGGCGCGACAATCCTGCACTCCTCCGACCCCATCGATGAGGAGCGCGAGACCGTGACGAAAGCCGGTGCGCTCCTGCGCACGCTCGACCTAGCATCGGCACCGTCCGCGCTGCCCGAAGCCACGTCGCACCGCCCTGACAGCGCGCGCGAGGCCACCCGGATTCCAGTCACGATCCTGGGCGGCGCTCCGTTCGCGCAAACGCTGGAAACACTGCTGCGATCCGCCGGGGCCGATGTCGCCCTGAGGCCTCTCGTACCAGGCCTGCGCGGACCGTGGAGCGATGGAGCCTATATCGTCTCGCCGGACCTGTCGGATGCAGCGCTCGGAACCGCGCGCGAGGTCCTTGCCGATCTTCTCGCGGCAGAGCGCCCGGTGTTGGCGCTGGGGCACGGCATGGTGGCGCTGGCTGAGTTGTTCGGGGCGAAGGTCGAGCCGGCGAACACGCCCCGCCATGGCGAGCGGGTTCTGGCGCGACCTTCGGCTGGCTCTTCGTGGCTGCTGCCGAACCGGGCCGAGCCGGTCGTCGTCGGCTGCTACCACCGCCGGGTCGTGCTTTCGAGCCAGATGCCGGACAGTTTGAGCGCAATCGCGCAGAGCGACGCGGGCGAGGTGCTGGCGCTCGAGCATGGAACGCTGCCGGTCGGAGGCTTGCTGTTCCGGCCGGAATCGCTGCTCACCAGCGATCCGGACGGGCCCATTCATGCATTTCTTCAACGCGCCGCGAGCGCCTTGCTGAAGGCGCGCTGATCCGGCATCCATCCCGGCAGCCAAGTGATGTCGCCGGATAGGCCAAGCTCCTGTTTTGGGGCGGCGGCGCCCTATTCGGCCGCGTCGAGGTTCTTCTTGCCGTCGGCAAGCTCGGCGACGCGCAGCGTGATGTCCTTAGCCGCCTTCTTGGCGAGCTTGATCAGCTGGGCCTCCGTGACAGGCGGGGGGCTGAGTGTCGGATAGGACAACGAGATCGCGCCCATGATCTCGTTGTTCTCGTCGAATACGGGCGTCGCGATGCCCACGAGCCCTTCGGAGATCTCTCCGCGGGAAAGGTAGTATCCGTCCCTGCGATTCTTCTGAAGCGCCGTGCTGAACGAAGCCCAATCCGCACCGATCGCATCCCGGCCTGCGTCGCCTTCGGCGCGCTCGAAGATCCGTCGCTGACGCCGCCGATCGAGGTGGGCGAGGATGATGCGCGCCTGGGCTCCCCTGAAGACGGGAAGGCGCCTGCCGGGCCTGAGCGGCATTTCGGAGGAGTTCTCGGGTCGCGTCGAATAGACGTTGACCGCGCGGTCCTGATACATCCGGCACAGGAATGTGTGGATGCCCAGCGTCGTCGAAATCTCCTCCATCACTTCCTTGGCTGCGAGCAGGATCGGATCGAAGTTCGCGAGGATGAACTCGAGTTCCATCACCGTCGGCCCGGGCGCATAGCGCCCGGAAATCCGCGAGAGCAAGCCGATCTCATGCAGGTCGTGCAGGTATCGGTACGCGGTCGCCTGACTGACCTGCAATACGGCTTCGACATCTGCGAGCGAGATGGTCGGTGAGCTTTCCGAGAACAGATTCAGGATCTCGGCGACACGCTTAAGTACAGAGGTTTCGTTCTGCGACTTAGCAGGAGGCATCGGCACTCTCTCGGTTCGTCATGTGATGGCGCGCATTTCGATCTTGATACCGAGTCTTGGAAAATCGAACGATCCGGAGCTCAGTAAAGATACATGCTGATTATCTTCTGAGAATGAATTCGCTCGTGAAAAAGCGCGTCCCGTGCGCGATGAAGTGAGAGATGTCGTGCATGATCTCCTCCTTTCCGCGATCGCTGTCGAAGTATCGTGTCAGCATGTCGTCGAGCGTCGGAAAGTTCAGCTCGGCGATCCCACCTGCGGGGCGTCCACGTGAAGCATCGACAATCCAGTTTCTGACGTACTTGTCCATTCCCATATGGACTCGCAGGGCGAGTGGAACATGGATATCCCAACTGCGCCGAGCCGCCGATGCGGGCAGGTCCGGATGGAAGTTCAGCCGGCCGATATACTTCATGCCGGGCGACCGCTCCCCGAGCACCGTGGCCTGCCGGTCGAGCTGTACGATCTCCTCGGCCTGGTAGATCTCGGTCGTCACGACGTCACCGATGCAGGAAACGAGCATCGCCAGGGCAAGCTCAGCCTCCTCCGCCGGAGGGGAGATCTCGACGATGACGTCGTAGACCGGATCGACAGCCTCGGCGCGAGCATTCACGGGACGAAATGGAATCCCTGCTGGCGTTTCCTCGACCAGATTGACAATCAACTGCCCACCTTGGGGAACAGCGGCCGCAATTTCGCGCGCGGCACGCAGGTACTCCGCCTGGAAATCCGCCTTCCGGCCGCGATCGCTGCCGGCGAGGTAGATGAAGTATTTCGATGCCATCGATGACCGCTCCTGCGGCGAGAGCCATTCCGCGTCATTCGAGACCACGGAAAGTGCTCTCGTGTTTTGACCTGGCACATCCTCGCCACGCGAAACTGCCCCGGTTTCGCTGGAAGCCTAATATCCGGTCCCTACGCGACTTCGAGCCATTCCCGACGCACAGACGGCGTCGCGAGCAGTTCCTCAGGAGTGCCCTCGAAGACGATGGCGCCATGCCCCATGATCAGGCATCGGCTGCAGAGCTTCAGGGCGATCGTCATCTTCTGCTCGACCAGGATCGACGCCACGCCCTGCCGGTTGATGTCCCGCATCACATCGGCGAGGTGATCGACGATCTTCGGCGCGAGCCCCTCGGTCGGCTCGTCGATCAGGATGACGCTTGGCTGGCCCAGGAGCGAACGGCAGAGGGTCAACATCTGCTGCTCGCCGCCGGAGATCGACCCCGCCTTGACGTTGCGGCGTTCCTTGAGGCGCGGGAAGAAGCCGTACATCTCGTCGAGGCTCCACGCCTTGGCGTTGGGCCGGGGCGCGGCGACGCCGATATGCAGGTTCTCCTCGACCGTGAGATTGCTGAACGCGAGCCGCTCTTCCGGGACATAGGCGATGCCGGCGCGGTTGATCTTGTAGGAGGGCAGCCCTGCAAGCTCCTTCGCTTCCAGCTTGATCGAGCCGCGCGTCGGCGCGACCAGCCCCATGATGGCCTTCATGGCCGTCGACCGGCCCGATCCGTTGCGACCGAGCAGGGCGATCATCTCGCCCGCTGCCAAGGCGAAGCTCATCCCGTGCAGAATATGGCTCTTGCCGTAATGGCTGTGCAGATTGGTGACGGACAGCAGGGTCATGCGGGCACCTCGCCGAGATAGGCTTCCTGCACGCGGCTGTTGGACCGGATCTCTTCCGGCGTGCCCGAGGCGATGATCTCGCCATAGACGAGAACCGAAATCCGGTCGCAGAGGGAGAAGACCACTTCCATGTCGTGCTCGACGACGAGCAGCGTTTTCCCCTGCGTGATGTCGCGGATCAGATTGAGCATGTAGTGGGTTTCCTCGCGGGACATGCCGGCCATCGGCTCGTCCAGAAGGATCACGTCGGCGCCCGGGCCGATCGCCATCCCGATCTCGAGGGCGCGCTGCTCCGAATAGGTCAGGTCGCCAGCGAACTTGTCTCGCGCCTGGGTGAGGCGAACCAGTTCCAGCAGTTCGTCGGTGTCGCGATTGATCACGGTTGCCTTCGAGGCGAGGGAGAACAGGGCATAACGCCGCCCATGCCTGGCCATCGCCGCGATCCGCAGGTTCTCGTAGACGCTGAGGCGCGGAAAGATCGTGGTGATCTGGAAGGATCGCGACAATCCGCGGCGCGTGATCAGATGGGGAGCCAGCCCCGCGATGGAGTCTCCGTTCAGGCGAATGTCGCCGCTCGAGGGCTTGTAGAGGCCGGAGATCAGATGGAAGAGCGTCGATTTCCCGGCGCCATTGGGGCCGATCAGGGCGTGGCGTTCGCCCGGCTTCACGCCGAGATCGACGCCCCGGATGATCTCGCTCTCCCCGAAACGCTTCCTGAGGCCGGTCAGTTGGATGATGTCGTTGGTCATCGGGCGTGCTCCCCGGCGAGTGCAGCCGTCGGAGACCGCTCGCGGCCTGCGCGCGACATCACTAGGAAGACGAGGCCGGCGCCCGCGCCGATCGCCAGGATCGGGACGAGCCATGTCGCCATGGATGTCGGATCCCAGTTGAGCCCATACAGAGACAGAGGCGGCCAGGCCTTCGTCCGACTGACGATCGCCGAGTACTGCTGATCGAGGATGCGGGAGGTCAATTCGAGAAGCGTGACAACTCCCGCCGCGACGAGCAAGCCCGGCGGAAGAAGAAGGGCTCGGAACTTCAACGCGCTCCAGTTGCGCTCCTTAATCTCGTTCACGATCCTCAGCCAGAGCATGGCCAGGCCGTCACCCATGAACATCATGATGCCGACAAAGAGGATGCCCTGATAGAGCAGCCAGTTCTTCGTCACGTCGGAGACCAGGCTGCCGAACAATGCGAACACGAAGGCGCCAACCGCCGGACCAAAGAAGACACCCGAGCCGCCCACGAAGGTGTGCAGGACGACCGAGGCCGACATGCCCATGCCGAGGATCGAGTAGTTGATGCTTTCCGTGGTGAAGGCCAGAAGTCCGCCGGCTATGCCGGAAAACATGGCCGACACGCCGAACACGATGATCTTGGTGTGATGGAGATTGTAGCCGAGGAAGGAGACCCGGCGCTCGGCCTCCCTCACCCCGACCGTCAGGCGGCCGAACAGCGTCTGGTTATAGGCATAGAGCAGGCCGATGCAGAGCACGACCCAGGCGACGACCGTGTAGTAGACATGGACCTCGTTGCCGTAATCGAAGGATGTCCAGGGCATCCTCATCGTCGTCAGCCCGACTTCGCCGCCGAAGACGCTGCCCAGATTGGGTGCGATCGCATGGAGAAGTTCCGCCAGCGCGAGCGTCACCATCGAGAAATAGACGCCGCTCCTCAAGGTGGCGAAGTAGCCCGCGCACAATCCGCCGATCAGGCCGGCAACGCCGCCGACAAGCGGCAGAAGCGGCGTCGGGAGCCAGAGAAGGCCCTTCTCGACCGCCTGCATGGCGTGGATGACGGCGAACCCGCCGATGGCGAAATACGCCGCGTGGCCGAAGGAGAGCATGCCGGCGCGGCCGCTCAGGAGGTTGAACGCCATCGCGAACAGAACCGCGATCAGCGCCGTGGTCAGCACACCGACGACGTGTCCACTCAGCACGAGGGGGGCGCCGAGGAGCAGGGCGACGACCAACGCCAGTATTCCGATCCGCATCATGTTCTAGTTCCTGTCGCCCATCAGGCCGGCGGGCCGGGTCAGCAGCACGACGAGCATCAGCAACGCGGGGAGCGAGGCCGACAGCGACGAGACCTCCAGGGTGAGAAGGCCGCCAATCTGCCTGGCCTGCTCGCCATAGCCGAAGATCTGCGCGACATCCGCGAGCGAGACCTGGAATCCGACCGAAAACGAAGTCAGAAGGCCGATCAGCAAGGACGCGATGAAGGCGCCGAGAAGCGAGCCGAGTCCGCCAACCACCACCACGACGAAGGCGATGACGCTCATCTCCCCTGCCATGGTGGGGCTCGTCGTCAGCAGTGCGCCGCCGACGGCCCCCGCAAGGCCGGCCATCCAGGCGCCGACGCCGAAGACACCGAGGAAGACCAGCGGAACATTATGGCCGAGCGCGGAAACCATGCCGGGGCGCTGGACGGAGGCGCGAACGATGATGCCGATGCGCGTCTTCTGGAGCAGCAGATAGAGCAGCCCCAGGAGCACGATCGCCACGGCGGCGACGAAGACCCGGTAGGACGGAAAGTTCGTGCCAAACAGCGAGAAAGCCGGCCCGCTCAGCAGTGGTGGAGGACGATAGGCAACGGGGAAATTGCCCCAGAAGAGCTTGATCAGTTCCTCGAAGACGAAGGCGATGCCGAAGGTGAGGAGGAGCTGCTGCGAGTGCCCGAAGCCATGGACGCGCCTCAGCATGAAGCGCTCGATGAACATGCCGGTCGCCATCACGATCAGGGGCGCGATCAGCAAAGCCAGCCAGAAATTCGAGATCCGGGCGATGGTGAAGGAAAGATAGGCTCCCAGCATGTAGAACGACGCGTGCGCGAAGTTGACGATCCCCATCATGCCGAAGATGAGCGTCAGGCCTGCCGAAACCATGAAGAGAAGCAGGCCGTAGACGAGGCCGTTGAGCGTCGAAATGACGATGAATTCCATGCCGGGGTACCCTTGTCGAAGATGCCGGCCCCCGGAAAGCGGAAGCCGGCATTCAACGCGCCTTCAGCGTGAGCGTATTACGATGGGCGGTCCATCTTGCACTTCGGATCGACGGGCACCGCGCTGTCCTCGGGCGAGACGATCTTCAGGAGCTTGAAGCCCATATTGGTCCCGTCGACCTTGTAGCGAGCCTCCTTCGAGACCTCGGAAACGGTCACCGGAAGAAGCAGCTGATGGTCTTCCTTCCGGAACGACCAGCGACCGGCTGGGCTGTCGTAGCTGACATTCTCGAGGGCGAGCGCGACGGCCTTGATGTCGACCTTTCCGCCAGGCTGGCTGACCTTCTTCAGGGCCTCGCCCAGAAGCAGCGTACCGAAGGCGGTCGTAGGCTCTTCATTGTAGGGGTAATGCCCGATCACGGCCTTGAAGTCTTCGGCGAAGGTCTCGCCCGCCTTGCCGCCCGCTTCGAGATTATAGAGCTTCACCAGCACGGCACCCAGGGCCGAGGGGCCCATCGCGCTCAGCGCACCGGTCGTGTCGAGGCTGGTGTTGCCGACATTGACCTTGAGGCCCGCATCACCCAGCGCGCGCATGAACAGGATGATGTCGTTGCCCCAGTTCCCGCTCAGGATCGTATCAGCGCCGGACGCCTTGATCTGCGCGACGTAAGGCGAGAAATCCTGGATTTTGGCGGTGTCGTGCAATGTCGAGCCGACGATCTGCGCCCCCGCCTCCTTCACGTAGAGTGCCTGCGCCTTCTCATGGTCGACGCCGTAGGAGTAGTTCTGGTTGATGCTGTAAACCTTGCTGCCGAGCTTGCCCGTATCCTTCATCGCGGAGACGAGCGCCTTGATCCGGATGAAGGGGTTGCTGGCGGTCTTGAATGCCCAGAACTGACATTTGTCGGCCGTGAACTCGGCGGCTTCGGATCCCTCCATCATGAAGAGGATCTCCTTGCCCTTGTTGCGCAGGTTGTATTTGCGCACGTCTTCCGAAATCTGGGCGGTGATGGCCGAGTTGGTCGACTGGATGATGATGCGCGCGCCATCGGCGATGGCGGCCTTCAGCTTCTCGGCGGCGCCCGCCGTCTGATTGAGGCTGTCATATTCGGTCACGACGATCGGCTCGCCGTTGAAACCGCCCTCCTTGTTCAGCTTTCCGATGGCGTAGCGGACGCCTTCGACAAAGGGAATGGCGGTCTGTGCGTTCGGCCCGGAGAAGGCCTCGATCACCGCGACCTTGAGAGGCTCGGCCTGCGCCGCGACACCACCGAAGGCGCACAGCGCAGCAACAGCGGTCGAAAGAAGGTATTTCTTCATCGAATACTCCCTAGAGATCATATTTAGTTTGTTCTTGAGAAGAAACGCGCAAGCGAAAACCACCCGCGAGCCAAATCGACCCGCGGCGACCGAATTCGTTACGCCAAATCCCGATTGTCGACCGCGAGCCGCGGGCTGCCGCCGTTCACCACACCCGAAACCCATTGGAAATCGAGTGCGGAGCAGCGATCACTCTCCGGCCTATCGCAATGATCGAGAAAGGTTTTTTGCTTCCTGTCAGCCGTCGGCTGCGTGGGCGACTACGGCCATTTCGTACTTCCTCCCTCTTGTGCAGAGCATTTTCTTGTGCGATCAAACTTCGCATATAACGAGAATATGGTCGCACACCTCCAAGAGGCTGTCAACGAGGCAGCACGCAGGACCGACCGGAGAGAAAAGTATTCGATATCGCGCTCAAAATAATGTTCGAACGAACCAACGTTCGGCCACTGCCCCGTTGTCACCGACGGGGCTCGAGAGGCGGGCGGCTTCGCGGCCGACCCGTCACCGGAAACGAAGGTAGGAAACGACTGATGAGTGCTCAACGCGAGGCGTGGCTGGATTTCTCGGGCAAGACCTGCGTGGTCACCGGAGCCGGCGGAGGCATCGGACAGGAGATCGCGGCATCGTTCGCAGCCTCAGGCGCGAAAGTCATCGTTCTCGATCACAGCCGCGAGGGCGCGGAGGCGACGGAGAAGATGATCCTCGACCTCGGCGGAACGGCGATCTCGATCGTAGCGGACGTCACCGATGCAGCCTCGATCGACCAAGCCGTCGAGCGAACGAAAGAGGCCTTCGGGGACTGCGACATCCTCGTCAACAACGCCGGAATCCTACGGTTCGGCCCGCTGGAATCGGTCGCTCCGGAAACCTGGGACCAGACGATCGCCGTCAATGTGAAGGGCTATCTGCTGTGCGCGCAGCGCTTCGGAGAGCGTATGCGGCAGCGTCGGTCGGGAACGGTCGTCAATGTGGCGTCGATCGCAGCCACCGAACCCCATCCCTACTGCGGCTCCTACAGCGTGAGCAAGGCGGCGGTCGTCATGCTGACGCAGCAGCTCGCCCTGGAGTGGGGACCGTCCGGCGTGACGGTCAATGCGGTCAGCCCCGGCTTCATCCCGACCCCGCTCAACACTGCATTCTACGCCGTTCCGGGCGTCACCGAGCAGCGCAGCAAGCTCGTACCGCTTCGTTCCCTCGGATCAACGCGAGACGTCGCCAACTCGGTCATGTTCCTCGCCAGCGGCTTCGCCCGATACGTCAACGGCCACAACCTCGTGGTCGATGGCGGGCTCTCGCATACCTCGATGATCCACGTCCCGCGGCCGGGCTACGACGACGGCGGGCGCTAGCCGCATCCCGCTCCCGTGCGACCGGACAAGAAGCCTAGGGAAGACTCAAATGTCCAATTCCGAAGAAGCCGCAACACACTGGTTGCCGGAGAAATATTCGCTTTCCACTCAAACGGCGGTCGTCACCGGCGGCGCCAAGGGCATCGGCGGCGCCATCGTGCGCGAGCTCATGGCGCTGGGATGCCGCGTGGTCGTCTGGGACCAGGACGTCTCAGCCGTCACGACGGTACCGGGCAAGCTGGATGCCGTCGCCGTCGACGTGACGAACCAGGACGCGATCGAGGCTGCCGAAGCCCGGACCACCTCCCTCATCGGCACGCCGGATATCCTGGTGAACAACGCGGGAATCCAGGGGCCGACGGTCCCGCTGCAAGACTACGAACGCAGCGCCTGGGATCGCGTCATCGCGGTGAACCTCACGGCTGTCTACGCGGTCAGCCGAATCTTCGTGCCCGGAATGAAAAGGCGGAAGTCGGGGCGGATCATCAACATCGCTTCGGTCGCCGGGATTCGCGGCCTCACCGACGGCTCGGCCTACGGCGCGTCGAAGGCCGGCGTGATCGGCTTCTCCATCGGGCTGTCCAAGGAGCTGGTGGGCGACGGCATCACGGTCAACTGCGTGGCTCCCGCCCTGATCGATACGGATCTCAAGCTGCAGATGTCGGACGACTTCATTCAGAAGGCTGCCGATCGCGTCCCCATGAAGCGCCTGGGAAAAGCGGAGGAGGTGGCGGCCACCGTGGCCTGGATCGCCACGCCGGCCTGCAGCTTCACCACCGGGGCAGTCTTCGACGTCGCCGGTGGGCGGCTCGGCCTGTAGCGCGTTCCTGCGCACGGCAGGAGCAAGGTCGCCTCGCTCCGCCCTTCGCCCACCTTCATGAGAGCGGCATAGACAATGAGCCAGCAGACTGACATGCCCATCGCCCTTGTCACGGGCGCCGCCAGAGGCATCGGACTTGCGACGGCCAAGCGATTGGCCACCGACGGTTTTCACGTGGTCATGACGGATGTCGACCGGCAAGCCGTGGAAGCATCGACAACCGCGCTTGCCGTGGCAGGATCGTCGGTGGAGGCGCATCAACTCGACATCCGGGACGAGCAGGCATGCGAGGCTCTCCTGAACCGATTTTCCCGCGTCGATGCCTTGGTCAACAACGCCGGCGTCTTCGAGGTCAAGAAGACGGCCGACCTGACGACTGACGACTTCCGGCGCATGTTCGATATCAACGTGATCGGAATGTTCGTGCTGGCCCGTGGCGCCGCAGCCCGGATGACTTCAAGCGGGCGCATCGTCAACATCGCGTCCCGCGCCTATCTCGGCGCGGTCGATTACGCTCACTACGTTTCATCGAAGGCCGCTGTCGTCGGGCTGACCCGCGCCCTGGCGCTGGAGCTGGCTCCGCGCGGCATTCTCGTCAACGCCATCGCGCCCGGCGTCATCGACACGCCGATCCTGGCTGCCTGGAGCGACGAAGCCAGGGCCAAGCTCGCCACGGCCCAGCCGGTCGGCCGCCTCGGACGCCCCGAGGACATCGCAGCGATGGTGTCGTTCCTCGCCTCGGCAAAGACCGAATTCATCACCGGCCAGACAATTCTCGTCGACGGCGGGCGCTCCCTGGGTGGGCTCGCGACCTGAAAGACGACGAACCCGGCTTCGCTCGCGCCGGTCAGGGCGCGGGCGGCATCTCTCGGGATTTTACGGCCATTTGGGCCGGAAGGGATCTAACCATGCTTCGGTTGAAAGATAAGATTGCGGTCGTCACCGGCAGCTCCTCGGGGATCGGCCTCGCCATCGCGACGACGTTCCTGCGCGAAGGGGCGATCGTCCTCGGCGTCGACCTGAACCCAGCGCCGGCGGGCCTTGCCGGAGAGAAGAACTTCGACGCTCTCCAGCTCGACCTCACGACACCGGAAGCTTCCGAGCGCGTCATCGCCGCCGCGATGGACAAGCATGGACGCGTAGATGTCCTCGTCAACAACGCCGGCATCGGCAACTCCCGGCCGGTGCTCGATACCAGCGACGAGGATCTGGCGCGCTATCTCAGCGTGAACATCGCCGCGCCCTTCGCGCTTTGCCGGTCGGCGATCGCCGTGATGCGCGGCAAGGGCGGCAACATCGTCAACATCGCATCGGTCTTCGGGATGGTGGGGACGACGCGCGCCTCCGCCTATGCCGCGACGAAAGCGGGCCTGGCAGGGCTGACGCGGCAGCTGGCGGCCGAGTACGGCCGGGACGGCATTCGGGTCAACGCGGTCTCACCGGGGCTCATCGCGACGCCCCTGGTCCGCGAGCGGCTGGAAACCAACCCCTGGTTTCGCCGGTCGATGATCGAGGACTGCCCGTTGGGCCGCCCCGGACGCCCCGAGGAGATCGCGGAAGTCTGCGCCTTCCTCGCCTCCGATGCGGCGAGCTTCGTATCGGGCATCGTGATGCCCGTGGACGGAGGCTGGTCCGGCACCAAGTTCCTGCCGGAGCCCTATGCCCAGATGGAAGCAGGGCCGGTCTGATGCAGGCCGCTACAAAAGCCGAGGCCACAGCCGAGGAGGTCGTTGACATCCTCGTCTTCGGCAGCGGGGCTGGCGGATTGGCGGCGAGCCTGTTCGCTGCTAAGCGCGGCATGAAGGTGCTTCTGTGTGAAAAATCCAGCCTGCTCGGCGGTACCACCGCGACCTCGGGCGGCGTGCTCTGGGTTCCCGGCAACCGCCAGGCGAAGGAAGCGGGGATCGACGATCCGATCGAAAACGCGCGCACCTACCTTCGGCACGAACTCGGCAACTATTATCGGGAGGATCTCGCCGAGGCGTTCCTCGAAAGCGCCGGCCCGGCCATCGACGATATCGAGGACGGCACATCGGTCGCCTTCGACCTGATCCAGTCGCCGGACTACCATCCCGACAGCCCTGGCGGTGTCGACAAGGGGCGCTCGATCATGGCGCGCCGCTACGACGGCAATGAGCTTGGGCCGGATTTCGAGCTGGTGCGCCCACCGATGGACCGGCTCATGGTCTGCGGCGGCATGATGGTAGGCCCGGACGAGATTCCCGCCTTCGTCAGACCCTTCGCCTCCATGGCGAATTTCTCGCGCGTCCTGAGGCGCCTGGCTCGGCACGGCCTCGATCGGCTCAAATATCGACGGGGCGCGCAGGTCAGCAACGGAAACGCCCTGGTCGCGAGGCTGCTTCGCAGCCTCCGGATGCACAAGGCCGAGATCTGGGTCGATGCGCCGCTGAAGGAGCTGATCCGCACAGAAAACGGCGTGGAAGGGGCGATCGTCGAAAGGCAAGGCCGCACCGTCCGGGTGCAGGCACGGCTGGGCGTCGTCTTGGCGACGGGCGGCTTCCCGCAAGACCCTGCGCTTCGCCGCGAGTTCTCGGCCTCCTTCCCGCACGACCATTCGATGGCCTTCGAGGGAAACACCGGCGATGGCCAGCGTGCCGCGCGCGCCGTCGGCGGGGTCGTCGACACGGAGCTGAGCAGCCCCTGTCTCTGGACCCCCTCCTCATTGCTGAAGGAGCGTGACGGGAAGAGTGTCCCGGTCATCTACGGCTATCTCGATCGGGGCCGCCCCGGGATCATCGCGGTCGATCCCGAGGGGCGCCGGTTCGTCAACGAATCCAATTCGTATCACGACATCGTAGCCGCACTGTTCGAGCGCCGGGCAGCGCTCGGATCAGCCGCCGACGCACCCTTCCACTTCATCTGCGATGTGGCTTTCGTCCGAAAGAACGGCTTGGGCGCCATACGGCCCTGGCCCTGGTCACCCAGCCTGTCGCCCTTCGTTCGGAGCAGGTACATCACCACGGCCCGAACCCTATCAGAGCTGGCACGAAAGATCGGGATCGATCCCGCCTCCCTCGTGGCGACAGTCGAGCGGCACAACATGTTCGCCAAGACCGGCAAGGACACCGATTTCGGCAAGGGATCGACATCCTTCAATCGCGTCTGGGGCGATCCGGCCGCTGGTCCCAATCCCAATCTGACGCCGATCGTCAAGGCGCCCTTCGTCGCCCTCCCGATCCTGCCGGCGACGCTCGGCACGGCAATGGGGCTCAAGACCAACGGCGACGCGCAGGTGCTCGATGCCTCGGGGGCCGTCATTCCGGGACTGTTCGCTTGCGGAAACGAGCTGGCCTCCTCGATGCGCGGCTTCTATCCGGGTGGCGGCATCACGCTCGGTCCAGCGGTCGTGTTCGCTTATCGCGCGGTTCTGAAAGCCCTGGAGGAAGTCCGAGCACTTCCCTGCATCACCCGATAGGAACGGAGAGCATCGATGCCGTATGCAATCAGCTGGATGGACGAGCCGGGAACCGCGGAGCTTCGCCTCAAACTACGTGACGCACACCTGGACTACATGCGCGGGAATCTCCACCGCGTCCTCGCCAGCGGAGGGCTGCTCGACGATCCCGGCGAGGTCGGAATAGGCGGGCTGATCCTGCTCGACATCGACAGCAGGACGGAGGCCGAGGACTTCGTGAAGGCGGATCCCTTCTACACGGGCGGAGTCTACAGGAACCCGGCCATCACCCGCTGGAGGAAGGCATTTTACGACGGCAAAGCCTTCATCTGATGCCTGGACAGGATGCTGGTGACGGAGAGCGCATCCACCAGCGCCTTGCAGCCGAAGTATCCACTCTCGGATAGGCCGGCTAGTTCGCAGGCATCTGGCTTCGCGATAGGCACGTTGCCGAAATCAGTACATCCGGGGCTAAAATCGATGCTTTCCCGCTGCACCCCGGCGGCGCTAGGCTTTGGTGCCGATGCGCGCCCGGGCGCGCCGAGTCTGCCGAAAGCGGGGGCCATGCGAGCCGATCTGATCATCCGTAACGGCCATATCGTCAGTATGGACCGGGATTTCGCGGTCCATATCGACGGTGCGGTGGTGGTGTCCGATGGTCGGATCGTCGCCGCCGGCCCGGCCTCGGTCGCCGAAGGCTTCACGGCCTCGCGGGAGATCGATGCCGACGGCGGGCTTGTCATTCCGGGGCTGATCAACAGCCATTGCCATTTCGCCATGACGCCGTTCCGTGGTCTCGGCGAAGGTCTGCCCAATCGGCTGGAGCGCTTCATGTGGCCGCTGGAGCGGGACATGGTCGACGGCGATCTGGTCGAGACCGGCGCGATCCTGGGGGCGATCGAGATGGTCGTCGCCGGCACGACCTGCGTCGTCGACAGCTATACCTATCCGGAACGACGCGCGCTCGCAGCGGATCGGGTCGGCCTGCGCGCGCTGATCGGCCAGACCGTGATGAACCAGCGCACGCCGGATTCGCCGGATTGGCGGGCCGGCATCCGGCGCGCCGAAGGCTGGCTTGCCGATTGGGCCGGCCATCGGCTGGTCACACCGATCCTTTCGCCGCATTCCCCCTATGCCTTGGACGACGAGGCGCTTGGCGCCGTCGTCGCGCTCAGCGATCGCAGCGGCTGCGGCATCACCATGCATGTCTCCGAGTTCGAATGGGAGGCGCAGCGCCTGCGCGAACGGCGCGGCCTGACGCCGATCGCCCATCTCGACGCGCTCGGCTATTCGGACCGGGTCTTCATCGCGGCGCATTGCATCTTCGTCGACGACGACGACATCGCGATCATGGCCAGGGGCGGAATGAGCGTCGCGCACAACATGGTCGCCAACATCAAGTCGGGAAAAGGCGTGGCGCCGGCCGCCAAGCTGCGGCGGGCCGGCGTCGCCGTCGGTCTCGGCACCGACGGGCCGATGAGCGGCAACGGCATCGATACGCTCGGCCAGCTCGGCTATGTCGCCAAGGTCGCGAACCTGATGGCGAACGACAATGCGGCGATGCCGCCGCGCGACGTCGTCGAGATGGCGACCATCGGCGCGGCACGGGCGATCGGCATGGCCGACGAGATCGGCTCGCTCGAAGCCGGCAAAAAGGCCGATATCGCGATCATCCGGACGGATCAGCCGCATATGCAGCCGCTCTACGACGTCTATACCTCGCTGGTCTTCAGCGCGACGACCCGCGACGTGGCGACCACCATCGTCGATGGCCGCATCGTCGCCAGCGACGGCGTGGCACTCCAGGCCGACATGAACGCAGCCGTCGCCGATGTCCGCGCGGCCGGCGAGAAGCTTGCGGCGCATATCGGCCTGCCGCCCCTGGCGATGAGCGGCGGCCATGCCATCGCCCCTGCCCGCCCCTTCCTGTCCTGAGACACGGAGCGACCCGATGAACCGGATATCCGACCGTCCCGCCTTCTCTCCCAGCCGGCGGGCGCTGCTCGCCTCCGGACTCGCACTTGCCGGCAGCGGGCTCACCGTCTCGGTCGCGCGCAGCGCCGGCAAGGATGTCGTGAACGCGCAGCTGAGCTGGCGGCTCAGCAACAACCAGCTCGGCGAGATCGCCGCGATGAAGCTCGGCTATTACGAGGCCGAGGGCATCGAGCTGAAAATGCAACCAGGCGGTCCGAGCAATGACGGCGTCGCCATCGTCGCCTCCGGCCGCGCCAATGTCGGCCAGCTCTCGTCCTCGCCGTCGCTGCTGCTGGCTGTCTCCCAGGGCATTCCGCTGCGCTGCTTCGCCTCGGCGCTGCAACGGCACCCCTTCACCTTCTTCTCGCTGCCGCGGGCGCCCGTGCGCACGCCGCAGGACATGGTCGGCAAACGCGTCGGCATCCAGGCGACGGCGCGCCCGCTGCTGCGCGGCATGCTGCTGCGCAACGGCCTCAAGGAGAGCGACGTCAAGATCACGGTGATCGGTGCCGAGCTGACGCCGCTGCTCACCGGCCAGGTCGACGTCGCGACGGGCTGGATGTCGAACGGCCTGGCGGTCGGCCCCGACCGGATCGAGCTGCCGCTCTGGGATTGCGGCGTGCGCCTCTACGCCCTGCCCTATTACGCGACGACCGATACGCTGGCGAAGAACAAGGACGTCCTCGCCCGCTTCGTGCGCGCCAGCGCCAAGGGCTGGGCCTTCGCCTATCAGAATGTCGAGAAGGCTGTGGGCTACCTCCTGGAGAACCAGCCCGAGCTCGACGCGGCCAATGCGATGGCGACGGCGAAATCCCTGATCACCTTCGCTTATGACGAAACCACCCGCAGCCAGGGCTGGGGGGCGATGTCGCAGAAACTCTGGCAGGACCAGATCGACCTGTTCCGGGAATTGGGCGAATTCACCGCCCGCGCCCCGTCGGCGGACGAGGTCTTCACGCCGGAGATCCTCGCGCTCACCCAGGATTCGCGTCCGCGCCTCGGCTGAGCGATGACACCATCCCCAGAAGCCAACATGCGGGCGGCACTGGAAGCCGCCCGCGAAAGCCCGAACCGCGTGCGTCAGGTCGGGGCCCGCCTGGAGCTTGCGGACGGCACGACGATCACGGCCTGCAACACCTTTCCGGCCGGCGTCCGCGACCTCCCCGAGCGGCACGAAGGCGACGGCCGCTTCGTCTGGATGGAGCATGCCGAGCGGCACGCGATCTTCGCCGCGGCGCGCCGCGGCAGCGCCACGGCCGGCGCCCGGCTGACGACGACCTTCTTTCCCTGCATCGACTGCGCCCGAGCAATCGTCGACGCGGGGATCACCTGCGTCGAGACGCCCCCGCCCGCCTTTGAAGACGCGGTATGGGGCGAGGCCTTCGTCCGCTCCAGCGTGATCCTCGCGGAAGGCGGCGTGGCCATCCAGCACGTCGTCATTCCTGAGCCTTCGGAGCGCTGACGGCAGTTCGCTGCGCAATCCGGCGGCATGTGACGTCCGATTGGGCTCGATCTCATTACGGCAACGCTTTGAACTAAATATTGTTATATCTGAGTACGCTCGATGGTGCTCTACTCTCCTCCAAGTCGCGATCAACGCGTCATGAGAGGGGATCGTCACCATGCCACGCAACAGACGTGTCTTTCTGCAATCCGCCGCTGCCATGGCCCTTGCCGGCCCCTTGCTTTCCTTCGAAGCGTCCGCGCAAGGCAAGGCCATCGTCAACATGCAGCTCGGCTGGATCGTCGGCGGTAATCAGATCGGCGAAGTCTGCGCCAAGGCGCTCGGCTACTACGATGCCGAAGGCATCGAGATGCGCATCCAGGCCGGCGGCCCCAATGTTGACGGCGTCGCCATCGTCGCCAGCGGTCGGTTCGAGGTCGGTCAGGTCTCGTCCAGCCCGTCGCTGATGCTCGCCGCCTCGCAGGACGTGCCGGTGGTCTGCTTTGCCGCCGGCTGCCAGAAACATCCCTACACTTTCTATTCGCTGAAGAAGAACCCGGTGCGCGAACCGAAGGACTTCATCGGCAAGAAGGTCGGCATCCAGTCCACGGGCATCATCCTGCTGCGTGCCCTGCTGGCGCAGAACAAGATTCCCGAGAAGGACGTCACCATCGTTCCGATCGGCGCGGAGATGACGCCGCTGCTCACCGGCCAGGTCGATGTCGTGACCGGTTGGGAGACCAACACCACCGCGCTCAAGGTCCTCGGCCCCGATCGGGTCGGGATGTCGCTCTGGGACGCCGGGGTGAAGCTCTATGCCCTGCCCTACTACGCGACAGCCGATACGCTGAAGGCGAAGAGCGATCTGCTGGCGAAGTACCTGCGCGCCTCCGCGAAGGGCTGGGCTTACGCTTATGAAAATCGCGACAAGGCGGTGGCGCTTCTGGTCAAGGAATATCCGAATCTGATTGCGGCCGACGAGCGCGAAGCCCTCGATGTGATGCTCTCGTTCTCGTTCGGCCCCCAGACCAAGGCAGAGGGCTGGGGCACGATGGATTCGACCGTCTGGCAGCAGCAGATCGACCTCTATGCGGCGCTGGGCCAGTTCACCAAGCGCACGCCGAAGCTCTCGGAGGTGATGACGCTCGATGTGCTCAGGATGACGGCCGATGCGCGGCCGAGGATCGGTTGATCCGATGGCTTCGCTCGCCATGATGGAACCGCGCCAGAGCGATGCACCGCATCTGTCCGGGAGCACCGCCGTCGGCTGTCACAACCTCTCGGTACGCTTCGTCACCGAGCGGCGCACCGTCACCGCGCTGGAGAATGTCAGCTTCTCCGTCGAAAGCGGCGGCTTCCTCAGCCTGCTGGGGCCTTCCGGCTGCGGCAAGTCGACCTTGCTGCGGGTGGTGGCCGATCTGATCCCACCGAGCTCGGGCCAGGTCACGGTTCTGGGCCAGACCCCGCAACAGGCGCGGCTCCAACGCGCGCTCGGCTTCGTGTTCCAGGATGCCGCCCTGCTGCCCTGGCGTACCGCCTTGCAGAATGTCGAGCTCTCGCTCGAGGTCGGCGGCAGGCCGCGCCTGCCGGCCGGCATGCCGACCCCACGCGAACTGCTCAAGCTCGTCGGGCTGGAGGGCTGGGAAGGTAGCTTTCCGCATGAACTGTCCGGAGGCATGCGCCAGCGTGTCTCGATCGCTCGTGCGCTGCTCGGCGGACCGCGGCTCCTGCTGATGGACGAGCCGTTCGGCGCACTCGACGAGATCACGCGCGACCGGCTGAACGAAGAGCTGCGTCGCATCTGGCGCGAGACCGGCACGACCATCCTGTTCGTCACCCATTCTGTCTATGAGGCGCTCTTCCTCGGCGAGCAGGTCCTGGTGCTGGCCGCCAATCCGGGCCGCGTCGCATCGCTGGTCGATATCGACCTGCCGCGAGATCGCACCCTCGCGATCCGCGAGACACCTGAGTTCATGCGGACCGCCACGATCCTGCGCGCAGCTTTGGGAGGCACGGAATGACGCTCGCCGCCGCGATCCCCCCCGATGCGACCATCTCCGAGGCGGAGGAGAGCTTTCGCCGCGTCCGTCGCCGCGCCCAGATTCGCCGGCGCATCCTGCCCTTCGTCGGCATCGCGATCTTCCTCGGCATCTGGGCCGCTCTGGTCTACCTTTTCAAGGTCCCGCCCTTCGTCGCTCCGACCCCTCTGCTGGTGGCGCAGACGCTGATCGGCAAGGGCGGCGTCCTGCTGTCGAACCTCGTCCCGACCGCGATCGAGGCGCTTTCCGGTTTCCTGCTCGGCAATATCGTCGCGATCGTCATCGCCACCGCCTTCGTCCATAAGAAGACGCTCGAAGAGACTTTCTTCCCGACGGTGGTGCTGATCAACACCATCCCGGTCGTGGCCAAGGCTCCGATCCTCGTGCTGCTGCTGGGCAACGGCATGGAGCCCAAGATCGCGATCGCCGCGCTGATCTGCTTCTTCCCGACGCTGGTGAACATGGTGCGCGGGCTCGAGGCGGTGAACCCGCAGGCGATGGAGCTGATGCGGGTGCTTTCGGCCTCGAAGCGCGAGGTCTTCTTCAAGCTGCGCCTCTACAACTCGCTGCCCTATCTGTTCTCCGCGCTGAAGATCTCGGCCTCGACCTCGGTGGTCGGTGCCATCGTCGGCGAATGGATCGGCTCGAATGTCGGCATCGGCGCATTGATCATCCAGGCGACCTACTCGTTCGACTCGGCCCTGCTCTACGCCACCGTGATCGTCGCCTCCTGCTTCTCGATGCTGTTCTTCCTGACAGTGACCATGCTGGAGCGCCTGATCGTGCGCTGGCAGCCGACCAACGCGCACTGACGCGCCCGTCAAACGTGGAGAGGACCATGACTCCGACCACCATCGCAGAACCGGGCGGGTCCGTTCCCGTCGTCGCCAAGACCGACGTGCTTGTCGTCGGCGGCGGACCGGCCGGCATGGCCGCCGCGATCGCCGCCCGCCGCGAGGGCTGCGCCGTCACCATGGTCGAGCGCTACCCGTATCTCGGCGGCCTCGCCTCCGGCGGCATGGTGCTGGTGCTCGACGACATGCACAACGGCGACGAGGTCACCGTGCAGGGTGTCTGCATGGAGATGATCGAGCGCATGGCGGCACGCGGCGCCTGCGTCTACCCGCCGCCCGAGGAGCGCCGCCAGGACTGGGCGATGCATCGCAAATGGGCGCGCTGGGGCGCCCATGATTTCCGCGCCCAGACCAAGCCGCAGCCGATCGTCATGGCCGCCGCCTTCGACCCCGACGGCTGGAAGCGCGCCGCCAACGAGATGGTAACCGAGGCCAAGCTCGACGTGCGCCTGCACTCCTGGTTCTCGCGCACGCTGGTCGAGAACGGCAAGGTCACCGGCATCGTCTGCGAGACCAAGTCGGGGCGACAGGCGATCCTGGCGGAGACGATCGTCGATGCCTCCGGCGATCTCGACGTAGCCGCCTCGGCCGGCGCGGCCCATGAGAAGGGCTCCTTCATCGTCACGACCGTGTTCCGCCTCGGTGGCGTCGACACCGACGAGGCCGAGCGCTTCCAGCACGAGGAGCCCGAGACCTTCGCCGAGATCGACCGCCAGGCCAAGCGCATCATGGGCGGTTCCTGGGACATGTGGTGGCTGAAGACACCGCTGCCCGGCGTCGTCTGGTGTAATTGCCCGCACATGGCCGGCTTCGACGCGCTTGCGGTCGAGGATCTGACCCGCGCCGATTTCGAGGGTCGCAACAAGCTCTATGCCCTCGTCGACTATGTCCGCGAGCATATGCCCGGCTTCCGCAACTGCTTCGTCGTCGACGTCGCGCCGCAGCTCGGCGTGCGCCAGACCCGGCTGCTGCAAGGCGACTATGTGGTGAGCAAGCGCGACGTGCTCGACCGGGTCCATTTCGCCGACACCGTGGCGCGCGGCCGCGATTACTACACGCCCTATCGCGCCATGCTGCCGCGCGGGCTCGACGGGCTCGTCGTCGCCGGGCGGCATTATTCCGCGACGGAGCAGGCACAGAAGATGTCGCGCGAGATTCCGCCCTGCATGGCGATGGGCCAGTCGGCCGGCGTCGCCGCGGCGCTCGCTGTCGCCGGCGGACAGCGCCTGCGCGATGTCGCTCCGCAGGAGATCTGCAAGCGCGTGCGCGCCCAGGGCGGCGACCCGGGCGACATCCCCTCAACGAACGCCACCATCCTGGAGAATGCCGCGTGACCAACCCCGCCGAACTGCCGCTCGCCGGCATCAAGGTCGTCGACTTCACCCAGGTGATGATGGGGCCCGTCGCGACACAGGTGCTCGGAGACTACGGCGCCGACGTCGTCAAGATCGAGCGGCCGCCTACCGGCGACCTCTCGCGCACATCCTTCCCCAACGACCCAGCCGGGTTGCAGGGGCCGGTGTTCTGCTCGCTCAACCGCAACAAGCGCTCGATCGTGCTCGACCTGCGCAAGCAGGAAGCGAAAGATGCCGTGTTACGGCTGATCGACGAGGCCGATGTCGTCGTGAACAATTTCCGCGCCGGCGTGATGGAGCGAATGGGCTTCTCCTACGAGACGCTCGCCGCCCGCAACCCGCGATTGATCTATGCGGTCGGCACCGGCTTCGGCCTGACCGGTCCCTATGCCCACAAGGGCGGGCAGGACGTGCTGGCTCAGGCGCTTTCGGGCGTGATGCATCGGCGCGCCAACGCCGACCAGCCGCTGGCCGTGCTCTCGACCACTTTCGCCGACTATTCAGCGGGCATGCACATGGTCCAGGGCATCCTGCTGGCGCTGCTGCAACGCCACAAGACCGGCAAGGGACAGCGCATCAGCGTCTCGCTGTTCGATTCGATGCTGGCGGCGCAGACGCAGGAAGCTGCCGCACAGATGATGCGTGGGCGCGAAGTCAACTGGGGCGCCATGCCGCTCACCGGCGTCTTCGAGACGCAGGATGGAGCGCTGGTGATGGTCGGGGCCTTCAAGGCCGATCCGATCGGCGACATCGCCACCGCGCTCGACCTGCCGACGCTGAAGGACGATCCGCGCTTCGCCGGCCATGAGCTGCAGGTCGCCAACAAGTCTGCCTTGCAGGCGATCTTCGCCGAGCGCTTCGCGACGCAGACCACCGCCTATTGGCTGGAGCGGCTGGAACAGCAGGACCTGCTGTGCGCGCCGGTGCGCCAGCTCGCCGAAACCCTCGACGACGAGCAGACCCGCGTGAACGGGATGATTCTCGAAGCGGATGGACCGACCGAGCGCGTGCGCGTGGTCGGCTCGCCGATTCACATGGAAGCCGCGCCGGTCTCGATCCGCATCGTTCCTGCCGGCCTTGGGCAGCATACTGATGAAATCCTGAGCGAGCTTGGGCTCTCGGCCTTCGGAAAGGTCGCCTGATGCCCATCAGCCTTTCCATCGAGGACCATGTCGCCCGCATCACCATCGATCGGCCGGAGGTGCTGAACGCGCTCGACCAGCCGGCCGAGGCTGAGATGGAGGCGATCTGGCGACGCATCGAGGCCGACCCCTCGGTGCGCGTCGCCGTGCTGACCGGCGCCGGCGATCGCGCTTTCTGCACCGGCGCGGACATGCGCAACGTCGATCCGGACCTGACCGGCCTGGCCTATTGGGCCGCGGCCAGGCCGGCGGGCTTTGGCGGCATCGCCTTGCGTCAGACGCTCGACATCCCCGTCATCGCCCGGGTCAATGGCCACGCCGTCGGTGGCGGCTTCGAGATGGTGCTCGGCTGCGACCTCGTGGTGGCGGCCGAGCATGCGAGCTTCGGGCTGACCGAGCCACGTGTCGGCCGGCTGCCGCTCGATGGCGGCATGGTGCTGCTGCAGCGCCAGATCGCGCATCGCCACGCGCTTGGCATGCTGCTGACCGGACGCCGGATCAAGGCGCAGGAAGCGCTCGGCTTCGGCCTCGTCAACGAGGTTGCGGCCCAGGAGGATCTCGACGCGGCGGTGGATCGCTGGGTGCAGGACATCCTGGCCTGCGCGCCCCTTTCGCTGCGCGCGATCAAGCAGGTCATGCGCCGGACAGCCCATCTGTCGCCAACGGAAGCGCAGGCGCTGCGCCTGCCGGCTCTCGTCGCGGCCTTGCAATCGGAGGATTCGAACGAAGGCGTCCGCGCCTTCCGCGAGAAGCGCAAGCCCGTCTGGCAGGGCCGCTGAACCGGAGGCTTGCCATGCCTTTCGTCATTACCGACGCCTGCATCGACATCAAGGACAAGGCCTGCCTCGCGGCCTGTCCGGTCGACTGCATCTACGAAGGCGGGCGCACCCTTTATATCCAGCCCGACGAATGCATCGATTGCGGCCTGTGCGAGACGGTCTGCCCGGTCGCGGCCATCCATGCCGACGATCGGCTGCCGCCGGAACTCGCTGCATGGCCAGCGATCAACCGCGATTTCTTCGGCCCGGAGGTGACCGGCTGGGGCAAGCCCGGCGGCTCCGACATGTCTTTGACGACGACGCGCGATCACCCCACGGTAACGGCCTGGCCGAGAAAGGCCGCGACCTGAGGATAGCCAGCCATGCATGCCCCCGCCCTGTTCTACTTCCGGGAGGTCGCGCGGCTTGGCTCGATCCGGCGTGCAGCCGCGCAGCTCAACGTTGCCGCCAGCGCCATCAACCGCCAGATCCTCAAGCTGGAAGACGAGTTCGGCGGGCCGCTTTTCGACCGTTTGCCCGCCGGCATGCGCCTGACCGTCGCAGGCACCTTGCTGCTGCAGCACGTCGCCTCCACGATCGAGGCTTACGGACAGGTTCGCGCCGCGATCGATGACCTTCGCGAAGCCCGCTCGGGACACGTCACGATTGCGGCGCTGGATTCCCTCCTGGTCGACTTCCTGCCCCGTGCCCTGGCACGCTTCGGCAGGGACTTTCCCGCCATCAATCACACCGTGCTCGCCGCGCCCCCCGCGGAGGTGGCCGACATGGTCGGCAGCGGGGCTGTCGATATCGGGCTGACCTTCGTCAGCCCGCTGCCGGCGAACGTGCACTTCATCGCGGAAGTCCCGGCGCCGATCGGTGTCGTCATGCCGGTCGATCATCCTTTGACGGCGCGCCTGAGCGTCAGCTTCGAGGAGGCGCTGTCCTATCCCGTGCTCGATCAGTCCGGACCGTTGCCGCGCGGCGCCGACACCGACGCCGATTTCAGCCAGTTCAAGGCCCTGCTCAAGCCGAAAGTGACCTCGAACTCGATCCAGATGATCCGGGTCTGCATCGAGCTCGGGCTCGGCATCGCCTTCTTCACGCGGCTCGGGTTCCTGAAGGAAATCGAGCACGGTGAGATCGCATGGCGCCCGCTGGCCTCGCCCGGCGTGAATGCGTTGCGCATCGGCATGATCACGGCAGCCAACCGCCTGCAATCGCCCCCAGCCGTCCAGCTTTCCAAGAGCTTGGTGAAGGATCTTCGTCGGCTGACGGCAAGCTGAACCCGATTTGGCAGGCTGCCACATCGGCCGAGGCGCCGGGATCGCCGACCTTCGCAAGACGACCAGCCGCCGTCAGCGACACCGGGGTGCTGCTCCGGGGCCATCAGCCCCGACAGGTTCCCGTGAGGAGCCCGGCGGTGCTCCGATCAATTATCGTCGTCATCGTCATCGCGCCAGCGACGGCGGTAGTATCGGCGCCTCCGCTCCCATTCGCGCTCACGCTCGCGTTCGTAGCGATATCTCCGGTAGCGCTCGTAGCGGTCTCTGCGGTCTTCCCATTCAGAGGGCGCCTCAAAGAACTGCGCATTCGCAGCTCCAGCTGCCGCGGCGCTCGTAATGGTTCCGCCTATCAGGGCAGTGAGGAAATCTCGCCGGTTCATTGGTCGCGCTCCTCTGGTTCGTCGCGATATCGGCAGGGTTTGGTCCGCCGGAGATGAACGGACGATGAGCGAAACGGTTTCGCACCCTTACCGAGCCAGAGCAGAGTTGGTCGGAGGGTGGGATCCAGCAGCTGTTCGAGCTGTTGGTTTTCGTGACGAGCCAGCAACGTGCCAAGGCTCATATAACCCTCCGAGCAGGGGGAGCTCAAAATGCCTGTCGATTTTCGCCTGGATTTTCAGCCGACTAGGCCAGCTTTCGAAGGTGGCGCGGTCTACGGGAATCGAACCCGTCTTCCCAGCGTGAAAGGCTGGTGTCCTAACCGATAGACGAAGACCGCGTGCTCTCTGCGGCCGGGGCCGCGTCTCGAAGCGGGGCGAGGTATAGTGGGGGGATTGCCGCTCTGCAAGCACCCGTTCACAAGAATCGTGAGCCGGCCTCCTGGTTTTCGCTCGGACCCGGCTGCGGGCTCAGACGGGCCTTGCGAGATCGAGGACACGCAGCTCCGCCGTCTCGTTGCCGCCCCAGCGATTGAGGCTGAGCGTCGCAGCGAGATGGACGGTCTCGCCGCGCGCCGCGAGCAACGCCTGCCCGAGCGGTTCCTGTGCCGCGCGGAAGGCTACACCGCCGATGCTGGCGCCATCGCCGCTGCGCAGCTTGACGCGGACATGGCCGCCGCTACCGACCGGGATGGCATCGATCAGCCTGTGAGCGGGGAAGACGAAGACCGGCTCGGGGCTACCAGCCCCGAAGGGGCCTGCCTTCTCGATCTCGGCAATCAGGCGCGGACTGGCGCCGCCGGCGCTCAAGGCGGCATCGACCAGCAACGCTTCGGCTTCGCTGGCGCCTGCGACTTCACTGGCGAGATGCGCGTTCAGGAATGCGTGAAAGCCATTGGCCTGCCCCGGCCCGAGCGTAACCCCGGCCGCCATGGCGTGGCCGCCGCCCTTCACAGCCATGCCGGCCTCCACCGCCGCCCGCACGGCCCGCCCCAGATCGACGCCGGCGACCGAGCGGCCGGAACCCGTGGCCCCGCCCTCCCCGTTCAGTGCCAGGGCAAAAGCCGGGCGCCGGAAGCGCTCCTTCAACCGGGCCGCAACCAGCCCGACGATGCCAGGGTGCCAGTCGGCGCTGGCAGCGAGCAGGACGGGAAGGTCGCTGCCTGCCTTCTCGAACTCGTGCTCGGCCTGCGAGACCGCTTCCAGCACGGCAACGCGCTCGATTTCCTGGCGCTCCTGGTTAAGACGGTTGAGCTCGGCGGCGATGGCGCGCGCCTCGACCTCGTCGGCGGTCAGCAGCAGGCGGGCGCCGAGCGCGGCATCGCCGATGCGCCCGCCCGCATTGATGCGCGGGCCGAGCAGGAAGCCGAGATGCCATGGCTGGACCGGCCCATCGAGCCCTGCGACATCCATCAGCGCGGTCAGGCCCGGCCGGATGCGGGCGCGCATCATGGCGATGCCCTGCCGGACGAAGGCGCGGTTCAGTCCCCGCAGCGGCACGACGTCGGCGACCGTCGCCAGCGCCACGAGATCCAGCGCTGCGAGGAGATCGGGTTCGCCGCCCCGTTGCGCCCAGACGCCCTGCCGGCGCAGTTCCCGGCTGGTCGCGACGAGGGCCAGGAAGACGACGCCAGCCGCGCAGAGATGGCCGAGACCGGAGAGATCGTCCTGGCGGTTGGGGTTGACCAACGCCTCGACGGCGGGAAGCCGCTCCGGCGCCTGGTGATGGTCGAGCACGACGACATCGAGGCCGAGCCGGCGCGCCTCGGCCAACGGCTCCTCGCTGGTGGTGCCGCAATCGACCGTGACGAGGAGTGTTGCCCCCTCGCCGGCGAGCATGCGGATCGCCTCGCTGTTGGGGCCATAGCCCTCGATCAACCGATCCGGAATATGGATGCGCGGGCGGGCGCCCGCCTGTTGCAGGAAGCCGGCGAGCAGGGCCGATGAGCAGGCGCCATCGACATCGTAGTCGCCGAAGATCGCGACCTGCTCGCCGCTGGCGCCAGCCCGGGCCAGTCGCGCTGCGGCGGCGACCATGTCGGTGAGCACGACAGGATCGGGCAGGAGATCGCGCAGCTTCGGCTCGAGGAAGCGCAACGCCTCGGCCGGCTCGACATCGCGGGCCGCGAGCAGGCGAGCGAGGATGTCGGCCAACCCCTGCTGCTGGCTCAGCGCCTCCGCGCGGCCGAGGCCGGCCATGTCGAGCCGGTCGCGCCAGGGCCGGCCGAGCACCGAGCGAGTCACGCCGAGAAAGGCACGGGGCTGCATGAGACTCATGATGCAACCGGCGTCGCGCAAGCGGGCCGGAAGGTCAACCTGCGTCGAACTTGGCCGGCCTGCGACCGGACGCCATACTGTGCACAAGCACCGACAAGCTGGCGAACGGGCAGGGAACACGCATGGGAGCTGAAACCGACGTCCTCATCGTCGGCGCCGGGCTGTCTGGCCTCGTCGCCGCCTGCGAGATCGCCGATGCCGGCCGCAAGGTCGTCCTTCTCGACCAGGAGCCGGAAGCCTCGCTCGGCGGGCAGGCATTCTGGTCCTTCGGCGGGCTATTCTTCATCGACAGCCCCGAACAGCGCCGCCTGCGCATCCGCGATTCGCGCGAGCTGGCGCGGGACGACTGGTTCGGCTCGGCCGGCTTCGACCGCGCGGAGGATGAATGGCCGCGGCGCTGGGCCGAAGCCTATCTCGATTTCGCTGCGGGCGAGAAGCGGGCCTGGCTGCACGGCATGGGCATGCGCTGGTTCCCGGTCGTCGGCTGGGCCGAGCGCGGCGGCTATCTCGCCACCGGCCACGGCAATTCGGTGCCACGCTTCCACGTCACCTGGGGCACGGGACCTGGCGTTCTGGAGCCCTTCCTCCGCAGGGCACGGGAAGCGCAGGCGAAGGGACTGCTGTCCTTTCGTTTCCGTCATCGGGTTACCGGGATCACCAAGAGCGATGGCGCGGTCGACGGCGTCGAGGGCGAGGTGCTGGAGCCGAGCACCGCTGGACGTGGCGAGAAGAGCGGCCGTGCCGTCGCCGGGCATTTCACGCTAAAGGCGCAGACGGTCGTCGTCACCTCCGGCGGGATCGGCGGCAATCACGAGCTCGTCCGGGCAAACTGGCCGGAGCGGCTGGGCATGCCCCCTGCCCGGCTGCTGTCGGGCGTGCCGGACCATGTCGACGGCGCGATGCTCGGCGTGGCGGAAGCGGCCGGCGGGCGCCTCATCAATGGCGACCGGATGTGGCATTATGTCGAGGGCATCGCCAACTGGGCGCCGATCTGGCCCAACCATGCGATCCGCATCCTGCCCGGCCCGTCCTCGCTCTGGTTCGATGCGCGCGGCAACCGCCTGCCGGTGCCGCTCTTTCCCGGCTTCGACACGCTGGGCACTCTCGAGCACATCATGAAGACCGGCTACAGCCATTCCTGGTTTGTGCTGAGCCGTAGCATCATCGCCAAAGAGTTCGCGCTGTCGGGCTCCGAGCAGAACCCGGACCTGACCGGGAAGAGCTGGCGGCAGGTGCTGAAACGCGCCGGCGGCGGCGTGCCGGGGCCGGTGCAGGCCTTCATGGACAAGGGCGAGGATTTCATCGTCGAGAGCGACTTCTCGCGCCTCGTCGCACGCATGAACGCAATCGCCGGCGAACCATTGATCGACGAGACGCATCTGCGTGGACAGGTCGAGGCGCGCGACCGGGCGCTCGCCAATCCCTTCGGCAAGGACATGCAGGTAACGGCGCTGCGTGGGGCGCGGAACTATCTCGGCGATCGGTTGATCCGCACGGCGAAGCCCCACCGCATCCTCGATCCGGCCCACGGACCGCTGATCGCGGTCCGGCTCAACATCCTGACGCGAAAATCGCTCGGCGGTTTGATGACGGATCTGTCTTCGCGCGTCCTGGACACGGGCGGCGAGCCGGTACCGGGTCTTTATGCGGCGGGGGAAGCGGCCGGCTTCGGCGGCGGCGGCCTGCACGGCTACCGGGCGTTGGAAGGAACCTTCCTCGGCGGCTGCATCTTTTCGGGCCGCGCCGCCGGTCGGGCGGCTGCGGAAGCTGTCGTTTGATCAGTTCGCACGCTATCCCGGACAAGCCGCGTGAGCGGCGTCGATCCGGGATTCATGCATGAATCGTTCCGGCATGGATCCCGGGTCTCCCTTTGGTCGCCCGGGAAGACCCAGCCAGGGACGATTATCAGTCGAGCTGGAACTTCGAGAACTCGCGGTGCTCGCCATAGATGCGGCGGACCGTGCCGGTGATCGAGCGATAGACGATCGTCTCGGTCTCGATGACATCCTGACCGAAGCGCACGCCCGAGAGCAGGCCGCCATCGGTAACGCCCGTGGCGCAGACGATGACGTCGCCCGAGGCCATCTCGGCCATGTCGTATTTGTGGTTCGGATCCTTGACGCCCATGGTCGCGGCGCGCTGGCGCTTCTCCTCGGTGTCGAGGATCAGCCTGCCCTGCATCTGGCCGCCCACGCAGCGCAGCGCGGCCGCCGCGAGCACGCCTTCCGGGGCACCGCCGATGCCGAGATAGAGATCGATCCCGGTCTTCTCGGGCTGGGTGCAGAAGATCACGCCGGCGACATCGCCGTCGGTGATCAGGCGGATCGAGCAGCCGGTCTTGCGAACCTCCTCGATCAGCTTGGCATGGCGCGGGCGGTCCATGATCAGCGTCGAGATCTCGCTGGGCTTCACGCCCTTGGCCTTGGCCAGCGCCGCGATGTTGTCGGCCGGCGAGGCATCGAGGTCGATGATGCCCTGCGGATAGCCCGGACCGATCGCGATCTTGTCCATGTAGACGTCGGGAGCATAGAGCAGGCTGCCGGCGCCGGCCATCGCCATCACGGCGATCGAGCCGGGCATGTCCTTGGCGCAAAGTGTCGTGCCTTCGAGCGGATCGACGGCGATATGGACCTTCGGGCCCTGCTTGTTGCCGACCTTCTCGCCGATGAAGAGCATCGGCGCCTCGTCGCGCTCGCCTTCGCCGATGACGATCTCGCCGTCGATCGGCAGGCGGTTCAATTCGCGGCGCATCGCATCGACGGCGGCTTGGTCGGCGGCCTTCTCGTTACCGTGGCCGCGCCAGCGGGCGGCGGAGACAGCGGCGCGCTCGGTGACGCGCACGAGTTCCATCGAGAGATAGCGCTCGATGATCTGGTCGGGGGAGATGCGAAGATCGACGGACATGAAATGGAGTCCCCTTTGCAAAGGAATGGCTGGTGCGACGCTAGGGCCGGATGATGTCAGAGCAGGATTGGCGCGAAAAACCGGTTCCCACTTTTTCGCATCCTGCTCTAGGCCTGTTCCCGCTCTATGCGAATAACTTGCGGCGGTTCCGCGACATGACCGTCGGCCGAGACTTTTTCCAGCGCGGCGCGGATCGCGGATTCACTGGTGGCGTAAGTGATGAGCACGACCGGAACGGGCGCGCCGGAGCGGCCGCCGGGATCGCGATTGACCGCTTCCGGCGAGCGGCGCTGGACGATACTTTCCAGCGAAATGTCGGCCTCGGCCATGCGGGTCGCGATCGAGGCAGCGGCGCCGGGACGGTCCGCCACGGCAAGGCGAACATAGTAGCCGCCCTCATGACGCTGCATCGGGGCGCGGGTCGGCTCCTCGAGGCGGCCGATCGGCAGGCCGAAAGGCAGCCCGGCCGTGCCACGGGCGACATCGGCGATATCGGCGACGACGGCCGAAGCGGTAGGGTCGCCGCCGGCACCGGGGCCTACCAGGGTAATCTCGCGCACTGCGTCGGCATCGATGCTGACGGCGTTGAGCACGCCCATCACCTGCGCGATGGCCGAGGATTTCGGCACCATGGTCGGATGGACGCGCTGCTCGATGCCGGTCTTGGTGCGTTCGGCGACGCCGAGCAGCTTGATGCGGTAGCCGAGCTCGTCGGCCATCTTGAGGTCGAGCGGCGTGATCGCCGAAATGCCTTCGACATGAATCGCTTCGGCGTCGATCTTCGTACCGAAGGCGAGGCTGGTCAGGATGGCGAGCTTGTGGGCAGTGTCGAAGCCCTCGACATCGAAGGTCGGATCGGCTTCGGCATAACCGAGGCGCTGTGCGTCCTTCAGGCAAGCCTCGAAGGTCAGCCCCTCCTCCTCCATCCGGGAGAGGATGTAGTTGCACGTGCCGTTGAGGATGCCGGAGATGCGGCTGACATTGTTCCCGGCCAGCGCCTCGCGCAGCGTCTTCACCACCGGGATGCCGCCGGCCGAGGACGCCTCGAAGGCGAGCGCCGCGCCCCTGCTCTCGGCCAGCTCGGCGAGCGCGACGCCATGGGCCGCGAGCAGGGCCTTGTTGGCCGTGACGACCGGCTTGCCGGCGCGCAGCGCAGCCTCGACCGCGGCCTTGGCCGGGCCGTCCGAGCCGCCCATCAGCTCGACGAGGCAATCGATCTCATCGGACTTTGCCAGCGCCACCGGATCGTCGAACCAAGCCAGGCCGCCGAGATCGACGCCGCGGTCGCGCTTGCGGTCGCGCGCCGAAACCGCCGTGACGCGGATCGTTCGGCCGCAACGCGCGGCGAGTGCGTTTTCCTGCCGTCGCAAGATCCGCAGCACCGAGGCGCCGACCGTGCCGAGACCGGCAATGCCGATACGCAAAGGCTGGGACTGGGTCGAAATGATCGCGCTGGTCATGGGCGCGGGGTCGCATGGGGCGCGATGCGTGTCAACGGAGAGCGACGTTCCATAGCGTGTGAAATCGCGCCTCCACGATCAGCGCTCGGCCGAAACGACGAAGGCGGAAAGAGCTCCTTCGATCGGGCCGGATCCGAAGCGGCGCTCCAGAGCCTCCGCCACGGCCTCGGTCGCGGCCGCGAGGCCAGGTGCCCCCCGCGCCTCGATCTCGCCGCGGGTCGGCGTGCCCTGGCAGAGGCCGGTCGCGACATCGAGCGCGGTTTGAGCACGGGAGCGTTTCTCGACGCGCTCGATTGCCGGCAGCGGGAAGCCCCCTGCCATGACATCGAGTTCGATCATCGCGACATCGTGGTAGCCATGCGGCGTGCGCGCAAGGAAACGCGGAGGGTCGGCGGGAAACAGCTCGGCCAGCACATCCAGCATGACCGCGGTGAAATCATTGCGCTCGACCGTATCCCAGACATTGAACAGAAAGCGCCCGCCCGGCTTCAGGACGCGTCGCGCCTCGGCATAGCCCTTCGGCTTGTCAGGAAAGAACATCGCCCCGAACTGGCAGGCGACGACGTCGAAGCTCTCGTCCGGGAATGGCAGCTCGAGCGCATCGGCGTGCTGGCAGACAACCCTGTCATTGCCAGCGAACCGCGCGGCAGCGAGGTCGAGCATCGCCGGGTTGAGGTCGGTCGCGACGATGCTGACCCCGTCGAGATGGGTCACCATCGCCCGTGTCAGCGCGCCCGTTCCGGCGGCGATCTCGAGGATGCGCGCGGGCCGGGCTGTCGCGATGCGAGCGGCCAGATCCTCGGCATAGGGTTGAAAGATCACAGGAACGAGCAACTGCTCGTAGATCTGCGGAACGGGACCGGCGAAAACCTTGTCCGTGGCTTCCATGGCAGCACCTGTTGCAGCAGCCCCCGACAAGCTACTCCAATGGCTAACCTAACGGAATTGCCTTGTTCAGATCTGCAGTCGCGGTGCCTGCCTCAGCCGAAGTGGCAGACGACCTCGGCGGCGACGCGCTTGACCTTGCCCTCCTCGAAGGACAGGTAAACCCGCAGCAGGTTGCTGACGAAGGCGGTCGACTTGATCGTGTGCATCGCTTCGAGCGTCTGGCCTTCCGAGACGGTGCTGTTCTCGACATCGGGCTTCCAGAACCACGGCTTCGGCGGATCGATCGTTGCGTCGGCGAGGATGCGCTCGGCCTCCGCCCGCTCGGTGCCCAGCGGAATCCGCCGCGAGACGACGTCGGTCACGTCGCGGGCGCATTCGCGGGCATTGCCCGACGATGCCAGCACATCCCGAACCAGCTCGGAATTGGTGTCGGTGATGCGCCCCTTGGAATAGTCGTAGGTCGCCACGAGGCAGACCACCGCGAAGACGGCGAAGCCGATGCCGAGCAGGCGGCCTTTTCGTTGCATGGAAGCGACCCCCGGACGCGATGCGGAATCTCCTTCCCGCACCCGTCCGGGTTCCCATGTTTTTGACGGCGGGTCCAGCCCCGCCGCGCCGATCGTCACTGCCGAGTCCCAAAGCGACGATGGCTGTGGCGCCCTACCCCGCCTTCGGCATCTGGATCACGTTATGCAGCGTCGTGTCGGCGCTCTTCAGGAAGCGGCCGATATTGCGCGCCGCCTGACGGATGCGCTGCTCGTTCTCGACGATGGCGATGCGGACATAATCGTCGCCATGCTCGCCGAAGCCGATGCCCGGCGCCACCGCAACCTCGGCCTTCTCGATCAGCAGCTTCGAGAACTCCAGCGAGCCGAGATGGCGGAACTTCTCCGGGATCGGCACCCAGGCGAACATCGAGGCCTCCGGCGCCGGGAACTCCCAGCCGGCCTTGCCGAAGCTTTCGACCAGCGCGTCGCGGCGCTTGCGATAGGTCTCGCGCATCTCGCGGATGCAATCCTCGGGACCGTTGAGCGCGGCGGCCGCCGCGACCTGGATCGGCGTATAGGCACCGTAGTCGAGATAGGACTTCACGCGCGCCAGCGCCGCGAGCAGGCGCTCGTTGCCGACCGCGAAGCCCATGCGCCAGCCGGCCATCGAGAAGGTCTTCGACATCGAGGTGAATTCGACCGCGACATCGATCGCGCCCGGTACCTGCAGCATCGAGGGCGGCGGGTTGTTCTCGTCGAAATAGACTTCGGCATAGGCGAGGTCCGAGAGCAGGATGAGCTCGTGCTTCTTCGCGAAGGCGACGAGGTCGCGGTAGAAATCGAGCGTGGCGACATAAGCCGTCGGGTTCGCTGGATAGCAGGTGACGAGCGCGATTGGCTTCGGCACCGAATGCATCACCGCCCGCTCCAGCGCCGGGAACATCGCCGGGGTCGGCTCCGCCGGAACGGAACGGATCACACCGCCCGCCATCAGGAAGCCGAAGGCGTGGATCGGATAGCTCGGATTGGGCACCAGCACGACGTCGCCCGGGCCGGTGATGGCCTGCGCCATGTTGGCGAAGCCCTCCTTCGAGCCAAGCGTGGCGACGACCTGGGTCTCCGGGTTGAGCTTCACGTCGAAGCGACGCTGATAATAGTTCGCCTGGGCGCGGCGCAGGCCAACGATACCCTTGGAGGCGGAGTAGCGGTCGGTGCGCGGCTTGCCGGCGGTCTCGACAAGCTTCTCGATGACGTGCTTCGGCGCTGGAAGGTCGGGATTGCCCATGCCGAGGTCGATGATGTCCACGCCCTTGGCGCGCTCGGCTGCCTTGATCTTGTTGACCTGTTCGAAAACATAGGGCGGCAGGCGCTTGATGCGGTGAAAATCGGTCATTTCGAACAAATCCCAAGGCCGCCAGGGATAGCGGCATGTTTGCGCGTGGTCACTTCCTTGCGCCGAAGCTGCTTAGCACCGCATCTTTGTTCAGGACAGGGCCGAAAACGCAAGAAATTGCGACATGCGGCTTATCGGCGACAGACGCCGGCGGCCGCTGGCCGCGTCGGATCGACGAGAGCGGGTCAGTTCGTCGGCGGAATCTGCGCGGGCTTGGGCGGCGTCGTCGATGCGCCGAGCGCCTTGGCCGTGTCGGCGGCCGCCTGGTTGGACTTCTGCTGGGCATCGAGCCGGCTCTCGATCCCCTTGAAGTCCGAGCGCGGCTTGCACGCCGCGTTGGGGTCGACGATCGGCTTGGGCGCGGCGAAATGGGCGGACTGACCGCTCGGCGTGTAGGCCGGCGGCGGATTCGGGCCCGCGCAGAGCTGCGCCACCGGGATCGTGGTACCAACCGGGATGTACGCCATGTCGGCCGGCCGAGTCGCGCGCACGAACCCTTTCGACTCCTGTGGCGTCGTCGCCATGCCGATGGCCTGGGCCGGTCCCTTCAGGCCCTCCTCTCCCGCACAGCCCGCCAGCGCAATGCCGGTCAACAGCACCGCCGACAGGAGAAGCGGCATTTTCGCGGTGAGATCGGTCGGCATGAGGACTTCCGGCTGTTCGACGAATTTTCTTGGTAAAGCACAGCAGCTGCGTCCTTAATAGGACCAAAATGGGGAGCGATGCGCTAACCTCAAACAATAAGGGGATCCGACTCATGGGCCGGCAGGGTGACGACCGATCGAAGGAAGCTGCGGGGGCCCCGAAAGCGGCGACCCCGGATTTCGATCAGTTCGCCCAGAACATGGGCCGGCTCTTCGAGGAGTACGGCAAGGTCACGGCGGCCTATCTGAAGCCGATCGAGCGCGGGCAGGCCAAGACCGGCCAGGCCGACGAGGCCAGCGACATGGTCAAGACACTCGGCCGGGTGGCCGAGCGCTGGACCAAGGACCCGGGCAAGATCATCGAAGCCCAGGCTTCGCTCACCGGCGAATTCTTCAATCTGTGGAGCGCCTCGCTGAAGCGCGCCAGCGGCGAGGAGGTCGCACCCATCGCCGAGCCCGACAAGCGCGATTCCCGCTTCAAGGACCCGGACTGGTCGAATCATCCGACCTTCGACTTCATCAAGCAGGCCTATCTGATCGGCTCGCGCTGGGCCGAGACCATGGTCGAGAAGGCCGACAACCTCGACCCGCATACCCGCGAGAAGGCGCGCTTCTACATCAAGCAGATCGCGAGCGCGCTCTCGCCGACCAATTTCATCGCGACCAACCCGGAGCTGCTGCGCGAGACCCTGCAGCAGAACGGCGACAATCTGGTGCGCGGCATGAAGATGTTCGCCGAGGATGTCGAAGCCGGAGGCGGCGAGCTCAAGATCCGCCAGTCGGATGCCGGCTCCTTCGAGGTCGGCGTCAACATAGCGACCACGCCGGGCAAGGTGATCTTCCGCGACGACGTAATGGAGCTGATCCAGTACGCGCCGACGACGCCGCAGGTACTGAAGCGGCCGCTGCTGATCGTGCCGCCTTGGATCAACAAGTTCTATATCCTCGACCTCAACCCGGAGAAGAGCTTCATCCGCTGGTGCGTCGAGCAGGGGCTGACCGTGTTCTGCATCTCCTGGGTCAACCCGGATGCTCGCCATGCCGGCAAGGATTTCGAGAGCTATATGCGCGAGGGCATCTTCGCGGCGCTCGATACGATCGAGGAGGCGACCGGCGAAAAGAAGGTCTCGGCCATCGGCTATTGCGTCGGCGGGACGCTGCTCGGCGTGACGCTGGCCTATATGGCCGCCATCGCCGACAAGCGGATCGAGAGCGCGACCTTCTTCACCACGCAGGTCGATTTCTCCAAGGCCGGCGAGCTCTCGGTCTTCGTCGACGAAGAGCAGATCCGCGCGATCGAGGAACAGATGGCGCGAACCGGTTATCTCGACGGCTCGCGCATGGCAGGCGCCTTCAACATGCTGAGGCCGAACGACCTGATCTGGTCCTACGCCGTCAACAACTACCTCAAGGGCAAGGCCCCTGCCCCCTTCGATCTGCTCTACTGGAACTCGGATTCGACGCGGATGCCGGCGGCGAACCATTCCTTCTATCTGCGCAATTGCTACCTCGACAACACGCTCTCCAGAGGCGAGATGCACATCGCCGGCAAGAGACTCGACCTCAAGGCGGTGAAGATCCCGATCTACAATCTCGCGACGCGCGAGGACCACATCGCCCCTGCCCCCTCCGTCTTCATCGGCTCGCAATGCTTCGGCGGCCCGGTGGAGCACGTGGTCGCGGGCTCGGGCCATATCGCGGGCGTGGTCAATCCGCCCGCCAAGGTGAAGTACCAGTATTGGACGGGCGGGCCGGCGAAGGGCTCCTTCGACACCTGGATGGCCAAGGCGCAGGAGCATCCGGGTTCCTGGTGGCCGCACTGGTTCTCCTGGCTGGAGGCCCAGGCCCCGAAGAAAGTCGCGGCCCGCGAGCCCGGGGGCGGCAAGCTCGAAGCTTTGGCGGATGCGCCGGGCACCTATGTGAAGGTAAAGGTCTAACCGCTTCCTCACCTCCTGCCGCGACGCGCGCTCCTGCGGCCATGTCTGCCGGTGCGCCGAAGGCTACTTTCCGTGCGGCGGCGACTCCGGCTAGAGAGCGGCCTTTTGCGAGGCCGTGTCGATGAAAGCTTTGAGAATTCTCCTGATCGTCGTGATCGCCGCGGTGGCAACGGTGGGCTGGCGTTGGTTCCAGTATGTCAGCAACACCCAGAGCCCCTATGACGAGGTCGGTATCGAGCTGAACAGCCGGATGCCGGGCCCCATCAACAAATGGGGCTGCGACAAGCTGCATGCGAACTTCGGCAACGTGCTTCCGCCCTATGGCTGCCAGGCCGGAAGCGACGGGCGCCAGTGGCGCTGAGGCTGGGCCGCCCGAAACCGGCCCTGTCATTGTAGTCGCAAACAAAAAGCCGGCCCAAAGGCCGGCTTTTCTCAGGTTCTGATTACCGCCGCTCAGTACTTGCGGACGACCGGGTGGACCGGAATGGTCTGGGCCGGATCGTCCCAGCGGTAGGTCAGGCCGGCCGACACCACATGGACATAGGGCTTCGCCTCGGCGGTGTAGAACACGGCGCCCTGTTGCGGATGCGCGCCGTTGTAGTTCACCTTGGCCTTCTTCACGTCGATATAGGTGTAGCCGAGATCGAGCTTGATCTTGTCGGTGAGCTGATAGCTCGCACCGGCAGAGAGCCAGAGACGGTCGTTATCGGAGATGTAGATCGTCCGGTTGCGATCGTTCACGGCCGACAGTTCGTAGCCGACACCGGCGCGCAGGGTGAGCGCGTTGCTGTACTTGTATTCGGCGCCGAGCGAGAAATACCAAGCGTCGTCATACTGGAAATTCAGGCTGCTGACCGGCCTGCCGCCGAGACGGCTGACGATCGGAATATTGCGGAAACGGCTCCAGTTCGTCCATTCCACGCCCGCATGGACCTGCCACTGGTCGTTGATGACCTGCGAGATGCCGAAGACCACCGAATCCGGCAGGTTGAGGTTGGCCTTGACCGGAAGCGCCGGAGGGGCGCCCGGGGCACCACGCAGCTTGCCTTCCAGCGTCTGGCGGATCTCCGAGCGATAGGCCAGGCCGATATTGGTGCCCTGGAACGGCGTCAGCGTGAAGCCGAAACGATAGCCGAAGTCGACGGTGTCACCTTCGAGGATGACCGGTGCCGCCGACGGACCGATGCCGTTCGCCTGCTTGAGGCTGGCGTCGAAATACTGAATTTGCAGCGCGGCACCGATCGAGAGCCAGTCATTCACCTTGTAGCCGATGGTCGGCGAGACGTTGACGGTCGTCACCTTTGCGGAGCGGCCGTAGATCTGGGCGGCGTGCACCTGGTTGTCGGCCTTGGAGCGCAGGCCGTAAGGGGCGCCGGTCGTCATGCCGATCCAGAAGCGATCCGTCAGCTGCCAGGCCGAGTAGGACGCGGGAATGAAACCGCCATCGCCACCGAGATTGCCGGTGCCGTTCTGAATCGGGCTCGCCGGACCGAACGGCGAGCCGAGCCGCGTGGTCGAGGTCGGCTGATAGTCACCGTTGGCGTTGAGATAGGTGAAGTTCCAGTTGCTGGTCCGACCGGGGAACATGGTGATGGTCGCCGGGTTCCAGGCCATCGAGCCCATGCCGATGCCGCCAGCGGCCGCACCGGCATAAGCCATGCCGAGACCTTCGGCGCTCTGGCCGCTGCGGACGGCGAAAGAACTGGCGGAAGCCGCGCCCGCCGCCATGAGGGCAGCCAGAGAAACCGAAGCGGCAGCGACGCTGCGAACGAGGCCCTTCATCGAGTCCATCCCGTTTGTCGTTGTTCGAGGCATGAGCGCCTCGCTCGATTCGGAGCATGACCTGAGCCGATTTCGGCCGCAATCCCGCCCTACACGCCTAAAATCTGCCGTATCGGGCTCGCATTCAGCGACGCAGCCAGCAAAAACCGCTCAAAACGCCTCATTTTGAAGGCGGCTCATCGTGTTCGATTCAAAAAAGATCGTTCACATACGAACTATTGCCGACTTTTGAGGGTTTCAGCCTGACCATACGGCATTTATACGTCTTCCTGCCGATCTATCGCTTTGCCTGACCGCGTTGCATTCCGGCAACAATTTCCCGGCCCCGGGTGACGCGGGCTCGCCATGCATGCCGACAGGCTTGTCATTGCGGGGCACATCCGGTCAGATCACGCGCCATTTATATCGTTTGAAATGAGGTAACGCCTTGAAACTCCTCCGCTATGGTGCGCCCGGCCAGGAAAAGCCGGGTCTTCTCGATGCAAAGGGCGGGTTGCGCGACCTGTCCGGCGTCATTCCGGACCTCGCCGGCAAGGCCTTGACCTCCGCCTCGCTCGCCAAGATCAAGGCGCTCTCGCCGGAATCGCTGCCGCTCGTCTCGGGCTCGCCGCGGATCGGCGCCTGCGTCGGCGATGTGCACAACTTCATCGCCGTCGGCTTGAACTTCGCCGACCATGCGGCCGAGACCGGTGCCGAGATCCCGAAGGAGCCGATCCTCTTCAACAAGGCGCCGAACTGCATCGTCGGCCCCTATGATGACGTGATCATCCCGAAGGGCTCCAAGAAGACCGACTGGGAGGTCGAGCTGGCGATCGTGATCGGCGACGGCGGCTCCTACATTCCCGAAGACAAGGCGATGGCCGCCATCGCCGGCTTCTGCGTCTGCAACGACGTCTCCGAGCGCGAGTTCCAGACGGAGCGGGGCGGCCAGTGGGCCAAAGGCAAGGGCTGCCCGACTTTCGGCCCGCTCGGCCCCTGGCTGGTGACGCCCGACGAGGTCAAGGATGTCCAGAACCTCGCCATGTGGCTCGAGGTCGACGGCGAGCGCGTCCAGAACGGCTCGTCGAAGACCATGATCTTCGGCTGCGCCTATCTGGTGCACTACATCAGCCAGTTCATGCGGCTCGATCCGGGCGATGTCATCACCACCGGCACGCCTCCGGGCGTCGGCCTTGGCTTCAAGCCGCCGCGCTTCCTGAAGGGCGGTGAGGTCGTGACCCTCGGCATCGAAGGCCTCGGCGACCAGAAACAGAACTTCGTCGCCTACAAGGGCTGAGCATCTTCGCTCGACGAAAATGGAAAGGGCCGCGCAAGCGGCCCTTTTTCTTCTTGATCCAGATCGAGGCGAGGAGCCGCTCCGCCCCTGCCCCTCAGCCTTCGGGCAGGCCGAGCATCAGGCGGATGTTCTGCACCGCAGCGCCCGAAGCGCCCTTGCCGAGATTGTCGAGCCGCGCGACCAGCACCGCCTGGCCAAGGTCGTCCTGGCCGAAGACCCTGAGTTCCAGCTTATTGGTGTCGTTCAGCGCCTCGGGCTCGATCTTGCCGCCCGATCCCTCCTGCGAGATCACGCTGACATAGCTCGAGCCTGCATAGCGCTCGGCCAATGTGTGATGGAGATCGGCCACGCTCGGCCGGCCGTGCAGCGTATCGAGATGCAGCGGCACGGAAACCAGCATGCCCTGCCGGAAATTGCCCACCGACGGCACGAAGATCGGCCGCCGGGTGAGCTTGGCATAGGCTTGCAGCTCGGGCAGGTGCTTGTGGCGCAGACCGAGGCCGTAGAGTTCGAAAGCCGGAGCGACGCCGGTCTCGAAATCCTCGATCATCGACTTGCCGCCGCCGGAATAGCCCGAAACGGCATTCACCGTGACGGGATAGTCTTGCGGGATCATCCCGGCATCGACAAGCGGACGCAGCAGCGCGATCGCACCGGTCGGATAGCACCCCGGATTGGCGACGCGATTGGCGTTGGCGATCTTCTCGGCATGGCCCGGCTCCAGCTCGGCAAAGCCGTAGACCCAGCCCGGCGCGATGCGGTGCGCCGTAGCGGCATCGACGATCTTGGGGGCATCCGCGCCCAGCTCATCAGCCAGCGCGACCGATTCCTTCGCGGCCTCGTCGGGCAGGCAGAGCACGACGAGATCGACCGCCGCCATCATGTCCTTGCGCGCGGCCGGATCCTTGCGCTTGTCCGGGTCGATGCTCCTCACCGCCACTTCCGGTACAGCCGCGAGGCGATCGCGGATGCCGAGCCCGGTGGTGCCGGCCTCGCCGTCGATGAAGATGGTTTTCAGGTTCTGGCTCATCAGGACCCCCGGTGGCTGGGCAGGCGAGTTGGCTAAAGGCATAAAAAAACCGCGCTCGGTGGCGCGGTCGCGGGCGTTCGGGCTTCAGCCGAGCGTCATCGCGGGCGCGCCGGAGCGGCCTGATACGGGCGACGTCGAATGAAGCTCATCTTCATGCATCCGTATATGTTCGCGGATCGGCAGGGTGTCAATCATCCTTGCGCCCGTGGCCTCGATCGCAGGCGTGGTGTGGCGCGAAAACCAAGCTGCCGGAGTCGCTTGTCACGTGCTCCTCACAAGCCGATCCAACCGCCCTTCTTCATCGCCAGCGCCTGGATGTGATGCTGGGCTATCGTCGAGGCCGCGATCGCGGTGATGTCGGCGTGATCATAGGGCGGCGAAACCTCGACGATATCCATGCCCCGGATATCGAGATTGCGGATCGCCCAGAGCATGCGCAGCGCCTGGTCGGCCGAGAACCCGCCCGAGACCGGCGTGCCGGTGCCGGGGGCGAAGGCTGGATCGAGCGCATCGATGTCGAAGGTGAGGTAGGCAGCGCCCTCCCCGACGCGGCCCCGGATTCGCTCCGCCACTGCCTCGACGCCGAGCGCCTGCGCCTCATAGGCATCGACGATGGCAATGCCGCAGTCGCGGGGCGCCGCCGTACGAATGCCGACCTGGATCGAGCGCTCGACATCGATCAGCCCCTCCCGCACGGCCTCCAATACGAAGCTGCCATGCCCGATCCCGCCCGGGCCGTCGTCCCAGGTATCCTGATGCGCGTCGAACTGGATCAGCGCCAGCTTGCCATGACGCGCGACATGGGCGCGCAGCAGCGGCAAGGTGATGAAGTGGTCGCCGCCCAGCGTGACGAGATGGGCACCGGTCGCGAGAATGCCGGCGGCCTCCCGCTCGATCGCCTGCGCCGAGCCCGGCAGATCGCCGCGAGGCAGAGCGCAGTCGCCATAATCCATCGCCGCGAGGCGGGCGAAAGGGTCGATGCGCGAAGGGTATTGCGGATCGCCGTCGAAGATCGCGCTGGCACGGCGGATCGCCTGCGGTCCGAAGCGGGTCCCGGGCCGATTGGTCACGGAGAGATCGAAGGGCACGCCCCAGACCACGAGATCGCAGCCGGCGACGGCCTTGCCATAGGGCCGGCGCATGAAGGAGAGCGCCCCGGCATAGGTCGGATCGGCCGCGCCGCCACGGCGCTCGCCGGTGAAGGCGTGGTCGATCGGCGGCTTACCGGTTGTTTCACTCACGGCAGAGCTCTCATGAAGGGGCCGTACCGCTCAGCGGCGGGCCGTAAACCAGACATAGAGGCACCAGGGCAGGATCAGCGCGAGGCCGCTGAGCACGAGTCGCAGCATTGTCCAGGCATTCGGATAGCTGAGGGCGCGGCCATCCAGTTCCGGCACGCTCTGGATCGCGCCCAATGCGATGGCGGGAGCGAGGAAGATCACCAGCGCCCGACCGATGCGGCGATCGCGCGGCAGGTCTTCCCGCGCCAGCATCATCAGAGCCGGGACCGCGATCATGCCAAAGGCGATCAGGATGAACAGAATGCGCATGCGCTCTAGCTACATCAGCGACGCCGCAGGCGCGAGAGGCGGCCTTGCGTCCGAACGATCCCGGAAGCAACGAAAAAGGGCGGCTCGCGAGAGCCGCCCTTCCACATCCCGGACGAGCCGGAAACGATCAGCGCTTCGAGAACTGGAAGCTGCGGCGGGCCTTGGCCTTACCGAACTTCTTACGCTCGACGACACGCGAGTCGCGGGTCAGGAAGCCTTCCTTCTTGAGCGGGCCGCGGAGCTCCGGCTCATAGTGGGTCAGCGCCTTGGAGATGCCGTGGCGCACCGCGCCGGCCTGGCCGGAAAGACCGCCGCCCTTGACCGAGACGATGACGTCATACTGCGTCATGCGGTCGACGAGCTGCAGCGGCTGCGCCAGGACGAGGCGCAGAACCGGACGGGCGAAATAGATCTCCTGATCGCGGCCATTGACCGTGACCTTGCCGGAGCCGGGCTTGATCCAGACGCGAGCGATCGCGTTCTTGCGCTTGCCGGTGGCATAGGCGCGGCCCTGGGCATCGACCTTCTTGACGTGGACCGGAGCTTCCGGCTGCGCGGGCTTGGCGATGTCGCCAAGCTGGGAGAGCGACTGAAGAACTTCGGCCATGGTCAGACCCTCTTGTTCTTGCTGTTGAGGGCGGCGACGTCGAGCGCCTCCGGCGACTGGGCCGCGTGCGGATGCTCCGCGCCCTTGTAGACGCGCAGATTGCCGAGGATCTGGCGGAAGAGCGGGCCGCGCGGCAGCATGCGCTCGACGGCCTTCTCGACCACGCGCTCAGGGAAGCGGCCTTCCAGGATGAACTTGGCCGAACGCTCCTTGATACCACCCGGGAACCCGGTGTGGTGGTAATAGTTCTTCTGCTCGCGCTTGCGGCCGGTGAAGGAGACCTTCTCGGCGTTGATCACGATGACATTGTCGCCGCAGTCGACATGCGGGGTGTAGGCGGCCTTGTGCTTGCCGCGCAGGCGCATCGCCACCAGGGAGGCGAGACGGCCGACGACGAGCCCGGAGGCGTCGATCACAACCCACTTCTTTTCGACATCGGCGGGCTTGAGCGAGACGGTGGTCTTCATCGCGGCACCCTTCGGTTGCGTAAGAAAAGGACAAGCCGCCGGGAGGCCCAGCGGCGGTGTGGCGTGGCAATAGGAGGAAGAAAGTCGGCTGTCAAGCATTCAGAACAGCACGAGAAAGCAGAAAGCGTCGATTTTTCAATTACCTGAGAAAAGAGGTATCCAGATACCGTACGATCTTTTCCGCCTCGTCTCGACGTGGATGGCAGCAAGGCCAGCACGCCGATGTCACCGCTCCGCTGGAATCGAATAAGTCCCGGTCGCATGGCAGACCATCTCGGCCTCGCCCTGCGAATAGAGGCAGACCTCGCCGACAGCGAGGCGCCTGCCGAGCTTCATCAGCTTCGCCTCACCGATCAAAGCCGCCTGCCCCGGCTTGCGCAGGAAGTTGAAGCTCAAGCTCGTCGTCACAGCGAGCGCCACGGGACCGATCTGGGCGAGGACCGCGGCATAGAGCGCAAGATCGGCCAGCGCCATCATGGTCGGTCCCGAGATCGTACCGCCGGGCCGCAGATGGCGCTCGTGATAATCGCAGCGCATGCGGGCCGTCATCGGCCCGACCTCCTCGACGAAATAGGTGCGCCCGCCATAGTGGAGCTGCGGGAAGACCTCGTCGAGATAGGCTTCGATCTCGGAGGCGGTCATGCGGGTCGTCATGCGGAAAACCACAGGCTGAAGAGGCTCTTATCCCCTTGCAGCATGGCCGGCCGGCTCCGACAATAGGCGCAAATGCCGAAAGGGGACGCCATGAACGCCCATCACAAGCCGGATGCCGCGCCCGTGCTGCTGCGCGAGGACGCCGACGGCATCGCTGTACTGACGCTGAACCGGCCACAATCGCGCAACCCGCTGAGCGAGGCGATGCTGGCGGCGCTCGGCGACGCCTTCCGCGCCATCGCCATCGACCGCTCGGTCAAGATCGTCATTCTGGCAGCGGCCGGGCCGGTATTCAGCGCCGGGCATGATCTCAAGGAGATGACCGCGCATCGCGCCGATCCTGATCGAGGCCGGGCCTATTTCACTGAAATCCTGGGTCGCTGCTCGGCGACGATGCAGCAGATCACCGCCCTGCCCCAACCGGTGATCGCCGCCGTCGAAGGCACGGCGACGGCAGCCGGCTGCCAGCTGGTGGCGAGTTGCGACCTCGCGGTGGCGGGCGACGGCGCACGCTTCTGCACGCCGGGCGTGCATATCGGCCTGTTCTGCTCCACGCCGATGGTGGCGCTCTCGCGCAACCTCTCGGCCAAGCATGCGATGGAGATGCTGCTGCTCGGCGAGATGGTGCCGGCGACGGAGGCGGCCCGCATCGGCCTCGTCAACCGCGTCGTGCCTGCCGGCGAAGCACTGGCCGAGGCGAAACGGCTCGCAACCACGATCGCCTCGAAGTCGCCGGCGACCGTCAAGATCGGGAAGCGCGCTTTCTACGAACAGCGCGAGATGGGGCTGAAGGCGGCCTATGACCACGCCTCGGCCGTGATGGTCGAGAACATGCTCGCGCGAGATGCCGAAGAGGGGATCGGCGCCTTCATGGAGAAGCGGCAGCCCATATGGGAGGGATGATCCCGCTCTTGCATTCGAGATGACGCGGCCTCCCCTCCATCCTATACCCTGCCCCATCGTCCTTTCGCTGAGCCCGGCCTGATGAACCACGACGCCTACCCGGACAGCCTGATCCGCGACATCCTCAAATCCGTGAAGCGGATCGCGCTGGTCGGCGCCTCGGCCAATGAGGCGCGCCCGAGCTGGATCGTGACGAAATACCTGCTCGATCGGGGCTATGATGTCATCCCCGTCAATCCCGGCCTCGCCGGCCAGACGATCCTCGGCAAGACGGTCTATGGCGCACTCAGGGACATCCCCGGCCCGATCGACATGGTCGAGATCTTCCGCAATTCCGAAGCGGCCGGGCCGATCACCGACGAGGCGCTGGCGCTCGCCCCTCTGCCCAAGGTGATCTGGATGCAGCTTTCGGTGCGCAACGACGAGGCCGCAGCGCGGGCCGAGGCAAAGGGCGTCACCGTCATCATGAACCGCTGCCCGAAGATCGAATACGGCCGGCTCTCCGGCGAGATCGGCTGGCAGGGCATCAATTCGCGGATCCTGTCGTCGAAGAAACCGGTGCTCGCCGGCAAGGGCTTTCAGAAGCTGACGATCAACCGGCCGGGAACGTAAAGGACGGCCCGCGGAAACGTCGGGTCCTCCCGGACAAGCGGCGTAAACCACGTCGCTTCGGGATGACCGCACGCAAAATGGTTCCGGGAGGGTGCCCATGCGTGAGTTCAGCACCACCTGCTGCATCGCGGGCGGTGGCCCTGCGGGGATGATGCTCGGCTTCCTGCTGGCGCGGGCCGGCGTCGATGTCACCGTGCTGGAGAAGCATGCCGACTTCCTGCGCGACTTCCGGGGCGACACGATCCACCCTTCGACCCTGCAGCTCATGCAGGAGCTCGGCCTGCTCGACGATTTCCTGAAGCTGCCGCACACCAAGGAGCGCAGCATCGTCGCTCGTTTCGGCGACAAGGACGTACCCATCGCGGATTTCAGCCATCTGCCAGTGGCCGCGCCCTACATCGCCTTCATGCCGCAATGGGATTTCCTCGACTTCCTGGCCGATCGCGGGCGGGAGCTGCCGCATTTCAAGCTCCTGATGCAAACGAAGGCGACCGGGCTGATCCGATCGAGCGGCAGGGTCGCCGCCGTTACCGCCGAGACGGCCGAGGGCGAGACGACGATCTGGGCCGATCTCATCGTCGCGGCGGATGGGCGCCATTCCGACCTGCGCCAGGCAGGTGGCTTCATAGTCCACGAGATCGGTGCGCCGATGGATGTGCTCTGGTTTCGACTGCCCCGGCGCGAGAGCGACGCGGCGCAGACCTTCGGCCAGGTCGAGCGTGGACGCTTCGCCGTGATGCTGAATCGCGGCGACTATTGGCAATGCGCTTATGTCATCCCGAAAGGTACGCTGGAGAAACTCCACGCTGCCGGGCTCGATGCCTTCAGGACGGGGCTCGCCGAACTGCTGCCGGTGGTGGCCGACCGCGTCGGTGAAATTCACGGCTGGGACGATCTCAAGCTGCTCTCGGTCGCGGTCGACCGGCTCGAACGCTGGTGGCAGCCGGGCCTGCTCTGCATCGGCGACGCTGCCCATGCGATGTCGCCGATCGGCGGCGTCGGCGTGAACCTCGCCATCCAGGATGCGGTCGCCGCGGCCAATCGGCTGGCCCAGCCCCTGCGCGGCAAACGGCTGACGACTGGCGACCTCGCCGCGGTGCAGGAGCGCCGGGCCTTTCCCACCAGAGCGACGCAAGGCCTGCAGGTCGCGATCCAGAACCGCGTCATTACCCCGATCCTGGCGGGGGGCGGCCCGGTGAAGCCACCTTTCCTGCTCTCGCTGCTGCGCTGGTTTCCGCCCCTGCGGCGCATTCCCGCCCGGCTGGTCGGAATGGGCTTCCGGCCTGAGCATATCGGTCCGCAACTCAACCCGCGCTTGAATTGACGCTACGAGGAGCGTTCGTTAAACCGAACAGAGCATTCGCACATCAGATCATTCGAGGGAGCACGCCATGACCGACCGGATGCCCGGCTTCAGCACACTCGCGATCCATGCCGGGGCGGCCCCCGATGCGGCGACGGGCGCACGCGCCACGCCGATCTACCAGACGACCTCCTTCGTCTTCGACGACGTCGACCATGCCGCCTCGCTGTTCGGCCTGCAGGCCTTCGGCAACATCTACACCCGCATCGGCAACCCGACCAACGCGGTGCTGGAGGAGCGCGTCGCGGCGCTGGAGGGCGGCACGGCCGCGCTCGCCGTCGCCTCCGGCCATGCGGCCGAATTCCTGAGCTTCCACGCGCTGCTGCAGCCGGGCGACGAGTTCGTCGCCGCGCGCAAGCTCTATGGCGGCTCGATCAACCAGTTCAACCATTCCTACAAGAGCTTCGGCTGGAACGTGATCTGGGCCGATCCGGACGATGTCGAGAGCTTCGCCAAGGCCGTGACACCGAAGACCAAGGCGATCTTCATCGAATCCGTCGCCAATCCGGGCGGCGTCATCGTCGACATCGCCGCGATCAGCGCCATCGCCAAGAAGCACAACATCCCGCTCATCGTCGACAACACGATGGCGACGCCCTATTTGCTGCGCCCCTTCGAGCATGGTGCCGACATCGTCGTGCATTCGGCCACCAAATTCCTCGGCGGCCACGGCAATTCGATCGGCGGGCTGATCGTCGACGGCGGCACGTTCAACTGGGTCGGCGACGAGCGCTATCCGATGCTCTCCAAGCCGCGACCGGAATATAACGGCATGGTGCTGGGCGAGACCTTCGGCAACTTCGCCTTCGCCATCGCGACGCGCGTGCTCGGCCTGCGCGACCTCGGGCCGGCGCTCTCGCCCTTCAACGCCTTCATGCTGCTGACCGGCATCGAGACCCTGCCGCTGCGCATGCAGAGGCACTGCGATTCAACGCAGAAGGTCGCAGAGCACCTCGCCAAGCACCCCGCAGTGGAATGGGTGAGCTATCCCGGCCTGCCGGGCGACAAGTATCATGAGCTCGCCAAGCGCTATGTGCCGAAGGGTGCAGGTGCGGTCTTCACCTTCGGGCTCAAGGGCGGCTATGACGCCGGCGTCAAGTTGGTCTCCAACCTCAAGCTATTCTCGCATCTCGCCAATATCGGCGACACGCGCTCGCTGGTGATCCACCCGGCCTCCACTACCCACCGCCAGCTCAATGACGAGCAGAAGAGGCAGGCCGGCGCGGGCCCCGAGGTCGTGCGGCTCTCGATCGGGCTCGAGGATGTCGAGGATCTGATCGCCGATCTGGATCAGGCGCTGGCCTGATCCTTCGCAAGCTCCGTCCGAATGAGGGCCGCCGTCTCCTCCTGCTCCGCAGCAGGCAGGCGCGGCGGCTGGCGATAGGTCACCACCTCCTCCGCGATATAGCGGCGCGAGGTGACATCGTCCGAACTCACCATTGGGATCAGATGCGCGTGCGCATGGGCAAAGTCGTTGCCTGTGAACATGAAGGCGACGCGGCCGACCCCGTAGATCGCCTTGAGCACCTTCGCGACGCGCTGGCCGAGCTGGATGACTTCCGCGGCCAACTCCGGCGACAGGTCGTCGAAATAGGCGTGGTGCACCTTCGGCACGATCAGGACATGTCCCGGCCTGACCGGGGCGATGTCGAGGAAAGCGACCATGTTCTCGCTCTCGGCGACGCGGTAGGACGGGATATCTCCCGCCGTTATCCTGCAGAACAGGCAGGCATCAGACGACATCGCTGCGCCTCGCCGTCGTGCGCGTGACATGGACGACCGCCATCGCGAGCACCGCGAAGGCCAGCGCCTGATGTGCGAGACCGGCCCAGAGCGGCACGACCAGCAGCAGCGTGGCGATGCCGAGCACGGCCTGCGTCGTCACGATGCCGGCGATGGCCGTCGCGCGCCTGGTCGCGCTGGCCTGCAGCGCCGAACGCTTCAACCTCCAGAGCTGCCAAAGCGCGGCAGCGAGCAGGACATAGGCGCCAAGCCGGTGGTTGAACTGCACCAGCGCGACATTGTCGACGAAGTTTTCCCAGAATGGCTGCTGCGCGAAAAGCAGCGAACCCGGAGGAACTACTGCCCCATCCATCAAGGGCCAAGTGTTGAAGGTGAAGCCCGCTTTCGAGCCGGCAACGAGTCCGCCGAGGGCGATCTGGACGAAGGTCAGCACCAGCAGCAGCCAGGCCATGGCCGGGCTTCCGGCGGTCTCGGGACGGCGCAGCGGCGTCAGCCAGGTCGCGAAGGCAACGACGGAGGCGAAGAACAAGCCGGCGAAGGTCAGGTGCAGCGTCAGCTTTACCGGCGCGACGGCGACCATGCCGGGCTCGAGGCCCGAAGCCACCATGATCCAGCCGATCGCCCCCTGCAGGCCGAGGAGAAGCCCCATCCCGAACAGGGTGGCGATCTGGCGGCCCGGCAGCAGTCGACGCAGGGCCACGACAAGGAAACCAGCGAGGAAGACAAGCCCGATGAAGCGGCCGAGCTGGCGATGGCCCCACTCCCACCAATAGATGAACTGGAATTCGCCGAGACTCATGCCGTTGTTGAGGATCTGGTACTGCGGACTCCCCTGGTATTTGGCGAATTCCTCGGCCCAGGCCGCGGCCGAAAGCGGCGGCATGGCACCGGTGATCGGCTTCCATTCGGTGATCGAGAGGCCTGAGCCGGTGAGCCGCGTCGCACCGCCGACGACGACCATCAGGAAGACGAGGCCCGCCACCGTCCAGAGCCAGCGGCGGATGCCGGCATGGTTCGCGGTCAGGACCGGCGCGCCGGCCGGCTGGTTCAGGGCAATGCTCACGCGGCAGACCTTTGGAAGCGGGGGCGCTTCACAAGCGCGGTCGGCGGTGACATAGCGCGAGGGAAGCAGGTTCTCGTCGCAAAAATGGTGCCCACTTTTGCCGAACATGCTTTAGACCCGTCGCGGCAGCGCGACAATGACCGCATTGCCGCAGCAGCGGCCCAACCAGACGCCATAACCGGCGGCAGAGAGCCCGATGAAACAACGCACGCGCAAGCTGGTCGGAACCGTGCTGATCCTGGTCTTCGTCTGCGTCTACGCGCTCGTCGCGATGGCGCTGGCGCAAGGGCGGATCACCGAGGCGCCGAAGCTCGTGCAGGGAATCGCTTATGTCGCGCTCGGTCTCGCCTGGGTCCTGCCGCTGCTGCCGCTGATCAAGTGGATGGAACGCAAAGACGGAATTTGACCTAACGTCACATCAGCCTATCCTGCGGCCCTGCAACCTGCGCCAAGCAGCCGAAACGGGGCAAGCGAGCGATGGCGGCCGGCACCTACAGGATCAAAGCAGGAGATACGCTCTCCTCCATCGCCCGCTCGATCTATGGCGATGCAAGCGCCTGGCCCGCGATCGCAGCGGCCAACCGTCTTCCAAACCCCGACCTGATCTATGTCGGGACCCAGCTCGTGATACCGCCCCAGGCGACCGGATCGACGCAGCAGGGCCCAGCGAGCCCGCCCGTCAGATCGCCGGGCACACAGGCCACCCAACCGGCACGGCATGTGGCCTACCCGCCCGTCTCCTATGTCCTGGACCGGGATTTGATGGCCGCGACGATCCGCGGCAACGGCATGACGATCAAGGTCAAGCTGGTCGGGACGGTGAAGCTGGAGATCCAGAAACCGCTCCTGGAACTCAACTTCAGCTCGAACAAGGTATCGACGGCCGTCAAATCCGAATACGATTCACGGCTGGTGCGAGCGACCGCCGATGTGAAGGTCAGCTACAGCGCCGTCGCCGGCAAGCTGGACCTCTCCTGCGGCCTCACCACCGCCTCGAAGGTCGGTGGCGAGATCATGCATCTTCAGCAGGCGAAATACGAACCTCCGAACAAGTTCGTCTATCGTTCCACGCCCAGGCCGGTCGAGGGAAAGCTCGGCGACATGCTGTTCCAGGGGACCATAGCCGCGGTGGTCGAAATCACCATGGACGCCCCCCGACCCGAAGCTATGCGGTTTCCGACGCGCCAGGCAGCGTTTGTCATGAGCCCACAAAGCCAACAGGCCTTCCTGGTCGTGGCTGCGGTGCTCCTGATAGCCGCGACCTGCATCAGCGCCCCAATCACACTGGGTGCCGCGGCGACCGCGGGCGTGGCTTCGTTCGTCCTCGTGAACTTCGCCACGGCCAAACGCGACATGGGTTATCTCTGAGGCGCTGCCGCCCAGCGAAGATGGCGTGACGATGCCTCTGATTGTTCGCCGCCGGCCTGTCCCAGGGTTGAGGCGATGCGCCAGGATTGCTCCGCCCGCCCCCGGTTCCTCAGCCAGAACGGCAGGCCGGACAGCAACGCCCGCAACGCCGCCTCATTCTGGTGCAGGCCGTTGAGCGAAACGCGCGGCAGGGCGTGAAGATGGTCGGCATGTTCCGCGACAAGGTGGCCCGGCCGGGTCGTGACCGCGCTTGCGAAGCCCGCCTCCCGCACCAGCGCGAATTCCCGCGCCCCAGCCGAGCCGGGATCGCCGACCGGATAGGCGAAATGTCTGATCGGCAGGCCGAGCTCGGCTTCGAGCCGCGATTGGCTCTCGACGATCTCTCGCCGTGCCGCCTCGATATCGTGCTTCGCCAGCATCGGATGCGTCAGCGTATGGGCACCGATGCTGACGCCCGGCGCGCCCGAAAGCGCGCGCAAGGTTTCCCAGGGCAGGCAGTCGCGCTCGACCAGCGCGACGGGATCGACGCCCGCCTGTCGCGCCAAATCCGAAATCGCTGACAGCAGAATCGCTTCCGGCCCCTTGCGCAGGCGCCAGTAGAGCCTGGAGAAAGCGTGATCCTTTTCGGCATCGGTTTCCGTACGCGCCGTGAAGCGGCCGTCCGGCAAGACCAGATCGAGCCGCGGCAGGGCGCGGATCGCTTCCTCCAGCTCCAGCCACCAGAGCCGGGCGGTGCGGTCGGCGAAGCCGGGCGTGACGAACAGCGTCCAGGGCGCGCCATGCTTGGCCAGAACCGGCCAAGCATGCTCGACATTGTCGCGATAACCGTCGTCGAAGGTCAGCGCGACGAAGAAGCGTCCGCGCTTCGGGCTTTGCAGCCGGGCGATCGCGTCGTCGAGCGAAACCAGGTCATAGCCCTCGGCACGGATCAGGCCGAGTGCGGCGTCGAGGAAATTCGGCGTAAGGTCGAGCAGCGCATTGGGAGCGAAGCCATGCCGTTCCGCGGGGCGGACGTGATGCAGGGTGAGGATCACCCCCCTGCCCTGCGCGAAGCCCCTGCTCCAGCGGTCGGCGCCGGTCGCCGCCATAATCCTGAATGCGGCCGCGATGGCCCTGTGACGCCCGTTCATCGTCTATCCGTGCAACCGCCCGCTAACGCTATCGCGCGATCATGCCGCCAGCCAGGCGATCTTGACCGATCCGTTCACAATGCCGGGTTAAGGAGGAGCCGTCCTGTCCCGCTCGCGAGGCGAAGGCGCATGTCGGCCTCTCCACCCATCCCGTTGCACCGGCCCGCCGGCGAGACCAGCTATGTCGGCATGGCGCGCCGCTGGGCCTCGATCGCGATCGAGACGGACATCGCCGCGATCGAGGCCGAATGGCGCGCCTTCGAGGCGCAGGCACTGGTCACGCCCTATCAGGCCTATGGCTGGGTCCGCCCCTTCGTCGAAACGGTCGGCGCCACGCAGGGCATGGTGTTCCGCTACGCGCTGCTGCGGGATGGTGAAGGCATGCTCTGCGCGTTGCTGCCACTGGTCATTACCCGGCGCAGCGGGATTCGCTTCGCCGAGATCATCGGCGGCAAGCACGCCAACTACCATATGGGTCTCTATGCACCGGACTTCGCCGCCGGGCTCGATGCCGACGCGGCCGCGCTGATGCTCGCCGAGGTCGGACGAGCCATCGGTGGACTCGATGCGCTGATCTTCGTGAACCAGCCAACACAATGGCAGGGTGTCGCCAACCCCGCAGCCCTGCTCGCGGCTGGTCCGAGCCCGAGCCGCGCCTACAAGCTGGCGCTGATCGCAGGAGACGGCGAGGCGACGCTGAAGCGCTCCATGAGCAGCCACGCCCGCAAGAAGCTCAAGAACAAGCGCAGCCGCTTCGCCGATTTCGGACCGTCCACTCTGGTGCGTGCCCGCACGCCGGCCGAGATCGCGCGTGCGGTCGGTGCCTTCCTGGCGCAGAAGGCGGCGCGCTTCCGCGAGATGGGGGTGCCCGACCCCTTCGCCGATCCCGCCATGCGGGCTTTCCTTACGAAGGCGGCGGCCGGCGACGGAGCCGAACGACCGGCCATCGAGCTCTACACGCTCGAGCTGGAGGATGCCTGCGTCGCGACCTATGTCGGCGCCGTTCAGGGAGGTCGTTTCTCCGGCATGGCGACCTCCTTCGACATGGCGAGCGAGACCGTCAAGACCAGCCCCGGGGAACTGCTGCTGGCCGATCTGATCCGCCTGAAATGTGACGAGGGCTTCTCGATCTTCGACCTGGGTGTCGGCGAGGCTCGCTACAAGACGAGCTTCTGCGACGATCACGACGACCTCGTCGACAGCTTCCTGTCATTGACCCTGAAGGGGCGGCTGTTCGCCAAGGTCGCGCAGTCGAAGCGAGAGCTGAAGCGGCGCATCAAAAGCTCGCCCGCGGCACTGCGACTGGCGCAACGCGCCTCCGGCTGGCTACGGCGGCGGGGGCCATCTGAAGAATAGCGCCCGCTCACCACGATCATCGGCCTCAGACCTCCGCCGGCACGTCCTGCTGCGGCATGCGCGCCATCGGAGCGGGGCGCTCGGCGTCGAGCACGAGTGAAACCGGCGCCTTGACCAGCTCGCTGAGGCGGTAGGCCGCCTCCAGCGCATGGCCGTTGCCGGGCTGCCCGCTCATCACGAGGCCGCCCTGAGCCCGGCGTGCGACCGGGTCCAGCATCGCGCTGTCGTCGTTGGAGGCGGCCGCGACCAGCACCCAGTCATAGGTCTCGCAAAGAGCTTCGAGCGCGACGTCGATGAGATCGGGGGCTGCGAACACCGCTTCGCGTCCGGCCCGACCGGGGCCGATGCTATGCAGGCGCGAGCCCGCCTCACGCATGATGATGTCGGAGAACAGCGCCTCGCCGGCCAGCAGCTCCGAGAAGCCCGGCTCGCCGTGCTCGTCGTCCCGAGCGAGGTCGACGAGGATGCAGCGGCAGCGCTGTGCCAGCAATTCGGCGAGTTCGCGCGGCCGGGCAGCGCCCTCGCCGCCGCCGTCCAGCACCAGTACGATCGGCGCCAGGCCGCGCGGCGCCTCCTCGGTGCGCTCGGCGAGCGCAGCCAGCGTCTCCTCCGGATGCTCGAGGTCGAGCCTGATCTGACCGAGGCGACCGGCGTGGGTCAGCAGGCCGGCGACGGAATCGCGGCGCGGCGTCTCGGGCGTCGGGCCGTCTGCCCTGGTCTCTTCCTCCTCGCCGACCGAGACCCAACGCGGCCCGCGCGGCGCCTGCGGCAGCGGGCGCGACTGACCGTTCAGCAATTCCCGCGTGACGATCGTCGCCAGCGCGATCAGGAAGGTCGCGAGGGTCGAGACCAGGACGATCGGCAGCTTCTTCGGGAAAGAGGGATCGGTCGGCTCGACGGCGCGCGAGATGATGCGCGCATCGGCCGGCGCACCATTCAAGGTGTCACGCGCGGCGGCCTCGCGATAGCGCTGCATGTACTGCTCGAGCTGCTCGCGCAGGGTGCGGGCGTCGAGTTCCAGCGCACGCAGCTGCACCTCGCTGTCATTGGCCGTGGCGACGTTCTTCTTCTGGCCATCGAGCGCGGCCTGGAAGCTCTCGACCCGCTGGCCGGCGATCTTGGCCTCGTTCTCCAGCGTCCGGACGGTACGCTCCGCAGCGGCACGCAGCTGTCCTTCGAGGTCGGCGAGCTGGGCGTTCAGCTCCTTGATGCGGGGATGGCCAGGCAGGAGGCTGCGCGATTCCGCGGCGATCTGGGCACGCAAGTTGACGCGCTGCTCGATCAGCCTGCGCACCAGCTCGTTGTTGGCGACATCCGGGATCTCGAAGGTGCGACCCTGCTTGATCGCATCGCGGATCAGCCCGGCCTTGGCCTGAGCATCGGCCTGCTGGCTGCGCGCGGCCGAAAGCTGCGTCGAGAGATCGGAGAGCTGCTGCGACGTGATGCTGGTGTTGTTCGGGCCGGCGAAGAGACCGTGCGTGGCGCGGAAGGTCTCGACCTTGGCATCGGCCTCGGCCACGCGTTTGCGCAGGGGTTCGATCGTCGTCGAAAGCCAGGCGGAGGCACTGCGGGCGTTGTCCTGCTTCGCCGCTTCCTGGAATTCGAGATAGGTCTCAGCGATGGTGTTGGCGGCCTTGGCGGCGAGCGCCCGGTCCTGCGAGGTGAACTCGATCGCGACGATGCGCGAGCGCGCCACGGGATAGACCAAGAGCCGGTCGAAATATTTCTCCAGCACCCGCTCTTCCGGCGAGCGATCGGCCGGGTGGCTGCCAAGCCCGATCATCACCGCGACCTTGCGCAGCGCGCCGAGCGCACCCGCACCGGAATCAAATTCAGGATTGCCGACGAGACCGATGCGCTTGATCGCCTCACGCGCCAGATCGCGCGACATGATGACCTGCACCTGGCTCTGCACGGCCTCGGCGTCGAACTGGCCGGAGGTATCCTGCGACGACTGCCCCGGCAGAGCATAGAAGCCGCTGCGGCTTTCGAGGAGCAGGCGCGCCTCGCCCGTGTAACGGGGCGTCACGACATTGACGGCAAGGACCGACAGGCCGAGCGCAGCCAGGGTCGGCACGACGATCCAGGCTTTCCGGCGCTTGATCGCCGCCCAGAGTGCAGCGAGGTCGAGCATGTCGCCACGGCTCTCGCCGCTACCCCGCGCTTCAGTCCCAGCTTCAGCGGTCATGACCCACCCATGTGACGCAGAACTCTCGCATTCCCGGAGGAATGCCGCGTCATTCAAGGCTCGGTAAGGTTATTGTCCGGTAAATGCCGGGCGCCCGGGCGCCAAAAACGTTCATTTTCCTTTCGTAGGGATCGACTCGGCGTGGACCGGCAAAATCGAGACGGGCGGCCTCCGGACATGAAAAAGGCCCGGCTGCCAGGCCGGGCCGCGACGACGGTGAGACTCCTGCTTATTGCTTGGGAGCAGTCTGCGGCATCGAGATGACCTTGCCGTCCGGCATGATGATGTCGCCGGGTTTCTGGCCCGCAGCGCATTCGCCGAGCCGCTTGGCTTCCACCACCAGCTTGCGTTCCACGGGCGTCGGCTGACCGGGCATGCCGGTGAGCTTGGTCGTGCCTTCGGTGCGGACCGAAGTCTGGAAATCGCCGGTGACGACGCTACTGCCGGAGGCCTTGATCGGCCCCATCGCACATTCAGTCTCGACGGCGTAGCCGGTCGCCGTCTTGGTCACCAGCATCTTGGAGCAAGTGCCACCCGCCATGCTGCCGACCAGCGCGCGATCGGTGTCGGGGCCGACGCATTGCTTGGCGACCACCTCGCCCTGCTCGCCGACGGACTTGGATTCCCAAAGGCCGGGCTTGCGCTGAGGCAGTTCCTCCGCGAATGCCGGGCAGGACATCAGGAGCGCGATCGCGGCAAGGGCTGCAGACTTCATTGCTGATCTCCTCGCGGGAATCATTCGAACTGGAGAGCGGAGACAAGGCCAGCGGGGCGGCCATAATAAGGCGTGGCGCACCAGAGCCCTCGCCGCAACACGCCACCGAAAGGCGCAACGGAAGCCTTTGTTAACCATATCGCCCTAAAGCTCTGCGCGAGTTTTCACGGGTAGCCAGTGATGAGTCGACGCCTCGCCTCCCTCGCCTTGGCCGCCGCCATGACGGCGGGCGCATGCGCGCCCCAGTACCAGGCGGCGGACTATGCGATCGCCCAACCTGAGGGCGCCTATCGGCTCGCCAGCGGCGACAAGCTGCGGATCATCGTCTTCGGCCAGGACAACCTGTCGAACATTTACGCCGTGGACGGCTCGGGCCGGATCTCGATGCCGCTCGTCAATACGGTCATGGCTCAGGGCCGCACCACCCAGCAGCTCGCACGCGAGATCGAGGCCAAGCTGCGCGGCGGCTATCTGCGCGAGCCCAAGGTTTCCGTCGAGGTCGACACCTACAGGCCGTTCTTCGTCCTCGGCGAGGTGACGAACTCCGGCCAGTTTCCCTTCGTCAGCGGCATGACGGTGCAGACCGCCGTCGCCATCGCCGGCGGCTTCACGCCGCGCGGCCAGCGCAATTCGGCGGAGATCACGCGCCAGATCGACGGCCAGACCGTCACGGCCTCGGTCCCGATCACCTATCCGGTCCAGCCCGGCGACACCATCGTCATCAAGGAACGCTGGTTCTGACACCGGCGCCCGGCCCTGCCATGTCGGACGTCTCCAGCACGCCGCTCAAGATCCTCCATGTCTTCCGCGCGCCGCTCGGCGGGCTGTTCCGGCACGTGCTCGACGTCGCGCGTGGACAGGCCGAACGCGGCCATCAGGTCGGCATCTTCTGCGACGCCACGACAGGCGGCCCGCGGGCCGATGCCGTCTTTCGCGAGCTCTCGCAGACACTGTCTCTCGGCATCACGCGGGTGCCGATGTCGCGCTATCCGAGCCTGACCGATTTTCGGGCGCAGATGGCGCAGATGCCTCTGCGCAAACGCCTCGACCCCGATGTCGTGCATTGCCATGGCTCGAAAGGCGGGGTCTACGGCCGCATTCCGGCCCTGCTCTCTCCCAACCGGCGCTACATCACCGCCTACACGCCGCATGGCGGCAGCTTCAACTACAAGCCCGGCAGCGCGGAGCATAAGATCTACATGACGGTCGAACGCCTGCTCGAAGGCGCGACCGACATGTTCCTGTTCGAGAGCCGCTTCATCGCCGGCCGTTTCGAGTCCCATGTCGGGCACGAACCGAAAACCGCTCATCGCATCGTGCTCAACGGGATTTCCGAAGCGGAATTCGAACCGGTCGACCACAGCCAGGCGGGATTCGACCTGCTGTATCTGGGTGAATTGCGCTCGGCCAAGGGGGTCGACACGCTGATCGACGCGCTCGCCCTACTGCGCCGCCGCGATGGCTTGGCCCCGCGCATCCTCATCGTCGGCTCGGGACCGGACGAAGCCGAGCTCAAGGCGATGACGGCTGCGCGCGGCGTCGCAGGCCAGTGCGTCTTCGAGCCGCCGGGGCCGATCCGCAAGGCGCTGGCGCAGGCGCGGATCATGGTCATCCCTTCCCGTGCGGAATCCCTGCCCTATGTCATTCTCGAGGCCGCAGCCGCAGCGCAGCCGCTAATCTCGACCGATGTCGGCGGCATCAACGAAATCTACGGACCGCGCCATCGGCACCGCCTGATCCAGGCAAACGACCCGGTGATCCTCGCCGACGCCATCCGCGCCATGCTGGCACGGCCCGAGGTCGAGCGCCTCGCCGAGGCGATCGACCTCGCGGCCCATGTCCGGGAACATTTCCGGCTGGACACCATGACGGACGGCGTCATCGCAGCCTATCGCGACGCGCTCACGGCGCGCCGGAAGGTCGCTACATCAGCTTGAGCGCTACCACGCCGGCGACGACGAGAAGAATGCCGCACCAGCCGGCGGGGGCGATCTTCTGCCCGAAGGCGAGCGCGCCGATCACGGCCGTGGCGACAAGGCCGACGCCACCCCAGACCGCATAGGCGACCGAGAGGTCCATGCCCTTGATGGCCTGGGCGAGCGCTCCGAAGGCGCCCATTACCAGCAGAACGCCGCCCGCACCTGTCAGGCGGCGCGTCATGCCGTTCGAGAGCTTCAGCAGATAGGTGCCCGACAGTTCGAGCGCGACGGCGCCAAGCAACCAAAGCAGCGGGATGATCTGAACGGGCGAGACATTCACACATGCCTCCCCTCGTTCATGAGCCGATCATCCTCGGCGTCCTCATCGTGGCCAATGCCGGCCTCGATCAGGACGATGCCGACCAAGATCGCAGCCAATGCGGCGATGCGGCCAGCGCTCAGATGCTCGCCGAAGAGGAGATGCCCCGTCGCGGCGATGCCGACGATGCCGAGACCCTCCCAGACCGCATAGGCGACGGCCATGGGAATGACGCGCAAGGCAATGCTCAGAAGCGCAAAGGACAATCCAATCAGCAGCAGCGGCAGGACGCCGACAAGCCAGGGAGCCGAGACGACCGACTTCAGCGCGGTCGTCGCGACGATCTCGACGGCGATGGCCGCGAGCAGAACCAACCAGTGAAAAGACATGTTGCACACGGGCGAAGCCGCGCTGCACGGCGCAGATGCGCCGCAAAGACAGCCAAGCAATCGTTAGAGTTTAAAATCGAGAGATCCGATGAATTAGCCTCGCCAGGGCGCCGCCCCGACAAACTGCACCGCAGATGGAGCAACGCCAGGGGCGCCCGGCTCATCCTGCGAAATATGTGCTTCTCAGACACTCATCGAAGGTAAATATGCCTTCGCCAAGACCTTCTGTCAACGGACAAACACTTAAAAACGTCCAGGTCAGATCAAATCGAGCGCAAAAAAGCTTGCACTAAACTTTAGACAACCCATTGAGACGCCAAGGCTATTTCCAATTCTTCGCAAGCCGGAAAATTGCAGCATTCGGAAAGGTCCGCGAGCGCCTCGGATCGCACCAAAATCGTTGCAAACCGGCTGAAACAGCGAATAGTCCGGTTAAGCGTTCCGAGAGCAATTTCGGCTAGACCACAGCCGGGCCGCAATGCCAGACGCCGCGACCCGGACGAGGAATGGACGTCATGGGTGCTTTCGATGTCCGCGACATGATGAAGGCGGACTCGGCCGGTCCGGCCACGCCGTCATCAGCGGGCAAAACCGAAGACGGGCAGACACGCCGCTTTCATCCGCTGGCCGAGCGTATCGCAGCCTTGCCGCTGAAGCCGACCCTCTCACCGGTGATGATCGAGGGGTTGGCCCGCCTGCTCGACGTTCTGATCGTGCTGACGACAGGGGGCTTGGTCTACTGGCTCTATGCGGCCGGCAAGGTCGACGATCCCCTCGCCTATCAGATCACGGTTCCCGCGCTCGCCATCGGCTCACTCATCACCTTCCAGACCTTGCAGCTCTACCCAATCGGCGCGCTGCGCAATTTCGCCAGCTCCGCCGTGCGCCTGCTCGGCGGCTGGACGATGTTGTTCCTGATCGCGCTGGCGAGCTTCTTCTTCCTGAAGGTTGGCAGCCAGGTTTCGCGCGGCTGGCTGCTCGGCTTCTATCTCGTCGGTGCCGGCGCGCTCATCGCGGGGCGCCTCACCGTCACCATGGCCGTGCGCGGCCTGACCCGCTCCGGTCGGCTCGTGCGACGCACCGCCATCGTCGGTGGTGGCGAAGCCGGTGCTGCACTGATCAAGGCGCTCGAGGCGCAGAAGGACACAGGACTTCACATCTGCGGCGTCTTCGACGACCGCAACGATTCCCGCTCGCCCGATCTCGTCGCCGGTTATCCGAAGCTGGGCACCATCGACGACCTCGTCGAATTCGCCCGGCGCACCCGGCTCGATCTCGTGATCTTCACCTTGCCGATCTCGGCCGAGGCACGCCTCCTGACCATGCTGCGCAAGCTCTGGGTGCTGCCGATCGACATCCGGCTCTCGGCCCATATGTCGAAGCTGCGCTTCCGGCCGCGCTCCTACTCCTATCTCGGCGCCGTGCCGGTGCTCGACGTGTTCGACCGGCCGATCGCGGACTGGGACATCGTCCTCAAATGGCTGTTCGACAAGACCGTCGGCATGCTCGCGCTGATCGCGCTTTCGCCCGTGATGCTGGCGACCGCGATCGCGATCAAGCTCGACTCGAAAGGGCCGGTGTTCTTCCGCCAGAAGCGCTACGGCTTCAACAACGAGACCGTCGATGTGCTGAAGTTCCGCTCGCTGCGCCACGACATGGCCGATCACACCGCAGCCAAGCAGGTCACCAAAGACGATCCGCGCGTCACCCGCGTCGGCCGCTTCATCCGCAAGACCTCGGTCGACGAGTTGCCGCAGCTCATCAACGTCGTGTTCAAGGGCGACCTTTCGCTCGTCGGCCCGCGACCGCACGCCATTCACGCCAAGGCGTCCAATCGAGCCTATGAGCAGGTGGTGGACGGCTATTTCGCTCGCCACAAGGTCAAGCCCGGTATCACCGGCTGGGCGCAGATCCATGGCTGGCGCGGCGAGACCGATACCGACGAGAAGATCCAGCGGCGTGTCGAGCACGACCTCTATTACATCGAAAACTGGTCGGTGCTGCTCGACCTCTACATCCTGCTGAAGACGCCATTCTCGCTGCTGACCAAGAACGAGAACGCCTATTGAGCGCCGCCGCGCAGTCTTCGCCGGCAGAAGCGCCGGCCCGCCGCCTGACGATCTCCTTCGCCGGGATCAAGCGCGGCACGCTCTGGCTGCTCACAGCCTCGAGCGGCTTTGCGCTGATCGAGCCCTCGCCCTATGAGCTCGTCTTCCTCATCGTCCTGTTCGTCTTCGCGCTCACCGGCATCCGTTTCTCGCAGAGAATGCTGCCGCTGGCCGTGCTGCTGCTGCTCTACAACATCGGCGGCGCCTTCTCGCTGATCCCCTGGATGGACGATCCCGACTCGGTGCGCTTCACCGCCGTCTCAGCCTATCTGATGATCACCGCCATCGTGCTCGCCGCCGCGATGGCGGACGACACGCTCGGCCGGCTGGAGGCTCTCCGGAAGGGCTACCTTCTGGCCGCCTGGTGTGCGGGGCTAGCGGCTCTGCTCGGCTATTTCGATATCGCGGGCCTCGGCGACATCTTCACCCTTTACGGCCGCGCCTCCGGCACCTTCAAGGATCCGAACGTGCTGGGGCCGTATCTCGCGCTGCCAATCGTATATGTGCTGCAGCACATCCTGACCGGGCGGATCGGCATCCTGCGTGGGCTGCTCGCGCTCAGCGTGCCGTTGGCGGCGCTATTCTTCACCTTCTCGCGCGGCGCCTGGGGCGTACTCATCGCCTCGTCCGCAATCATGACGGCGCTGAACTTCCTGATCGCGCCGAACGCAGCCGCTCGCGGCCGGATCGTCGGGATGGCGCTCGCCGCGCTCATCGCGATGGCGCTGGCGCTCATCGTGGCGCTGTCCTTCGAGAATGTCCGCAGCGTCTTCGAGGCGCGCGCCAGCTTGGAACAGGATTACGACCAGGGCGTTACCGGCCGCTTCGGCAACCAGCTGCGCTCGATCCCGATGCTGCTCGATGCCCCCAACGGTTTCGGGCCGCTTCGCTTCCGCTGGCTGTTCAACCAGGCCGACCCGCACAATGTCTACATCAACGCCTTCGCCTCCTATGGCTGGCTTGGCGGCATCGCGTGGCTCGCGCTGATGGCGGCGACCTGCTATGTCGGCTGGCGCCTCGTCTTCCGGCGCACGCCATGGCAGAACCACGCGATCGCGCTGTGGTCGGTCCTGTTCGTGACGATCCTGCAGGGGCTACAGATCGATACCGACCATTGGCGGCACCTCTACCTGCTGCTGGGGCTGGTCTGGGGTCTAGCCGCCTTGCCCGAGCCGGCCACCTCTCGCGAGCGCTAGACCAGCGGCAGCCGCGTCAGTCGCGCTCCTTGCGAACCACGACATAGGCATAGGTCGTCACAAACCGCCAGCCGGTCTTCGCAGCCAGTGCGTTGAAGACGTGGTCGACCTGGCGCAGCCCCGGCAACCGCTCGAAATAGCCGTGGCCCCAGAAGGGCTGGATATGGACGTCGCGGAAGCCGGCTCGATTCAGCATCGGTACCAACCGTCGCGGATTGCTGCGGCACTGGTCGTAAAGCGCCGGGAATTTCGGATCGTCCCCACCTTCGCGGCGCAGCGGAAACAGCGCATGCACGATGCTGCGCGAAAGCCGCTCCGGCAGGACATGATTCAGCGCGAAGACGGGCGCCCATAGAGTTGGAAAGAAGGCGAGCGCCACCCCGCCCGGCGCCAGCAGCGCATGGATGTTGCGCCAGGCGCGCTCGACGCCGTCGATGTGCTCGAAGACCATGCGCGAGACCATCATGTCATAGCCGCCACGTGCGACATCCGGCTCGGACAGATCGCCGGCGATATCGAAACGAGCCGTCTTCAGGCCGGGGGCGGTGAGCGCGAGCTCCCCTGCGTCTATATCGTTGACGATGAGGTCGATGCCGCGCTCGGTAGCCTGCGCGGCGGTGAAGAGCGGGTCGCGCCCGCCGCCGATCTCGCAGACGCTGCGCAGCCCATATTGCCGCGCAAGCATCAGAATCGTCGACTCGTAGTGGTCCCAGGCCCAGTCGGAATGCCAATCCGGCGCCAGCGCCGCGAAGACCTGCGCGAGCGAGCCGCCGGCCTGCACCGGTGCTTCCATAGGTTCGGCGCCCGCGATCATGCGCGGCACGGCAGCGGGCGCGAGAGACATGGTCGACAGAACTCCAAGTAGCGATCCCCTTCCCTGCAGGGTGCGCCCGAGACCGCGCATCCGCAACGGGTTCGTGGAACGAGGGTTAAGTGCCTCTGAGCGAAGGGCTGCGGAATGGAAGCCGTGGATGCGACAGAAACTTGTCGCCCTGACCCATCGAAGCGCATTGCATCCGGAACGACCCGCCACTATAAGCCGATCCGTCGGAGCGTAGCGCAGCCCGGTTAGCGCACTTGTCTGGGGGACAAGGGGTCGGAGGTTCGAATCCTCTCGCTCCGACCATTTAATCTTACAAATCAATCTATTGAGACGTCCGCAGCTCGGGCGGCCGCGCGATCCATGCCGCGTGCCTCAAGCGCGAATCCGCAAAGGCGCGAAGCGGCTCCCCCTATCCGCAACGGGCCTGGCGCCCGCCCCGGCGCCGCAACGTTTCCTGAAATCGTGGAATAGCGCTCGACGGGCCTCAACGCAGGGCCGCCCAGGCTGCCTGGCTGAGGGCCATCGCCCAGGCGAATGCGGCGCCGGCGCCAACCGCCACCGCGAGACCGATCGCGAAATCCTTCAGCCAGTTCAGCTGCTCCTGCCTGCTCATGGCCGGAAACGAGACAGGTGGCAGCTGCCCTGTTTCGCGACGGAACTCATTCTGACCCACGATGATCCCTCCGGCTCTTGTGCCGGTTGTCGGAGCAAGGTGCGTTCCAGTTCATCGTCCACTGTCGAAGGCGCCCGGATTCATGGTCGCGAGCCTTTCCGAGCGGCTGAACCGGCGACTGCCGCGGCTCCGCTGTGGGCCGGATCGTCTGTGGTCTCAGCGGCAGAGCCCTCATGCCCACCGCGATCGCCCCCCGGCATGCTTCTTGATCCGAGTCGGGCAAGCGAAACCGAGGTGTCCACAAATGAGCCAGATCGCGCCGGCCCAGCACATCACCCTGGGACAGTTTCTCAAGGCCCATGCCGTCGAAGCGTCGCTGGCCGTGATTTTCGTCGCCCTGGAGGTCGCGTGGCTCGGCACCCTCGCCGTCGGCATCTGGAAGGCCGCGCAATGGCTACTCACCTGATGCCCCGGCGGGTGGCTGCGCGCCCAAGCCACCGATTTTGACCGGGACAGCGAAACTCGTCCGGGAGTGCATCGAGATGAAACAGGTCGAACGTCTCAGCCCCGGTCGCACGGCACTCGGGAGCTCTTCGAAGAGCGATCGCATCTGCCTGGTGCTTGAACTCGGTCTCGCGATCTTCATCGGGCTTTGCGCCCTCCAGCTCCATCACCTGCTGATGGCTGCATCGCCCTGAAGGGAGAGCGTCATGAAGAAACACAATCGGCTCTCCCAAGCCTCGCACCTGGCCAAAATGAGACGCGAGCAGGTCCAGCACCGCAAGGAAAGGGAGGCGCGCTTCCCAAAGCCGGCGCTCGTGCCGAAGACGGATGACACCGCGCCGCTGGACAAGGCGCCAGTCGTCGACACTCCTGAGCCCAGCGGGAAGACGCCGCGCTGAACGCCCGATCACCGCGGAAGCGTCATCGATTCAAATGACGAAACGTAATGCAGATCATGGAGACTGCATCCGGGTCTGGCCCAGCCCACGCCGCATCGTCCGGGCTGGCCCGGCCGGTGTGACAGCCGGTCGGGTCGTTGCCCGGAGGCATGACATGAGCAGTTTCAAAGAGCGCCTGATCACGCCGGTGTTTCTGATGGTCACGGCCGTTGCCATGACCGCATGGCTCGGCCTGATCGGCTACGGCGCCTGGCACTTCCTGTTCGGCTAGCATTGTGCCCCGCCGAGGCGTGCCGCCCCGGCAAACTCCATCGACTTCCCCCAAATGGGGGTCGCTCCGCAGTGAAAACCGTGCCTCCATTCCCGTCGGAGGAAAGCGCGATGACACTGGACGATTGGCTGGCCGGCATCACCGCTGCAACGCAGCCAGGCTGGCTGACGACCGCGATCAACCTGACCGGGATCCTCGGACTGGCGCTGTTGTAACGCCGCAGTCCGGACAAGTTCGGGAGCGGCCTGCTCTGGGCCCGGCGTCAGCGCAACTGGCTGTCCTTGCTGCCGCGGCGGTTATAGGCGCTGGCGGCAGCCGGCCGATCCAGAGCCGACTGGCAATCGACGCAGGTGCGGGCACCGGGCATGGCACGACGCCGCGCTTCCGGAATTTCCTCGCCGCATTCCTGGCAATGGATCTCGCCCGGGCCCGACGGCAGACGCGAGCGCGCGAGCTTCACCGCATCGGTGATCGAATCGTCGATCTGGTCTTGAACGGCTCCGTCCGGAGCCCAGCCGCTAGCCATGCGCGCACCTCCAAAGCGGAAAGATGGGGCTTTTCGTGCCGGAATCCAACATGTGCGACATGCCGCGCTGCTCGACGCACCGGGATGCGCGAGCTCCCGGTGCGTCGAGGGTATCAGTTGCGCGCCAGCCAATCCTTCAGCAGAGCGATATCGGCCTGGGCGAGCCCGTGGCCGGACGGCAGACTGCGGTATTCGACCGAAGCCCCCGCTTCCCTCAAAAGGGTCGCCAACCCGTCCGATTCAGCGGCCGGAACGATAGGGTCGAGCGCTCCCGAGAGCAGGAGCACGGGCTTGCCGGTCAGGTCCGGTCGCGGTGGCTCGCGCAATGTCGGCATCGCACGCAGCAACGCTGCGCCCGCAAGCGCCTCCGGCCGTAGCAACAAGAGGCTCGCCGCGATGTTGGCGCCGTTCGAGAAGCCGACGGCGATGGGCGCCGGGAGGTCGTAGCGTGCCCGGGCTTCGCCGATGAAATCGGCAAGCTCATGCGTGCGACGGATCAGGTCCTGCTCGTCGAAGACGCCCTCCGCCAGACGGCGGAAGAAGCGAGGTGCGGCGCCTTCCAGCACCTTGCCGCGCGGCGAGAGCAGGCTCGATCCCGGCGCAACGGCGCGGCCGAGCGGGAGCAGGTCGCGCTCGTCACCGCCGGTGCCGTGCAGGAGCAGCAGCGGCTTGCGAGCCGGGTCACTGCCCGTCTCGAAGACATGGATGAAGCCAGTATCGGCCTTGGTCGCGGTCATGGATTTCTCCCTTCGGAAAAGCGGAGGAACCGCCCTGCCCCACTGACGGCAGGCAGGGCGGCATGGGTTGAGCCCGCTCAGTCGAGCACCGGCAGCACGGCCTCGATCTGGGCGCGATGCATTTCCAGCCCGGCCGGCAGCTTGAGCGTGCGGCCGAGCTCAGCCGCCGGTTCGTCGACGGCAAAGCCGGGCACATCGGTCGCGATCTCGAACAGGACATGGCCGGGTTCACGGAAATAGACCGAACGGAAATAGTTCCGGTCGCGCTGCTCCGTGGTCCGGATGCCGTGGTTCGCGGCGAGGCGGCGGACCATCTCTTCCTGCGCCACGTCGTCCGCGGCCCTGAAAGCGATGTGGTGCACCAAACCCGCACCCTGCCTGGCCGGCAGGAAGCCGCCCGCAACCCGCAGATCGATAACGCCGCCAACCTTCGTGCCCGGCGCGGCATAGCGGATCAGCGTGTCTTCGCGAGCCGTCTCGGCGAAGCCGAAGACATCCGTCAGGATCGCCGCCGTCGGAGCGGCGTCGGCGAGGAGCAGGCTGACGCTATGGAAGCCGCGCAGCGCGCTCTCGGGGCCGATGCCGCCTTCCGTCCAGTAGGGCTCGGCCTCGACTCCGGGCAAGCCGACCAGCGCCAGCCGCATCCCGTCGGGATCGCGGAAGCTCAACACGGTCTCGCCGAAACGCTTCATTGGCGCCTCGTGCGGCACGCCCTGCTCGACGAAGCGATGCGCCCAGAAGCCGATCGCACCTTCCGGAACGCGGAACACGGTCTCCTGTGTCTCGCCGACGCCAAGGCGGCCGGGCGTCGCGTGCTCCCAGGGGAAGAAGGTCAGGATCGAACCCGGCGCGGCGCCCGCATCGCCGAAATAAAGGTGATAGGTGCCGGGATCGTCGAAGTTGACGGTCTTCTTGACCAGGCGCAGGCCGAGGACGCGGCTGTAGAAATCGAGATTGCGGCGAGCCGGCCCCGAGATGGCGGTGACGTGGTGAAGTCCATTGGTCTGCATGGCGACGGTCCTCCGTTCCATAGGTGTTTCAGGGGCGCTGCCTGGCCGGTTCAAACCGGGGACCTCGCCGATGGCCGAAACATCGTCAGCCTTTCCCCTAAGCGCCAGAGGCTATTCATTGCATTAGCGCAATGTTATTAAGCCGAAATCACAATTTGAATTGCCAATCATCCCGATCGATCTTTAGCGGCGAGATCAACCTCCCTGCTGGAGAACACGACCATGACCGATACCCGCCTTGCTCCCTATGGTGCCCTTGCCTTGCGCGTCGCACTCGGCACGATGTTCATCGCCCACGCCTATCTGAAGCTCGTTATCTTCACCCCGGCCGGCTTTACCGGCTTCCTCGGGCAGGTCGGCCTGCCGGGTTTCCTCGCCTGGCCGATCATGCTGGCCGAGCTCATCGGCGGCCTTGCCATCCTGCTCGGCTTCTACGGGCGCTATGTCTCGCTGCTGCTGATCCCGGTCCTGCTCGGCGCGCTGATGGTCCACGCCCCGAACGGCTGGGTCTTCAACGCCCCCAATGGCGGCTGGGAGTATCCAGCCTTCATGGCCCTGACCGCCTTCGCCCATGCCCTGATCGGCGACGGCGCCCTCGCGATCCGTCCAGAGCGGCAGCTGGTTCAGGCGAAGGCCGCGCTTGCCTGAGCCACGCACCGGCGCCGGTCTCGCCGGCGACGCGCTTGAATGCGACATCACCTTGGCGGAGAGTGGCGCGATGACGTCCGCTCCCCGCCCTTCCCTTGCCAAGCCCCTGGCGTGGGACGATTTCCGCCTGATCAAGGCGATTGCCGACAAGCGGGCGCTGCCAGCCGCCGCAGCGGCCCTCGGCATCAACCATTCCACGGTGTTCCGGCGGCTCGGGCAGATCGAGGACGCGCTCGGCGTCCGATTGTTCGAGCGCCATCGCAGCGGCTATGTCGCGACGCCGGCAGGCGAAGAGATGGTCCAGCTCGCAGGCCGGGTTGACGACGACATCCACGCCTTCACGCGCCGGCTCGCCGGGCAGGAGATCAAGCCGGCAGGTGAACTGCGTATAGCGACCAACGACACATTGCTGGTCGACCTGCTGACGCCGGTCTTCGCGAAGTTCCTGGCACAGTGCCCGGATATCCAGCTCGACGTCCTGATCGGCAACCAGGCCGCCAACCTCTCGAAACGCGATGCCGACATCGCCATCCGCGCCACCGACAACCCGCCGGAAACGCTGATCGGCCGCAAGCCCGCCCGCATTGCCTGGGCGCTCTATGGTCGCAGCGCCGATTTTCCCGGCCCCGAGCTGCCGTCGAGCGAGGATCTATGGCGGCGGAAATGGGTTTCGCTGGGCGAGCAGTTCACCATGCTCAGCGCCGTGCGCTATCTCGCACGCCATGTCGCGCCGGAGCGGGTCGTCTACAAGCTCAATACGGTGCTCGGCCTGGCCGAGGCGGTCGAGGCGGGAATCGGCGTCGGCTTCCTGCCCTGCTTCATCGGCGATGCGCGACCGGGCCTGACGCGGCTGGCCCCGCCCGACCCCGATCTTTCCGCGGATCTCTGGCTCCTGACCCACCCCGATCTGCGACATACGCCGCGCGTCAGGCTGTTCCTCGATTTCGCCGCCGGCGAACTTGCGCGCCTCAAGCCGCTTGTCGAAGGCGACAGGATTGGCTCTTCCGCGCGGGAAATGGCGGGCGGAAGCCCGGCCTGACCGCGGCGCCGTTCGACAGCCGGCGGAAGCAGGCTATGATCCCGCGATGGAGATCATGGTCCCGCTCATCGCCGGCCTCGCGCTGCTCTGGCTGATTGGCCGCGGCGTTCCCTGGAACGCCAAGCTGATGACCATCGTGGTCACGCTCGCCATCATCATCCTGATCGTCATGTTGGAACGCGGCGGCTACTGGCCCGAGGCCTTCCGCCGCTGAACCGGCTCACCTATCAGGCAGAAACCAGCTTGAGCCCGACAATGCCGGCCACGATGAGACCGATACAAGCAAGCCGAAGCGCGCTCGCCGGCTCGCCCAGCAGCGCGATGCCGAGGATGGCGGTACCGATCGTGCCGATACCGGTCCAGACCGCGTAAGCCGTGCCGACGGGCAGGCTCTTCAGGGCAAGCCCGAGCAAGCCGAGGCTGATCACCATGCTGGCCAGGGTGAAGGCGGTCGGCACGAGCCGCGTGAAGCCATGGGTATATTTCAGGCCGATCGCCCAACCGACCTCGAACAGTCCCGCGATGAAAAGATAGAGCCAGGCCATGACGGCCCTCCTCGGAAATCCGGCGAGGTCGTCCACGCCTATAGGAAAGGGAAGGCTGTTAGCCCGAGGTCGTCCTCGGCACGAAAATGCGTGCGCTGGCCAAGCCGATCAAGCGCCGGAACGACGCTCGCGGACGAGACTATATGCTAATCCGGTAGCGACGCCCAGCCATGGGTGCCGTTCAAGCTGGTTCGGCGGCCGGCTTGAGCGCGTTCTCGAGGATGCGGCGGCATTCGCCGAGCTCGGCCATCACCGCGGTCAGCACCGTGATGTCGTCGAGCCCCTCCGGGACGACCTGACGTGGCGGCGCCCATTCATGGGCCGGTTGTTCCGCAGCACCTGCGGCCGCCGGCGCCATCGCGGGCTGGCCCGCATCCTGCGCCGGGCCGATCGGCGCACCGCGCCCGATCGCCTGGACATGGCGCGGCCCCTGCTCCTTCAGGATGCGCTGCAGGCCCTTGATCGTGTAACCCTCGCCGTAAAGCAGGCGGCGGATGCCCTTGAGCAGGGCAACATCGTCAGGGCGATAGTAGCGGCGTCCACCGCCGCGCTTCAGCGGCTTGATCTGGGTGAAGCGCGTTTCCCAGAAACGGAGCACATGCTGTGGGACATCGAGGTCGTCAGCAACCTCGCTGATGGTTCGGAAAGCGTCCGGGCTCTTGGTGTCCATCTCGGCCTCCGCGTTTGCTTCGCCGGCGTGGAACTCCAGATTCACTCAGTCTCACCCTCACCCAACTGCCCGTTGATACGGGCCTTCATCACATTCGAGGGCTTGAACACCATCACGCGACGGGGCTCGATCGGCACCTCGACACCAGTCTTGGGATTACGCCCGATTCGCTCGCCCTTGTCTCGCACGACGAACGAACCGAACGAGGACAACTTCACGTTTTCCCCGCGCGCGACCGCATCGCAGATCTCGTCGAGCACTGTCTCGACCAGCTTCGACGCTTCCGTCCGCGACAGCCCGATCTTCTGGTAGACAGCCTCGCACAGATCCGCACGAGTCACGGTTTGCCCCGACATTCATATCCTCCAAAGGCGGACCAGCAGCGGCGGCCCCAAGCCACCACCTTTCGCCAAATACGGACGGCGGACGCTAGGCGCCCCTGCCGCCCCGGTCAATCCTCGAACACCGGGATTGCGACCGCGACGGCAAAAACCGACCGCAATTAGCGATAAAACATCACAAATTGTGCGAATTTCGGAAGTCGGCTCACCAGCGGATCAACGCCGACCCCCAGGTAAAACCGCCGCCCATCGCCTCGACCAGCACCAGCTGACCGGGCTTGATGCGACCGTCCTTGTGCGCCTCGGCCAGCGCCAGCGGAATCGAGGCGGCCGAAGTGTTGCCGTGCCGGTCGACGGTCAGCACGACATGGTCATGGCTGATGCCGAGCTTGTCCGCCGTAGCGTCGATGATGCGGCGGTTGGCCTGGTGCGGCACAAACCAGTCGATATCGGCGCCGGTCAGGCCCGTTTCGGCGAAGGTGTGGCGCACGGTCTCGGCGAGATTGTTGACGGCGTGGCGGAAGACCTCCTTGCCCTCCATGCGCAGGAAGCCGACCGTCTTGGTCGAGCCTGCACCACCGTCGACATAGAGCTTGTCCTTGTAGCGCCCGTCCGAGCGGATATGGGTGGTGAGCACGCCGCGGTCGGCCAGGGTGCCCTTGCCCGGTACCGCTTGCAGCACCACGGCTCCGGCGCCGTCACCGAAGAGTACGCAGGTCGCGCGGTCCTCCCAGTCGAGGATGCGCGAGAAGGTCTCGGCGCCGATGACGAGCGCGGTCCTGGCCCCGCCGGTCGAGAGGAACTTGTCGGCCGTCGCCAGCGCGAAGACGAAACCGGAGCAGACCGCCTGCACGTCGAAGGCCGCACCGCCGGTGATCCCGAGCGCGGCCTGGATCTGCGTTGCGGTCGCAGGGAAGGTATGGTCGGGCGTCGCGGTGGCGACGATGATCAGGTCGATCTCGGAGGCGTCGATGCCGGCATCCGCGATGGCGTCCTGCGCCGCCTTGAGCCCGACCACGGAGGTGGGTTCGTCATCGGCCGCGATATGGCGCTGGCGGATACCCGTGCGCTGGACGATCCACTCGTCGCTGGTGTCGACGAGCGTGGCAAGTTCGGCATTGGTGACGATGCGGGCGGGGAGATAAGAGCCGCAACCGATGACCTGGGAGCGCAAAATGGACAAGAAAGGATTCCCTATTCGGCCTCGGCCGGCTGCGCCGTCGATAGCGCCGGCTGGGTGCTCGCGGCAACCATCTCGCGCAGCTTGGCCATCAGATCCTCGCGCGCCATCTCATAACCGAGTTCGGCAGCGCTGGCGAAGCCGATGGCATCCGTGCCGCCATGGCTCTTGATGACAATGCCTTCCAGCCCCAGGAAGACGCCGCCGTTGGACTTGCGCGGATCGAGCTTCTCGCGCAACGCCGCGAAGGCGCCGCGGGCGAAGAGATAGCCGATCTTCGCCATCAGCGAGCGGCCCATCGCCGCGCGCAGATAGGAGGCGATCTGGCGGGCCGTGCCTTCGGCCGTCTTCAACGCGATATTGCCGGTGAAACCTTCCGTCACCACCACGTCGACCGTGCCCTTGCCGAGGTCATCCCCCTCGACGAAGCCATGATAGGACAGATGCGGCAGGTCGCCCTCGCGCAGGATGCGGCCGGCCTCCTTGACCGCCTCGACGCCCTTGATCTCCTCGACGCCGACATTGAGCAGGCCGACCGTCGGCCGGTCGAGGTCGAAGACGACGCGGGCCATGGCGGCGCCCATCACGGCGAGATCGACGAGATGGCGGGCATCGGCGCCGATGGTCGCGCCGACATCGAGCACGATGCTCTCGCCGCGGGCCGTCGGCCATAGGCAGGCAATCGCCGGCCGATCGACCTGCGCCATCGACTTCAGGCAGAATTTCGACATCGCCATCAGTGCGCCGGTGTTGCCGGCCGAGACGGTGACGTCCGCCTCTCCCGTCTTGGTCGCGTCGATCGCGCGCCACATCGAGGACTTGTAGCGGCCGTAGCGCAGAGCCTGGCTCGGCTTGTCGTCCATCTTCACCGAGACCTCGGTGTGGTGGAACGTCGTCACGGCCTTGAGCTTCGGATGCTGATCGAGCAGCGGCAAAACCTGCTTCTCGTCGCCGAAGATGACGAAGCGCGCGTCCGGGCGCCGTTCCAGCATCAAGGCTGCGCCGGGAATGACGACGGAGGGGCCGTGATCCCCGCCCATCGCATCGAGCGCGATTGTAACCGGTCTTGTCATGGATTTCTGGTGTGTCCCGGAAGCGGCCGACCTTCAATCCGGGGCGGCTCTTTGCCGGCCGGACAATAGCGGTTTGCGGTCAAGTCGCAAGCCGCGCGGGCGGTTTGGCGATCCTCAATCATCGTTGCGAATTGTGTTCGGCCGTGAACGGCGCAGCGTCCAGACACATCCGTGTCATGTCGCGTCCCGCTTCAGCTTCGCGAGCGCGGCGAAGGGCGAGGTCTCCTCGGCGTCAGCGGCCGGGGCCTCGAAGCTTACCCCTGGCTTGCGTGGATAAGGATCGAGCGACAGCGCCAGAAATTCGAGGGTGATCGCCCCAAGGTCGATGACACCGTCGATAATCGGTTCCGGCGGGTCCTGCTCGTTGAGCATCACCTCGATGTCGATGTCGGCATCGCCCGAATCGCCGCGACGCGCCGCGATCAGCGCATCATCCTGCGGCGCGAAGTCGAGCTTCACCGGGACGTCGAGCGCGACCGGGAACGGGTCGAGCGTAACGACGCAGAGTTGGTGGAGCTGCGCCTTGATGGTGCCTTCGAGCTTCACCCGTTCGCCGTTGCGCGTCAGCAGGTAGCGCGCGGTGAGCGCTTCGATCGAGGGCAGATCGAGCGCGGCCGCGATGGCGACGCGCTGCCCGGCATCGGCTTCGAGCAGGATCTCGGTGCCGCGCAGGCGGATCGTCTCGACGCGTATGGGGTGGCGGAAGGGCGAGGCGCGCCCGTGATCAGGCGTCATGCACGGCCTCCTGGTTTGCAAAGGCGGGAAAGAGCGGCTCGCGGCGCAAGATCTCATCGAGATCGAGCAAGGCGAGCCCGGTCTGAGCTTCCCGCAGATAGGCGGCAAGAGCCGATGCCCCCAGCGAGGAAGCATTGCGGCGCAGGGTTTCGACCAGAGCCTCAGGGTCGGCCGCAGCAAAGGCGGCCTCGTAAGCCTGGATACGGCCGTAGAACATCTGACCGATCTTCTTCATTCGCTTGGGCACCGCGATGTCGCTGACACCGCCATTGCGGAAACCGAGCTCCAGATAGGCGAAGCAGGCATCGGTCAGCTCCTGCGAGAGATCGCCGGCTGGCGCCGGCAACTCGCGCAGCCGCCGCAGCACCAGGAACATGTGCAGCGTCAGCGATTCGAAGCGACCCTCGAAACTGTCGGGAATCCCGCCATCCAGATAGAGCGCGGGCTCACGCGACGCTTCCGCGACGCGCCCGAACAACGCATCCACCGGTGCGCGCCGTTGCGCACGCTTGCCGAACCAGCCGAAAATCACACCTTTGCCTTCGCCCGGCTGCGTTGCGGGCGCCCTTGCCTTGCCAAAGCCATCCTCGGGCGTTACGCCAACCCTGCCCCCTTTGACAAGCGGCTTGGAATGATCGCAAACCGTCTCCAGCTGCCCCGCCTTTGGATCGTGCCCGCATGAGCCCCATTTCCCGCCGCGCCGCCCTGCTCGGAGCCCTCGCGACCTCGTCCCTGGCGCTGGCTGGCTGCGGCCCCGATGCCGGCGGGTTCGTGCTGCCGACCTCGACCGGCATGAACGAGGAATTCACCCGCGGCTTCGTGATGGACGACGCCCTCGTCGCGCAGGTCAAGGTGGGCATGGACGTGCAGTCCGTGCTGCAGATCCTCGGCACCCCGTCGACGACCTCGACCGTCGGCAACCGCACCTTCTATTATATCAGCCAGCGGATGCGCCGGCGCTTCCAGTTCCAGGATGCGCAGGTGATCGACCAGCAGGTGCTGGTGGTCTACTTCAACAAGGGCTTCAAAGTGGAGCGGATCGCCAATTACGGCCTGCAGGACGGCGTGATCTTCGACTTCATCAGCCGCACCACCCCGGCTGGCGGCGAGGAGCAGAACTTCCTGCGCAACCTCTTCCGCGGCGTCACCAAGTTCAATCCGTTGGGCGGCCTGACCGGCAACTGACCAGCCGCAGCGCTTCCGGAAACAACGCAACCCCGCGACATCGTCGCGGGGTTTCTTTTTTGGACGGCCTCGTGGTTGCTCAAGCCGCCGCGGCCGGCTTCCGCTCCGGCAAAGTCATGGCCATCACGCCAAGGACCACCAGCGCGAGCCCGACCCATGCGGTCGGAGGCAGACGCTCGCCGAGGAAAACGTACCCGATGGCGACGCCGATCGGCACGCGCAGATAGGAGACCGCCGTCGTTCCGACCGAACCAAGCGTGCGGATCAAGCGGAAATAGATCGCGAAGGCGAGCGCGGTCGAGAATACGGACAGGGCCAGCAGCGCCAGTACGGATTCCTGCGATGGTGCCAATGTCCAGGGTCTGTCGACGATGAGCGCGGCCGGAATCAGCAGCGCCGTGCCGGTCAGCATCGCCCCCGCCGCCGGGAGCAGCGGGTCCATGCCGGTGAAATGCCGGCCGAACAACGCCGCGCAGGCATAGGCGACGGTCGCCGCGACGATGGCGAGTTGCGGCAGCGCCTGCGAGCCCAGGCCTGAGAATGCGTCGACGCCGACGATCAAGCTGATGCCGGCAACGCCGGCCGCGACGCCCAGGCCCTTGCGCCAGTCGGGACGGCGCCCAGGCGTCAGCACCAGCGGAATCAGGAAGACGAAGACCGGCGTGGTGCCGTTGAGGATCGAGGCGAGGCCGGCATCGACGCTGCGCTCGGCCCAGGCGATCAGTGTGAAAGGCACGACGCTGTTGAGCAGGGCCTGCGTCAGGAAGCGCCGCCAGGCGGTCAGGTCGCGCGGCATCCGCAGGCCACGGCCCCGGATGACGGCGAGCAGGATCAGCCCGGCGATCAGCGTGCGGGCGGCGATCAGGGTCAGCGGCGGGATCGTCTCCACCCCGAGCTTGATGAAGGTATAGGAGCCGCCCCAGAGCGTCGCCAGCGCCAGCAGGAGCGCGAATTCGGTAGTGCGGTTCGGGGCGGCGGCGGGCGTTTCGAGTGCTTGCGTGGACATGGTTCCTCCTCGGTCGGCGGGACCATGCCATCACTGTCGCCTGACGGCATGCGGCAACACTACGCTTCCGGCCGTAGCTTGCGAACTTGATTCAACAGTTTGCCGATCTGATTCAATCAGCGGCCTCAAGCTCTTGAAACAAAAGAAAAACCCGCGGCTTTCGCCGCGGGTTCGGATTGTTCGGGCAAAGCCTACGCTCAAGAATGCGCCAGGATCGCAAGCAGAAGCAGGGCGATGATGTTGGTGATCTTGATCGCCGGGTTCACGGCGGGGCCCGCCGTGTCCTTGTAGGGGTCGCCGACGGTGTCGCCGGTCACCGAGGCCTTGTGGGCTTCGGAGCCCTTGAGATGGCGCACGCCGTCCTTGTCGACGAAGCCGTCCTCGAAGCTCTTCTTGGCATTGTCCCAGGCGCCGCCGCCCGAGGTCATCGAGATCGCGACGAAGATGCCGGTGACGATAACGCCCATCAGCATGGCGCCGACCGCGGCGAAGGCATTGTTCTTGCCGGCGATCGAGTAGATCACGAAATAGGTCACGATCGGAGCCAGCACCGGCAGCAGCGAAGGCACCACCATTTCCTTGATCGCGGCGCGGGTCAGCATGTCGACGGCGCGGCCGTAATCCGGCCGGTCCTTGCCTTCCATGATGCCGGGCTTCTCGCGGAACTGCTTGCGCACCTCCTCGACCACCGAACCCGCCGCACGGCCGACCGCCGTCATGCCCATGCCGCCGAAGAGGAAGGGGATGAGGCCGCCGAGCAGCAGGCCGACGACGACATAGGGGTTGGACAGCGAGAAGTCGACGGTAACGCCCTTGAAGTACTGGAAGGCGCTGCCGCCGGCCTTGTTGGCTTCGGAAATGAAGAAGTTCAGGTCCGAAGTATAGGCGGCGAAGAGCACCAGGGCGCCGAGGCCGGCCGAGCCGATCGCGTAGCCCTTGGTCACCGCCTTGGTGGTGTTGCCGACCGCGTCGAGCGCGTCAGTCGAGTGACGCACCTCCTTGGGCAGGCCGGCCATCTCGGCGATGCCGCCGGCATTGTCGGTGACAGGGCCGAAGGCGTCGAGCGCCACGACCACGCCGGCCAGCGCCAGCATGGCGGTGGTGGCGACGGCAATGCCGAACAGGCCCGCAAGGCTGTAGGCGGCGATGATGCCGGCGATGATGACGATGGTCGGCGCCGCCGTCGCCTCCAGCGAGACCGCGAGGCCCTGGATGACGTTGGTGCCGTGACCCGTCACCGAGGCCTGGGCGATCGAGACGACCGGACGCTTGCCGGTGCCGGTGTAGTATTCGGTGATGACGACGATCAGCAGCGTCACCGCGAGGCCGACCAGCGCGCAGCCGAAGAGCGCGCCCGAAGTGAAGCTGACGCCCTGCACAGTGGTGAAGGCCGCCGAGAAGCCGCCGAACATGGCGTAGTTCACGGCAGCGATCGCCGCGACTGAAAGCACGCCGGCGGCAATGAAGCCCTTGTAGAGCGCGCCCATGATCGACTGGTTGGCGCCGAGCTTCACGAAGAAGGTGCCGATGATCGAGGTGACGATGCAGGCCGCCCCGATCGCCATCGGATAGAGCATCATCGTGCCGAGCACCGGCTGACCGGCGAAGAAGATCGCCGCGAGCACCATGGTCGCGACCAGCGTCACCGCATAGGTCTCGAACAGGTCGGCGGCCATGCCGGCGCAGTCGCCGACATTGTCACCGACATTGTCGGCGATGGTCGCCGGGTTGCGCGGATCGTCCTCCGGGATGCCGGCCTCGACCTTGCCGACGAGGTCGGCGCCCACATCGGCCCCCTTGGTGAAGATGCCGCCGCCAAGACGGGCGAAGATCGAGATCAGCGAGGCGCCGAAGCCGAGCGCCACCAGCGAATCGATGACGGTGCGACTCGAAGGCTCGAAGCCGAGCGAAGAGGTCAGGACGCCGTAATAGACGGCGACACCGAGCAGGGCGAGGCCGGCCACCAGCAGGCCGGTGACCGCACCCGCCTTGAAGGCAACGTCGAGGCCCTCGCCCAGCGACTGCATCGCAGCCTGCGCCGTGCGGACATTGGCACGCACCGAAACGTTCATGCCGATGAAGCCGGCGGCGCCTGAAAGCACCGCGCCGATCAGGAAGCCGATCGCGACCCATTTGCCGAGCAGCCAGGCCAGCAGCACGAACAGGACGACACCGACCATCGAAATGGTCATGTACTGACGCTTGAGATAGGCCTGCGCGCCTTCCGCGACCGCGCCGGAAATCTCCTGCATGCGCTGGTTGCCGGCATCGCGCTTCATGACGTCGCTATAGGCCCAGACGCCGTAGGCGATCGATAGCGCACTCAATATGATGATAAGAAGCAGAGCTGACATTCGGTTTCCTGACCTTGAGCTTCCAGCCGTCGGGAGCGCTGCCGCTCCTCTTTTGCAGCGTTGGACGTCAGGCAGCGAAAAAACGGGCCCTGAAGACTAAAAGGCCCGCTCTGCGTCGCCAGTGTCAGGCGAATTTGTGGCAAGTTTCGACGAGGAGCGCAAACGGCTGCGCTTACAAATTTCGTCGAATGTCAGTCGTTCCCGCAGGAGGCGTCAGAGCGCGATGTCGCGGTTGACGTTCTTGTAGAGCAGATAGCAGGCGTCATCCTGGCCGGTCGGGTAGAATTGCTGCGGGCAATAGCCGCCCATCCAGATGAAATCCCGCGCCCAGATCTCGTGCCAATCCGCGCCGAGTAGGTAGAGCCCCTGCCCTTCCAGCATGTAGAGACCGTGCTCCATCACATGCGTCTCGACCGCCGGAAAGCAGACGCCCGGCTTGAACCACATCAGGTTCATCTCGAAATCGAAGCGCATGTCGCCATAGGGCAGCAGGAACTGGAAGCCGCGCCCTTCCATGCCGGTGTGATTCGTCATCGGCACCTCATCCTGATGCGACAGGATCGGCTCGGGCATGGCCAAGCCGGGAGCCCTCTCATAGCGCTTGCGCAGCGCCAGCACCCGGACCGTCTCCGCCGTCTCGTTGCGCAGGCTGAACGGCGTGCCCGGCGGGAGATAGGCAAAGTTGCCAGCGGCCAGCGGCTTCGGCGCATCGCCGGCCATGGCGAATGTCGCCTCGCCTGTCAGCCCATAGAAGAACTGCTGGATGCCTTCCTCTGCGAACGGGGCCGTGGTTCCGCCGCCAGGCGCGATCTCGAGGACATATTGGGCGAAGGCCGCTCCCAGAACCGGCGCAGCGAGAATGCGCGCGATCGTCGCCTGATACTGCGGCAGCCGGCTGACGAGCACGCCCTCCGGCGGCATGAAGGCGTAGTTCGGGCGCACGACGCCGCGGTTATGACCGATGGCTCCGGGCGGAACGCGGCCCGTGGCCACCGGAAACGCGCGTTGGCTCATCTCTTATCCTCTTCCTCGCGGACCAGCGCCACTCAGGTTGCCGGAGCGGCGGCACGCTTCTGCGTACGCTGCCAGACGACCAGCAGCAATGCGACCGCGATCGGCGGGAAGACCAGCCAGTTGACCACTTCCCAACCGCCATGACTCAGCAGGCCACCCGACGAGAAAGACGCGATGGCGACCGAGCCGAAAACCAGGAAGTCGTTGGCAGCCTGAACCTTCACCCGCTCCTCGGGGCGATAGCAATCCGTCACCAATGCCGTCGCGCCGATGAAGCCGAAATTCCAGCCGATGCCGAGCAGCACCAGCGCCAGCCAGAAATGCCCAACGCTCAGGCCCGTCAGGCCGACAACCGCCGCCAGCGCCGTCAGGGCAAGCCCGGTGATCGTGATCGTCTCCTTGCCGAAGCGCTCGATCAGCTTGCCGGTGAAGAAGCTCGGTCCATACATGCCCAGTACATGCCATTGGATGCCGAGCGCGGCATCGCCGACCGAATGGCCGCAAGCGACCATGGCCATGGGAGCGGCCGTCATCACGAAGCTCATCAGCCCGTAGGCGACGAGCGCGGCGATGACCGAGGCGATGAATTTGGGTTGGCGCATGATCTGGCCGAGAGGTCGGCCGAGGTCGCTGCGCACGGTCTTGACCGGCGGCGCGCGCAGTTGCGAGACGATGCAGATCGCCAGCAACGCGAGCGCGCCCTGCGCGAGGAAGCTCGCGGCAAAGGGGGCCGACGGCGTCAGGTCCCGCGTCCAATAGACCGATTGTGGGCCGATGATGCCTGCCGCGAGACCGCCGAGCATGACCCAGGAAATCGCGCGGGGCCGGAAACCGGGGCTCGCGGTATCGGCGGCAGCGAAGCGGTAGCTCTGGACGAAGGAGCCATAGAGCCCGCAAACGAAGGTGCCGAGACAGAACAACCAGAATTGGCGCGATACGACCCCGCCCGCCGCCAAGCTTCCGCCCATGGCTCCAACCAGAGCACCGATAAGGTAGCCGCCGCGCCGACCGAGGTGGCGCATGAGCATCGCAGCAGGAATGACGCCGGCCGCGATCCCGAGCTGGAGCAGGCTGACCGGCACGGTCGCGAAGGTCTTGTCCGAGGCAAGCTGGGCGCCGACGAGGCCGCCGAGCGAAACGATGATCGCCGGGTTTGCGCCGCCGAGCGCCTGGGCGCCCGAGAGAATGAGCGCATTGCGCTTCGCGAGCCTGTCGCCCTCGGCGACCGGGACATGCTGGTTCATCGCCACGCCGTTCTGCGGCGCCGCGTGGAGCCGCTTTCAGAAATGAGAGAAGGAGCCGCGCGCAAAGCCTTGCGCACCGCCCCTCCCGCTGTATCGCACCGCGCCCGCCTCCGGGATGATCCGGCCGATCGGCGTCAGCGGAACGGAATGCTCCGCAGCCGCCGCAGCCAGAGCAGAATAATCTCCTTCCGGCACTGCGCAGAGAATTTCGTAGTCGTCTCCTCCGGTCCAGGCCAGTTCCGCCAATGCGGGAGCAGCCATGAGCACGGCGCGGGCCGGAGCAGAGAGCGGAACCGCATCGAGATTGATCTCGGCGCCGACATTGGAGGTCTTCAAGAGCTTGGCGAGATCGCCGACGAGCCCGTCCGAAATATCCATCGCGGCACTCGCATGGCGCTGAAGCGCCTCGGCCAGGAGCGTGCGCGGCTGCGGATGCAGATAACGATCGGCAAGGAAATCGCGCTGCCCACTATCCAGCGCGGCGACCCATTCCGGCTTGTCCGGGCCGTGGACCTTGAGGCCGAGCGCGCCGTCGCCGATCGTGCCCGAGACCAGCACGAGATCTCCCGCCTTCGCGCCGGCGCGGCGAACCATCCTCCCTGCCGGCACGGTGCCGAAAGCGGTGATCGAGAGGGTCAACGGACCGGCGGTCGAGACCGTGTCGCCGCCAATCAGCGGGCAGCCCGCTTGCCTGGCGAGCTTGCCGAGGCCGGCGGCGAAATCGACGATCCAGCCTTCGGTCCAGTCGCGCGGCAGGGCGATGGTCAGGACGAACCCCTCGGACCTGGCGCCCTTGGCGGCGAGGTCGGAAAGATTGACGGCGAGCGCCTTCCAGCCGATCGCCGCCGGCGGATCATCCGGGAAGAAGTGCACGCCGGCGACCAGGGCATCGGCGGTGACGACGACTTCGTAGCCGCGGCCAGGCCGGAGCAGCCCGGCATCGTCGAGGAGGCCGAGGCCACCCGGCCCGGCCAGCGGCGCGAAATGGCGTTCGATCAGCTCGAATTCGCCGGGGCGCTGGTTATCGGTCATCGAACCAAATTCCTCGGCCGTTCCATGGCCATCCCGGACAAGCCGCGCCAGCGGCGCCGATCCGGGATGACGATCGAGGTGCAAAAAACTACGCCGCCGGAACGTCGAACTCGTCGGCGCGGAATTCGCGGGCCATCTTGTCGAGCACGGCGTTGACCATGCCGATCTCCTCGCCGTCATAGAACGCACGGGCCACCGCGACATATTCGGAAATGACGGCGCGGGCCGGCACGTCCTTGCGGAAGGCAAGTTCGTAGGCGCCGGC